>CAMYKZ010000039.1 GCA_947259045.1 uncultured Afifella sp.
GCGGTGATTGCCGGATATGCAATCGGCTGTTTCAGCGGCTTTGCGGTTGCCGTGCTGGTCGACAGGGTCGGGTTTCTCAAACGCGGTCTGATGCCGATCGGCAATCTGATGTCGGCGCTGCCGATCATCGGCGTCGCGCCGATCATGGTGATGTGGTTCGGCTTCGACTGGCAGTCGAAGGCGGCGGTTGTGGTGGTGATGACCTTCTTCCCGATGCTGGTCAATTCGGTGGCCGGGCTGAACGCCACCGGCACGATGGAGCGTGACCTGATGCGCACCTATGCAGCCGGCTACTGGCCGTCGCTGGTCAAGCTTCGCATTCCAGCCGCATTGCCTTTTATTTTCAACGCGTTGAAGATCAATTCCACACTGGCTCTGATCGGCGCCATTGTGGCGGAGTTTTTCGGCACGCCGATCGTCGGCATGGGATTTCGCATCTCCACGGAAGTGGGGCGGATGAATGTCGACATGGTGTGGGCGGAAATCGCGGTCGCGGCTCTGGCCGGATCAGCGTTCTACGGATTGGTGAGCCTGATTGAGCGGGCATTCACATTCTGGCACCCGTCCTATCGTTCAGGATAGGGGCCCAAAAAAGGAGAGAGAAGTATGAAGACATGGATTACAGCACTCGGTCTTGCGCTGGCGCTTGGTGCGTCGGCCGGGGCATCGCCGGCATTGGCCGCCGACAAGGTGACATTGCAGCTGAAATGGGTCACCCAGGCCCAGTTCGCAGGCTATTATGTCGCCAAGGAGAAGGGCTTCTATGACGAGGTCGACCTCGATGTTGAAATCAAGCCCGGCGGCCCGGACATCGCGCCGCCTCAGGTGATCGCCGGCGGCGGTGCCGACGTGGTCATCGACTGGATGCCTTCCGCCCTGGCGTCGCGCGAAAAGGGCGTGGCGCTGGTCAACATCGCGCAGCCGTTCAAGAGCTCCGGCATGATGCTGACCTGCCGCAAGGATACCGGCATCACCAGCCCTGACGACTTCAAGGGCAAGACGCTTGGCGTCTGGTTCTTCGGCAATGAATATCCGTTCCTGTCGTGGATGTCGCAGCTCGGCATTGCAACCGATGGCAGCGATGGCGGCGTCACGGTTCTGAAGCAGGGCTTCAACGTCGATCCGCTCCTGCAGAAGCAGGCCGACTGCATCTCCACCATGACCTACAATGAATATTGGCAGGTGATCGATGCCGGCATCGCAGAAGACGATCTGATCGTTTTCAAATATGAGGACGAGGGTGTTTCAACGCTTGAGGACGGGCTGTACGTGCTGGAAGACAAGCTCGACGATCCGGCGTTCGTCGACAAGATGGCGCGTTTCGTCAAGGCATCGATGAAAGGCTGGGCCTGGGCGCGGGAGAACTCAGATGAAGCCGCGATGATCGTTCTCGACAATGACGAGACCGGCGCGCAGACGGAAAAGCACCAGAAGCGGATGATGGGCGAGATCAACAAGCTGACGGAAGGTTCCGACGGTTCGCTTAATATCGATGACTACGAGCGCACGGTCCAGACATTGCTGAAGGGCGGTTCCGATCCGGTCATCACCAAGACGCCGGAAGGCGCCTGGACCGACAAGGTCTCGAAGATGGCGATGTAAGCTGGAATTCGGCGCAACATCAAAAACAGACGGGAGGCTTGCGGGCCTCCCGTTTCTCGTTCGGCTGGCCTACTCAGGCTTGTCGCAGACGTAGGTCCGTTTGACGCCGTTTGAAATCTTCGTCTGATAACAGTCCAGAACGATCTGCGTGCTGCCGGCAATCCGCATTGCGACCGGTTTGCAACTGCAATCTTCCCTGACCGGCAAGGCAAAATTCTTCTTGGGATTACACTCGAATGCCGAGGCGCCGATGACGTAACAGTAACCGCGGCGGTTTTGATTTGAATCTGAATCGCCTGCACCGCGGTCGTTCATTTCGGTCTGCGGGTTTCCGCCATTGCCGCCCCTGTTGCCTGCTCCTGCCCGCTGGGCGTCTGCCGCAAACGTGCTGCCGGCAATGATTGCCAGGCTGAGAAGGGTCGTGATTGTCTTGGTACGCATATCCGTCTCCACAAGGTTGATGATCCGATGTGGAGTAAGACGCGCCCTCAGGGCAAAAGGTTCACACTTTCTTAACGATCTTTATCATCAGAACCGGACCGCGACCTGGCCGCCGAATGTGCCGGCAAAGTAGTCCGAGCGTGCAATGCCGGCGATATCCGCCTTGATGCTTGCGGAAACCGACTGGCTCATCTGCGCGTTCAAGCCGCCCAGGAGCCGGATGTCGAAGGGATCCAGTTTGGCGCCGCCGACACCGCCGGACAGGCCGGAGGTATAAAATTCCCACTCTGCATTGACGCCGATCCAGGGTTCGATCGTGCGAACGTCGTCGAGGAATCTGGTGTGTCCGACCTGAATGCCGGCAATGGCCACCGCGCTGTCCAATGTCCGGCTCGGTGTTGTTACGAATCCATTGAAATAGCTGTCCTGATCGTCCCGCGACCATGCCAGTCCGACGGTTGGAGAATAGCGCCAGGCATCGCGGAACCAATAGCCGGTCAGATTGGCGGCGGCCTGCAGGCGCTGTGAATCAAAGCTGCCGGAAGCACCGAATTCGGTGACGTCGTTGTCGGCCTGGCTCCAGATCAGCATCGCGTCCGCGACGATATTCTTGGTAATCGCCGAGCCGGCATAGACACCAACGCCATAACCGTGGCTTTTCAGCGTGCCGGGGCCGAACCGGGTATCGAAATCGACATGCTCCGTGTTGACCAGAATGCCGATCACACTTGCGTCGCCAATGGCCCGGTCCACCCCAAGGGATGCGACGAACATCGGTCCGTCATAGCCGGAAACCGGATGCGAGCGGTCCGAATAAACAAAACTGCTGTCAAACCAGGCGTTCCAGTTCATGGCCGGGTCATTTGTTGCTAGACTGACGCTGTCTCCGGCAAGAGCCTGTGCGGCAGGATCATCGGTCTGAGCCGATGGGGCATATTGGCTTGCGCTGCCGGCGGGCGTGCCGTCCGGCGCAAGGCGTGTTCCGACGATGCTGCTGACGGTCCTAGACAGGCGAAGCGTGGACTGAACCTGAGACTGTCCGAAAATCACACTGGATTCACCGAAATCCTTGGTGAAGATCGCGCCGGTGGAAATCGCGGCCGCGGAGGTTTTGGATTGTGACGATGCGATCGCTGTCTGGAAAAAATACACCGGCAAAAGCAACAAGAACGGTAGGATTTTTTTCATTGTGATTCCCGCAGGTTACGCATCGGCACTGTCATACCGAACACTCATCATCAAAGTGCCCGGAGCCAATTTAAAGCAAATTTTCCGTAAATGGCAGGAATTCGTGGCAATTTGTCCGGAATCCGGTGATAATTGACGTAATGTGTCGCTTTTGCGTCACACTATTTCGCTTCCGACACCCACGAAAGACCGCCCGTAATCCGGTTCTGTACGATAGAAAAGAAATAAAAGCGCTGCTATTGAACCTTTTCCACCCTCCTCACGTCGAAACAACAGATGGCAAGATGAAATATGTCTGATCAAGGCGATCGCGAACTGATCGCACGTATCGCGAAAAAGGATGCAACCGCCGTTCAGGCGCTCTTCACCAGCCATCAAACGCGAATCTTCCGCTTTATCATGCGGCTGGTTCGCAACGAGGCGATAGCCGAGGAGTTGTGCAATGAAGTGTTTCTGGAAGTCTGGCGAAAGGCTGGCACCTACAAGGGCCAATCCGCCGTCACGACATGGCTTCTGTCGATTGCACGCAACAAGGCTATCAGTCAGCTTCGCAAGCGCGCCGAAAGCGAGCTTGACGAGACAAAAGCTGCGCAAGTGCCAGACGGTCAGGATACGCCGGACGTTGAATACGCCAAGCAGAACAAGGCGGAAATCATGCGCTCCTGCATCGACCAGCTGTCACCCGCTCACAAGGAGATCATCGATCTCGTTTACTATCAGGAGAAGGCTGTCAATGAGGTCAGCGAGATCCTGGATATTCCACCGGCAACGGTGAAAACGCGAATGTTCTACGCCCGCAAGCAACTGACAGAATCGTTTCGCGCGGCAGGAATTGAACGAGGGTGGCCATGAGTGAAAATGTTATGAAAACGCCGGAATTCGAGGAAGCGGAGCTTCTTTTACCCTGGTATTCGACCGGCACATTGTCGGACGCCGAAATGAAGATCGTCGACGCCTGGCTGGCGGAACATCCGGAGGCCAATGACAGGCTGGCGGCTGTGCGCGAGGAAATGCATCTGACGATCGAGGGCAATGAAGCCATCAGGGCGCCAGGCGTTGCCGGGATGAACCGGCTGATGGCCGACATTGCCGCCGAAGGCGATGCCCGTGTCCAGTCTGCCGGATTTTTTGAACGGATCGGCGGGTTCCTGACCGGCCTGTCGCCGCAGGCGATGGGCATGGCGACAGCCGCCTGTCTCGGTCTGCTGATTGTCCAGGCGGCCGTGATCGGTTCGTTTGTCGGTGGAAATGATAGTGGAAGCGGTCAGATCTCTCCCTACACGACTGCGACCGGCGAACCGGTTCCAACCGGTCCGATGGCGCTGGTGCAGTTTCAGGATACGGCGACCGTCACCGCGATCAGCGATCTGTTGAGCGAAAACAAGGCGACGATCATCAGCGGCCCCAAGCCGGGTGCCCAATACAAGGTGGTATTCGCCGAGGATGCCGACCTGGACACGATGATCGCTAACCTTCTTCAGCAGTCGGATGTCGTAAAGAGTGCTTTACGCGGCGGAAAGTAGTATAGTGAACGCCTCGGGAGTTGTGGTGATGTCAAAATTCGGACGAATTACGCTTGTTGCCTGCTTTGCGGCTCTTGGCGCAGAGGCATCGTCAACAGCCGCGCTGGCGCAGAATTATTCGGTCGCACGGCCGACGCCGAACCGCGTGACCCCGACGCGGAGAATGCCGCCGGCGATCATCAAGATACCGGTGCCTCCGGTCAAGATCGTCCGTCCGACAAAACCGCCCAAGGACGTGAAGGAAGTACCGCCGCAGCCGGCAGCGCAACCACAACCCACGCCACCGCCGCGTCGCACCGCGGAGCCGCCGCCGCCGCGCCGCGTGCCGGTCGCGCTGGTGCCGCCGTCACGGTCTCCGGAAGCCAGACCGGATTTCTTTCCCGAAGAACAGGGCGACCATCCTCTGGCGCTGTTCCTTGCCGGCGCCTACCAGCCGAATATCGTTCTCGTCGCCGTTCCGGCCGGAGCACCGGTTGACGGTGTCGCAAACGACAATGATCTGACCGTCGAGGACCAACTGTCGGCCGGACTGCTGCCGTTCGACCTCTACCGGCTGCGGCTTGGCAACGGACAGCAGGTGCACGAAGTTGTCGATGCGCTCGGCGCAAACCAGGGCGTCATCACGGCGACGCCGAACTTCATCTATACCGCACAGGGTCAGGTCAAGGCGGCCTCATCCATGCAGTTTGCACCGCAGCGGATGCATGTCACCGAGGCGCACAAGATTGCCACGGGCAATGCGGTCAAGGTGGCGATCATCGATACCGGCATCGATGACCATTCCGAACTGGCCGGTTCGGTGATACAGAGGTACGACGCCGTCGACGCCGCAGCCGATGCGTCCTACCGACACGGCACGGCCATGGCCGGAGTTATCGCCTCCAAGAACCAGCTTCTGGGCATTGCGCCGAACGTCAGCATTCTGTCCGCCCAGGCCTTTGCGCCGCCAAAATCCGGCAGCAGCGCATCCGGAACGACATTCGCCATCATCAAGAGCATGGACTGGGCCTACAAGGCCGGCGCCCGGGTGTATAATCTGAGTTTCGCCGGGCCGAAAGACCCGGTCCTGATCCGGGCCCTCGATGCGCTTGCCGACTATAATACGATCATGATCGGTGCTGCCGGCAATGCCGGTCCGGGCAAGCCGCCGGCCTATCCTGCCGCCCATAAAGGGGTCATAGCGGTGACGGCAACGGATCAGAATGACGGGCTCTACACGATGGCCAACAGGGGCGCTTATGTCGCGGTTGCGGCACCCGGCGTCGATATCCTCACCACGACACCGGGTGAAGGGTATGAGTTCATGTCCGGCACGTCGATCGCCACAGCCCATATCACCGGCGTCGTCGCACTGGTGCTTGAGCGCCATCCCGACCTGAAGGCAGACGCCATGGCGCAGCTTCTGGCCAATGCCTCAATCGATCTGGGCGAGCGCGGTTTCGATACGGAATTCGGCGCCGGACTGGTGGATGCCATGAAGGCGCTGGAGTCCGGTAACGCCCTGGCGGATATCAGCACCGGCGGCCTGACAGCCCGCAAGTAGTTCCGATGAGCGAGGCAGGCCTGTCGTCGCAAAGAGTGATGCCTCGAAGGGACACGGAACGGCGGAACTGCATTGCCAAGGCGGGAATTCTCTGGCCGATACCGGTTTTATTCAACCTGGCTGAACCGTAATCTCGGCCTTCATTGCCGGATGAAACCGGCAGAAATAGTTCGGCGACATATCCGGTCTGACCGTGAGGCTTCGTTTTTGCCCCTTGCCGATCGATCCGGTATCCCAGCTCCCGTCGCGTGCGGTCGCTGTGTGGGGAACGATATCGTTGTTGATCCAGGTGATCGTGTCACCCGGTCTGACCTCCAGTCTGGCCGGTTTGAAGCTGAACCCGGTTATCTCGATCAGATGATTCGCCGGCTGTGTTTTGCCGGCATCGGACGGGTCGGTAAAGAACGCCGTGACAGCTATTGCTGCCACGGCGCCCAGCAGGACGGAACGTCTTGTCATGCGGACACTCACTTGAGGGCCGCGACCATGTTTTCCGCGTGGCCTTCATGGGCCTTGAAAATCGTCAGGCCGGTTTCGAACAGAGCCCTGACCTCGCCGTTTTCAATATTCGGGATAAACGTCTTTTCGACAAGCTCGTTGACCGCTTTATGGTAAGCGAGTTCATTCTCCGCATAGCGTTTGTCGAAAGCGGCGCCGCGCAGCCTGCTCATTTCGTCGACAACCTGTTCGGCGTTTGCCTGCAGGGACCGGCTGAGAAAATTATCTTCCGGCTGAGCGTTCAGCTTCGCCAGCAGAGCAAGAGCCTGCTCGTTCACGGCGCTATGATCGCGGATCATGGTTTGTGCAAACTCGCGCACCGCCGGGTTGCCGGACAGCGCAAGGGCCAGATGGGCGTAGCGAATGTCGATATTGTCGGCGACATAGGCCACATGGGCAATCTCAAGATCGTTCAGATCGGCCGCTGAATCGGCCGTTGCGGGTCCCGCGGTCATCATGACGGCAGTCGTAAGCGCCAACAAAGTCTGCGTAATTTTCATCATCGTGTCCTCGTGCAATATTTCGGATGTTGCTCAACCGTTGCGTTGATGCATGGACACTGAACAACAATAGATGCGTTTGATGAATGATCAAAATAACAAAATTCTTGATCAAAAGTTCGAAATTTATCATAATCTACGGTGATTACGTCAAGAAACGGTGCACGATGGATCTGCTGAGCGACATTCTTTCCCGCATGCGCCTGTCGGGGACGCTTTATTTCCGCACGTCTTTTACGTCGCCCTGGAGCATCAAGGTGCCGCGTTTCAAGAATGTGGCGCGATTTCACTTTGCCCACAGGGGCCGCTGTTTTGTCCGCGTCGATGGCGCGACGGATCCGGTTCTGCTGGAACAGGGCGATCTGATCATCATTACCCGCGGCGCATCCCATACGCTTTACTGCGATCCGGTGACGGAGAATCTGGCAGTTCAGCTTGACGAGGTCGTCCAGGCATCCGGGTTTACCGGCAATGGAACCCTCGTCTACGGCGCGCCCGGGACCGATCTTGAAACCCAACTGGTCTGCGGTCATTTCGCCTTCGACAGCGGCACGAACCATCCGCTGATCGATGCACTCCCGCCGCATATCTATATCCGCAATTACGGCGAGGCTGCCGGCAGCTGGATGGAGAGCACCCTCAGGGTGATCGGCGCGGAAGCCGGCCGGGAGCGGATGGGCGGCGACCTGATCGCGCTGAAAATGTCGGAGATCATCTTCGCCCAGGCGCTGCGCACCTATCTCAATTCAGACGGCGCCGACAGGCCGGTTCTGGCCGGATTCTCCGACCCGAATATCGCCCGGGTCCTGCACTCAATTCATCAGGATCCGGCATTCAACTGGACGCTGGACGGGCTCGCGCAAATCGCCGGCATGTCGCGAACATCGTTTGCGACAAAATTCGCCCGTTGCATGTCGACGACACCTCTGGGCTACATCACCCATTGGCGCATGCAGATTGCCCGGCAATGCCTTGCGGAATCGAATATTCCCATCATCAATGTGGCGGAAGCTGTCGGCTATCAATCGGAGGCGGCGTTCGGTCGCGTTTTCAAGAAACATTTCGAAACCGCGCCGGCAACCTACCGCAGGCAATGTGCCGCGCTCGCCGAGGCGGCTGGCCGGGCGGAGCCATGACACCTGAGCGGGTTCGTATCGCTCAGATTCTGGCTGCCATCGCCTCGATCTCCACCTTGAAATCCTCGCGGGCAAATCCAGAGACGATCATCAGCGTGGAGGCCGGCGCCGGATCGGCAAAAAGCCGGTCGCGCACCGCCATGTAAGGTTTGAGGTATTGCCGGCCGGTGACATAGGCGTTGATGCGGACGATGTCGCCGAGATCCATGCCGCCGCTCTCAAGGATGGCCGCGATATTGGAAAAGCAGAGTTCCGTCTGGGCGCCGGCATCTTCCGGTATGGCATCATCAGCGGCAATGCCGAGCTGGCCCGAGCAGACCACAAGCCTGGCGCCTGGCGGCACTTCGACGCCGTGGCTGTACCTGGCGAACGGTGTGCGGATTGTCGGCGGTGTATGGTAAACGAGCATGCCCGGAACCCTCCATGTGCATCATATGACAGGCTAATCGGCTGCCGCCAAACTTGGCAACATTCGAATAATTCGCGCCGCCCGCGCGTCAAATCATGGTAGCCTAAGGTCAACCGGAGCGACGCCATGAAGATTTACAGCCTGATCGCGGTTTTGGCGGGCTTGATCCTGCTGACGGGGGAAAGCACGGTGGCTCAATACGCCGGCCAGCCGAATTCGTACAACCGGCCATCGCCCGTTCACCCACGCACAAATGCCCCGCCGCGCGCAAATGTCCGGCCGCCGCATATCGATCGTGCTGCCCGTCCGGTTAAACCGCGCGCCGGCCGCCTCGCTCTGGTTCCGCCGCGAACGCTGCCAAGAGCCCGGCCTGTTCTGTCGCCGGAACAGCTTGCCGACCACCCGTATGCACGGTTTCTGTTCGGCAGTCATCGCACCGACACGCTGTGCGTGCTGATGGTCGCCGGAACCGGCCTTGCCGGGGCCGAAGACCTGGCGTCGATCTATGGGCTGACGGTCGAGGCGGCCGTGCCGGCAGACCTGATGGAGCAGGAGCTCTACCGGATGCGGATACCGGCCGGCAGCCAGGCCCATCAGGTCGCCGCCACGATCAGCCTCGATCCGGCTGTCGTCGCCGCCGGGCCGAACTATCTCTATGATTCCAGCCAGTCCGCTGCATCCGGCAACGTGCAGTTTTCGCTCGACCGCATGAACATTGACCAGGCGCACAGGATTGCCACCGGCAACAATGTCATCGTTGCCGTCATCGACACCGGAATCGATTCCAGCCATCCTGAATTGCAGGGCGTCGTGGTGGAGAGTTTCGATGCGTTCGATGCCGGGCCGGACGCACCGCTTGGGCACGGCACGGCGATGGCCGGCGTCATCGCCTCCAACCGGCAGCTTCGAGGGATTGCCCCGTCGGCGCGGATCCTGTCGGCGCTGGCATTCGGCGCATCGAAGACCGGCGGCCCACAGGCGACGACGTTTGCGATCATCAGATCGATGGACTGGGCCTATCGGCGCGGCGCCAGGATATTCAATCTGAGTTTTTCCGGGCCGCACGATAAAATGCTGGTTCGGGCCCTGGACGCGCTCGGAAATAACGACGTCATCATGGTTGCTGCCGCCGGCAATGCGGGACCGGACGCGCTGCCGGCCTGGCCGGCGGCCCACCGCAACGTGATTGCGGTGACCGCCACCGATCAGAATGACGGCCTCTATGCATTCGCCAATCGCGGCTCTTATGTCTTCATCGCAGCGCCGGGTGTGGATATCCTGACGACTGCGCCTGACGGCCGCTACGAACTGGTGTCCGGCACATCGATCGCTGCCGCGCATGTGACCGGCGTGATCGCCCTGATGCTTGAACGCCATCCCGAACTCAACGCAGCCATGGTAGCGCAACTGCTGCTGAAATCCTCCGTCGATCTTGGGCCGGCCGGCATCGACGCTCAGTTCGGCGCCGGTCTGGTCGATGCGTTTTCGGCGGTTCGCTCAGGCGACCTTCTGGCCGATGTCGGCGGCGGCCTGACAGCATCGGAATGAACAGGTCCTTTTTGCTGCGCCGGAGCCAAATCCGTGATGATGCTTGGGTTTGCCGTTAAAACAGGCATAATGCCCGGGATTTGTGCGGTGAGGGGGCAATTCCGGACGCTTTGGCCTGCTGAATTCTGGCATGGGGCTTGCGTCAATCAGAGCATCGGGAGCGTCTGGCGGATTCAGGATCAGGCGCCGGCAGAGGAGAGTGGAGAATGACAAACGGCATATTGCGCAATCTGGCCCTGGCGACAGGGCTGTGTTTTTCAATAACGTTTCCGGCTCAGGCGGCTGAAAAGGTTGCGTTCGGCACCAACTGGCTGGCCCAGGCCGAACATGGCGGATATTACCAGTCGGTGGTTGACGGCACCTACGAAGCGTGCGGGCTTGAAGTGACGATCAGGCCCGGCGGCCCTCAGGTCAACAACCGGGCGCTGCTCCTGGCCGGCAAGATCCAGTTCCACATGGGCGGCAACCTGCTGCAGGCCTTCTCGGCCGTGCAGGAAGGCATTCCGATCACAGTGGTGGCGGCGACCTTCCAGAAGGAACCCCAGGTGATCCTGACCCATCCAGGCGAAGGTTTTGACGACTGGGACAATCTGAAAAAAGCCGACCTGTTTATCGGTGATAATGGCTTCCAGAGCTTTTATCAGTGGATGATCGCAGAGCATGGCTTCAAGCCGGAGCAACGCAAACCCTATACGTTCAATCCGGCGCCGTTCCTGGCCAACAAGAATTCCGGCCAGCAGGGTTATGTGACGTCGGAACCGTTTGCGATCCAGAGGGAAGGCGGCTTCGAGCCGACAACATTCCTGCTTGCCGATTATGGCTTTGATACTTACGCGACAACGATCGAAACGACCAGCGACATGATCAAAAACAAGCCGGAAGCCGTGCAGTGTTTTGTCGATGGTTCGGCAATCGGCTGGTACAATTATCTCTATGGCGACAATGCCGCGGCCAATGAAGCGATCAAGGCCGATAATCCCGGCATGACCGATGAACAGATTTCATTCTCAATCAGCCAGTTGAAGAAGTTCGGCATTGTCGATTCCGGCGATACGGAAAAACTCGGCATCGGCGCGATGACGGATGAACGTTTCAAAAGCTTTTTCGACAAGATGGTCAAGGCCGGTGTTGTCGATGCGGGCGTCGATTACAAATCCTCCTATACGCTTCAGTTCGTCAATAAGGGTGTTGGACTGGAGCTGAAGAAATAGCGGGCCGAACGTTGATGCTGAACCAGTCTGCAGTTGCAGATCAGGCGAAACAGCAGCGGCCGGGCGGGCCGCTCCTGACGATGTGCAGTGTCGGCAAGACATTCCCCAATGGCACGGTGGCGCTTGAGGACATGTCCCTGACCATCGGCAAGGGCGATTTCCTCAGCCTGCTGGGGCCCTCCGGCTGCGGCAAGTCGACGGCGCTGAGATTGATATCCGGCCTCAGCCAGCCGACCGCCGGGCGGATTGACTGGACCGGCGGCGTTCCGGGCGCCGGCGATATCGGTTTTGTCTTCCAGGAGCCGACGCTGATGCCGTGGGCAACCGTGTTCGACAATGTCTGGCTGCCGCTGCGGCTGAAGGGCCTGTCGAAGGCGCGGGTGCGCGAGGATGTCATGAATGCGCTGGAGCGCGTGCACCTGGAGGATTTCGCAGGGTCCTATCCGCGTGAATTGTCCGGCGGCATGAAAATGCGGGTGTCGATTGCCCGGGCGCTGGTCGTGCGGCCGCGCATCCTCCTTATGGACGAACCGTTTGCCGCTCTTGACGAGATTACCCGTTTCAAGCTGAACGACGACGTGCTGCAGCTCTGGCAGGAATTCGGACTGACCGTGGTTTTCGTCACCCATTCGGTTTTTGAATCGGTGTTCCTGTCCGACCGGATTGTCATCATGGCGGCAAAACCGGGACGGGTATTTGCCGAAATGAAAATCGACGAACCCTATCCGCGTTCGGAAGAGTTCCGCACATCCGATGCATACGCTGCCCGGTGCCGTGACGTCTCCGGCAAGCTGCATGAAGCGATGTGGGGCCTGGAGGCGCCGGCATGAGCACGGTGGATCTTGAGCCTGCCGCGATCGGCGATCAGGCCGACGACGAGGATCTCAGGCGCGCGCGGACTGACCGGCTGATGCGCAAGGCGCGCTGGATCCTGCCGCTTGGGTTTCTGGCGCTGGCGCTTGGCGGCTGGGAACTGGTCTGTGTGCTCAACGAAATTCCCCATTACATTCTGCCCGCCCCGAGCCGGGTGATCTGGACCCTGTTTGCGGAATGGCAGCTGCTGTTCCAGGCTCTGCTCAATACGTTGAAGATCATGGCGCTCAGCCTGCTGCTGGCAGTGGTTGGCGGTGTCGGGCTGGCGGTGATCTTTTCCCAGTCACGGGTGATCGAAATGTCGCTGTTTCCGTTTGCCGTCATTCTGCAGGTTACGCCGATCGTGGCGATCTTTCCGCTGATCAACATCTATGTTGAGGATCACACTTCGAAACTTCTCCTGTGCGCCTGGATCGTGGCGTTTTTCCCGATTCTCGCAAATACCACCCTCGGGCTGAACTCGGTCGACCAGAACCTGCGCGATCTGTTCAAGATGAACGGCGCGTCGCGCTGGCAGACGCTGAGACGGCTGGAACTGCCTGCTGCGATGCCGTATTTTCTCGGCGGCCTGCGCATCGCCGGCGGCCTGGCGCTGATCGGCGCCGTTGTGGCGGAGTTCGTCGCCGGAAGTTCCGGGCTGTCGTCCGGCCTCGCGTCGCAAATCGTCGAATCCGGTTACCGGCTGAAGATCCCGCGGCTGTTTGCAGCGCTTGTCCTGATATCGTTCACCGGCATCGTGATCTATTTCACGCTCAGCCTGATTTCTCACCTGGCGCTGCGCAAATGGCATGAAAGCGCCCTGGGCCGGGAGCGCTGAGTGACGAGGGGATTTGCCGCCATAGCGGATGCCGCAACCTGTCGCATCGTCAATGCAACGGTGCCTGCCTGTCTGGTCGACGGCGTCGAACTCAATTCCTGCAGCGACGGTCTGGCTCTGGTCGATCTGCAGATCGCCGACGGACGGATCGGTTCAATTGCGCCGTCCGGGTCTCTGTCCGATGCAGGCGGCCCGGCGACAGACCTGAAAGGCGGCATGGTCTGGCCCTGTTTTGTCGATTGCCATACCCATCTCGACAAGGGGCATATCTGGTCCCGGGCCGCCAATCCCGACGGCACGTTTGAGGGCGCGCTGACTTCGGTCGGAGCGGATCGAACAGTCCGCTGGTCGGCGGAAGATGTCTCAAGGCGGATGGAATTCGGCCTGCAGACCGCCTATGCCCATGGCACCAAGGCGATCCGGACCCATCTGGATTCGATTGCCCCGCAGGAGGAAATCTCCTGGCCGGTGTTTCAGGATCTTCGCGCTGCCTGGGCGGGGCGGATCACATTGCAGGCGGCCTCGCTTGCCGGCATTGAAGCGGTGCGCGATGCCGACTGGTTTGAAAGGCTTGCCGACCGGGTGGCGGACGCCGGCGGGGTGCTGGGCGCAGTCTGTTACATGGTGCCTGATCTTGATGAACTGCTGGAGCGGATTTTCCGTGCCGCGATGCGCCGGAACCTCAATCTCGATTTCCATACCGACGAGACCGCCGATCCGGATGCAAGGGGATTGCGCCACATTGCCGAGATGGCGCTGAAACATGGATTCGAGGGCGATATCCTGGCTGGCCATTGCTGTTCGCTGGCGCGCCAGCCGGATGCGGAAGTCCTGGAAACGCTGGACCGGGTGGCCGAGGCAGGGATTTCCGTCGTCAGCCTGCCGCTGTGCAATCTTTATCTGCAAGACCGCCGTCTGGACGGTACGACGCCGCGCTGGCGCGGCGTGACCCTGGTGCATGAAATGAAAGCGCGCGGCATTCCGGTGTCCGTTGCCAGCGACAATACCCGCGACCCGTTTTATGCCTATGGCGATCTCGACGGGCTTGAAGTCTACCGGCAGGCGACGCGGATCTGCCATTTCGATCATCCGGTCGGCGACTGGCCGAACGCGATTGCGCGCACGCCGGCGCAGATCATGGGGCTTGCAGAATTTGGTATGATCTCTGCCGGCGGTCCCGCCGATCTGGTACTGTTCCGCGGCCGGACCTGGACGGAATTGCTGTCGCGGCCGCAGAGCGACCGGACGGTCATCCGCAATGGCCGGGTCATCGACCGGCAGATACCCGACTACGCCGATCTGGACGATCTGATGGGGGCTGAATGATGGACATGTCTGCACTGCGAGCCGATCTGGGCGATATCCGGGTTGAGGACAACGCAAAGATCGTGCAGCAGAAAAGCCGCGATTTTTACTGGTACTCGCCGGTGCTGAAGCGGCAGCTCGATCATGTCACAGCCGATCTTGTGGTGACGCCGAAGAGCAAGGACGAACTGTTGCAGGTTCTGGCGGCCTGTTACCGGCACGACGTTCCGGTTACGCCGCGCGGCACCGGCACCGGCAATTACGGTCAGGCAATGCCGCTGTCGGGCGGTGTGCTGCTGGATCTTTCGGGCCTCGACAAGGTGCTTGAAATTGCGCCGGGCCGGGTGACGACCGAACCCGGCGCCATCCTGGCCAGGATCGACAGGGAGACGCGGGCGCACTCGGCACAGGAAATCCGCCTGCATCCCTCAACCTACAACACCGCGTCGCTCGGCGGCTTCATCGCCGGCGGTTCCGGCGGTGTCGGGTCGATCAAATGGGGCGGCCTGCGCGATTTCGGCAATGTCATCAGCCTTGAAGTGGCGACCATGGAAGCCGAGCCGCGGCTGTTGAAGCTGACCGGCGAAGACCTGCACAAGGTTTGCCATGCCTACGGCACCAACGGCATCATCACCGAAGTCTCGGTGCCGCTGGCGCCGGCCTATAGATGGGTCGATGTGATCATCGGGTTTCCGACGCTGAGAGATGCTGCCGAATATGCCAATGATCTTGGCGAGCAGGACGGCCTGGCGATCAAGGAGCTTGCCGTCGTCGCAGCGCCCGTGCCGCATGATTATTTCCTGCGGCACAAGAAGTTCCTGCCGCGCGAGCAGCATATCGCCGTTATCATGGTGGCGGATTTCGCCCTCGACGCGATGCTCGCCTTCACCCGCCGCTACAGTCGCTCAGCGGTCCTGTTCAATGCGCACGGCATGGACGATGCGGATCTCAAGGGTCTGCCGCCGGCCTTCGAACTGGGCTGGAACCACACCACCCTGCGGGCGCTCCGGGTCGATCCGTCGATCACCTACCTGCAGGTGCTGTACCCTTATCCCAACCAGATCGACCTGGTCGACAAGATCCACAACCTGTTCGGCGACGAAGTGCCGGCGCATCTGGAGTTTGTCCGTTTTGACGGCAAGGTCACCTGTTTCGGGCTGCCGCTGGTTCGTTATACCAGCGAAGGACGGCTTGAGGAGATCATGACGATCCACGAGGATATGGGTGCGCCGATTTTCAATCCGCACCGTTATACGCTGGAAGAGGGCGGCATGAAGCAGACCGATGCGGTGCAGCTTGCCTTCAAGCAGGAAGCCGACCCGAAGGGGTTGCTCAATCCCGGCAAGATGATCGCCTGGGACGATCCCGACTTCGATTTTTCCAGCGAAAAGACCTATCTTTTCCCGGGCCTGGAAAAAGCGGGTTGAGCCTAATGCGGGTCCTTGTCCTGTTCGCCCATCCGGTTGAATCGAGCTTCCAGGCCGCACTGCATGATCGCGTCGTGGCGACATTGCGCGACAAGGGCCACAACGTCGACGATTGCGATCTCTATGCTGAAGAATTCAGCCCCTGTCTCAGCCGCGACGAGCGGCTTGGTTATCATGATATCAGTAAAAACACCGAGCCCGTGCGGGCGCATGTGGAACGGTTGCGGCAGGCGGAAGCCCTAGTGCTGGTCTATCCGGTGTGGAATTTCGGCTACCCGGCGATCCTGAAGGGTTATTTCGACCGGGTGTTCCTGCCCGGCGTTTCGTTCAATCTGGTCGGCGGCCGTGTCAGACCGGCGCTGCAGCATATCGGCAAGCTCGCCGCAGTGACAACCTACGGCGCAACGCGGCTGCGGGCCGTGCTCGCCGGTGATCCGCCGCGCCGGCATGTCAAACGGGTGCTCAGGGCGCTGATCAAACCCGCTGCACCCGTTCATTATCTCGCCCATTACGATATGAACCGCTCGACAGATCTCAGCCGTTCGGCGTTTCTCGTCCGGG
The DNA here is from genome assembly GCA_947259045.1 of uncultured Afifella sp. GTDB lineage: Bacteria > Pseudomonadota > Alphaproteobacteria > Rhizobiales > Afifellaceae > CAMYKZ01. Next base: position 16,583 of record CAMYKZ010000039.1, read on the forward strand.
TGGGCGCGCGCATGGAGCGATTCTGATGCGGGTGCTGCTGGTCTATTGCCACCCTGTTGCCGAAAGCTTCAGCGCTCATGTCCGCGACACGGCAAGGACCGCGCTTGAAGCCGCAGGCCATGATGTCGACCTGATCGATCTGCACGGAGAGAATTTTGAACCGGTGATGCAGGCCGACGAACGCCGCACCTATCACGAGACCGGCGAAGACGATCATCCGCTGCCGGCCCATGTGGCGCGGCTGAAGGCTGCCGACGCTCTGGTGTTTGTCTACCCGACCTGGTGGTACGGGCTGCCGGCGATGCTGAAGGGCTGGCTCGACCGGGTGATTACGCCGGGGATCGGTTTCGATCTGCCGCAAAGGCCGGGCCCGATCCGCCCGCTTTTGACGCATATCAGCAAGATCGCCGTAATCTCCACCTGCGGCGCGCCGCGCTGGCTGCTTCTTTGGGTCGGCGATCCCGGCCGCCGCACCATATTGCGCGGCATCCGGGCGCTGTGCGGCCGGCGCTGCAAGACGCTGTGGCTGGCGCATTATCTGATGGATTCGTCGACACCGGAAAGCCGGACGGCGTTTCTCACCAGGGTGGAACGGAAACTGAAGCGGTTCTAGGGTGTTTCCATGAACACAGCAACAGGAACAGACAGCGTGAACGCTGAGACCGATCGGCCTGACGCGCCGCTGCCCTATCTGCAGCGCATCCGCAGCTGGTATCTGGCGCTCGGTTACGGGACGCCCTATCGCTGGGCGCATTTCGACGATGTGCCGTTTACGCCGCTCGCGCGTCCGCTGGCGGACTGTTCGCTGGCGCTGATCACCACCGCCGCGCCTTACCAGCCGGACAAGGGCGATCAGGGCCCGGGCGCTCCCTACAATGGCGCGGCAAAGTTTTTTGCTGTCTATTCCGGCGATACGGCGAGCGATCCGGATTTGCGGATTTCCCATATCGCCATCGACCGGGCGCATACCAGCGCGGAGGATCAGGGCAGTTACTTTCCGCTTGCCGCGCTCAGGGTTCTGGCGCAGCGGGGCATGATCGGCGCTGTCGGGCCGCGTTACCACGGCCTGCCGACGGACCGCTCGCAGCCAAAGACGATTGAGGTCCATGCACCGGAGATCGTCGCCCGCTGCAAGGCGGACGGTGCCGATGCAGCGCTGCTGGTGGCGAATTGCCCCGTCTGTCATCAGTCGGTCACGCTGGCGGCGCGGGCACTTGAGGAAGCCGGTATTTCGACCGTTGTGATGGGCTGCGCACGCGATATCGTCGAACATGTCGGCGCGCCGCGCCTGCTGTTCAGTGATTTCCCGCTCGGCAATGCGGCCGGGCGGCCGAATGACCGGGCATCGCAGCTGCAGACCGCCGAACTGGCGGTCCGGTTGCTGGCGGAGGCGGATGCGCCGCGATCGACGATGCGCTCGCCGCTCAAGTGGAACGGCGCGGCGGGCTGGAAACGCGATTATTGCAATGTAGATCTATTGTCGCCGCAACAGCTGGCAGCGCGGCGGCAGGAGTTTGACCGGGTCAAGCAGGAGGCGAAGACCGCGCGGGGCGGGCCGTGAAAGCCGGGCTGCGACAGACAGCGCCCCAACATTCGCCTACGGTTTCAGATCCAGGCCGGTATCACCTGCAGGCTTGGCTGATTGCTGTTTCATCAGATTGATCAGCTGCAGGCCGTGCCGGGCTTTCTGCGCCCAGTCTGAAGAACTGTCCAGCTCCAGATAGGCCGACCAAAGCCTGGCTGCCTCATCGGGACGGCCGGCTTCGAATTCCAGCAGCGCCAGATTGTAAAACGGATCGGCGTAACCCGGATCGATTTCGATCGCCTGTTCAAGATGCCGCCGCGCCGCGTCCGGCTGGTTCTGCTGGCGTGCAATGGCCGCCAGATTGTAGCGTGCTTCGGCGCAATCGGGATCGATCGCCAGCACCCGGTTCAGAGTGTGGCGCGCCCCCTGCAAGTCACCCTTTTGCAACAGAACGCTGGACAGGTTGAAGGCGATGTCGGGATCGCTGCGGTCCATGTCGGCGCAGCGCGCGTAAAGCCGGGCGGCTTCGTCCCAGTCCTCATCGGCCTCAGCCTCTTCGGCAGCGTGGAACATCTGGTCAAGGCTGTCTTCGGCATGGACCTGCAGATCCAGAACATGCTGGCCGTCCAGTTCGGTCAACCGGTCGCCGGCGCGCATCAGCACCTGGCCGGCGTCTGATTTCTCCAGCCGCGCGGCGGCGATCTGACTGGCTGCGGAAACCGGGCTGCGCATCCGGATCGCCCGCACCAGATCAAGCCAGTCAAGGCCGTCGTCGATCAGCCCGGCATATTGCCGCGCCGCGACAAGATCGCGGAAACCGTAGGGCGGTTGCGAAACGTCAAAAACGTCAAACAGATTGATACGGTCGAAAATCCGTGCCGCAAGCCCGGACTGCGCGATGAGTGCGTCGCGAGAGAGTTGCCGCGCCTCGCCATCGGTCTGCGTGGCGCCGATGAGGATCAGAAACGCCTGTTCGCTGACCGGCCGGGCGCTGGCCTTTTCTATCCTGGCAAAGAGGCCGCAGAGCCGCCGTTCGGTCGATTTTTCAGCCAGTCCGTGGCCGATAACGGCAATGTCGGTGCGGCGTGATATTGTCCGCCTGAGCGTGCCGCCACATCTTGCAATCTCGCGGCCGGCCAGACGGCGCGGGAACGCGTCAAGCGCTCCCACAATGGTGACGAATGCACCGTCTATGCCCATCGAAACTCCGTCTCAGGCCCAAAATCAGGCCCCGTATCAGGCGCTTTTCTCCTTCGCGCCCTTGTCGTCAGCCTTAACCGCCGTCTTCCGGCTCTTGCTCTTGGCCGGCGGTTTATCCTCTTCCAGACTCTTTTTAAGCGCATCCATGAGATTGACAACATTGCCGCGATCGGGCGCGGCGGAAACCACCGGTTCTTCGCCGGCAACCTTGGCGCGGATCACCTCAACCAGCGTTTCTTCATAACGGTCGGTGAATTCCTTCGGATCGAACTCGCCTTCTTTCTGCTCCACCAGCTTCGCCGCCAGTTCAAGCATGTCGGGGTCCGCTTCACTGTCGGGGATATCTTCGAAATAGGCCGTCTGGCTGCGCACTTCCTTGTTATTGCGCAATGTGGTGACCAGCATGCCCTTGTCGCGCACGTCGATCGCCACCATCCGTTCGCGGCTGGACAGAACAAGCCGGGCCAGGCCGATCTTGCCGGCCTTGGCCATGGCATCGCGGATCACCGCAAAAGTCTCTTCCGCCATCTTGCCGTCCGGGGCCAGGTAATAGGGCGAATCCATATACATCTGATCGACGCTGTCGCGGTCGACAAAGGCTTCGATATCGATCGCATCGCTGGATTCGATCTTGACCTTCTCGAAGTCCTCGTCCTCCATGATCACATACTGGTTCTTTTCGTACTGATAGCCCTTGATCAGGTCGCTGCGCTCCACCAGACCGAGATCCGGATCGACCGGTTTCATCTGAACCCGGTTCTTGGTGTCCTTGTGCAGCAGGTTGAACGAAATCTTGTCAGCCGAACTGGTCGCATTGTAGAGCCGCACAGGACAGCTCACCAGCGACAGTTTCAGATGGCCTTTCCAGCTTGATCGTGGCGCCATGTCGTTACTCCTTACCCACTATTGAGACCCCAGTGCATCACCTCATGTGCCGGTCAGGTCGTTCGGCAGTGTTGCGGCGCAGGCGTCGATTTCGCGCCAAGCATCGCCAAAATTGATTAACAGTCCCGGAACAGTAACGTAATTCAAATCCTGCGGCAGGTCGATATCGTTGAGTTTATCCCAGCCTAGCGGCGTGGAAACCGGCAGATCGCGGGCGGAGCGCAGCGAATAGGGCGCAACCAGCGTACCGGCGCGGAGATTGCCGTGCACGTCGAGATAGATCCGGTTGCGCCGCACCTGCTTGGCGATTTTTGCCGTAAACGTGCCGGCATGGCTTTTCGCCAGAGCCGCGACAATCGCCGTACCGGCGGCGCGCACGCCGTCCCAGGAATGGCCTGGATTGAGCGGTGTTACGACGTGCACACCTTTGCCGCCGGATGTCTTGACGAAGGCCGTCAGGCCATGGGCTTCAACGGCATTGCGGACTTCGCCTGCCGCCTCGATGATATCGCGCCAGGCAACACCCTGGCCGGGATCAAGGTCGAATATCATCCGGTCGGGCTGTTCGGCATTGTCGGCGCGGCAGCCCCAGGTGTGAAACTCGACAGCGCCGAACTGGGCCAGGCCGAGATAGGCCCTTGCATCGTTGATCGCCAGGTAATCGCCCCGGTCGCTGGCGCGGGAATCCGCCTTGTCGGACTTCCTGCCTGCATCGGCATTGAAGATCGTGACGCTGTCGGGCATGCCCCGGAATGGATGGCGCTGGAAGAAGCAGTCCTCGGTCACGCCGGTCGGGCAGCGGATCAATGATACCGGCCGTCCCAGCAGATGCGGCAGCATGTGGTTGCCGACCCGGGCATAATAGAGCGCGATATCCAGTTTCGTGGCGTTGCCTTCAAACATCACCCGGTCAGGGTGGCTGACCCAGATCGTCGCCAGATCATCCTCCGAAATCAGTTCTTCGACAATTTCGGGCCCGGCCTCGCCGTCCGGCTCCACGAGGCTACGATAGACGGCGTTGCGCAGATGATTGTCGGCGCTTCGGTCGGCAAATTCGACGGTCGCCTGGAAGTCCGGTTCGATCCAGCGCACCGGCCCGCGATTGGCCTTCTCCACCTTCGGCTTCGGCCCGTTCAGGCGCGGCGTCACGCATTTGCGCTGCAGCGGTCCGAGCCGGCGCACGAGCCGGTCGAGGTCATTTGCCGAAAAGCCGGTGCCCGCCTTGCCGACAAACTCCAGCCCGGCCGGCGTTTCTTCCGCCAGCACCAGCGCGCCCAGGCCGCCGCCGCCGGCCTGTTCGGTAAACCCGATAATGGTGAACCGGCCGGTCTGCGTCGCTTTCGATTTCAGCCATGTTTTCGAGCGCCCTTGCTCGTACCGGCTGTCAGAACGCTTGGAAATAATGCCTTCCAGGCCCATTTGCGCGGCGTTCTTGAAGAACGCCGGCCCCTGGCCGATCATATGCTCGCTGAGCTGGATCGGCGAATTGCCGCTGATGACCGGTTTCAGCAGCGCCGCCAGCAGCGCCTTGCGCTCCAGCAGCGGAGCGGCGGAAAGATCATGGCCATCCAGATGCACAAGATCGAAGGCATAAAAGGCAAGCTTCCAGGCCTCGCCGCTCGATAATGCGTTCTGCAGTTCGCTGAGCCGGCTGATCCCGCTTTCGTCGGTGGCGACCACTTCGCCATCGATGAGGCAGGACGAGCAGGCAAGGCCGGTAAATGCGTTTGCCAGATCGCCGTAGCGTTCCGTCCAGTCCAGGCCGTTGCGGGTCAAGATCCGCGCTTCACCGTCTGCCAACCTGACGATCGCCCGGTATCCGTCGAACTTGATTTCGTGCAGCCAGTTTTCGCCGGCCGGCGGAGAACCGTCCGCCGACGAGGCTAGCTGTGGCGAAAACCGCGCCGGCAGGGCGTCCGGCCCGGTCTTTGTGCCGCCGCCGGCCTCCGGCGTCTCATCAGGGTCGCTCGTTTTTTTGTTCATCCCGGCCTATTATGACCAACTTGTCGATAAACGGTGAACCTGGTTGCACAAACCGCCAGTCTTGCGCGACTGCCCGATCTTGCGCCACGGCCCGCTGCCCATCCCCTATCGCTGCGCAGCCCCGTCCTTCGTTTCCGACGATTGCGCCCAAAGATTGATATTCTCGCCGTCCGCATAAATGTCGATCTCGGCCAGTTCCTCCGGCGAGAAATCCAGATTTCCGATCGCGCCGGCGCAGTCGGTGACCTGCTCCGGCCGCGATGCGCCGATCAGGGCGGTGGTGATGCCGCCGTCGCGCAGAACCCAGGCGATCGCCATCTGCGCCAGGCTCTGGCCGCGGTTATTTGCGATCTCATTCAGCTTGGCGATATTTTCGATCGCCTTGTCAGACAGGAAATCCGCTTTCAGCGATTTTCCCTGCGTCGCCCGGCTGCCGGCGGGAACGCCGCCGAGATATTTGTTGGTCAGCATACCCTGCGCCAGCGGCGTGAACGCAATCGAGCCGATGCCCAGATCCTTCAGCGTATCCTTCAGGCCGTCGCGCTCAACCCAGCGGTTAAGCATGTTGTAACTCGGCTGATGGATCACGCACGGCGTTCCCAGATCCTTCAGGATCGCCGCCGCCTGTTTGGTGCGTTGCGAATTATACGATGAAATGCCGGCGTACAGCGCCTTGCCGGAGCGCACGATATGATCGAGTGCGCCCATGGTTTCTTCGAGCGGCGTATCCGGGTCGAAACGATGGGAATAGAAAATGTCGACGTAATCGAGCCCCATCCGCTTCAGGCTCTGCTCGCATGAGGCGATGAGATATTTGCGGCTGCCCCATTCGCCATAGGGGCCGTCCCACATCAGGTATCCGGCCTTGGAGGAAATGATCAGTTCGTCGCGGTAACCGGCAAGATCGGTGCGCAGGATTTCGCCGAAAGCCGCCTCGGCGCTGCCCGGCGGCGGGCCGTAATTGTTGGCGAGATCGAAATGGGTAATGCCGTGATCGAACGCCGTCTGGCAGATCGCCCGTTTGGTCGCGTGCGCCGTGTCGGCGCCGAAATTGTGCCACAGGCCGAGCGAAATCGCCGGCATTTTCAGCCCGCTCCTGCCGCAGCGATTGTAGATCATCTTCGAATAGCGCTCGGCGCTGGGTGCGTAGCTCATCTGAATCCGTCTCCGTTTTGTTCAAGACCGGTGTCTGCTGAAGTGCAAGCTTAACGATCGCCTGGCGCGGCCGGTTTGATTTCGGTCACAGGGTAAGGCTGAAAGGCAGCAGAACGCAAAATATAACCGACTGTCTCCGGTGATTGCCGCAGGGCAGGTTGGCCGGCCATGATATCCGTCCGCCGGGCAATCGGGAAGGTTCAAACCGCATTTCTTGTATTTTACCGACCCTACTCCGGAAAACGTAACAGACGAAAAACGATCGACCGGAAACCCTGCAGCGCTCGTGTCAAACGGCCTCGGCGCGCCCTCAACCGGTGAAAATGGACCTACAATCCGCCGCCCCATCTTGCGCCGCGCGCGCCGCCGCGCCATTGTCGCGCCATGAGCAAAACTGACACTTCCCCCGGCATCGCAAAAGGCGATCACCTGATCCTCGTTGACGGGTCTGCCTTCATTTTCCGGGCATTCCATGCGCTTCCCCCCCTGACCCGCAAATCAGACGGATTGCCGGTCGGGGCGGTCGCCGGTTTCTGCAACATGATCTGGAAGATGCTGCAGGAAGGATGGAAGATGCTGCAGGAAGGACCGTCGCCGGAAAAGGGCGACGAGCCGACCCATTTCGGGGTGATCTTCGATTATTCCTCGAAAACCTTCCGCAACGAAATCTATTCCGAATACAAGGCCAACCGGCCGCCGCCGCCGGAGGATCTGAGGCCCCAGTTCGGGCTGATCCGCACCGCCACCCAGGCCTTCAACCTGGCCTGCATCGAGCAGGAGGGCTATGAGGCCGACGATCTGATTGCGACTTACGCAAGACAGGCGAGCGAGGCCGGCGCGACCGTCACCATCGTCTCATCCGACAAGGACCTGATGCAGCTTGTGAGCGGCGGCATCACCATGGTCGACACGATGCGCGACAATGTCATCGGCCCGGACCAGGTGCGGGAAAAATTCGGCGTCGGGCCGGAAAAGATGATCGACCTGCAGGCGCTGGCCGGCGATTCGACCGACAATGTTCCGGGCGTGCCCGGCATCGGCCCGAAAACCGCCGCCCAATTGCTCGATGAATATGGCGATCTGGAAACGCTGCTGTCGCGCGCTTCGGAAATCAAGCAGAACAAACGGCGTGAAAACCTGATCGAGTTTGCCGATCAGGCGCGGATTTCGAAACGGCTTGTGGAACTGAAGCAGGACGTGCCGCTCGACCATGCGCTTGAGACGATGAGCGTCAATCATGTCGACGGCCCGAAGGCGATCGGCTTCCTCAAGGCGATGGAGTTCACCACGCTGACCAAGCGGGTAGCGGCGGCGACCGATGCCGACGCGGAGGCGATCGACCCGGCAAGCGTCGAGATCGAGGGCTGGGCGGGCAGCGCCAAACCGGCGCACGGGCCCGACCTTGACCCCGATGGTGACGGCGCGGATGCGGCGGCCGGCGAGCGCGGCTTTCTCGGCACGCCGCAGCAACTGGCGAAAAAGATCACCGCCGGCGCCAAGGTCGAAATCGACACCGGCGCCTATGCCTGTGTGCGCACGCTGGAGACCCTCGACCAGTGGATCGAGGAAGCGACACTGACCGGGCTTGTCGCCGTCGACACCGAAACCACCAGCCTGGACGCCATGCAGGCGGATCTGGTCGGGGTTTCGCTGGCGTTGGAGGAAGAGCCCGGCGGCAAGGTGAAAGCCTGTTATATCCCGCTTGGCCACCGCACCGGCGAGGAGGACATGTTCTCCCACGAGGCCGGCGGCACCCTGGTCAAGGACCAGATCCCTTTTGATGAGGCGCTGGCGCGGCTGAAGGTGCTGCTGGAACACCCGGCGGTGCTGAAGGTGGCGCAGAACCTGAAATATGACTGGCTGGTTCTTTCCAGGCACGGCATCCAGGTCGCGCCGTTCGACGATACCATGCTGATCTCCTACGCCCTCGACGCCGGCCTGCAGAGCCACGCCGACGGCGCCGGCCACGGCATGGATCCGCTGTCGAAACGCTGGCTTGGCCATACGCCGATCGCCTACAAGCAGGTCGCCGGCTCCGGCAAGGCGATGGTGACGTTCGACAAGGTGGAGATCGACAAGGCGACCGCCTACGCCGCCGAAGACGCCGATGTGACGTTGCGGCTCTGGCGCATTTTGAAGCCTCGGCTGCCGGCGGAACGCGTCACCCGCGTCTATGAGCGGCTGGAGCGGCCGCTGGTGCCGGTGCTGGCGCGCATGGAGGCGCGCGGCATCAAGGTCGACCGGCAGATCCTGTCGCGGCTGTCCGGCCGTTTTGCCCAGAAGGCCGCCGGCATCGAGGCGGAGATCAGCGAACTGGCGGGTGAGGCGTTCAACCCCGGTTCGCCGCGACAGCTCGGCGAAATCCTGTTCGGCAAGATGGGGCTGCCGGGCGGCAAGAAAACCAAGTCCGGCCAATGGGCGACGGACGCCAAGGTGCTGGAGGATCTGGCCGCCGAAGGCCATGAACTGCCGCGCAAGATCGTCGACTGGCGTCAGCTCACCAAGCTGAAATCGACCTATACCGACGCGCTGCCGGGTTACATCAACGCCGAGACCGGCCGGGTGCACACCTCGTTCGCGCTTGCCGCCACATCGACCGGCCGGCTGTCGTCATCGGAACCCAATATCCAGAACATTCCGGTGCGCACCGAAGAAGGCCGCGAGATCCGCACCGCCTTCATCGCCGAAGACGGCTTCCGGCTGGTCTCCGCCGATTACAGCCAGATCGAACTTCGCGTGCTCGCCCACATGGCCGATATCGCCCAGCTCAAACAGGCCTTTGCCGACGGGCTCGACATCCACGCCATGACGGCTTCGGAAATGTTCGGCGTGCCGATCGCCGATATGGACCCGATGGTGCGCCGCCGCGCCAAGGCGATCAATTTCGGCATCATTTACGGCATTTCAGCCTTTGGGCTGGCCAACCAGCTCGGTATTTCCCGCGGCGAGGCCGGCGATTACATCAAGACCTATTTCAAGCGGTTTCCCGGCATCCGCGATTATATGGACGCCACCAAGGCGTTTTGCCGCGAAAACCTCTATGTCGAGACGATCTTCGGCCGCCGCGCCCATTTCCCCGATATCCGCTCCGGCCATTACAGCCAGCGCGCCTTCATGGAGCGCGCCGCGATCAACGCGCCGATCCAGGGCTCCGCGGCCGACATCATCCGCCGCGCCATGGTGCGCATGGAAGACGCGCTGGCGGATGCGAAACTCAGCGCCAGGATGCTGCTGCAGGTGCATGACGAACTGATCTTCGAAGTGCCTGACGGCGAAGTCGAGGCGACCATTCCGGTGGTCACCGCGGTGATGGAAAAAGCCTGCGAACCGGTGCTGCAACTATCGGTGCCGCTGAAGGTCGACGCCCGCGCGGCAGACAATTGGGACGAGGCGCACTAAGGTGACAGCTCATATTCCGCCTGCCCCCGCTGTCAATCCCCGTCACCACGCCGGAGCGCCTTGACCGCGCCGCGCACTTTTTTCGCTTTCAACCGCCGTTCTTTCGAGGCCCGGGTCGGTTTTGTCGGCCGGCGCTTTTTCGGCTCCACCGACGCCTTGCGGATCAGTTCGAACAGCCGCTCGCGGGCGTCGGCCCGGTTGCGCTCCTGGGTCCGGTAGCGGCTTGCCTCGATGACGATCACGCCGTCCTTGGTCAGGCGCGAGCCGGCCAGTTTCTTCAGCCGGGCCCTGATCCGCCGGGCAAGCGCAAGCCGGGGATCCGGCGGGGCCGGCCTGTCAGGCCCCGGTCCGCCGCCGGCCGGATCAGACGCGGGGCCGGTCATCGGCTTCGGGTTCAGCGCCGGCGATCCCTCCACGTCAAAACGCAGTTGAACCGCGCTGGCCACCTTGTTGACGTTCTGCCCGCCCGGCCCCGGTGAGCGGATGAACGTCTCCACAAGTTCCCATTCGGCAATCGCGATTGTGTCGGTGACCTGAAACATCGGCCAGCTTTAGCCGATTTGCCGGTCATTATGGAAGCCTGGCGCGGAAGCCCCCAGCGCAGCAGTCGCGCAAATCCCGAACATGAACGGCAGATAAACGGGCCGTTCCGATCCGGTTCAGTGCCGTTACGGCATGATGACGCCAACCTGACAGCCAAGTCGCAATTCGGGCTGATGGGGAAACGCAACCCGCATACGGAGATTGAGACAATGTTCAAGTCGCTTATACTCGCCGCTGCGGTTTCCGGTTTGACCTCTCTGGCGGTTACCGCCTCCGCCGATCCGATGCCTGAAGCCGCCACCAGCCTGATTGCCGGGCCGATTATGAAACTGCCCATCGAAATCAACCGCCAGGATCGCGTGATGATCCGCGCTTCGGTGGAAACCTTCATCTGGGGCCTGTCGCACCGCGAGGCCAATCCGGTCTGGGCGTTCGCGCCGCAGGGAATGCAGGCCAGGCTGAAGACCAAACAGTCGGCCCTGGTATTTTTCAGCCGGGTGCATCCGCAGCTTGCCGAAGCCCGCACACTGACCTTTGACGGCGTGCGCATGATCGGCGGCGTGCCGGTCGCCGGTTTTTATGTCAAGGACAAGGCCAACCGCCAGTGGCTGGCACTGTTCGGCATCGCCAAGCGCCCCGACGGCGCCTGGAACATCGCCTTCTGCCGCATCTTACCGGCGCCGGGCACGCTGATCTGAGGTCCTGGCCCGCTTCGCGGGCCAGGTTCCGCCGGTCGAATTTCCATCCGCCGGCGCAAATTCATCCGGCGTTTAATATGACATCATGGCCGAACGTGCCGATAAGCAACGTGCCGGAAAAGAGCAGCAGGACGGTCATGGCAACGGCCGCCAGCACGACAAGTTTCTGGAAGCCCCGCATGGATGGCAGGTCGGGAGGTGCCGTCGCGCGTTTTCGCCATTCAATCCAGGCCTCAATGAACGGAATGGCCAGCAATCCAAGCGCATACCATCCGAAGATGATCGCGGCGAAAATCATAACCGGCAGCAATAACATCCCACCGACGATAATTCGCGAAATGAAGGCACCCTGGAATGTCTTGATTATCTGTCCGCCATCCAGTCGCAGAAACGGAGCGAGGTTGAGATAGTTTATGATGATGATGGTGTCGAGACTGTACGACAGGAATTGATTGGTTGCGTAGACGCCGTAGCTGCTTGCCGCGCCATCCGCATCGAGCGTTTCGGCCTGCACAAACCAGGCAATCAATACCAGAACAGGCATCAGCAAAGCTGAAAACCCTGGTCCCGCAAGGGCGACCATTGCGCGTTCGAACCGGCTGTTCCAGGCATTCTGGCTTGCGACAAACCCGCCAAACAGGGGCACGATCATCATGTTCACATGGCGGTGCCCGAATATTCTGTAGGCCAGGAAATGTCCCGCCTCATGCAGAATGACAATGAGCAGAATGCTTGTTGCAAATATGAAATCATCCGCCTCGGTGCCCAGAATCAGACCAAGGCCAATGACAGAAGCCAGCGCCAGAAAGACGGAATGGGCGATCCGCCGCCGCTTTACGATCCGCTTCGCTGCCTCCCCTTCACAGGCCAGTTGCAAAGCGTCGAAAAGGCGCTGAATCTGATTGTAGCGCCCGAAAAGCTGAAACAGACCCTTTATCGGCTCCCGGATAGTCAGGGCCACAAGCGTTCCGCCCTCAACGGCCTCCAATGTTCCGGATTCCAGACGCTCGCCTCGAGAGGAGTCCGCGTTTGTTTGCAAGATGCTGCAGCTGTAACTGACCGGGGCATTCAGATGTTGATATTCGCTGCAGACGATATAATCGTCAGAAGTTTCGTCGCTGGAGATACGCGTTTCGCGAATTATCGGTTCGGTTGAGAGGATGTTGACCGTGTGTGCTTTGCCTCCAGGCCTCCAATGACCGCCTTGTCCTTCAACCAGATGATCCCAGACCGACTGCGGCTCCGCCCTGACCATCCGGCGATAGCGCACAGTCCATGAACCGAGCGGCGCGAACAGAAGCACCAATTCCAGGCTGACCAATACGATCAGAAACAGCTGAAAATAGTTCGGCATCCGGTCACCCCGATTTGAGCGTCAAATTCTGAGTGTTGCGCAGAATGCCCTAAATATCCGTTTCCTGAAGCGATCGGCGGTATTCTCCTTGACAAAACAAAACTATAAAACTAGTTTAATCGAATGAACAGTTTGCCTTTGACCGAAAACTCAGCCGCCGATGCTCTGGCGGCGCTAGGAAACAGGACCCGGCTCAGGGTTTACCGGCTGCTCGTGCGCGCCGGGCCGGAGGGGATGATCGTCGGTGAAATCCAGACAGGGCTTGGCATTGCCGCATCCACACTGGCGCACCATCTGGCAACGCTGGCAAAGGTTGAACTGATCTCCCAGGACCGGCAGGGCCGGGAGACGGTCTGCCGGGCCAATTACAGCCAAGTGGACGCGATCATCGGCTTTCTGACCGAAAACTGCTGTGCCGGGTTAGCGGTCGATGACACAGATCTGGACAATGAAGATGCAGCCTGAAATCAGAGGAAACCTGAAATGACCGACTGGATCCTGAGGCAGACCGGAGCCTTGCGGCAGACCGGCTGGCCGGCCCTGGCGCGGATCGACCGTGTACTGGCAACCCTGCTGGTGTTGCTGGTTTTGCTGTTCATTGTGAATCAGCAGCAGGGCATGCAGTCGCTGCGTTTCACGCTGGTCAGCCTGCTCGGCACCGCACCCTATCTGATCGCCTCGATCGCCATCGCCGCGGCGGCTGTTGCATCCGGCGCCGACAGCCTTATTGCCCGCGCTTTCCAGGGCCGCCAAAGCCTGATGATCGTCTTTGCCGCGCTGATGGGCGGGCTGTCGCCATTCTGCTCCTGCGGCGTCATTCCGCTGATTGCAGCACTTCTGGCGATGGGTGTGCCGCTTGGTCCGGTGATGGCGTTCTGGCTTGCGTCGCCGGTGATCGATCCGGCCATGTTCGTGCTGACAAGCGGCATCATCGGCTTTGATTTTGCGATTGCCAAGACGATTACCGCCGTGGCGCTTGGTCTTGCCGGCGGTTTCATCACCATGATGCTGGCCCGTAGCGGGCTGCTTGAAAACGCGCTCCGGCCCGGCGTTCTCGCGACCGGCGGCGGTTGTGGCGGATCGAATGTGCGTGCGCCCAGCCCGGTCGTCTGGCGGTTCTGGCAGCAGCCGGCCCGGCGCGGCAAGTTTGCCGCCAGCGCCTGGTCGACGACGCTTTTTCTCGGCAAATGGCTGGCACTGGCGTTTTTCCTGGAAAGCCTGATGCTGGCCTATGTTCCCGCAGAAACCATTGTCACGCTCGTCGGCGGCGACGGCTGGTTGCCGATCCTGATAGCGACCCTGGTTGGCGTGCCGGCCTATCTGAACGGTTACGCGGCCTTGCCGTTGGTCGGCGGCCTGATGGACCAGGGCATGAGCGCCGGCGCCGGGCTGAGTTTTGTCGTGGCCGGTGGCGTCACGTCGATCCCGGCGGCGATTGCCGTCTTCGCGCTGGCGCGCATGCCGCTGTTCCTGACCTATATCGGCCTGGCACTCGCCGGATCGTTTGCCGCCGGCATCCTGTTCCAGTTCGTCACCGGCTGATCTGAACGGCGCTCATCGCCTGCACAAAATCCGCACACGTTTGCAGAATAACTGCTGAAATCCGCCGCAGCACTTGCATGTACGCCTGCCAGAAAGGCGGGCATGGCGAAATGTACACCCATCGGCAGATCGGACCGGCCAGCCTTGCCGGCAAGCCTTTTGCGCGACGGCTGGTGGCTTTGTCCAGCGAACCATCGTCGTGGTGACCAGGCGCATCGGCCTGAACAGCCAAACTGCAGTCCCCAACCGGCCAGAGCGGCGAAACAATCATGACAAGCCTCTCAGAAGGCTTGGTGCCGGCCGGCATCAGGCCGGGTCCCATCCATCGCCATCTGGCAGCTTCCATCGCAGCAGCAGCGATCGCTGATTTTCTGTTTTTCGACAAGCCCGTCGGCGTATCGCTGGTGCTTGCTTTTGCCGCACTGTCGGCGCTGACGCTGCTGGCCAATCCGGCACTCTGGTCCTGGAAGAGATCCCATGCGGCAGCCGGCCTGTTGCTGATCGCCGGCCTGTTGCCGGGTCTGGAAAATCCCGGCTTGTTGTCGCTGATCTTTGCGCTTGCCGGCACAGCAGCCTTCTGCCTGCTTTTGCATGATCGGTTTCGCGGCGGCTTCGCCACCCGGATACTGCAAATGCTTGATCTGGTGTCCACCGGGCCGGTCCGGTTGATTGCCGACCTGGCGATCCTGCGCCGGGCTTGCGGCCGGGTGTCGAAGGCGGCAAACCGGGTGCCCTGGTCCGCCTGGCTGGTGCCGCTGGTCTTCGGCACGATTTTCCTGGCGCTTTTTGCCTCCGCCAATCCGCTGATTGAGAACTGGTTTCTGGGCATCGATCTAGATTGGCTGGCGCCCGATCCGTTGCGCGTGCTGATCTGGGTGCTTGTGATCGCTTTCGCTTGGCCTTTCACCCGCGGCAGGGTGCGCCGGATCGCAACGACGAGAAGGTTTTCCGGTCCAGCAGGTCGGGCGGCCCGCCAACCGATCACGTCCGCAACGGACAGATTGTCTGCCGGAAGCCTGTTCGGGCCCGCCGCAATCCTGCGCTCCCTGCTTGTGTTCAACGGCCTGTTTGTGGTCCAGACGATGCTCGACCTGACCTATCTGTGGGGTGGCGTCGCGCTGCCTGAGGGCATGAATTACGCGACCTATGCCCATCGCGGCGCCTATCCGCTGATTGCCACGGCGCTGCTGGCAGCCGGATTTGTACTGGCCGCCATGCGCCCGGGCAGCGACAGCGAGCGGATGCCTGTGGTGCGGCTGCTGGTCTATCTTTGGACCGGGCAGAACGTGCTGCTGGTGATATCTTCGATGCTGCGGCTCAATCTCTATGTCGCGGTCTATTCGCTGACCATGCTGCGGATCGCGGCGCTGATCTGGATGATGCTTGTGGCGACCGGACTTCTGCTGATCGTCGCGCGGATTGTGCTCGGGCGATCGAACGGCTGGCTGATCTCCATCAACGCGGCGGCACTGGCGGCAACGCTTTATGTCTGCAGCTTTGTGAACTTTCCCCATCTGGTCGCCGGTTTCAACGTCGAACACAGCCGCGAAATATCAGGCCATGGCGTGGCGCTGGACTGGGACTACCTGACACAGTTGGGGCCGCAGGCCATCCCGCCGCTCGACCGCTATGCCGCCGCGATCAGATCGAACGGCGGCAGGGTTCCGAAAAACCTGCTGCTGAGCGCCGCAAAACTGACCAGGCAACATAATAGTCAGATGGCTGACTGGCACGGCTGGAGTTTTCGCGGCTGGCGCCTGACGCGGTATCTGCAGGATCGTGGGCCGGAACCTGCCGTCAGCGAAAAACCTGCCGTCAGCGAAAAACCAGGATCCTGGACTTATCCGCCCAACCCGTATTGATGGCCCTAACCGATGCCCAGCCCGGCCTCCGTCCGGTCAAGGATGACCGGCACGATCAGATCCTCTTCGTCGGCCAGATGCTGCAGCAGGATTTTCATGAAACCGTCTGAGACGGTGGCAAATCCGTCGGCCGCCCTGGTGACCAGCGGCGTCCCGCCGTCAACGGCACCGGCCAGCATCTGGCCGGATCGGGCGAGATCGTCCAGAGCGTGGTGGATCGTCTCATGGTCGGCTTCCAGCACGTCAAAACCCTTTGCCAGACTGGTCTCCGCGCGAACGAAAACCGGGAAATATTGCCGGTCCTCGATCATGTGATGGGTCTGCAATTCGCCGAGCAGGAAATTGAGCCGGGGGGCGAACCATTGGCGAAACTGATCCGGCGGCACATCGCCTTCGCGCAGCGCGCCGGCCGCCTGCACCAGCGCCTGCGACAATTCGCGGAACATTTCGTGCCGGGCAAGCCAGAAGCGCGCCATGTCGCCGAGATTGACGTGACCGGTCCAGACCTCTCGCGGATAGCGTTCCAGAAGGTGACGCAGATCGTCCGGCCAGCCGGAGCGGCTGGCGAGATCCAGGCCGTCGGTCTTCAATCCTCCAGGATCCGTTTTTCCGCCACTGTCGTATCGGCATCAAGCCGGTACACCAGCGGCACGCCGGTGCCGATCTCCAGTTTCAGCACCTCTTCCGGCGTCAGTCGGTCGAGCACCATGGCCAGCGCCCTGAGCGAATTGCCGTGGGCTGCAACCAGAACGCGGTTTCCGCGCATCACGTCGGGCAGGATCTGCGTCATGTAATAGGGCCAGACGCGGGCGCCGGTATCCTTCAGGCTTTCGCCGCCCGGCGGCGGTGTGTCGTAGGAGCGGCGCCAGATATGCACCTGCTCCTCGCCCCATTTGGCGCGCGCATCGTCCTTGTTCAGGCCCGACAGATCGCCATAGTCACGCTCGTTCAGGGCCTGGTCGCGGTGTCCGGGAACGCTTGCGTGTTGCATTTCTTCAAGCGCCAGTTCGAGCGTTTTCTGCGCCCGCGACAGGTCGCTGGTATAGGTGACGTCAAACGACAGGCCTTCGGCTTTCAGGAGCCGGCCGGCGGTGCGGGCTTCTTCAACGCCTTTCTCCGTCAGACCGGGATCGCGCCAGCCGGTGAACAGGTTTTTCAGGTTCCATTCGCTCTGGCCATGACGCACAAGCACAAGAAGGCGGTCCATATCTGTCTCCGTTCAAATTTCAGTCATGCCCGCTTCGGGCTGTATTCAGGCCCCGTTCAAGTCAGGCCAAGCACATCGGCCATGGAATAAAGTCCGGGTTTCTTGTCGATACCCCAAAGGGCTGCGCGAACCGCGCCGTTGGCAAACACCGTCCGGTCCTGGGCCCGGTGGGTGAGTTCGATGCGCTCGCCCTCGCCGGCCAGAATGACGGTGTGATCGCCGACAACGGAGCCGCCGCGCAAGGTGGCGAAACCGATGCTGCCTTCCTCGCGCGGGCCGGTGTGGCCATCGCGCACCCGTACCGATTTTTCATCCAGATCGACGCCGCGGCCGGCAGCCGCGGCTTGCCCGAGCAGCAATGCGGTGCCTGAGGGCGCATCGACCTTGTGCCGATGGTGCATCTCGACGATTTCCAGATCGAATTCCGGGCCGAGCGAAGCCGCCGCGCGGTGCACCAGGCCGGCCAGAAGATTGACGCCCAGGCTCATATTGCCGGATTTGACGATCCGGGCGTGACGGGCAGCGGCGGCGATCTTTTCCTCGTCATCATCCGTCAGGCCGGTTGTGCCGATGACATGCACGATCCGGGCCTGGGCGGCCAGTTCCGCATAGGCCAGAGTGGCGGCGGGAGCGGTAAAATCGAGCACCGCATCGCAATTGGCAAAAACCGACAGCGGGTCGGCGTCGATGATAACGCCAAGCGGCCCAAGGCCCGCCAGAACGCCGGCGTCCTGGCCCAGAACCGGCGCTCCGTCGCGGTCGACGGCTCCGGTCAGGCGCATGTCCGGCTGTGCGTCGATAGCCCGAACCAGCGCCTGGCCCATCCGGCCGCCGACACCAACCACTGCAACCCGAATCGTCTCGCTCATCGGCACATTGTCTCCATATTGCGGCTCAGCTGCGCCGGTCCGGTCTGCGCCCGCTGAGTGCCCGTCACTGGCTCCTCGCAATTGCCACAGTCCGCGTCAAGTGCTGCGGCGTGGTGCGCAGGCGATATGGGCGGCCGGTTGCGGGGTTCTGCCGCAAGTCCGGAGCATGACAAAACCTGCCGGAAGGACTAAATCCATATCATGGACACAGAATTTGAAGGCCTGAGCGGCGCGCAACGCATCGGCTTCGACGGGCCGCGACTGCGGCTTTCGACCCTGAACAGGCTGCGCTGGCTGGCCATCGCCGGCCAGACGATCGCCGTATTGATCGTCGGTTTGTGGCTTGGTTTTCCGGTCCCCTACCTGCCGTGTTTTCTGCTGATTGCAATATCGTTTGCGTTGAACATCTTTCTGCGCCTGCGGTTTCCGCCCTCCAGCCGGCTCGATCCGATCTGGACGACGATCATCCTTTCCTATGACATTCTGCAATTGTCCGGATTGCTCTACCTGACGGGCGGACTGGAAAACCCGTTTGCGATCCTTCTGCTCGGACCCGTTGTCGTCTCGGCCACGACACAGCAGCCCGACAAGACATTTCTGCTGGGCGCGCTGGTCCTTTCGCTGGCCACCGCGATGATATTCTCCCACGAACCGCTGCCCTGGTACCCCGACAAGGTGCTGGAGGTTCCGCTGCTGTTTGTCGGCGGTTTCTGGGTGGCGCTGCTGTCGTCATTGTTCTTTATCGCGTTTTTCGCGTTCCGGGTCTCTGAGGATGCCCGGCAATTGGCGGATGCTTTGACGGCGACAGAGCTGGTGCTGCAGCGTGAGAAACATCTCTCCGCGCTGGATGGGCTGGCGGCTGCGGCGGCGCACGAGCTCGGCACGCCGCTCGGCACCATTGCAGTCGTCGCCAAGGAGCTTGAGCGTGAGCTTTCAGACGACGATCCGCAGGCCGATGACATCCGGCTGCTGCGCAGCCAGACGGAACGTTGCCGGGAGATCCTGTCTAAACTGACATCGTTATCGTCAATGCCGGACGGCCATATGATCCGGATGCCGATCTCCCATATCCTGGAGGACGTCGCCGCCCCGCATCGCGATTTCGGCATTGCGATCAATCTGTCGATGGAGGGCGAGGGGCCAGAACCGGTGACGGTCCGTAATCCGGGCCTGCTTTACGGTCTCGGCAATATTCTGGAAAACGCAGTTGATTTTGCCCGTGAAGAAGTTCGTCTCCAGGCCCGCTGGGACAATAATGGCGTGTCTGTTGTCGTTAACGATGATGGACCTGGATTTCCAGCCGATATTGTAGGCCGGCTGGGCGAGCCTTATGTAACAACGAGGCGGATGGATGGACGTGCGCCGGTGCCGGAAAATGGCGGTCTCGGACTTGGCTTCTTTATCGCCAAGACACTGCTTGGCCGCTCCGGGGCAAACATTGCGCTTGCCAACAGGCGGGGTCCGGATACCGGCGCTATCGTAACTGTCTATTGGCCCCGGGCGGAATTTGATGCAACAGAAGATGCAGAATTGAAATCCGCGGCGCAATAGGTTTGAAAAAGGCCAACGGGAAACGGTGAACGGCATGACGATGACTGAAACGGACCTTGCAATCGAACTTCCAGCGGATGAGCCCATGCTTTTGATCGTCGATGATGACAAATCCTTCGGACCGCGTCTGGCCAGAGCGATGGAGAAACGGGGTTTTCTGACCGAAGTTGCCGAATCGGTCAGCGAGGCCAAATCGATCGTGCAGCGAACCGCACCGGCCTATGCGGTCGTCGATATGCGCCTGGAGGACGGCAATGGTCTCGATGTCATCGAACTGATCCGGACCAAGCGCCCGGAAGTCCGGGCCATCATCCTCACCGGCTACGGCAATATTGCCACGGCCGTCACCGCGGTCAAGATGGGCGCCATCGACTATCTTTCAAAACCCGCCGATGCCGACGAAATCTACGCGGCCTTGACCCAGAAGCCGGACGAAAAGGCGGAGCCGCCGGAAAATCCGATGTCGGCGGACCGGGTGCGTTGGGAACATATCCAGCGGGTCTACGAATTGTGCGACCGCAACGTATCGGAGACCGCAAGGCGGCTTAACATGCACCGCCGCACTTTGCAGCGCATTCTGGCCAAACGCGCGCCACGCTGACGATCGCGTCCGCTTCAGCCGATGCCGAATGCCGCGTCAGGGTCTTCAAGGTCGTGCAGCCGGTTCGCGCCGGCGCGGGCGATCCGGATCAGCATCGACTTTCGGATACCGGCGTGTATCCGCTGTTCCGGCGCTTCCCGGATGATCTCCGCGCCATAGGAATCGGCAATCATCAGGCCGGCGGATTGAGGAAAGATTTCCGGCGGCACCGCCGGCCCGGTGGCAAAATAGAACCGGTCCGCATGCATCAGGTAATCAGGCCACTTGGTATCGGCACGAAAATCCTCGATCGACGATTTGATTTCGACGATCAGCACCGCACCTTTTGCACAGACCGCGACAAGATCGGCCCGGCGGCCCGACGGCAGCGCCAGCTCCGGGATCAGCGCAAGCCCCTCCGCCCGCAGTCTGCGGCAGACACCACGGCGGATCGCAAGGGCAGCCTGCGACTGCCTGCCGTCGGCCGGCAGACTCAATTGATCCGGTCCGGCGCCGGGACGAAATTCCAAGCCATTCTCCCTGATCGTCGACATCAGTCGGCAAGGTATCACAACCGGTAATCTTTGAGCAGCCTCGGATTCGGGAATGCTTCCGATCAGACCAGCCGATTGCTTAACATTGGCGACCGTGCGAATTGCCTTGTCAGAGTCCGGGATATCCTCAAACCATAACCGGCAGGAGTTGGCGGATTGGCGGAAAAGGCAAGCGAAAAGCTGAAATGGAAATTTTCACTCGGTGCCGTGCTCGGCAGCGCCTTCGGGCTACTGATCGCAATAGCGATCGGCGTCGTGCTGGCGCTGTCTGTCTACTCAAACTACACCAACACGTTCGGCCTGCTGAACAGCCGCTCGGTTGCTGCAGTCGAGGCGCTTGAAGACGACCTTGTCCGCGACCTTGGGCCGGCAAAGGACATCGTCGATTTTCTGGCTCTGCTTTTTGCCGACGGCGCATTCGATCTTGAAGACAGGGTCAAGGCCGAAACGATCCTGCGCGGCGCATCGGCCGGCGATCCGGACGTTGCCGCCATTGTCCTCTACAGTACCGATACCGAGCGTCGTTTCGGCGTATTCCGGAGGCCGGGGGATCAATATGGCCCGATCGATGACGAGGCTGTCACAAACCCGATGATCCAGCGCGAAATGACAGACGGCGCGCCGTTGGACACCGCCGTCTGGGGCAGGCCGGTCATCGTCAATGGCAATCTGTTTGCCAATGTTCGCCGGGCTCTGGTGCGCGAGGGTATCGTATACGGCTATGTTGTTGCCGCAGTTCCGGTTCGCCAGGTCAGCGCCCGGTTATCCGCCTTTGGCGGCTCCGACGGTGCAACGGCTTTCGTGATAACCAACAATAATCGCGTTCTTGTGCATCCGCGCCTGGCAAAGGGTCTGGCCATCGAAGGCGCGAGACGCGAGGCGACGGGCACGGCGATGCTCAATCTGCTGGCGCCGCAGCTGGCTCTGTTTGAAGATCCGGTTCTGCGCCGGTTCGGCGAACGCAACAAGATAGAGACGTTTACAGATGCGGCAGAGCGCGGCGTGGACGTCAGTTTCCTGGATTTGTCCGGCGAGGATGATAAACGGCATAATTTTGTCCTGATGACAAAACAGACCAGCGCATTTTCTGCCGAACCGTGGACGCTTGGGCTGTATTATCCCGCCCATGCGGTGAATGAGGAGTTGCGCCGGCTGATGCTGACGATTGTCGTCGGCCTGCTGCTGCTGGTTGCGGCGGTGATCGCCGCGGTACTGCTTGGCCACCGGATGGCAAAACCGGTCAAGCGCATTACCCAGCTTGCCGGACGGGTGACAGCGCTGGACCTGGATAATGTGGAATATCTGCCGGCAAGCCGGGTCCGTGAATTCGACACCGGTGCACGCGCAATGAACCAGATGGTGAATGCCCTGTCGGCGTTTTCCACCTACGTGCCGAAAGTGCTGGTTGCCAGGTTGATCAGCATGGGCGTAGAAGAAACCGGCAAGCCTGTCGAGACCGACCTGACCGTGATGTTTACCGACATTGCCGGTTTTACCTCGCGCTCTGAAACCATGGGCGCGTCGGACACAGCCGATTTTCTCAATCGCCATTTTGCCAAACTGGGTGCGGTAATCGATGATTGCGGCGGCACTATCGACAAATATATGGGCGACGGGCTGATGGCCTTCTGGGGCGCGCCCGAGCCGACAAAGGATCATGCCGCGCGGGCCTGCGAAGCGGCGCGCCGGATTGCAGCCGATATTGCCGAGGACAACCGGCGGATCGCAGAACAGGGCGGCCAGCCGGTCGGAATGCGGATCGGAATTCACACCGGCCCGACGATCGTCGGCAATATCGGTGCGGCGAGCCGGGTCAATTATACCGTGGTCGGCGATACCGTGAATATCTCTGCCCGCCTGCAGGAACTTGGCAAGACTGCAGGTGGCGGCGCTGATATCATCGTGTTGATCAGTGAACAGACACGGGAAGAAGCCGGCGTTGAGAACCAGACCCGTGAATTCGGCCGTCATCATCTGCGCGGCCGTGAACAGGAAATCGGGGTTTATCGGCTGCTTTGAATATTGACGCCGGAGATTGCATAGAACATTCCGAAGGTGGAAGGTTTGCCCAGGCGGACCTCAAGAGCTGCCAATCATCCCGGGGGATGAATTTTCGGACTGCGGGCATCCGGGCTCTCTTCCATATGGAAGAGAGCCCGATCTGTTTCAGACGAGGTGTTCCGATTATTCGGCTGCCTGGCGTTCGCCTGGACGAACGCGGCTGACGGTATTGCCCGGTGAGGTGGCGTCGTTCATCTCGACGACAGGCTGGCCGCGCTCGATCAATTGCATGAAGACGGCCAGGAGTGAGGGGATCAGCAGAAGCGTGACGAATGTCGACAGCGCCAGGCCGCCCAGCACCACTGCACCAAGTCCACGATAGAGCTCCGAACCGGCGCCGGGAAACAGTACAAGCGGAAGCATGCCGAATATCGATGTCATCGATGACATGAAGATCGGTCGTATCCGGTTGGAGGTTGCCTCTTCGATGGCAGCACCGACCGTCATCCCTTCAAGCCTGCGGTGCTGCAGGCTTTGGTCGACAAGCAGGATGGCATTGTTGACGACGGTTCCGACAAGGATCACAAATCCGAGCATGGTCAGCATGTCGAGCGATTGCGGGTTATAGAGGTTCAAAATCGTCAGACCCGCCACGCCGCCGGCTGCAGCGACCGGAACCGCCACCATAATGATCAGCGGATACCAGAAACTCTCAAACAGCACCGCCATGACCAGGAAGACGATGGCAATCGCAAGCAGCAGGTTTAGCTGCATCTCACCCCAGGTCGCCCGCAATTTGTCGGCCGTCCCCGACAGGCCGATGGAAACGCCGGGCGGCAAGCCGCCGGCCTTCAGCGGTGCGATGACATCGGTCTCCAGACGCTCCAGTGCGGCTTCAAGCGGCATGCCGTTGGCCGGCCGGATTTCCAGCGTAATCGTCTTCTGGCGCTCCTTGTGGCGTATCTCCGTCGGTCCGCCGACCAGCACGATGTCAGCCAACGCTTCAACCGGCAGAATGCTGCCGCCGGGAATGACAACCGGAAGCGCGCCGATGCCCTGGGTCTCGACGATCTGATTGTCCGGGCCGCGCAACATCAGGTCGATCCGCTTGCCGTCCACCGTAATCTCTGCGACGCGCAATCCGTCATTGAACGTGTCGACGGCCTCGCCGAGATCGCGCGCCGACAGCCCGGCATCGGCAAGCCTGACCGGATCAGGCAGGACACGCACTTCCGGAGCGCCCAGTTCGAGGCCCGGAAGCGGCCGGAACTGGTGGCCGTCCCGCTGCGGCAGAATCTGGCCGATTTGCCCTGTCGCCTGCAGCGCCACTCCCAGGATCGTTTCAAGATCCGGTCCGGAGATATCGACGTTGATCGACTTGCCGCCGCCCAGGCCGCGGCCGAATATCGACGGCTGGGTCATGAAACCGAATGTTCCCGGCTCGCGAAACACCGGCGCGCGCAGCAGCGGGATCAGTTCACCCGCACGTTCCTGCTCGGCGGCAACCGCCGATGCGCCGACAAACGAATTTGACTGGGTGGTGACAAAGAAGAAATTCTCGATCTTCGGGGGCTCACCGGCCTCCGACTGCGGCCCGGAGACGCTGGCCCATTGCTGGCGGACCGCCTGTTCAACGGTTTTTGCAATCTCCACGTTGGTTTCAAGATTGTAACCCGGCGGCGGCAGGATGACGCCGAAAACGAAGTTCTGGTTGCCGTCGGGCAGATATTCAAGCTTCGGCAGATAGAACCAGGCGCTGACAACGGCAGTCGCCGATATCACAATGGCGGCGACAAGTCCGGCCAATGGCCGGCGAACGACGAAGGCTGCGAAACCGCGAATGAATGTCACCAACAGGCCGGCAATGGCGTCGAGGCCGGGTATGCGCACCCGGGTTGCGCTGGTGCCGACCGCGCCGAGCAGGCGCGAGGCGAGCGCGGGTATGACGGTGACGGCGACAATCAGCGACAACATGACGGAGACGGAAATCGCAACGGCGATATCGCGAAACAGCTGGCCGACCTCCAGCTTCATCACCAGAATGGGAATGAACGCCATGACGGTCGTCAGCGCCGACACCAGAATGGCGCCCCAGACGCGGCTTGCGCCGCGATAGGCCGCTTCACGGACAGGCATGCCCGACTGGCGCAGCCGGTAAATGTTCTCCAGAACCACGATGGCCGCATCGACGACCATGCCGACGGCAAAGGCCATGCCGGCCAGCGATATCACATTGATGGAACGGCCGAGCGCGGCCATGGCGACAAAGGAACCGATGACGGAGACGGGAATCGCCAGGGACACAACCAGTGTCGCCCGGATGGAGCGCAGAAACAGCAACAGGATGAGAGCCGCCAGCGAGCCGCCGATCAGGATGTTGTTCTGAACCAGGTCAATGGCTGAGTTGATGTAGATTGTCTCGTCATAGACCTGACGGATCACGAGGCCCTCGCCTGGAAGAACGGCACGGTTCAGGTCGTCGACGACCTGGCGGACCCCGGCCATGGTCTCGATGACATTGGCGCCGGTTTCGCGCACCACGTTGACGACCACCGCCGGCTTGCCCAGATACCGGATGCGGGCCGTGGGCTCCTTGTAAGTCTCCCGCACGGTGGCGATGTCGGCGACGCTCACACGGCCAAACCGGCCGGAAGCGCTGTCGCGGGTACTGCGGACGACGGTCGCGCCGATCTGGTCGGCGGTGGTGAACTCGCCTTCGGTGCGGACGACGTAGCGGCGCTTGCCTTCTTCCACATCGCCGGCGGAGAACGAGATATTGGCGCGCTGTAACGCGCCGATCACTTCGCCCACCGTCAGGCCGTAGGTCGCCAGCCCACTGGGTTGCACGACAACTTCCATCTCCCGCTCCGTGCCGCCGAACGCATTCGACTGGGCGACGCCTGGAACGCGCTCAAGGGCTTCGCGGACGAAATCGTCGACAAAATCGCCATAGGTATGAATGGCGCGCTGATTGCCCTCAGCCCGGGTGATCGTAAACCAGGCAATCGGATTGTCATCGGCGCCGGCGGTCGACAGGGTTGGCTGGTCGGCTTCCGCCGGATATCCTGTGACCCGGTCAAGGCGGTTGGCGACCAGCAGCAACGCCCGATCCATGTTCTGGGTGATGCCAAACTCGAGCGTGACTTCCGACCGGCCCGGCAAAGCCCGGGAAATCATGTCCTCAAGCCCTTCAAGGCCCTTCAGCGCATCTTCCTGCTTGTTGACGATCTCCCGCTCGATTTCAGCGGGTGCGGCGCCGAACCAGTCGGTGCCCACCGTAATGACCGGCTTGTTGACATCCGGCGCCAGCTGGATGGGGATCGAAATCAGCCCCAGCCAGCCGAACATGACAATCATCAGCACGCCGGCGATGACGGCAATCGGCCTTTCGATAGCAAGCTGGATCGGGTTCATCCGCTGTATCTCCGGCTAATAGCTGACCGGCTGGCCGGGGCGCAGCCTTTCGTTGCCGCGTATGACCACCAGGTCGCCGTCTGCAAGACCGCTCAACACTTCCAGTCTTGAACCGATCGAGGTGCCGAGGTCCACCGGTTGGCGCGCCGCCTTGCCGTCGCTGACAAGATAGACAATCGCGCCGGCCGGGCCCTGAATAACGGCATCCTTGTGAACCGACAAAGCGTCGCGCAGATCGCTGACCGGCACTGCAACCGTCACCGCCTGGTTTTGCGCCAGCCCGGCCGGCGCGGCGGCAGACAGGCTGAAACGGACGGCTCTGGTCCGCGTGGCCGGATTTTCGTCGGGAATAACGCTACGCACGACAATGCCGATTGTTTCGGTGCCGATGCTGGCGCTCAACTGACGGCCCGGCGTCAGCCCGCGGATGCGGCCGGACGGCACGTCTGCTTCGATTTCCAGCGCCGTATCATCGAGCAGGGTCACAGTTGCTGCGCCGGCACTGAGATAGGCACCCGGCTGAGCCTGCCGGACAATGACCGTGCCGCTGTATGGCGCACGGATCTTGCTGTCGGCAAGATCGGCTCTGGCGATGGCGAGATCGGCTTCCGCACGCACGACAAATGCGTTCTTCTGGGCCAGCTCGGTTTTGGCGCGGGCGAGTTCAGCGGCGCTGTCCTCCAGCCGGGCGCCGGAATAGGCGGCTGAGTTGCGCAACCGTTCCTGGCGATCGTACTGGACCTGTTTGATGGCAATATCGGCTTCAGCAGAGCGCACGGCGGCGACATCGATGGCCATCAGCGCTTCGAGCCGCGTTA
Organism: uncultured Afifella sp.; assembly: GCA_947259045.1. Lineage (GTDB taxonomy): Bacteria > Pseudomonadota > Alphaproteobacteria > Rhizobiales > Afifellaceae > CAMYKZ01. The sequence goes on from CAMYKZ010000039.1 coordinate 43,723, forward strand.
TGGCAAGCGCAAAACGCGTATCGTCCAGTTCGACGAGCAGGTCGCCTGCAAGGACACGATCGCCGACCTCGACATGAACGTCTTCGACCGGGCCGGAGACCCGCGCGGCAACGATTCCGGTGTTCCTGGTCACGAACCGGCCGATGACAGGAACAGTCTGGTCGACGTCCACCATCCTGACCTTGTCGACGCCGACAATTGCCGGCGGCGGACCGGCAGGCTTTGCGGCATCCGGCGCCTTCGGATCGCCGGCACTGTCCTGCGCGCCGACCGGCGGCGCCAGAAACAGCATGCCCGCAAACCATGCGGTTGCCAGCCTGTGTACAGTTGAAACCATCATTCGTCCGGCCGCAGACAATCAGTTTGCGCTTGTTTCACCATCAATCACGTCAATTCATCGTCCCAGCAGGTCTGTATACCCCAGTTGCATCCGCTGTGTAGCGGAAAACACAGGGCGGCAACTGTTTCTACGATTTGAACCAAAACCTCCCGTCCCGCGTCTTATCGATGAGCGCCGGTTCAACGGCCGATATGAGGAGACGTCGTCATGAAACAGATAGTGCAGGTTATTCTATTCGCCGCGTTTGCCGCAAACCTACAGGGTCAGGCGGCGGCATTTGACATGAAATCCTTCGCAGCACTGGCCGAACAGGCTGAACGGACGAGCACGCTGGTCATGTCCATCGAAGGCGCAACCCGCAAGCCGGAGCGGGAAAAGACGGAATTTGTCAGCTATTGCGGCTTCATTTCGGGCCAGCCGGAAATATCATGCGAAACCGGGGCTGAATGATCAACGTCAACCGCCGGGATTATCCCGTAGCGCTGACACTTTCGTTTCTCTCGTCGTCGATATCCGTGTCGGCGGCTGGCGCATCGGTGTCTTCGTCAGGGCAGGACTGGTGGATCTGAATCCGGACATCCTCGGCAGAAATCGGTTTGCCGATCAGATAGCCCTGCATTTCCTCACAGCCTTCCTCACGCAGAAACTGGACATGGTCCTCCGTTTCCACACCTTCGGCGATGACAGTGAAGCGCAGATTGCGTCCGAGGCCGAGAATGGCGCGGATGATTTCCACCGCCTGGGGATTTGTTCCGATGCTGTCGACAAACGAGCGGTCAATCTTGATCTTGTCAAAGGAGAACGACAGGATCGATGACAGCGAGGAATAGCCGGTGCCGAAATCGTCCATCGCAACGGATACGCCGATTGTCTTCAATTGCTCAAGCACGGACAGGGCACGGCCCGGATCGTCGATCAGCACGGTTTCGGTAATCTCAAGCTCCAGCCGGTCGGCTGAGAGCCCGCTGTCGGCGAGCGCGGAACGGACTGCGCCGGGCAGGTCGGTGTGGCCGATCTGTACTGCCGACACATTGACGGCGATGGCATGGGGAATCGGCCATCCGGCGGCAATTTCGCAGGCCCGTCTGAGGACCAGTTCTCCAAGCTGGATGATGAGGCCGTTCTCTTCCGCAATCGGAATGAATGTGTCAGGTGGAACCCAGCCGAGATAAGGATGGTTCCAGCGCGCAAGCGCCTCATAGCCGAAGATTTCCCGGCTTTCCACCAAAGCCTGGGGCTGGAAAAATACATCCAATTCGCCGCCCGCAACGGCGTCCTTCAGATCATTGGCCAGCGCCCGGCGCTCACGGATCGCCTTGTCGAGGCTTTCATCGAAAACCGAAACATTCTCATGCGGGCTTGCCTTGGCCCGGTACATCGCCGAATCGGCGTTGGCCAGCAACTGCTCCGGCTCCGCACCGTGATCGGGATAGACCGAGACACCGACGGAAATGCCGGTGCGGACGAAATTGCCGTCGATGGTGAACGGCCGGTCCACGGCCGCGAGCAAACGGCGGGCCAGATCGGGAATGTCGGTGTCGTCATCGTCAAAGCGCTGCAGCGCGACAAATTCGTCGCCGCCGAAACGCGCCAGGTATTCATCATCCTTCAGGCAGCCCTGCAGACAGTCGGAAAGCTCCTTCAGGAGACCATCTCCGACCGCATGGCCGAACACATCGTTGACTTCCTTGAACTTGTTGAGATCGAGATTGAGCACCCAGAAGCCGGAGCGAAACAGATCCGCCTTGCGCACTTCCGCATGCAGCCTGTCGGTAAAAGCCGTCCGGTTCGGCAGACCGGTCAGACTGTCATGGTGGGCGAGATAGGCGACCCGGAGATCGGCCTCAAGCCGCTCTTCCTGCGAGCGCAGCCGTTCAGTGACATCGTGCAGCACCAGCACCGTGATGCCGTCCGGCAGCCGGGACACCTGACGTTCGATGGTCCGGTCGCCGAGCAGCAGTTCCGGATGATCGAAATCGATGGCGTATTCGGCAAATTGTTCGACCGTCTCGGGTCCGCCGCCGATCAGGAACTGGGCCATTTCATTGAAGGCCGGATTCCAGATCGCCGGTGTTCCGTCTTCATTGACCAGAATGATGCCGGCGTCGGTGCTGTCGAGCACCGACTGAAGCAGACGCTGGCGGCCGACTGTGGCGATCGAATAGGAAATCGTCCGGCGCAGCAATTCCGGCGTCAACGAAGCTTGTGGCAGGATTTCAACGCCCTGCGCCTGCAGTGTGTCGTCGTCGGTCAGAGCATTGTCATTGTCCGACAGAAGGACAATCGGAATGTCGATGCCGGCGGTACGGACATTGATGACGAATTCGACGCTGGCGGGGGCAAAACTGTCTTCGCAGATGATGACATCGAAATGGAATTCCGCAATCAGCGTCATCGCCGCCAGCGGCGACCCGACCGAGCGTAATCGTGCATTGCAGCCGTCAAGCGCCTGCACGGCAGAATCAGCTGACGCGTCGTCGCCGACGATCAGTATGTTTACGGGATTCTTGTAATTCATGTCCCTAACGGCGCAATTCCCGGCCTTTTTCCAGCCCTCGTTGTAGTTAACTTTGCTGTCAGAAAGGTTGATATGCGGGGGCGACCTCGCAACGGGGTAAATAATCCGGCAAGGATTTGCAGCGGATTTGTCGAAAATGGTCGGTGAAGGCAGGAAAGCCGGACTTTCTGCCGGATTTCAGCAGCTTCGGTCTCGAATTAAACCGATCAGTGCCGGTGGTTGCAGATCAGGGGAAGCTGCTGATCTGGCGCGTTTTCGAACCATCCTGAGCCATCAAAGCGGCTCAGGGTTGTTGGAAAGCGCTAAACGGAAACCGCCATTGAACCGCGTCAGGGTTCCAGTCGAAGGATACATTTGCCCAGACCGGTAAACTCGATCTCGATTGTGTCACCGGCGTCGATCCACTGGGTCTGCACAACGGATCCCAGCGTGACATAGTCGCCTGCTTTCAGCGGCGTGTCCCGCTTCATCTGATGGTTTGCCAGCCAGGCCAATGCTGCGTATGGGTGGCCAAGGATCTCCGAACCGCTGGCCGAACCGGCGCGTTCGCCGTTGATCCACATCGTTCCGGCCGTTTCCTTCAGCGCCCCGCCGTCGGCCGCGGACGGCTGGCCGAGAACACAGCCGGCATTGAAAAAATTCTCGGCAACGAGCGCCGGCGTTGAAACCGTCCTGAAATCGGTCCACCGGTCGTCAACCAGCTCGATACTGGCCATGGCCGCGCGGACGAAGCTGTCACACGATTCAATTGAAAACGGCTGGTCGGCGACCATGTCCCTGTCGATCCGGACGGCAATCTCACATTCGACGCCCGGTCGGCAAAGGCTCGAGCGGCTGAACGTACCGCTGTCATGAAAGACGTCCCCGTCGAACATTTTTCCGGCGCAGGGATGCGGAATGCCAAGATAGTCCTGCATCACGGCTGTGGTGCAACCGATCTTGTAGCCGACCGGCGTGCCGTAACCTGTCTGCGCCAGCATCCCGTTCAGCCGGTCCTGCATGAAATAGCTCTCGTCGAGCGTTTTCGGCCGCAGACGATCCGGCAGATCATCGATGGGATCGGCATGTGTGCGGACCGACAACAGCATTCGGGCCGCTTCATCCACCAGTGCCTCGTCGTGCTCATTCATCGTTATTCCAACATATAAGCGTCAATAGATCCGTGACCGACACTGGAGCGCGGTCAGTCTCGCGCCTTCGCGGCCTATGTGAGGCTGAGCGCATTATTAGCCGATTTTCGACCATGTCAGAACGGCAAATGACGAATACCATCGGCTGTTGGCGGTATTTTGAAAATGTTGTCAATTTTCGGGCCGGATTTTATTTGCTGGCTGAACAAAATCAGTCTCTAGCCTTTCAAGGAAAGACAGAATAGTCTCAATTCCGATTGTTGCGTCTAGATCGATACGGACCGGCAATTAGGGACAAGATGACGTCATTGGTGGAGGAAACAGGCAAGAGGAGGCTCGCGAAACGTGATGCCGGACTTGCCGATCTCCTCGGTCGTGACGACAACATCTAATAAGTAAAAAAACGACAGGAGAAGATTATGAAATCACTGATGAAAATGGCCATGGCCACTACGTTGTTGACTTCGGTCGCGACGACGGCTTTGGCCGAGGAAATCAAGCTCGGCGTATTTCTGGGCTTTACCGGCGCCATTGAATCCATCGTCGCAGACATGGGGCCTGCAGCCGAACTTGCAATCAAGGAAGTGAGCGACAGCGGCGCATTGCTGGACGGAACCACGGTGAAGGCGGTTCGCGGCGATACGACCTGTACCGATGCCGCAGTTGCAACGGCTGCAGCGGAGCGCCTCATCACAGCCGAAGGCGTCAAGGCGATTATCGGTGGTGACTGCTCAGGCGTCACGACAGCAGCGTTGCAGAATGTTGCGGTTCCAAACGGCACAGTGATGATATCGCCATCGGCAACATCTCCGGCTCTGTCGACTGTGGAAGACAACGGCCTGTTCTTCAGAACGGCACCATCTGATGCCCGCCAGGGGCAGATCGTTGCCGATATTCTGACCGAGAAGGGTGTCAAGACAATCGCTCTGACCTACACCAACAATGATTACGGCAAGGGTCTTGCTGACAGTATCGAGACGAATTTCAAGGCTGCCGGCGGCACGGTGACGATTGTCGCGGCGCACGAAGACGGCAAGGGCGATTACAGCGCGGAAGTCGGCGCACTGGCTTCGGCCGGCGGCGAGGTCCTGGTGGTTGCAGGTTACATTGACCAGGGCGGCAAGGGCATCATCCAGGCGTCGCTCGATGCCGGGTCATTCGACACATTCTACCTCCCCGACGGCATGGTCGGAGATACATTGCCGCAGGCCATCGGCCCTGACCTCAACGGGTCTTACGGTGCAAATCCGGGCACCGACAGCCCCGGTGCCGTCAAGTTTGCCGAAATGGCGACGGCCGCCGGTTTCAAGGCCGGGCCGTTTTCCGCTGAAACCTATGATGCGGCGGCGCTGATCATGCTGGCCATGCAGGCGGCAAATTCGACAGACAGTGCAAAGCTGAAAGACAAGGTTATGGATGTCGCCAACGCACCGGGCGAGAAGATCTTTCCCGGCGAGCTGGCAAAGGGTTTGAAAATCCTCAAAGACGGCGGCGATATCGACTATGTCGGCGCATCGGCGGTTGAACTTATCGGGGCTGGTGAAAGTGCCGGCAACTACCGCGAGATCGTGATCGAAGACGGTGCCGTCAAAGCGGTCAATTATCGCTAGGAACTGAGAGCGAAGGAGGCCGGGCGTCGTCGAGTGCCCGGCCTCCTTGTTTGCTGCGCAGCAGAATTACAAAATGATCAGTGTCCGAAACCTACACAAGAATTTTGGCGGCATCCGTGCCGTCGATAATGTTTCCATTGACATTGAAGCCGGTTCGATTACCGGCCTGATCGGTCCCAATGGCGCAGGCAAAACCACGTTGTTCAATGTGATCGCCGGCACGTTTCCGCCAACCAGCGGCACCGTCCATCTTGACGGAGAGGACATTACCGGCCTCAAACCGCACGAACTGTTCGCCAAGGGGCTGTTGCGAACGTTTCAGATCGCCCATGAGTTTTCCACGCTTTCGGTCAGGGAAAATCTCATGATGGTGCCGGGAAACCAGTCCGGCGAGCGGTTGATCGACGCCTGGTTCCGGCCCGCCAAAGTCCGGCAAGAAGAAGCCGCGGTCGGCAAAAAAGCCGACGAAGTGATTGAATTCCTGCAGATTTCCCACCTTGCCAATGAGCTTGCGGGCAATCTATCCGGCGGCCAGAAGAAACTGCTCGAGCTCGGCCGCACGATGATGGTTGATGCCAAGATCGTATTTCTGGACGAGGTCGGCGCGGGTGTGAACCGGACTCTGCTGAAGACCATCGGCGACAGCATTATCCGGCTCAACAAGGAGCGCGGATACACGTTCTGCCTGATCGAGCATGACATGGATTTTATCGCCCGGCTTTGCGACCCGGTCATCGTGATGGCGGAAGGCCATCTTCTGGCCCATGGGACCGCCGACGAAGTGCGTTCAAATGACGACGTGATCGAAGCCTATCTCGGCACCGGCCTGAAAAACAAAATGGTTCAACAAAAAAGTGTGCCTGAGGATGTCGGACCGTGAGTTTCCTTATCGGTGACGGTATGACGGGCGGATATGGCGGCGCAGACATTTTGCACGATTGCACGATCGGCGTCGAAAAGGGCGAAGTCGCGGTCATCGTCGGCCCTAACGGAGCCGGCAAGTCAACGGCGATGAAAGCCATTTTCGGAATGCTCGATCTGCGTCAGGGAACAATATCTATCGATGGCGAGGACATTACAGCGCTTTCGCCGCAGGCGCGGGTGCGCAAAGGCATGGCCTTTGTTCCGCAAACAGAGAATGTGTTCACGACAATGAGCGTTGAAGACAACCTTCAGATGGGCGCCTTCATTCGCGAAGACGATATTTCAGATTCCATCGGGCAGATCTATGAGCTGTTTCCGATCCTGAAGGAAAAACGCCAGCAGCCCGCCGGAGAACTTTCAGGCGGCCAGCGCCAGCAGGTTGCTGTCGGCAGGGCCTTGATGACACAGCCGAAACTTCTGATGCTGGACGAACCGACGGCCGGCGTGTCGCCGATCGTCATGGACGAGCTTTTTGACCGGATCATCGAAATCGCGCGCAGCGGCATTGCGATTTTGATGGTTGAGCAGAACGCCAAACAGGCACTGGCCATCGCAGACAAGGGTTATGTCCTCGTCCAGGGCCGCAATCGCTACACCGACACGGGCGCTGCGCTGCTTGCAGATCCTGAAGTGCGCCAAGCGTTTCTGGGAGGCTGACATGGATCTTCTGAACGGGCTCGTTGTGCTTGCCAATTACATCATTGTGCCGGGGCTTGCCTACGGCAGCCAGCTCGCACTCGGAGCGCTGGGCGTGACGCTGGTCTACGGCATATTGCGGTTTTCGAATTTCGCCCATGGCGAAACCATGTCGGCCGGCGCGATGTTCGCAATCCTCTTCATGTGGCTGTTTCAAAGCTGGGGCATATCTGTCGACCCGCTTCCGACCGTGGTCATTTCTCTCATCCCGGCCATTGTCTGCATGATTGCATTCCTGCTTGTTACCGACCGATTCGTGTATCGATTCTACCGCAAGCAGAAGGCAAAACCCGTCATCTTCCTGGTGGCATCGACCGGCGTCATGTTTCTGACAAACGGCTTTATCCGTTTCATCATCGGACCCGATGACCAGAACGTCTCCGATGGTGCAAGATTCGTCATGAAGGCCCGCGATTTCAAACAATGGACCGGCCTCAATGAAGGTCTGGCCATCAAGACGTCCCAGCTGATCACAGTCGTCGCCGCAATTGTCATCGTCGCCGCGCTTTTCTGGTTTCTGGAGCGGACCAAATCCGGCAAATCCATGCGCGCCTATTCCGACAACGAAAATCTCGCCCTCCTGTCCGGCATCAACCCGGACCGGGTTGTCATGATCGCCTGGACGCTGACCGCGGTTCTGGCAACCGTCGCCGGCACCCTTTACGGACTGGACAAGGGTTACAAGCCGTTCACATTTCTGCAATTGTTGCTGCCACTGTTCGCCTCGGCCATTGTCGGCGGGCTTGGCAGCCCCGTCGGCGCGATTATCGGTGGTTTCGTCATAGCCTTTTCGGAGGTGACGATCACCTATGCGTTCAAGCTGTTTATCACCTACGTGGCGCCGGATGCGTGGGCGCCTTCGGGGCTGGTGCAGCTTCTTTCCACCGACTACAAGTTTGCCGTGTCGTTCGTCATTCTGGTCGTTGTCCTGGTTGTCATGCCGACCGGCATCATGCGCGGGAGATCGCTGTGACATATTCCGCCCGCCTCGTCACTGCCGTTTCGCTGATGGCGCTGATGCTCATCGTCGTCGGTGTCGTCCAAAGCTGGTCGGTATCGCTGGCGATCATAAATCTCTGCCTGATTTCGTCGGTCATGGCGCTTGGCGTCAATATTCAGTGGGGTTATGCCGGTCTTTTTAATGCCGGGGTCATGGGTTTTGCGGCCCTTGGCGGTGTTGCCGCCGTTCTTGTTTCCGCGCCTCCGGTGCGCGAAGCCTGGCAGGCGGGAGGCGCCGGCGTGGTCAGCGCATTCGCCGTTTGCGCGCTGACCGTTGCCGCCGTTGGTATTGTTCACAAGAAGTTCAGGTCAAACGACCTGAAACGATACGCGCTCGCCACGCTGATTATCATCATCGGTTTTATTATCTACCGGCTGCTTCTCGACCCGGCCGTCGAAGCGATCGAAGCTGTCGAGCCGGCAAAGACGGGGTTTCTCGGCGGCCTGGGCCTGCCGATCCTGTTGTCTTGGGCGGTCGGCGGCCTGCTGGCGGCGGCCATCGCCTGGGTCATCGGAAAGATCGCCCTCGGGCTGAGGTCCGACTATTTCGCCATTGCCACCCTGGGTATTTCAGAAATCATTGTCGCCGTGCTGAAAAATGAGGACTGGCTCACCAGGGGGGTGAAAAACGTCAATGGGCTGCCCCGCCCGGTGCCGTATGAAATCGAAGTCCAGCGGTCTGAATTCTATCGCGACATTGCCGGGCAACTGGGCATGTCGATCGTCGAGTTTTCGTCGCTGTTTGTGAAACTTTGTTATTCCGGTCTGTTTCTCATTGTTCTCGGCCTGATCTTCTATCTGTCGGAAAAGGCGCTTCGGGCACCCTGGGGCCGCATGATGCGGGCCATTCGCGACAATGAGGAAGCATCCAATGCCATGGGCAAGAATGTGACCGGCCGCCATCTGGAAGTTTTCGTGCTTGGGTCTGCCGTCATCGGCATCGCCGGAGCCATGCTGACCACCATCGATGGTCAGTTCACGCCATCATCCTATCAACCCTTGCGGTTTACGTTCCTGATCTGGGTGATGGTGATCGTCGGCGGGTCGGGCAACAATCTCGGATCCATTATCGGCGGCTTCGTGATCTGGTTTTTCTGGATCGAAGCCGAGCCGATAGGACTTTGGATGATGGATCTGATCACCTCCGGCATGGCCGACCAGAACCCGCTCAGACTTCATCTGATTGAAAGCGCATCGCATATGCGGCTGATCATGATGGGGCTGGTCCTGCTGTTGGTTCTTCGGTTCAGTGCCAAGGGCTTGTTGCCGGAACAGGATCGAAAACCGGTTTGACGGATTTTTAGATCGGGCGGCCGACCGGCGTCTGACTGCCGCGCTCACTCCACCGGCTCGCCCCGTTTTACCGCTTCCGCGATTTCTGCAACCTCGCGCTCGCTCAGGCCGTAATCGGTTTTTGCCGATTGCGCCGAGATATAACCGCGCGCCAGATCGCGTCTGACCAGGGCGGCGTCGCGCTCGCCGCAATCGCCATAACCCGCGCCGCCCGGGAAAGCGAGCATGACGCGCCGTCCATGCGGCACGAACTGCTTGCCTTTGCCCTTCATCGGTGTGCCATCGTCCAGGGCAATCGTTGTCGGCGCTCCGCTCCGGCCGCCCTGGCGTCCAAGTGCGGGATGATCAACACGGTCGAACATGGCCTGAAAATCGAACTCGTGGCCCTCGGTTGCGCCCACTTCCATATACTGGCCGAGACCGCCGCGAAACCTGCCGGCGCCGCCGCTGTCGGGACGCAACTCCTTGCGCCAGATGATAACCGGCCCGGCATTCTCGGTTGCTTCGACCGGCATCGTCATCACGCCTGATGGAAATGCGGTCGCACTCAGGCCGTCCGATTGCGGCCGCGCGCCGGAGCCGCCGGAATTGAAGGTCAGTACTTCCGCCCGCACGGCATGGCCGGGCGCCTTTTCATCGGTGCGCGGCCGCAAAGAGAGCTGGAAGTTGCACAGCGTCCCGGCGCCCTCGGCAGGCACGGTATCCGGCAGGATCTTGTCCAGCGCGTCATAGACGGTATCGGGGATCATATGCCCGATAATGTGGCGAAGGGCGACCGGCGCCGGGTGCAGGGCGTTGACGATGGAGTTTTCCGGGGCAACCACTTCGAACGGCGCCAGCGAAGCCGCGTTGTTGGGGATTTCCGGCGCGACTGCGCATTTCAGCGCGTAGCAGGTATAGGCCTTGGTATAGACCAGAGGGACGTTGATGCCCTTTTTGTCGGTCCCTGACGTGCCGTCGAAATCACAGACGATACGGTCCTGATGCACGGTCAGTTGGACCTTCAGATCGATCGGCTTGCTGTAGCCGTCAATCGTCATCTCGCCCGTTGCGGTCGCCTGCGACAAAGCCGCTATCCGCTCCAATGTAGCAAGGCGGGAATTCTCGAAGATGAAGGCGGCAATCGATTGCAGATCGTCGAGGCGGAACTCTTCCATCATCTCGGTCAAGCGGCGATGGCCGATCTCGTTGCAGGTTGCGAGCGCGTAAATGTCGCCGACGACCTGGTCGGGTTCGCGCACATTGCCGCGCACGATGTGGACCAGCGTCCGGTTGACCTCGCCGCGCTCGGCAAACTTCATGATCGGAATATAGAGACCTTCCTCGTAGACGGAGTTGGCGTCTGCGCCGAAGCCGCGCCCGCCAATATCGACGATGTGCGCCGTGCAGGCGAAAAACCCGACATGCCGGTTGTTGTGAAACGACGGGGTGACAACGGTAATGTCATGCAGGTGACCGGTGCCTTCCCAGGGATCGTTGGTGATATAGACATCGCCGTCAAACATATTGTCCGCGCCGATGCGACGGATGAAGTGAGCGACCGAATCGGCCATCGCATTGACGTGTCCGGGTGTGCCGGTGACAGCCTGTGCCAGCATTTGCCCGGCCTGATCATAGACCCCGGCGGACAGATCGCCGGCTTCGCGCACGGATGTCGAAAACGCAGTGCGCACCAGCGCCTGGGCCTGTTCCTCAACCACGGAGATCAGCCGGTTCCACATGACCTGACTGGAAACGGCAGAATGTGCGTTGCTCATCGGGCGTTCCTCAATCTGCGTTGCGGATGTCGATGCATCCATCGGCCTGGCGCACGGCCCGCTGGCTGGTCGGCAGGATGATCGTGGTTTCGTCTTCGGTAATCGCCGCCGGTCCGGAAGCGTGCGAGCCGGTTTCCATTTCGCTGCGCAACACAATGCCGGCCTGGACAGCCCTGCCCAATGCGGCATCGAAAATATCCCGCCTGTCGTTCACGCGCGCCGGGTTTGCGGTCTCCGCCAGCGCGGCTTTGGCCACATGCTCGGGCGGCGTCGTCGCATTGACCGACCAGACGGTGATCTCAACATCCATGCCGTCCACGGCGCGGCCGAACAGGTTGGCATATTCCGCTTCGAACAATTGCTGGTAGGTCTGCGCATCCGGATGCTGCGCCTGGTCCGGGGTCAGCGAGACCGGTATTTCCCAGCCTTGCCCGCTATAGCGCATATAGACTTTGAACTCCGCCAGGATGGACGCATCGGCGTCGCATGAGCGGACGAATTTCGTGGCTTCCGTTTCCAGTTCCGCAAGCAGTTTGGTGATGGTGGCCTGGTCAAAGTCCGACAATCGCATGAAAACGCTGCGGTTGGCTTCAAAGCTGAACGGCGCCCGCAGGAAGCCGATTGCCGAGCCCACGCCGGCGCCCGGCGGAACCAGCAGGCGGTTGATGCCGAGTTTTTCACACAGCCGGCCGGCATGAAGCGGCGCGGCACCGCCAAAGGCAATCATGGTATATTCCGCAAGGTCTTCGCCATTTTCAACGGCATGCACCCGCGCTGCATTGGCCATGTTTTCGTCGACGACTTCGGCAAGGCCGAATGCCGCAGTCTGCACGTCCATGCCGAGCGGTCCGCCGAGCACGGATTCAATCGCCGTGACCGACGATCCTGTATCCAGTCTGATCGACCCGCCGGCAAAATTGTCCGGGTCCAGCTTGCCGAGCACCAGGTCGGCATCGGTGACGGCCGGCCTGTCGCCGCCGCGCCCGTAACAGGCGGGGCCCGGTTCGGATCCGGCCGATTGCGGCCCGACCCGGATCTGGCGCATGGCGTCGACATGGGCGAGCGACCCGCCGCCGGCCCCGATCTCCACCATGTCGATCACCGGAATGGAAATCGGCATGCCGGAGCCTTTCTTGAACCGGTAAGTCCGCGCCACTTCGAACACCCGGCTTGTCTTTGGGGTCTGGTTCTTGATCAGGCAGATTTTCGCGGTCGTGCCGCCCATATCGAAGGAGAGCACCTTGTCGAGGCCGTAACGCGCGGCAATGTTGGCGGCAAACACCGCGCCGCCCGCGGGCCCGGATTC
>CAMYKZ010000040.1 GCA_947259045.1 uncultured Afifella sp.
GCAGCTATCGCATAGACCGCACGGGCGCCATTTTCGTGACAGGCTTCGGCCGCGCGCACCATCGTTCCGCCGGTGCTGATAATGTCATCGACCACCAGAACCGTCGCATCGGCCACATCGCCGACGAGAAGATTGCCACTGACGATCCCGGCGCTTCGCCGTTTCTCCATGAAGGCGGAGCCGATCGGGCGACCTGTCATTTCCTCCAGCATCTCGCGGAAGAGCTGGGCGCGCTTCACGCCGCCAGGATCCGGACTTGCGACAACCGCCGGTCCCCTGTCCAGCGCCGGACCCAAATGATCACAGAACAGCCGCCGCGTATCGAGATGCACGGCCTGGCATCGAAACGCGTTCTGGAAGGCAACGATATTGTGCACGTCGAGCGTCACAACGGTATTTACGCCGATCGCTTCGAACAGTTCCGCAACATAGCGTGTCGTCAGTGGGTCGCGCGCCTTCGTCCGCCGGTCCTTGCGGGCATAGGCGAGATACGGCGTCACGGCCGTTATCCGCGCTGCGCCGGCATCGCGAAGCGCTCCGAGAAAAAACAGAAGCCGGCAGATCTTGTCGTTTGCCGATGCGTCCGGGCTACCGTGCAGGCTCTGGATGACATAAACATCCTCACCACGCACGCCGACGAGGGGACGGGCCTTGTGTTCACCATCTTCGAAGTCTCGCTCCTCATGGGAGGACAGTTCGGTGCCAAGCGCACCGGCTACACGCTGACCGAAGGTCTTGCTGGCATTCAATGCAAAGAGTCTCATCGCAGATGATTTATGCGAACACAGCGCTGTCGCCCTTGATTCTCATCAATGGCAATTGCCGCTCTCCGACTATTCTCGGTGGTGAACGACGGACAGGAAAAGATCGGTATGGAGACAACCGATAATGATCGGGCAGGCGACACTGTCCTGATCGGACCCAACCAGCTGGAAGGATTCCTGGGCATACCGGAGAATGCACGGGGGTTGGTGATATTCGCTCATGGCGCCGGCAGCAGCCGATTCAGCACCCGGAACAATCTTGTCGCTGCGACGCTCCGTTCAAAAGGCCTCGCAACGTTGCTGTTTGATCTTCTGAGCGAACGCGAAGCGGCCGATCGGCGGAATGTCTTTGACGTCGCTCTTCTCTCCGAACGCCTGATCGAAGCGATGCATTGGGTTCGCGCACAGGGTACAATCCGGCATCTTCCGATCGGGCTGTTCGGCTCCAGCACCGGTGCAGCGGCGGCACTGGCTGCGGCGGCGCGGATGCCGGGGCAGGTAAGTGCCGTCGTTTCGCGCGGCGGCCGCCCGGATCTCGCCGGACCGGCATTGGGCGCGGTGCGCTGTCCGACGCTGTTGATTGTCGGCGGCGCCGATCTTCAGGTCCTGCAACTCAACGAAGAAGCCCTTGAAGCGATGTCATGCGAAAAGCGTCTCACGATCGTTCCGGGTGCGACTCACCTCTTCGAAGAGAAGGGTGCACTGGAGAGCGTCGCGGAAGACGCAGCGGTTTTTTTCTCAGATCATCTGGGACCACCCGAGGGCCGACGATGATTTGGCTACGATCCTGGGCAGGCCTGTTTGGGCTCGGCGATTCCGGCGAACGCCGAACCCCGGCGTCAACTGCTGCCGGCTCGCAGGAGAACCGGTCCTGAATGCGATGGACAGTTCGAAACTCAAACCCGGCGAATGGGCCGTGCTGCTTTTCACTGTCCTCTATGTCGCTGTCTTCTTCACCTACTTCCTGTCGATCGGCAATTACGAGTTCATCTGGTACGTCCTGACCCTTGTGGGCCTCGCCGGACTGGTCACACTGACCAGAAAGACCGCGGCCCTGCCTGCGGCAATCCTCTGGGCGCTTTCGGTCTGGGGCCTGGTTCACATGGCCGGTGGAGGCGTCACGGTCGGTGGCGGCGTGCTCTACAATTACATCGTCCTGCCGGTGACGGCGGATGGCGAGATTTCGCTGCTGAAGTTCGACCAGCTGGTTCATTTCTACGGCTTCGCGGTCACCGCCTGGCTCTTGTGGCACCTGCTGCACGTGAATTTTCCGGACCTGCGCGGCACGGCGACCATCCATGTCTACCCGGCGCTCGGCAGCATGGGGCTTGGCGCGCTGAACGAAATGATCGAATTCTCCGCGGTTCTGCTGTTCCCCGACACCAATGTCGGCGGTTATTTCAACACGGCGATGGATCTGGTTTTCAACGCTCTCGGCGCCGCCACGGCCATGGCCGTAATCTTCCTCGTTCAGCGGCGAACCAGCGGAAAGAGAGATGCCGGCTGATCTTTGGAACGTCGCGTGTGGCATTGGCGCGTCGGCGAACGGCAACACAGCCGCCTGGTCTGGCTCGCCTGTCTGTGGTTCCGTAGAAACGGATCCACCGTCGATAGAATGATTGTATTCGACATTTTTGCATTTCCTGGCTGAAAATTGATCCGGCGCAAATGTCAGCGGGCCGATCCCTGATAGGAGAGTGCCATGCGACAGCCGACACATCATGACATCATCCAGCTCTTCGGAGAGATCAGCGATCACAGGATCTTGGAAATCCTGGAAACCGGAGCCAATCTGGAACAGCTCGAAGAAGCCGCAGCGCGTCTGAAGGGGCAGGATGACGTCATGGGCGACGCACGCATCCCGCTGGTGGGAGAAGCGGCCCAGGTCTACGACATCCTGATTCAGGATCAGGAACTGGCCCGCCAGATCGAAGCGGAACGTTGACGGACCGGCAGAGCCGAGCCGCCTGCAGCTTCGGAAGGGATGATCGGGGGCAGTGTAAACGGGCGATTTGTCCAAAACGACAGGTGAGAGACTATGAGAGTAACAACATACGGATTGATAATCGGCGGATTCGCACTGCTCGCCACGACTACAATGAGTTCGGCGGCTTCTGTTCCGGCAAGCGGTCTTCCGGCGCTACCGGATTTCACCGAAGACAGGGCACTGACAGAGCCGGTCGGTCACCCGCACTACCATAACAAGCGCAGGCACCGGCACAGCCATCGCTCAAAGCGCCATCGGCACAAATACGACCGGCACCGTCATGGCCGCCGCTACAAGCGTCGCCGGCCCGGTCACCGGTTTTATTTCGGCGGCTGGTGGTATTCAAATCCCTGGTTGTTTTATTCGACGCCGCACCGCTATTACCCAAATCGGCATGTGCAATGGTGTCTTGGCCGCTACCGGTCGTACAACCCGAACACCGACATGTATTTTGGCTATGACGGGCGTTACCATCGCTGCCGCAGCCCGTACAGGTGATTGAGTGTTCCCGGGTCGCGCCAATGTCCGTGGCGCGCCCGGGGATTTGAAACGCCGAACGGCAAAGTCCTGACATATCTCCGGGAAGTCGGTTGTGTTGGCGAAGGTCCGCGCAAGGGCGCCTGGCTGAAAACCAGCGTTTCCGCGCCGTCGATGCCGGACACGCGCTGCGGTCGGATGGCGGCTGAACATTCGCCACGGCGTCCGGCTTCGACGGCGTCAAGAAACACCCACGGATCGGCGGGTCAGATCCTGCGATTCACCTGTCACTGGGTTCGCCCGACGCCAGCGTCCGCCTGATCCGGCGGATAATGACGTTACGCGCTTTTTCGTCCGATGCCTGTTCGACTGCCTCGTTGATGTCCAGAAGCAACTCCGTAAGGGCATTGTTCCAATCGAGGCGGGCCGTCGCTTCCGGCGCAATGCGCCGTTTCTTGCCGTCCGTCAGTTCGGCGCCATCCGGGTTCAGACGATAGATATCGTCGATCGCCGGATTGATGATCCGCTCCGTCGGCAGGATTTCGCCGGCAATCCGGTGCTTGAGAGCATTGCGGGCGTCCGGCTCCCCGTGAACAAGGAAGATACCCTGTCTCACCGGGCGCCGCTCCATCAGCCAGTCTGTGAGTTCCGGTCCGTCCGCATGGCCGGTATAATCGTCCATCGACCGGATCGTCGCGTTGACGGCGACTTCTTCCCCCTGAATGCGCACCGGATCGGTGCCGTTGATCAAGAGCCGCCCGAGCGTGCCTTCGGCCTGATAGCCGACGATCAGAACAGTCGCATCCTTGCGCCAGAGGCGGTTTTTCAGATGATGCCTGATACGGCCGGCATCGCACATGCCGCTTGCGGCGATGACGATGAAAAAGCCTTGCAGCCTGTTGATCGCCTTTGAATCGTCGACACTCTGCGAGAAGTGGAGCAGGTCGGAGCGGAAAGCACGCAAAAGATCAGAGCCGGTATCCAATTCATCCGCATGCCTGATAAAGACATCCGAGGCTCGGTTCGCCAGAGGCGAATCGATGAATATGCGCGCTTCCGGCATCTCCTTGTCGCCCATCAGGCGGATGAGATCGGTTACGAGTTCCTGGGTCCTCTCGACTGCAAATGACGGGATGATCAGCGCCCCGCCGCGTTTGGCGGCTGCATTGATCTCGGTCGCCAGATGCAGCCGGCGCCGGCCGGGCGAACGGTCGTGTCTGTCAGTCGAACCATAGGTGGATTCGCAGACAATATAATCGAACCCGTCTGGTGCGTCCGGATCGGGATGGAGGAGCTTGAAATCGGGGCCGAGATCGCCTGAGAACAGGATGCGCAACGGCCCAGCTTCCCCGTTGGGATCGGTCGCCTCGATCTCGATGGAAGCAGAGCCCAGAAGATGACCGGCGTTCCAGAATCGTGCTCGAAGACCATCGGCCACAGCGACCCATGTTTCATATTCTGTTGCCTGAAACTGGGCGAGACAGGCCTCCGTGTCGCCAGCGGAATAGATCGGCGTCACCTCCGGACGGCCGCGCTGACGGTTGCGCCGGTTCAGGTGCTCGACTTCGAACTCCTGGATGTGAGCGGAGTCCGGCAGCATCACCGAGCAAAGATCGGCGGTGGCCGGTGTCGCGAATATCGGGCCGCCGAAGCCCGCCTTGGTGAGTTTCGGCAGCAGCCCGGAATGATCGATGTGGGCGTGGGTCAGAAGCACGCAGTCGAGGCTCTCCGGATCGAAGGGGAAGGGTTCGTAGTTAAGCTGTTTCTCGGTCTTCGATCCCTGAAACATTCCGCAGTCGACCAGGATTCTCTTGTCGTCCACGCTGAGCAGAAAGCAGGAACCCGTTACCGTTCCCGCAGCGCCACAAAACATCAGGGAAATCGTCATCTCAGCCCGCCATGGCTTTCACTTGTCCGCGTTACCGCGTTTGTTGGGTGGCACAGCGCACGGACGACCGTCAACAATCGGATGGCGGATCAGCGACCGACGCGATCCCGGTTATGGAGAAAACACCGGGCCATTGCGCCAAACGTTCTCGGCAGGGGGTGCATGCAGCGATTCGCGCTTTATGACTTACTGACCCGTTGAAAAATGGTGACCCCGACAGGATTCGAACCTGTGACCCTCAGATTAGGAATCTGATGCTCTATCCTACTGAGCTACGGGGCCTGTTTTGACCAGTTCAGCGCCTTGCAGCGCAAAAATCCGTGTATCATGAATCCATGACGGGTATCCAGCAGACATTTTCGCCGCGGCACAAGTGGCGGGTTGCGGCAGATTCTCTGTGCCGCGCAGCACGGATCATTGCGCTTTCCTGTGGTCCGGCCGCCTGTGTTCCGGCCGCCTGTGTTCTGGCCGCCAGTTCACTGGTCGGCCCGGGACCGGTCCTGGCCGCCGGCGCAGCCGGTCCGGAATTCTGCCCCGCAGCCCCGGGCGATCACGGCCGCGTCGAAGGCCCGGCCAGGAATCAGGCCAGGGAACAGGCCAGGGATCAGGTCACCGATCTCGCAGTCCAGGCAAGCGACCGCGGAGAAGCGGTTGTCATCGCCGGACTGGACGGCTGGCGCACACTTGTCACCGGCAACGGCACGCTTCTGACACCGGCGGGAATTGCCGATTTCGGAACGCTCGAACCGCATTCGGCCGACGTCATGACCGCCGCCAGCCAGGCTTTGACCGAGGCCTTGAATGGGGCGCTGACGGGGGCCGCCGGCGACCAGATCAGGATCCGATACCTGGGCGCAAAAGCGGACCGGCGCGGCCGGCGCCCGGTGCTGATTTATACCAAAGCCGAAATGATCCAGGCGCGGCTCATCCGGTCCGGCGTGGCGATTGCCTTTCCGACCGGCGGCGCGCTGCCCTGCGCGGCCGAATTGCTCGCCGCAGAGGACACGGCACGGCGGGCCGGCCGCGGTTTCTGGAAGCGCAATCATGACTGGATCGCCGATGCCAGCCCGGAGCGGTTTGCCGGCCGGCTGAACCGCTTTGTCATCATGTCTGCCCGGGTGATTTCTGTCGGCACACGGGCGAATCGGACATATCTCAATTTTGGCGGCAAATGGGCGGATGACGTGACGGTTGAAGTGCCCGGCCGGGCGCGCGACCGGTTTGGCGGCAATGGCGCACTTGAGGCCCTAAAAGGCCGGAAACTGCGGATTCGCGGCTTTGTAATCGAAAAATCAGGCCCGATGATCGAGGTCCGGCACCCCTGGCAAATTGAGGTGCTGACAAAAAGCCTCCGATAATGGTATATAGGGCCGGTTTGGGGCCGGTATGCGGCGGATATCATGGCTTTGCGAATCGCATTATTGAGTATTTTGGCGTCATCGGCCCTGGCCGGTTGCAACCTCCTGCCGGGCAGTACGCCGGGCAATGTGGAGCCTGTTGCCGCTGTTCCCGGCCGCGTGTCCATCGGACTTGAAGAAGCGATCGGCGCGCGCGAGAATCCGCGAATCATTGCCGAATATGGCGGCGTCTATTCCGATCCGGATGTCGAGGCGCTGCTCGGCGGAATCGTCGGCGAACTGGTCCAGGCCTCCGATGATCCGACCCGCCGCTACCGCATTACGGTACTCAATTCGCCTGTCGCCAACGCATTTGCGCTGCCGGGGGGATATCTCTATGTAACCCGCGGCCTGCTGGCGCTGGCCAACGACCGGTCCGAACTGGCGGCTGTCCTGTCGCATGAAATGGCCCATGTCCTGGCCAACCACGCGCTGGAGCGCGCCAGGGTCGTGCAGCGCGCCGGCATCGTCCAGAAGGTTGCCGCCGACGTGCTCTCCGACCCGCTTGTCGGCAAGGCTACCGTGCACCGCTCGAAACTGACGCTGGCCAGCTTTACCCAGGATCAGGAAATCGAAGCCGACCGGCTGGGTATCCGCATTGCCGGCAATGCCGGCTACGATCCGTTTGCAGCCTCGCGGTTTATTGAAAAACTGCAGAAATACGCCTCGTTCCGCTCTGCAATCGGCGAAGAGGACAATGTCGATGGATTTCTGACATCCCATCCCGATGCGCCGAAACGGCGCCAGATCGCCATTCACACCGCCCGCCAGTTCGGCGCGCCGGGGATCGGCGCCACCGGGCGGAAGGAATATCTCAAGGTTCTGGAGGGCATTATCTTCGGCGACGATCCCGCCCAGGGATATGTCCGCGGCCGTGATTTCCTTCATCCCCGCCTTGCGATCGGGTTCTCGGTGCCGCCGGGATACCGGCTTGAGAATACCAAATCCGCCGTGCTGGCTGCAGCGGGCCGCAACCGCGCCATGCGCTTTGACGGCGTCACCGTGGGAACGGCAACCAATCCGGCCACCTATCTGGCGTCGGGCTGGGTCAACGGCCTGAAACCGGAAACGATAAGACAGATCAGGATCAACGGCCTGCAGGCTGCAACGGCCAAGGCGCAGGCAGGCCAGTGGAGTTTCCGGATTGCCGTCATCCAGACCGGGCCGAGCGTGTATCGCATCATATTCGCCGACCGCGGGGACGGACGTGCCATTGACGGCGCGCTTGACGCCACGCTGAAAAGCTTCCGCAAACTCGGCCCGGCCGAGACGGCCCGGTTGCGTCCGCTGCGCATCGATGTCGTGCGCGCCCGCAGAGGCAACAGTGCCGCCAGCCTGGCCGGCCACATAAAAGGCACCGAACAGCGCCTGCAGCTGTTCCGCATTTTGAACGGTCTGGAAAACGGCGATGCGATCAAGCCCGGCGAATATTACAAGATTATCACCGACTAGGGTGTTTTAGAGCGATCCTGAGCCCGAAATTATCAGCCGCCGGCAGCATGCCGTCGTGCATCCCCGGCTGATTGTGCTAAAGCCGCCTGGGTTTATTCCGATACTGAGGGCGTGATGAGCAAAGACATTCTTCTCGTTGGCTGCGGCAATATGGGTTTCGCCATGCTGGCGGGCTGGCTTGCCGGCAGCGATAAATTCGCCGGTATGAGGTTTCATGTGGTGGAACCGGCCGAGGCCCTGCGGGCACGGGCTGAAGCTGCAGGCGCGCGCGTTTACGCCGATGCCGGCCAACTGCCGGATGAATTCGGTCCCGCGCTGGTGTTTCTGGCGGTCAAACCCCAGACCATGGACCAGGTTGCCCCGCAATATTCCAACCTTGCCGGCGGAAGAACGGTTTTTATCTCCGTCGCTGCCGGCGTGACGATTGCGACATTGTCGGCCTACCTGCCGGGCCCGACCCCGATCATCCGCTGCATGCCCAATACGCCGGCCGCAATCGGCCGCGGCATGATGGTGTCATATGCCAATCCACAGGTCGCTGAGGAAGCAAAACAGCTCGCGGCCGATCTTCTGGCTGCCTCCGGCAAGACGGCCTGGATCGACGACGAAGGCCTGATGGATGCAGTGACCGCGATTTCAGGATCTGGCCCGGCCTATCTGTTCCATTTCATCGAATGCATGGCGTCTGCAGCCACCGCCCTCGGATTGCCGCAGGATCTGGCCGATCAGCTTGCACTGCAGACGGTGGCAGGCGCCGGCGAACTGGCGGCACGAAGCGAAACCCCGCCATCGACGCTGCGGCAACAGGTGACGAGCCCGGGCGGCACGACGGCAGCAGCCCTTGGCGTGCTGATGGCCGACGGCGCACTGGACAAACTTGTCACCGCTGCGGCGAGAGCGGCGTGCAAGCGCAGCCTCGAGCTTGGCAAGACCTGATCTTCACTGCGGGCCAATAATCCGGAGACAATTCGAATGCCGAAAATCGATTCCGTGCAGGCGCGCCTGTTCAACATCCCGCTGGCTGAAGTGCTGAGCGACGCCAGGCACGGCGACCACACCCATTTCGAACTGATCACGGTGACGGTCGCGCTGCAGGACGGGACCGAAGGAACCGGCTACACCTACACCGGCGGCCGCGGCGGGCGGGCCATTCTGGCGATGATCGAGCAGGATCTCGCGCCCTTCGTAACCGGCCGGGACGCAGCCGGCATTGAAGCCCTGCATGAAGCGATGAAGTGGCATGTCCACTATGTCGGCCGCGGCGGCATTGCCGCCTTTGCAATTTCGGCAATCGATATTGCGCTCTGGGACATTCGCGGCAAGGCCCGCGGCCAACCGCTCTGGAAAATGGCCGGTGGCGCCGGCAGAACATGCAAGGCCTATTGCGGCGGCATCGACCTCAATTTCCCGCTCGACAAGCTGCTTGCAAACGTGAAGGCCTACATCGATCGCGGTTTCAACGGGGTCAAGATCAAGATCGGCCAACCGTCGCTGGATGACGATGTGGCCCGCGTGGAGGCCGTCCGAGAGCTGATCGGCGCCGATGTAGCCTTCATGGTTGACGCCAATTTCTCCATGAGCATCGACGAGGCGATCCGGGCCGCCAGGGCGTTCGAACCCTTCGACCTGTTGTGGTTTGAGGAGCCGATCATTCCGGACGATTTCGACGGTTATGCCGCCATCGCCGACGCAACCGGCGCGCCGCTGGCGATGGGCGAGAACCTGCACACGATGGAGGAATTCAAGCAGGCCTTTAGCCGCTCAAAACTGTCGTTCATTCAGCCTGATGCCTCCAATTGCGGTGGAATCACAGGCTGGCTCCAGGTGGCGGAGCTTGCCGGAGAACATGGCCTGCCGGTGTGCAGCCATGGCATGCAGGAGCTTCATGTCAGTCTGGTCTCAGCCCAGCATCATGCCGGCTGGATCGAGGTTCATTCCTTCCCGATCGACAGCTACACAAAAAGACCTTTGATCGTTGAAGATCATCTTGCCGTTGCCCCGGATCAGCCGGGCGTCGGCGTTGAGTTTGACTGGGACAAGCTTTCAGAGCATCGGGTTGACCGGCACCTGAACGTGTAGGAGCGGTATCGGTCAGCGCTGAACGGCAGACCCTTCAGGCTCTTCGCTCCAGAAACCGCCCGGCCCGAACACCGCCCCGAGCGCCGTTTCAAAAAGACCCGTATCGGTGAGAAAATCGAGCACCGTATATCGCTGGCGGATATAGCGGGCTGCAATCACCGTTCGGCGATGATGCGCACGACTCATGCCGATCCGGCCCGGATGGGTCACCACACCGGCTGCCGCCAGCATGTCACGTATCGTGGCGGCGGAAAGCAGATGCTGCCGAAGCCGGTTGCGCAATTGCGGCCAGCTTGACCGTATCCGCTCCACCCTGTCGCGCAGCGCGTCGTCGGACGGATATTTGATCCGTGTTTCCCTTATGGAGCGATCTGCGATCGTGCCACCGCCGAACCGCTGGACGATCATCGCTTCCTCGTCGGGAAGCCGTAGCCGGCTGGCGATCAGGGCATCGGCGTCAAGTGCCGTCAGGTCCTGCTCAAGCAGCCAGTCATAGAGCGACATGATCGTCAGCGTGCCAAGCGAAACACAGGCACCATGGGCGACCGGCAGGCCGTCATGGCTGATATTCTCCATTTCCCACAGATGGGCGACCTGATGATCGGCGCCGGAAGCCGGGCGCGACGAACCGTGAAATTCCATCGCCAGGCCGGCAAGCACCAGACCGGCCAGCAGCGACGCCCCGGCCTGTCGGTCTCCGCGCAAAAGAGCCGCCGGTTCGGCAAGCCAGCCGCGCAGATTGTCCTGTACCAGCGGCCAGGCAACATCATCGATTGCCTCGATGTCCAGATGATCGGCCAGAATCCAGTCTGCGCCCGCCGGCATTTTTCCGGCCAGGTCGCCATAACCCCAGCCCGTCATTTCCGTCGGCGCGCTGGCAATAACATCCAGGTCGGCGACAATAATGCGCGGCGGCTTACACTGGATCGTATGTTTGAATCCGTCTTCCGAAAGTGGCGCCCCGGCGCTGGAATACCCGTCCATCGACGCCGCGCTCGCGACACAGAAATACGGCCTGCCAACCCGGTGTGCGGCATATTTCGCCACATCGTTCAGGACGCCGGAGCCGACGACCAGCGGCACGCCGGCTTGGTTCGCCAGAATTTCGGCAACCGCATTGCCGTTGTCGGTCGTCGGCTTCAGCAGTGGCGTGCCGGGGAAAATATGCTGATGGACCGCAACGCCGGCAGATTGCACAATTTCAACGACGCGCCGGCCAGCGGCCGTCATCGTATTGTCATCGGCAATCATAACAATCCTGTCAGCCTGAAAATGCGCGGCGAGAAGATCTGGAATCCGCTCAAGCGCATGGCCGGCAATCAGAACCGCGTCGATTGTCTGCGAGCGGTCTACTGCCGGTTTGATCGTTTTATTCAGTTGGTCGATCCAGGACGGAATGATAGATCCTGTCAATTGTCTGAGTACCGGAATGACAACCTATCAGTTGTATTGACATTGGTAAATTGCTGATCACAAATGTAATTACAATCGGCACTGCCGCTTCAATGAGGGCAGCGAACCGACGGAGCCAAGCTGATGCGGCCATTATCTGATTTTCCGGCTGCCGACCGGCGCGCTGTGCGGGTGGTTCTCACAGACATTGACGACACGCTGACCACCGATGGCCTGCTGCCGTCTGCCAGTCTGCGGGCGCTTGAAATGCTTTCTGAAGCCGGCATGCTGGTCATTCCGGTGACCGGGCGGCCGGCCGGCTGGTGCGATCACTTTGCGCGCATGTGGCCGGTCGATGCGGTGGTTGGCGAAAATGGCGCGCTTTATCTGGCCTATGACAAGAAACTGCGAACCATGCGGAGCGGTTTCGCCAAGACCGAAGCGGAGCGCAGGGACGACCGCCGGCGGCTTGACGTTTTACGCGACACCATTTTGGCCGCGGTGCCCGGAGCCGGCATTGCATCCGACCAGGATTACCGCATCGCCGATCTGGCGGTTGATTTCTGCGAGGATGTCACCCCCCTGCCGCAGGACGCGATTGACCGGATCGTCGGTCTTTTTCATCAGGCCGGTGCAACGGCCAAAGTCAGTTCAATCCATGTCAACGGCTGGTTCGGCGATTATGACAAGCTGACCATGACCCGCCGTTGTCTGCATGACGTTTTCAACATCGACATGGACGGCGAAAACGAAACTATTGTGTTTGCCGGCGATTCCCCCAACGATGCGCCGATGTTCTCGTTTTTCGCCAACTCGGTCGGCGTCGCCAATGTGCGTCGGTTCGATGTGCCGGCAGAGCCGGCCTGGATCACGGAAAACGAAAGCGCAGACGGGTTCTGCGAACTGACAGAGGCGCTGTTGTCTGCCCGTCGGCCGGCAAACAATGATGATGCGCCCGGAGGATGAAGCCATGCCGATTGCGGCCAATAATGACGAGGAGGAGCGTTTCCAGGTCAAGATCGCCTGGCTTTATCACATCGAAGGCCTGACCCAGGGGGCAATCGCCGATCATCTCGGCGTGACACGGCTCAAGGTCAACCGGGCGCTCGGTGACGCCATGCGCAACGGCGTGGTCCGGGTCAGCATTGAATCGCCCTATGCCCCCTGCCTCGACCTGGAAGCCCGGTTGAAAGACCGGTTCGGGCTGGCGGGCGCCTCGATCGCACCGGAGCCATCCGACGACGCCAATGTGCAGCCGCTCGTGGGCGCCGAACTGGGCCGCTACCTTTCGATCCTGCTGACTGATCCGGCGATCAAACTGTTTGGCATCGGCTGGGGCAATACGCTGAATTTCGCCATCCGGTCGATCATGCCGTCACGGCGTGGCGATCTGGAGATTATCTCCATGATGGGCGGTTTGCCGAAAGGGTCGGGGATCAATTCCTTCGAAATCGCAACGCGCCTGGCTGATCTTTACGCTGCCGAGCGGACATTTCTGACAGCCCCGCTTTATGCCAGCACGGAAGAATCGCGCGATACGATCCGGGTGCAGGACGTCTTCCAGGACGTGCTGAACCAGATCCGCCAGGCCGACGCTATCGCCATGGGTGTCGGCGACATGACGGACCGTTCACTGCTGGTGCGCGACGGCCTGCCGGGCGGCATCAGCGCGGAAATCCTTGTCGCCGCCGGCGCAGTCGGCGACATGCTGGGATATTTTGTCGACGAAACCGGCGCACTGATCGACCATCCGATTACCCGGCAGGTGATCGGCATCAGCCCGTTCGACCTTGCCGACATGCCGAATGTCATTCTTGCCGCGGGCGGCCAACACAAGGTGAAGATCATCACAGCGGCGCTGAGCACGGGTATCTTCGATGTGCTTGTCACCGATCAGCGAACGGCAGAATCGATCCTCCACACGAAGCCCTGAAGAGCTCCGAACCGTGTCAGACGGATGCGAACCCGCCGTCGATCAGCATGATTTCCCCGTTGACCAGATCGGATGCCGGGGCGGCCAGATAGAGCACCATATCCGCAACTTCCACAGGCTTGCCAAACCGCCCGAGCGGCGTCTTGTCGAGCATTGGCTGCCCCTTCTCCGGCTTGCCCCAGACCTGCTCGCCCATCGGCGTCAGGATGATTGTCGGGCAGATCGCATTGCACTGGATATTGTATTTCGCCCATTCCGCCATCATCACCTTTGTCAGGCTGTTGAGACCGCCCTTGGATGCGGAATAGGCAGCGTGTTCCTCAATGGCGATTACGCCGGCCTGGGAAGAAATATTGACGATCTTGCCGGCCTTCTGGGCAATCATGCAAGGCGCCAGTGCTTTTGCCAGCAGGTAAGGCGCGCGCAGATTGACGGCCATCGTTATATCCCAATCTTCCGCGGAGGCTTCAAGAATGGGATCGATCAAGGCGACACCGGCATTGTTGACGAGAATATCGACCGTGCCGAAATGCTCAAGCGCCGCCTGCGCTGTCGCCTCCGCGCCCGCCACTGTTGCCAGATCAGCGGCAATTGGCAGGAAATTGCGCCCGCGCGCCTCAACCAGTCTCCCCGCCTCTTCAAGCCCGGCCTCATCGCGGCCGGCCGCCGCGATATCGGCGCCGGCGTCGGCCAGGACCTCGCAGATTGAAAGCCCGATGCCCTTCGAGGCGCCTGTTACCAGCGCCCGTTTTCCCTGCAGCGAAAACCGCTTTGTCCAATCTGCCATGATCATCCCCTGCCATCTCATGCGAAAGTCGGATGCTATCATCGACAGCGCGGATTCTGAAATCGCCAGCTGGCATTGTCTGCGCCCGGTCGGGTAGTCTGGAAACAAACCGCCAGGCTGGAACTCATCCATCGCAAGGTTTGTGCTCGATGAACCGGGCGACGTCGATCTGGCGGAGAGCCAGATACAAAGACTTGGCGATTTGCAGGCGTTTCTGCGTGATCGCAAACCGTTCCTGCGGTAAGCAGGGGCAACATTTCATCGGAGGAATTCACCATCATGACAAGCGACGAACTCACGCTGCGGCAGGCGATCATCGACAAGTGCCGCTGGATGAACGATGCCGGGCTGAACCAGGGCACGTCCGGTAACATCTCCGCCCGCAGCGGCGACGTCATGCTGGTCACGCCGAGCGCCATTCCCTATGACGAGATGGAGCCGGAGATGATCGTCTCCATGCCTCTTGAGGGCGATTACGGCGCCTGGTCGGGACCGCTGAAACCGTCGGTGGAATGGCGGTTTCACCTCGACATCATGATCGCACGGCCCGAAGTGAACGCCATCGTCCACACCCATTCGACCTATGCCACCACGATGGCAATCGCCCGCAAGCCGATCCCGGCCTGCCATTACATGGTCGCGGTGTTCGGCGGCAACGATGTTCGTTGCGCCGACTATGCGCTCTACGGCACAAAGCAACTTTCCGAAAACGCCCTGAAAGCGCTTGAAGACCGGACCGGCTGCCTGCTCGCCAATCACGGTATGATCACCGTGGGCAGCGATCTGGCCCAGGCGATGTGGCGCGCGGTGG
Source organism: uncultured Afifella sp. (assembly GCA_947259045.1). Lineage (GTDB taxonomy): Bacteria > Pseudomonadota > Alphaproteobacteria > Rhizobiales > Afifellaceae > CAMYKZ01. The sequence goes on from CAMYKZ010000040.1 coordinate 14,968, forward strand.
AACTTGAGACGATCGCCAAACAATATCATCTGTCGCTGACCATCGGCGGCCCCGTCATCCTGTCCGATGCCCAGATGGCGGAAACCCTGGCCGGGTTCTACGGCTACGGCCTGCAGGATAATGACAAGGCGATAGATCAGGCAGCAGCCGACAACTGATACGGAAGGGTATCGATATGGCATCCGCCAACGGATCGCTTGCGCTGGGGATTGATATCGGAACATCGGGAGTCCGAACTGCTTGCATAGACGGCGGCGGACAGACGGTCGCCATGGGCACATGTGCAATGGCGGCGATCGGACCGGATCACCGTGACCCGGAAATCTGGTGGCAGGCGCTGGAAAGCGCACTGGACAGCCTCGCCCGCTCGGCAGATCTGAAAGCCGTCGCCGCAATCGCGGTTGACGGCACATCGGGAACGCTGCTCGGCGTCGACGCAGACGGAATGCCGCTGGCACCGGCTCTGATGTACAATGATCCGGTCCAGGACCCCGATATCCTGGCCCGGATTTCTCAGCATGCGCCGCCGACAAGCGCGGCGCACGGCGCAACCTCAGGGCTGGCAAAACTGATCCGGCTGCAGGACCTGCCGAACGTTGTCCGCGTGCTGCATCAGGCGGACTGGATTGCCGGACGGCTGATGCACCGGTTCGATACCAGCGATGAAAACAACGCCCTGAAAACCGGCTACGACCCGGTTGACCGGCGCTGGCCGGACTGGATTGAAGCCACGGGCGCTCGGCTTGGGCTGCTGCCCGATGTAGTCGCCGCCGGAACTGCAATCGGTACTGTCGCCGGCGCTGCCGCAGAACGCTTTGGCCTGGCGGCAAATGTCAAAATGGTGGCCGGCACCACGGATGGCTGCGCTGCGTTTCTTGCAACCGGCGCAGACAGGCCCGGCGACGGCGTCACCTCACTCGGCTCGACGCTGGTGATCAAACTGCTCTGCGATGCGCCGCTATTTGCGCCGGCCTTCGGTATCTACAGCCACCGCATCGGCGATGTCTGGCTGGCCGGCGGTGCGTCGAACAGCGGCGGCGCGGTGCTGCAGAACTTTTTCGATTCCGATACCATAGCCAGGCTTTCACAATTGATGTCCCCGGATACGCCGACCGGGCTTGATTATTATCCGCTGCTTCGGCCGGGTGAACGTTTCCCCGTCAACGATCCGGATTTTCCGCCGCGACTTGAACCGCGGCCGGCCGACAATGTCAGATTTCTCCAGGCACTGCTGGAGGGCATGGCATCGATCGAGGCGCAGGGCTATCGCAAGCTGACTGAACTCGGCGCGCCGGAGCTCGCCTCGGTCCGCACCGTCGGCGGCGGCGCCCGCAACGAACCCTGGCGCAAAATTCGCGGCGACCGGCTCGACGTGCCGATGTTGCCGGCGGCCTCCGAAGACGCCGCGATCGGATCTGCACGTCTGGCACTGAAAGCCATAGGCGCCGGATTGTAATGGAAATGCTCGACGGCATATCCGGTCTGACCGGCCGGTTCGATATTTTCCTGCTCGACCAGTATGGCGTACTGCATGACGGGACGGTGCTTTACCCCGGCGTCGTGGAAGCGCTGGAATACCTTCAGGAACGCGGCAAGACCGTCGTCATCATCTCCAATTCAGGCAGACGCGCAACGGCGAACATGGATCGGCTGAAGGCCATCGGCATCGCGCCGGAACTTTACCAGCATTTTGTCACCTCAGGTGAAGTGGCATGGCGAATGCTGGCGGAACGCAGCGATGCTGCTTTGCAAAGCGTGCGGACCTGTCTTCTTCTGACACGCGGCAACAGCCGTTCAGCAATCGACGGTCTGGATCTTGCCGAAACAGACGATCCGGAAGAAGCCGATCTGGTTCTGATTGCCGGAAGCGAGGGAGACCGGCATCCGATCGAATTTTACCGCTCGCTGCTGGAACCGGCGGCGCGGCGGGCAATACCATGCCTGTGCACCAATCCGGACAAGATCATGCTGACACCCACCGGAACGGCTTACGGCGCCGGGCGGATCGCAGACCTTTATGAGGCGCTTGGCGGGCCGGTGCGCTGGATCGGCAAACCCTATCCGGAAATTTACCGCCATGCGCTGCAGATGCTCGGGCATCCCGAGCCTGCCCGCTGCATTGTGATCGGCGATTCCATCGAGCATGACATTGCCGGCGGCAATGCTGCCGGCCTGGCCGCCGCACTGGTGCGCACAGGCGTTCTGGCCGACCAGTCGGACGACCAGATCAATGCGCTTTTTGCAGAACATGGCGCGGCGGCGGATTTTCAGCTTGGCGGGTTTTGCCGGTGACAGATCCGCAGATCAACGTCAGCGAGATCAGGCGCTGAGTTCGCGCCACTTCACCTGATAATCAGCCAGACCCTGAATATCCGCGGGTGCGACTTCACACAATTCGACATTGGCTGCCGGGATGGCCTCATCCGTCATCGTGCCGATCAGCGCCGCGCCGGCTGTCGTGCCGTCACTCAGACCGGAGGCCAGAACGCTTTGCCCGGGGCGGAGCGCGGACAGAATGCCCAGAAACACCGGATTGGCTGAAAACGGACCGTCGATAATGATATCGGCATGGGAACCGATCGCATCGAGCGACTCAGAGCTCATCAACGCACAATAGATCGACGCCAATGTTGCCCGTTCCGCCGGACTGGCCACCGTTCCGCCCTCGATCCGGCCCCTGCCGCCGGTGCCGGGCATCGGGCCGCCGGTGTCGGTGAACGACGGCAACGCGAAAATTCCCGTTTCGATCAGATCGCCCGCCGTCTCAAGCGATGCCGCGTCTGCCGGCGCGCCGGCGGACAGGATTTCGAACTCCTTGCCGCCGAAAAACCGGCAACTGGCAACCGGCTTGCCGAAGATATTGGTGTTGGAGACAGTGTCGCGAACCGGATCAAGGTTCCGGATATCCGCCTCTGTGTCGAATCCGATGATCCATGTACCGGTCGACAACAGCGTAAAACCATCGCGGCCAGCGGCAAGGTAACGGAAATAATTGGCGCTGGAATCGTGCACACCGGCGCGAATTTCGCCGCGGCCGCGAAATGCTGTGCCGCGGAAATTGCGCGCCAGTTTGCCGATCGGTTCCCAGGCGCTTGCCGGCGGCGCGAAGAGCCGGCTCCAGCCCTGCAGATCCGCGAGCGAGGAAAAATGCCGGTTCTGCACGTCCCATAATTGCGTCTGGGCGCCAAGTGCTGTGACTTCGGTGACCTTGCGGCCGCCAAGCCTGAAGCCGATATACTGGCCCCAGGGCTGGATGGTCTCCACTTCGCGAAATGCCTCGGAAAATTCCGTCTGTTGCCAGTAGAGCTGCCGCCCGAGCGTCAGCGACGCCGGGATGACCGGTGCAAAGACTTCCGAAAAGCGCGGCGCAATCGCGGCATAGCCATCGACGACATGCTGCGGCGGTTCGGCCTGATAGTCCATCACCGGCAGGGCAAGACTGCCGTCGTCGCGCAACAAAGCGAGCGCCGAGCCATGCGCGCTGGGCACGATGACATCAACCGGCAGAATTGCATCGAGCTTTGGCAGGGTCTCGGCTGCAAAATCAAAGATCGGCTCCGGGTCGATGGCCAAATAGGGTGGGGCCGGCAGATGCACGCTGGCCATCTTTTCGACCGCAACAATCTGGCCGTCCGGATCGAACAGGACGAGTTTGGTGTTTGTCGCGCCGACATCGAAAACGGCAATAGCGCGTGGTCCGCTCATGCAACGCCCCTCAACTGGCCGAGCCGGGCCTGGATGTCCCGGGTCGCGTGATAGATATCTCTGTAAACGGCTACATTCGGCCGGTAAACCTCCACCAGCGCCGGATCCGGTTCGATGACCCGTTCAGGCTGCGGCACCATGGCGGCGGCGGCATCGCCGGCTGAGCCGAACCAGCCTGCGCCAATGGCGGCCAGAATACCTGCGCCTGCCGCAACGGCTTCGGTAACCGGCGTCAACGCCAATGGCCGCTCAAGCACCGCCGCCATGATCTGCAACAGCAGTTCAGATTTCGCGCCGCCGCCTGATACAATGAACCGTTTCGCCTTCCGGCCGATGCTGGCCTCCATCGCGTCTGTGGCAACCGCCTGTTCGAACGCAATGCCTTCAAGGGCTGCCCGGAAAAAATGCGGTGCCCGGTGTTCCAGCGAAGCGCCGAGCACGACACCACGGGCGGTCTCATCCCAATAGGGGTTCATCACGCCGGCCCAATAGGGCATCAGCATCAAGCCGCCGGAGCCTGGATCAATGTCGCGCGCGGCCTTTTCCAGACCGTCCAGGTCGGCGCCGGAAACCGTGCCCTTGCCGCTTGTCAGACGCGTCATCCAGTCGACAAGCTGCATGCCGGAACGCAAAACCGTTTCCATCATGAAGCCTTCGCCGGTCGGGCTGGTCAGCGTGCGATAGGCATCCGATGTGGTATATTGCTGCGCATACATGCCGCTGACAATTCCGGTTCCAAGCGACAGATAGGCTGTGTCCGGCGTGATCGCACCAACGCCGAGCCCGGCCATCTGGCCATCACCGCCGGCGGCAATGATCTCCGTGCCGGGCAGCAGGCCACAGGCGTCCGCCGCTGAATTCGTGAGTTTGCCCGCAGAGGCGCCGGGAGCGATCAGATCCGGCAATTGTGCTGCCGTCAGCCCTGTGGCAGCCACAAGGTCGCCCGCCCATTGCCCGGCCCGGACATCGACAATGCCGAGCGGATCGGCGCTTGCGGTGCCGGTCGCCAACCGGCCCGTCAGATGGTGAAGCAGGACGCCCTGCACATCGAGCACGGCGCGCGCCTGGTCGATCGTGTCCGGCCTGTGTTCGCGCAGCCAGATCAGACTGTAGAGCGAGGGCGTCGGATCAGGCGGCTTGCCGCTGATATCGCGGATATGCTCGCGGCCCAGTTTGTCCGACAGCGCCGCGACCTGAGGTCGTGCCCGTTCGTCAAGCCAGGTGATGGCCGGATAGAGCGCCTTGCCGTCGGCGTCGACCAGCACGAACGTTTCCCTCTGATGGCCGATCGAGATGGCGGCAATGCGATCCCGGCCTACAGCATCGGCAACGATTTTCACCGCAGAGCAAAGCGCCCGCCACCAATCATCGGAATCCTGTTCGAACCAGCCGGGCTGCGGCGTCGCCATGGGATAATCAGCACGGGCCTGCGCATGCGGCCGGCCGCTGCGGTCAAACGCGATGACCTTGACCGCCGTTGTGCTGGCATCGACGCCAAGGACCAGATCGGCCATATCCGTCCTATCCCGCAGCCTTGATCGGCGTCAGGCCGTCGGCGGCATCAAGCTCCTGGCGGATTCGGCTGATCGCGAGCGACGCGTCCGCACGGCAGTTGGCAGTGGTCAGCATTTCTCCGGCGCGCACCGGCTTGATGATGCTCGCCCGCTCCGCCAGGCCGATCGGCACGGCGCCTTCGGCGCTGGCTTCCGTCCAGGTCATCGCCCAGCCGCGGTAATCGCTCTCGCCGATCATGCCGAGGATCTCGCCGGCAGCCAGGTCCCGTTTGGCCAGGGCCGCCACTTCCGCCACCGGCCGGTCGAGCGGTTCCATGTCGGCATGATTGTTCACGACGGCGCGTGCCGCCGTCAGCGGCACCTCCAGACTGGTCAGGTGATAGGGCCGGTAAAGGGTGAAATACGGCCCCTTGCCGACCTTCAGATCAACCAGCCGTTCAAGCACCCGCGGATGGCGCGCTTCGATGATGCAGAACACGCCGGGCGCGACACCTTTGCCGATTGAAAAATCGACGCAGCCTTCCTTCGACAATATTCCGCCGGCCGATTGCGGGCACAGCACGTCTGCAAGGTCGTCAAGCCCGGCGGCCGGCCCGTGCATGCCCGGGCAATCCGGCACAAGCCCGGTCGCATTGGCAATCGCCACCATTTCGATCATCGTCTTGGAACCGTCGACAAACTCCACAAGCATGCGCGCGTTCATGTTGCGGCGGCGGGCTTCGGCCTCGTAATCGGCCGGAACGGCATCGAAATTGAGCGGGTTGTTCTTGCCCTTGCCGGCGCAGACAATCTTGAAGCCGAGGCTTTTTGCAAAATTTATGATCTCCATCGTGCAGGCCGGTTCGTCGCCGGCGGCCAGCGAATAGACGACACCGGCGTCTTTTGCTTTTTGTTTGAGATAGCGGCCAATGGTAATCTCCGCTTCGACATTGAGCATGACGATGTGTTTGCCATGATCGATGGCCTGGAGCGCAAATCCGGCGCCGATATTGGGATTGCCGGTTGCGTCGATCACCACATCAATATTCCCTGCCGATGCGAGTGCTGAAAGATCGTCGGTGACTGCGATCCTGCCACCGGCGATCGCCGCTTCAATGGCGCCTGCCGATCCGGCTTCGACAACGTTGCCTTTTTCATGCCCCGCCATTTCGGTTGCGGCAAACGCCGCGTTCAGGTCGATTTCGCTGATAGCGCCGATTTTCAATCCGGGCATCAAGGCCGTCTGGACGACAATATCGGTCCCCATCTGACCGGCGCCGGCCAGGCCGACAGTTATCGGCCGCCCCTCGGCGGCGCGTGTCTGGAGTTCCGCCAGTAATGATGCCTGCGCCATGAAAATTCCCTGTGATTGCAGCCCTAAATGTTTTCCAAAAGCCATTCGGCAGTCGTCTCGTCGGTAATCAGAACGTCGACGTAGCCGCCGCGCAGCGCGGCGCGGACGGTTTGCTGTTTTTCCCGGCCGCCGGACGCCAGAATGACATTGGGCAGTCGGCGCAAGGTTTTCGGATCGACCGCAATGACCCGGCGATTGAGCGGATGGTCCACCGGTATTCCGTCTGCATCGATGAAATGCCCCAGAAGATCACCCACGGCGCCTGCCGCAACCAGCGATTTTCGGTCCGACTTGCTGACAAGGCCAAGCCTTTCCATGGTTGACTCCGGCCCCACGCCACCGACGGAAACCAGTGCGCAGTCAAGTTTTTCCGCCCGCTCCAGCACATCACGGATCATCATCTGCCCGCGCAGAATATCCCGGGTCTCTTCATTGTCGGCAAATGCCGGAGCGGCGATATAAAAGCAGTCTGCACCATGCAGGTCGGCCAGATGCAATGCCGTTTCGTAGGCGTTCATCACCGACGCGCGGGTCAGGCCGCCAATCAGCGCAACAACCGAGAGGGCTTTCAAAGACCGCCGGCGAACCGACTGGAGAGACAATCTCAGCGTCCGGCCCCAGCCGATACCGACGGAACGGTCATTTTCCAGCAGCCGGCTGAGGTGAGCGCCTGCAGCGGCGGCAATCGAAACATGCACGGCATCCGCCGACGATGGTGTCGGCACGACAATCGCCCGTTGCAGTCTGAATTGTTTTTCCAGGTTTCGCTCCAGCGCGACAAAGGGGGCTGCCGGAGAATTGATGCTGATCTGGACGATCCCCTCCTCGCGGGCGGCAGACAGGATGCGGTTGACCCGGACACGGTTCAAACCGAACTGCGCCGCGATCTCGCTCTGGGTCAGGCCTTCGATATAATATGCCCAGGCGATCCGGACCCGCTGGCGATCGTCGCCGTCAACGTCCCGGCCCGTCAGCTCGGGTTCGGCAATCTCGGGGTACTTCTGTCCGGCCATTTTCCGTCATCCTTTATCAGCCGCGGTAGAAACTGTCCCATGGAATGTCCAGCTGCCGGTCATTGCAGATCGCCGTCGCAATCGCCCGGGTCAAAGGCAGCCGGTCCGACGGCAAATGTCCTTTGTCCATCATGTCCAGAAGCACCGGCCCAGCCGAAAGCGCAAGTTCCGCGCCTTCTATTGTGTCGCCGGGCATATGATTCGCCTTGGCGGTGGAATAGCTGAGTCCCATGCCCAGCAGGCGTCCCATCCGGCTGTTGCGGCCAGCCATACAGGTCACATGCAGATCGCCGACGCCGGCCAGTCCATAGGCGGATTCGCGCCGCCCGCCGAGGGCTTCCGCCAATGTCGCGATTTCATCGACCGACTGGGCAAACAAGCCCGATGCCTGATTGTGCATGGCTGCGGCATTTTCTGCCGCCTCGGACCTTTCAAGTGCACCTGCGGCAGTACCCACCGCGATGGCGAAATAATTCTTGAATGCGGCACTGACCTCAACACCGATGACATCGCCGGACGCACGGGCATGATAAAACGGTGCGGACAGCAAGGCGATGGCGCGCTCGATTTCCGCCTTTTCTTCTCCGGCAATCACAACGCTGGTATTGCGCCGGACGGCCAGTTCGCCGGCGATGCACGGACCGGCAATCGCCATGACCGGGACGGCAAATCCGGTCTTCTGGCGGATGCGATTGGCAACGATGGCGGGAAACGCCTGCAGTTTTCCGCCATCGGCCAGCATGCCCTTGGTGACCATCAGCACCGGCAATGGGCGCTGCATGGCATGGGCCAGCTGTTCAACCGCCCAATCGACCCCGGCGGAGGAAACGCCAAGGATGATCAGCCGGGTTTCATCGGAAATGGTTTCAGAAAACTCCGTCCACGGCCGGGCGCGAACCGTCTCAGGCAGCTTGACTTTCAGACCGGGATGAAACCCGCTGTCTGCGACAGAGCGGACGATTTCCTCATCCAGATGGGTGCCGACCAGATCAACCCTATGCCCGGCCGCCGCGGCCGGGAGCGTCATGGCGGAGCCCATGACGCCCGCACCAAGGATTGAAATCCCGCCCATCGTCAGACCGCCTGCCCGGTTTCCGGATCAAACAACCGGACACGATCAATATCGGGAACTAGGCGGACCGTCTCGCCATGGCGGAAATCATTCAATTCCTTGAACAGGCCGCATACCTTGGTGCCGCCGATCGTGCCGTAAACTTGGACATCCGGCCCGGTCGGCTCGACAACTTCGATCGCGAATTCCGCACCATCGCCGTGAACCGAGAAATGTTCCGGCCGCACGCCGTAGATCAGTATCCGGCCGTCGCCCAGATTGTCGCGGTGCGGCAGCGGCAGCGCAATATCGCCATCAACGTTCAGGACAGGTTTACCGGCCGCAGACCCGACGGTTCCCTGCAGCATGTTCATGCCGGGAGACCCCATGAACTCGGCAACGAACAGGTTTGCAGGGCGGTCATAAACCTCCATCGGCGCGCCGATCTGTTCAATAATGCCATCGCGCATGACAACGATCTTGTCGGCCATCGTCATGGCTTCGATCTGATCGTGGGTGACGAAGATCGTCGTCGTCTTGAGACGCAGATGCAAAGCCCGGATTTCCGTGCGCATCTGCACCCTGAGCTTGGCATCAAGGTTCGACAGCGGTTCGTCAAACAGGAAGGCTTCCGGGTCGCGGACAATGGCGCGGCCCATGGCGACGCGCTGGCGCTGGCCGCCGGACAATTCGCGCGGATAGCGGTGCAGGTAGTCCTCAAGACCGAGAATGTTCGCCGCCCAGTCCACTTTCTTCTTGATTTCATCCTTCGGCAGCTTCTTCAACCGCAGGCTGAAGCTCATATTGTCGAAGACATTCATCAGCGCATAGAGCGCGTAGTTCTGAAATACCATGGCGATGTTGCGGTCTTTCGGATGCAAGTCGTTGACCACCCGCTCGCCGATCCTGATTTCGCCGTCTGTGATCTTCTCAAGCCCGGCGATCATTCTCAGCAAGGTGGATTTGCCGCAGCCTGACGGCCCCAGAAGAACGACAAATTCGCCATCTTCAATCGTCAGATCGATCCCGTGAATGACTTCCACATCGCCGTAGCTCTTGTAGATCCCGGAGAGTTCAACAGATGTCATGATGCCCCATTTCAAAACCCCTTGTGCACCGTGCCGAAAAGACATGGCAGTATTTTTTTGTTCCAGCGCCGGCGCTCATGCAATATCCGCCACGAACTCATCAAGAAGGCCGGCATCGGCGGCAAGATCGAGAAACGTCCAGCGGTTTCTGATTTCGCGCGCATGGATCAGCGCATCGCGCCAGAGATCCGGCTCAAGCCCGAGCCGATGGCCTGTCGTCGCCCCGCCGGCAGCCTCCAGCGCGTCGATCATCACCTGCGGCTTGAGCATCTTCGGTTCCAGCTCGGTTTTCAGCTCCGGCCAGATTGCCCCAAGGCGCGCGTTCAAGGCATCAGCGCCCGCCTGATCAAGCGCTTTGGCGCGAAACTCCGCAACACATTGCGGACCGGCCGCGGGCCCGTACCGCTTCAGCATGTCGGCTTCGTCGATTTTTGTCGGCCTGACGAAAGGCGGCCTTTCCATCGACAGGATCCGTTGCTGCAGTTTCATGATCGCAATCGCCGCAATGCCGACCTGCTCGCCATGCAGACTTCCCGGATGCCGGTCACCTGCAAACATGTCGATCCAGTGCGACACCATGTGCTCACCCATCGATCCGTGATTGGAAACCCCGGTAAAACAGACGCCCATGGCGCACAATGTCAGAACCCGCTGCAGGATACCCGTTGCGGTGAGGTCGCCTGACTTCAGCCCGGCAGCCGAACCAATCATCGCCGGCTCTTCCGGGTCCGTCAGCGCATAGGGGGTTGCGGAAAAGCGGCTGCCGGTGAGCCGGTGCGCGGCCCACCAGTCGATCTGTGCGGTTGGCCGGCAGAGCGAATCGCCCAGGCCGGCAGCACGCAAGCGCGCTGGTGCATCTGCTGAAACCTTGAGATCAAGGAATATACCGCGCGGCGCATTGGACGGCACTGAAACCTTCAGGCCTGAATCCAGTTTCAGCGAGGCCGTGGACGAGGCGTATCCGTTCATCGAAGCGGCCGTGCCGAATACGGCGTAAGGCCGGCCATCGAGAAATGTCGCATGTTTGCAGCAATCGTTGATCGTGCCGGCGCCAACGGCAATCAATGCGTCGGCGTCTTTTGTGCGCTGCGAAATCTCCGCAACGCTGTTCTCGCTGGCGCTGAGACCGGCGGGGAGGATAATTTCGTCGATTGACGCAATTGCGCCGAGCGCCTTCGCGACACGGTGGCCGAGGGCCTCTACGGTATTTTCATCGGAAACAATCGCCAGCCTGCCGCCAAGCCCGAGCGGCGCGACCAACTCCGCCTCCGCGCCGTCGAGATCGTCGGCGAGACAGATCGTCTGAAATGGCAATTCCGCCGGCGCGCCGGTTTCCGGATCGATCCAGCGGCCGGAAACCACATCGTCGATGACCGCATTCCAGTTTCGTTGCATATCTGGTCGGTCAGGCATCGCCACCCTCCACAAATTCGACCAGACGGGTATTCCAGTCCGCCAGCGCCGGCCACAGGCCGCCATGAATGGTTCTGAGTTCCGCGTAACGTTTGACGGCCTGATCGTCCGGTTCAAAACTCCTTTGCAACGGACCGCTCATCGCGGCTGCCGCATCGGCAATGGACTTGTAAAACCCGCAACCGGCTGCTGCCGCCATCGCTGCGCCAAGCGCCGACGCCTCCACGGTCTCCAGCCGATGCACCGGCCGGGCGCTGGCATCCGCCAGTATCTGACACCACAGATCCGACGCCGCCCCGCCCCCGATCGCCACATAATGATCAATCGGACTTGCCGTTGCCGTGGCGATCTGGTCGCTCACCATAGCCTGCTCCAGCACAACGCCTTCCAATACCGCGCGATAGAGGTCGCCGCGGGAATGAGATGCCGACAGGCCGGCAATCACGCCGCGGGCACCAGCATCCCAATAGGGCGTCATGACGCCCGACCAGTAGGGCAGCAATGACACACCGCGCGCACCGATGCCCGATTGCCGGGCTTCCTGCTCAAGCGCATCGAAAATGCCCGGATTGTCACGCGGGACGATCTGGAACATTTCCCGCACCATCCAGTCGACCAGAAACGTTCCCGTTCTGACGCAGGATTCGTATATGTAGCCGTCTTCGGCGATGGCGCCCATGGTTCGGAATGCCGGATCGTGCGCATAGGAACTGCCGTAGTTTCCCGAAACGACGGCCGTACCGAAATTGATATAGGCACGGCCCGGCACAAGCACATTGGCGCCGGTTCCCGCGCACTGGCCGTCGCCGCCGCCGGCGATCACCGGCGTTCCTGCAGGCAGACCTGTCGCGGCGGCCGCCTCGGCGCTGACGCCGCCCATCCGCTGCCCCGGCCGGACCAGTTCGGGCAATTGTTCGCGCACCAGGCCGACCGCATCAAGCAGCACGTCGGACCAGTCACCGGCCGCCATATCGAGCAGCCCCATAGGATCTGCGGACGCTGTCGACGTGATCCAGTTGCCGGTCAGCCGGAACGAAAGATAACCATGCACTTCGGCGATGCGCTCTGCGGCGGAATAATGTTGCGGTTCGTTTTCCGCCATCCAAAGGCAGCGATAGAGACAGGGCGTCACATCAAGCGGCTTGCCGGAAATCCTGTGAATCTCCGCCCCGCCCAAGCGCTCGCCGAGGCTTTTCACCTGCGGTTTGGAACGCTCGTCAAGCCAGACCGTTCCCGGGCGAATGGCCGTACCGTCGGCACGGAACAGTCCGAAGGTTTCACGCTGATTGGAAATCGCCAGCGCGGCAATGCGCTCCGGCTCGATTGCCGACGCGATCTGACGCAAAACCGCGCACGTCGATTGCCACCAATCGTCCGGATCCTGTTCGAAATGCAGCGGCAGAGGATTTGAAAGCGGTACCGGTGCCCGACCTTCGGCAACGATCAGCCCGCTGCGGTCAAAGGCGATTGCCTTGGCCGCAGTGGTTGATGAATCGATGCCGATAACAAGATCGGTGGACATATGTTCACGCCGCCCCGGTACAGACGAGTTGCACAGGTTAGATTTGCTGGCCATTATTCGACCGCCGGTCTGTATTCGGCGAGCGAACAGCCGAAGACATGGGCCAGATCATTCATACACCGCCCGCAACAGCGGCCCGGCGAACCGGGCCGCTGCCGGTTGGCAGTGACCTAGCGAAGGCCGGCGTCGGCGACCTTCTTGTCGACGATCATGGCCAGTTCGTCCATCGCCTCCTTGGCGCTGCCGCCATATTCCTGACCTGTCAGCAACTTGCCGAGCGTGACGGGAATATCGTTGTTGGCAAGTTCCGCCCACAACGGCATGTCGGGTTCCGATCCCATGGCATTGTCGATGGTCCATTTGATGGTATCGAAATGCCGGGTGGTTCCCGGACCGACTTTGGCCTTTTCCTTGACGCGCGGGTCGGTGAACGAGGAATTGCGCATCGGCGATGCGCCGCCGCCAAGGGTCGACACACGCGCCATCACATCCTTTGAACAGGCCCACTGCATGAAGATCCAGGCTGCTTCCTTGTTTTTGGAATATTCCGACAGCGCAATCACCGAACCGCCCTGGTGGCCGCCGGCGGGAATTTCGCCGAAACCGGCGTCGGCAATGGCGCGGCGGCCGTTGGTTTCGACCGGCGGACGGGCATGTTCCATCATCCCCTGGACCTTGGATTCGTTGGCGTCCATGCCGGGGAAGAACTCACCCCAGGAAATGCACATGGCGGCCTGGCCCTGCTGCATCGACTGGAATTGGCCGTCCCAGGTCCACGTCGTGGCAGCCGGCGGCGAATAGTCGGCAAGCAGTTTCTGATAGAATTCCAGACCCTGGATGCCCTGCTCGTCATTGCCGGAGAACATGTTGTTCTTGTCGAAGATCGAACCGCCATGGCCCCACAGATAGATCGTCCAGTCGCATTCCAGCGAATAATGCCCGGACCGCGCCTGGCAGGTATTGCCATAGATCCCGTTGCCCTTTTCGGCCTCGGTGATCATCTTGGCGGCAGCCATGTAATCTTCCATTGTCGTGGGCACGGAGATTCCGTGTTTGTCGAGAATGTCCTTACGGTACATCAGGATGGCGATCGGAATATCGAAGGGGATACCGACCATCTTGCCGTCATACATGGCAATACCGTCGACCAGTGGCTTGGAGAAATCCTCCCAGTCGAAGTCCGGCATGGCCAGCTCCGGATTGGAGGCATAATATTCCGTCGGATCGACGGTATCGGGCGCGAAAGTCGCCATCCAGGACTGGTCGAGATAATACAGATCATAGGTGCCGAGCTGGCCCTGAACATCCTGGGTCGCCTTGGCAAGGACCTGCTCCAGCGGCACGATCTCAACCTCGACCTCGATGCCGGTCAGCTTGGTGAATTCTTCCTGTGCCAACTGGTTGGCAACGATCGAGGGCGGCGTCGCTTCGGTCGAATAGCGGATCTTGGTGCCGGAATATTTTCCGCCGACATCTTTCAGCCAGGCCTGGATTTCGTCCGGGGTCGCAGCGCCAGCCTGATCCGTTCCCAAACCGGTCATACCGGAAAACGGCCGTGAGCCGCCCAGATACGAACCGGCGAACGCCGACATGCCGACACCGGCCATGGCCAGCTTCTTCATGAATACCCGCTTGCTGATGCGTTTGGCGGTAAAGTCGTTGCAGGCGTCCGTGACGAAAGTTTTTCTATCATGTTCCCGAAAACTCATTGCGTTTCCTCCATTGGGCTTAGGGTCGGGTTGATCTTGTCCATGGCCGTCACTCTTTCAGGGAGCCGAGCGTTAGGCCGCGAACCAGATGGCGTTGCACCAGCAGGATAAAAATGAATGCCGGCAGAATTGCAGTGGTGCCGAGGGCGGTGATGAAGCCCCATTCGGTACCGGTGGATGTGACGAAGGTCGTGATCTTGACCGGAACCGTGCGGATCGATGTGGTCAGGAACAGAGACAGCAGGAATTCCGTCCAGGAGAAGATAAAACACAGGACCGCCGTTGCCGCGATGCCGCCGCGCACCATTGGCAAAACGACCATACGGAAGGTCTGCCAGCGCGTCGCGCCGTCGATCATGCAGGCCTCGTCAACGTCTTTTGGCACATCGTCGAAGAACGATTTCAGCAGCAGCACGGCAAGCGGAATGTTGATCAGCGTATGGACGAGGATCAGGCCGATGCGGGAATCGAGCAGGCTCAGATCGCGGAACATGAACAGGATCGGCACGACGATCGCAATCGGCGGCATGAAACGCTGCGACAGGATCCAGAATATGAAATGCTGCTTGCCGCGCATCGGCATCCGCGACAGGGCATAGGCTGCGAGGCAGGCGAGGAAAACCGTAAACGCTGTCGAACCGACGGCGACGATGACGGAATCGACAATCGTCTGCCGGGAATCGTACGACGAGGCGCCGCCGGCGCCATAGGTGCCGCCGGATTCCAGCGCCAGGCTGACCCGGGAGACGCCGCCCATCGTGACGCGGTAATTGTCCAGCGTCGGCTGGAAATCGAAATAGACCGGCCCGTCCTTGTTGAAGATCGCCGAATAGGGTTTGATCGAAGACAGGCCCCACCAGAAGATCGGGAAGGTGAAAATGATCACCAGAAGGACAGCGGTAATGTCGCGGAATGTGCGGGCGGCAAAGGATTGTTCCATCAGAAACGCACCCTGAAAATCTGAATGAAGAGATTGGCGACGACGACAATGATGATCAGCGTCATCAGCGAGAGCGTCGCGGCATAGGGGAAATTGCCGATCTGGAACATCCGCCCGGCATAGGCCGTCAACGTTTCCGTCACCGTGCCCGGTCCGCCGGATGTCATGACATAGACGTAGTCGAAAATCCGGAACAGATCGACGCCTCGGATCAGAACCGCAATGGCGATCACCTTGGAAAGCATGGGCAAGGTCAGTTTCCAGAACATCTGGAAACCGTTAGCGCCGTCAATCGCCGCCGCCTCGAACGGTTCTTTCGGCAGAGCCCGGAGCCCGGCCAGCATGATCAGCACCATGAACGGGGTCCATTGCCAGATATCGGCGAGCAGGACGCCGGCCAGCGCCGTCGAACCGTTCGCCAGGATCGGATTTTGCGGCGACAGCAGACCGAGCGCATAGAGGTTCTGGCTGATCCAGCCGAACGAGCCGTCTTCCATCAGCAGGAACATCATGCCGGTGACGGCAGGCGGTACCACAAGCGGCAACGTCATCAGGCCGCGCATCAGGCCATAACCGCGGCGGTCGGTATCGAGCAGCAGCGCAATGCCCAGGCCAAGCGCCAGCTGGATCACAAGACCGATGGCGGTATAGGTGAAGGTGACATAAAGCGCATTCCAGACACGCTCATCGGCAAATGCTGTTTCCCAATTCTTGAACCAGGCGAACTCGTCAACCCGCTTGATGCGGTTGCGGACATGCAGCGACAGCCAGAGCGCGTAAAGCAGCGGGTAGATGCCGAAAACGAGGATCAGCGCTGTTGCCGGCGCAAGCCAGGGAAACGGATGTTCCGATGTCAGAAACCGTGGCCATCGGCTTTCTCCGGGACGCGCGCTTTGGCTGCCGTCAGGTGGAAATGTGCCGGTCGCAGCGCTCATGCGGGGTTGCCCACTGACATACGCCCAACAGCATCATTGGCAGGCAACGCACCGGCGCCACTCATCCACATTCAGCATTTCCCCTGCGTCATTTTTTCGTCACAAGTGAATTTTTGTAACTCGCATGTTTCATTTGATCATACCATTGTTCGCTGAACGGCTCTTGTCAAGCGGTCTTGGCCGCTATGGGGCCGCTATGGGACCGCTATGGGGCCGCCACGGGCCCGCTGCGGCATGAGCTGGCCGCCATTGACCTCAATCACCTGCCCGGTGACGTATCCCGACAGGTTGTCGCTGGCGAGATAGAGACAGGTTCCGGCGCAATCTTCGGACAGGTCCAGGCGTGCCATGGGAATGGTTACGCGGGTCCGTTCCAGTTTGTCCGGCGTCGAATGGTGTCCACGCAATCGGCAACGCGCTCCGATGGCAGCAAGCACCGGACAGAGACAGGGATGTCGTATTTTGAGTTTATTCGGCGCTGGATGAAACAGGCAAGTCGGTGCCGGGAGCAGGGATTACCGTCCTGGCTCCGCCATCGTCAGGGCCGCGCGCGAATTTCAGGCACCGTTTATCGTACAATCCAGATCGCGCAGCAATCCGTCATCAAGGCCGTAGACCCAGCCGTGAATGCTGACAGCCTTGTTTCGCCGCCAGGCGGAGCGGATGATCGGTGTCCGCGACAAGCCTTCCACCTGCGCTACAATCGTGTGTTCGCAAAGCCGGTTGAGCCTTGCTTCAGGATCGGCAATGGCAGCCAGATCGTGCTGGCAGGTGTCGGCGATATCGCGAATGGGCTGCAGCCAGTGGTCGATGATGCCGTGCCGGTGACCGTCGATCGCCGCACGCACACCGCCGCAGCCATAATGCCCGCAAACGATGAT
>CAMYKZ010000041.1 GCA_947259045.1 uncultured Afifella sp.
GTCCATTTCCTCCAGAAAGCGGATCGTCCGTTTTGTGCCGTCGCCGGCATGCCATTTGCCCTTGCCGCCGGAGCCCTTGCGGATATGGAAATCCTCCAGTAGCACGGGATAGCGCATTTCCAGAACTTCCGGGTCGGTCAGGCGGGTGTTCGTCATGTGGACATGGACGCCGTCGGTGCCGTTGAAGCCTGTGCCGTCGTTCATCCGGCCCGACGGCGAGCCGGAACAGATCGTCTCGTAATATTGGTAAACATCATTTCCGAAGGTCAGATTGTTCATCGTGCCCTGGGAGGCGGCCAGTGCGCCAAGCGCTCCGAAAAGACAATTGGTGACATGCTGGCTGGTTTCCACATTGCCGGCCACGACGGCGCGCGGATAGGCGGGTTTCAGCATCGAGCCATCGGGGATGATGATGTTGATCGGTTCCAGGCAGCCGGCATTCATCGGAATGTCGTTTTCCACCATCACCCGGAAAACATAGAGCACCGCGGCGCGGGTGACCGGCGCCGGGGCGTTGAAGTTGTTTTCCCGCGCCTCGCTTGTGCCGGAGAAATCGACGGTCGCCTCGCGCTTCGCCTTGTCGACGGTGATTTTCACTTTGATGACCGCACCCTGATCGGTGGGATATTCAAACGAACAATCCGACAGCGCCTCGATGACCCTGCGAACGCTTTCGGCCGCATTGTCACGGACATGTTTCATATAGGCCTGGACGACATCAAGGCCGAACTGGCCGGTCATCTTGCGCAGTTCCGACACGCCCTTTTCGTTGGCGGCAATCTGCGCCTTCAGGTCGGCGATGTTCTGGTGCGGATTGCGGGCCGGGTAGGGATGGTCTGTCAGGACATTGTGCAGCGCTTCCTCGCGGAACGTGCCGCGATCGACCAGCTTGAAATTGTCGATCAGCACGCCTTCCTCATCGACGTTCGTCGCCAGCGGCGTCATGGAACCGGGCGCGGTGCCGCCGACATCGGCATGGTGGCCGCGGCTTGCGACCCAGAACAGAACGGCTTTGCCGGCATCGTCGAACACCGGCGTGACAACGGTGATATCGGGCAGATGGGTGCCGCCATTATAAGGGGCATTCAGCGCATAGACGTCGCCGGGCTGAATGTCCGGATTGTTGGAGCGCACGGTTTCCACCGAACGGTCCATGGATCCCAGATGGACCGGCATATGCGGGGCGTTGGCGCAAAGCTGGCCTTCGGCGTCGAAGACGGCGCAGGAGAAATCCAGCCGCTCCTTGATATTGACGGAATAAGCGGTGTTCTGCAGCGCCACGCCCATCTGTTCGGCAATCGACATGAACAGATTGTTGAAGATCTCCAGCATCACCGGATCGGCTTTCGTGCCGATGGCGTTGTCGCGGGCAAGCACTTCCGCGCGGCGCATGACGATATGATTGCGGCTGGTGACTTCCGCCCGCCAGCCGGGGTCAACCGTAATGGTCTGGTTCGGTTCGACGATCAGCGCCGGGCCGGAGCAGGCAAAACCCGGTTTCAGATCGCCCGGGCCACCGTCGGCAGACCGCCGGTAAAGTGCCGCTTCGTGCCACTGGCCGCCGGAATAAATCCGCGTTGTGCCGTCGGCATCGGCCTGATGCCGGGAAACCGCGGCTTCAGCCTCATGAGCCGTCGCGCCGCCGCCGACCGCTTCGACCTCGATCGCTTCGGCGATCAGCGCCTTGCCGTCATAGATGAAGCCAAACTGGGCGCGGTGCGCGTCCTCGAAGGCGTCTTGTATCGCTTGGTGCGACCCGAAGGGTACGGCGATTGGCGTATCCGTGCCGTCATAGCGGACATGAACACGCGGGAAAACCGTTATATCTCCACCGCTTACGCCCTGTTGCTGAAGTTCTTTTGTGACGGTCCCGCCAAGTTCGGCAACAAGTGCCTGCAGGTCCGGCATTGCCGTTTCAAGCGGCAGCACCGCTGCCTGGCTGCGGTTGGCGCGGATGTCGGCGAGCCCCATGCCGTAGGCCGACAGAACGCCGGAGAACGGGTGGATATGAACGGTTTCCATGCCCAGCCGGTCGGCGATCATGCAGGCATGCTGGCCGCCGGCGCCGCCGAAGCATGACAGTGCGTAATGGGTCACGTCATAACCGCGCTGGACCGAGATCTTCTTGATCGCGTTGGCCATGTTTTCCACCGCCACCTTGAGGAAACCGTCGGCGACATCCTCCGGTGCGCGCCCGTCGCCGATTTCTTTTGCCAGCGCAGCGAATTTGTCAGCAACAATATCGGCATCGAGAGGTTCGTTCTGGCCGGGGCCGAAGATCGCCGGAAAGGCATCGGGTATCAGTATTCCAGCCATGATGTTGGCGTCGGTGACCGTCAGCGGCCCGCCGCGGCGATAGGCAGCCGGGCCGGGGTTGGCGCCGGCGGAATCCGGCCCGACGGCGAAGCGGCCGTCCTGATAGTGCAGGACGGCGAAGCGGCCGTCCTGATAGTGCAGGACCGAGCCGCCGCCGGCAGCGACGGTATGAATGCGCATCATCGGCGCGCGCATGCGCACGCCGGCAACTTCAGTCTCGAAGGCGCGTTCAAGCTCACCGTCATAATGGGAGACATCGGTGGACGTGCCGCCCATATCAAAGCCTATCACCTTGTCGAAACCGGCCATCCGGGAGGTTTCCACGGCGCCGACAACGCCGCCTGCAGGACCGGACAGGATGGCGTCCTTGCCCTGGAACAGATCGGCCGCCGTCAGGCCGCCCGACGACATCATGAACATGAGCCGCGGGCCTTTTTTGCTGCCGTTCCCGATACCCAGTTCGCTGACACCCAACTCTCTGGCGACCTGTTCCACATAGCGGCGCAGGATCGGCGACAGATAGGCGTCGACTACGGTGGTATCGCCGCGGCCAACCAGCTTCACCAGCGGTGAGACCTCGTGGCTGACGGAGACCTGGGCGAAACCGGACTGTCGCGCGAGGCGGGCGGCGACGGCTTCGTGTCCGGGATATTTCCAGGCATGCATAAAGGTGATGGCCAGACTGTCGAACCCGTCTGCCTTTAACGTTGCAAGCGCTTCGCTGATTGCTGTCTCGTCCGGTTCCGCTTCGACGGTTCCATCGGCGCGAACCCGTTCGTCGATTTCGATAACGCGTTCATACAGCAGTTCCGGCAGGATGATTTCCTTGGCAAAAATGTCCGGGCGCGCCTGATAACCGACTCTCAGCGCGTCTTTAAATCCACGGGTGATCAACAGGGCCGTGCGCTCGCCCTTGCGTTCAAGCAATGCATTGGTGGCGACCGTTGTCCCCATTTTGACAGCATCAATCAGGTCCGACGGGATCGCCGCGCCGGCGTCGACCTGCAGAAAGCGGCGGATCGCCTCGATGGCGGCGTCCGGATAGGCCTCCGGATTTTCAGACAGAAGCTTCATGGCGTGCAGTTCATCGCCGGGATCGCGTGCGATCACATCGGTAAAAGTGCCGCCGCGGTCGATCCAGAAATCCCATTTTCCGTTGGCCATGTCGCGATCCTAACATTGTTCTCTTGTTCGCAATCGGATTTTCCATATACACTGTTTGTAATCATTTCAACGATAATTTATCGACAAATTATCATTGATGCATTTGTTTTGAGGTCCCTATGAGCAATTCTTCCACGACAGGTTCCGATAAGAAAGACCGTGATCCGGTCGTCTCTTCTGCCCATCTGGCCACCGGCGCCATACCGGCGCTGTCTGAGTATGAGTTCGGTCTTATCCTGGCGTCCAGCGCATTTTCCCGCTGGACCGTTCGATGCATGGCGTCGGCCGGTGCGCCGGGCATGTCAGCGCTGGATGTGCTTGTGCTGCACGCCGTCAATCACCGCGCCCGGCAGAAGACGCTGGCCGATCTTTGTCTGGTGCTCAATATCGAGGACACCCATACCGTCTCCTATGCGCTGAAGAAACTGGAGCGGGACGGGCTGATCGAAACCGGCCGCCAGGGCAAGGAAAAGACAGCCGCGATCTCAAAAAAGGGTGCTGCTTTGTGTACTCGTTACGGCGAGGTGCGCGAAGACCTTCTGGTCCGCACCGTCAAATCGCTTTCCATCAACGAAGCGGATCTGTCCAACCTGTCCGCCTTGCTGCGCGGGCTTTCGGGGACGTACGATCAGGCAAGCCGGGCAGCGGCGGCAAGCTGACTTTCATCTCACCGGGCAAATTGTGATCGATGAGTCGACATTCCGGCGATTTTGTGCAATTTTTGCAATTCGTTCGCAATTGCAGGATAACAGATGCGCAAGTCGCTGGCCAGACAGATCACGAGACGCGGCGCTATTGCACTCGCCGGTCTCGTTCCGGGATTGCTGGGCGCGGGGTTGGCCCGGGCACAGGAAACCGGCGCCGGTCCGACAGTTACTGACACCGCATCGGACAAACTGTCGGCAGGTCATGGCGCCGGTCACAGCGCATCCGGTAACCGCGTCGTCGGCGTTGTTGACCATGCCGCAAACGGGTTTGACCCCCATGCCATCCTGACCGATTTCGACACCGGGACACTGAGTCAGGATGGCAGTCGGGTGGTCCGCCAATGGGATATCACCGCGGTCGACCACGAGATTGAAATTGCGCCCGGCGTATATTTCCCGGCCTGGACCTACAACGGGCGGATCCCGGGGCCGACCTTGCGATGCGTTGAAGGCGAACGGCTGAAGATCAATTTTGCCAATGCCGGTTCGCATCCGCATACGATGCATTTCCACGGAATTCATGCAGCCCGGATGGACGGTATCGAAGGCGCCGGCCTGGTGGAGCCTGGCGGCAGTTTCACCTACGAATTCGACGCCACGCCGTTTGGCAGCCATCTCTACCATTGTCACGCGCTGCCGCTGAAGCGGCACATCCACAAGGGCCTCTACGGAGCGTTTATCGTCGATCCCGATCCCGACAGGCATCCGGATCAGCGCGACGCAGCGCTGCAGCGGCTGCACACATCTGACGAGAACCGGCGTTGGCAGGAATTCGTCATCGTGATGAACGGCTTCGATACCAATTTCGATGACGAGAATGAATTCTACGCGGCCAACTCAATCGCGTTCGCCTATATGGACCGGCCGATCGAGATCGACAGGTCCCGGCCGGTGCGGATCTATCTCTCCAACCTGACGGAATTCGATCCGATCAATTCGTTCCACCTGCATGCCAATTTCTTCGATTTCTACGATCATGGCACGACATTGCAGCCGACGCTGAAGACAGTCGATACGGTGATGATGTGCCAGGGCCAGCGCGGCATTCTGGAGATCGATTTCTCCGGCCACGAACCCGGCCTCTATATGTTCCATGCGCATCAGTCTGAATTTGCCGAACTGGGCTGGATGAGCTTTTTCAAGGTCATGGCGTGATGAAGAACCGGCTTGTCTGGATCGTCTTGCCTGTCATTGGCCTGATTGCGGTGCTGGCCATCATCGTGATCGGCCGGCCGCTGGATCCGCTGACGGCATCGGCGCCGCCGGTTGAAGAATTGAGCATGGAATCGGTCCGGCTGGAACCTGGTCTGATTACCCTTGTGGTTCGCGCCGACGGATCGGAACCGATGCGGATCGCCCAGGTCCAGGTTGACGGGGCATACCGAGCGTTTGAAGCCAGTCCGTCAACCGTAATCGGCAGGCTGGAAAGCGCCACGGTTAGAATTCCCTATCCCTGGGTCGAAGGCGACGCGCACCATATTCTGTTTGTCACTCAGACCGGGGCAACGTTCGATCACGCCATTGATGTCGCTGTGCCGACCGGCGACATTTTGTTCGACAATATCGGCCTGTTGATGCTGGTTGGGTTGCTGCTCGGGCCGGTCCCGGTGGCGCTTGGCCTGCTGGCGCTGCCGGCCCTGCGCGGGGCGTCTGCCGGCTGGCAGGGTTTTATTCTCTCTGTGACGTTCGGGCTGCTGTTGTTTCTGTTCATCGATACGATCCGCGAAGGCCTTGAAGTCGGTGAGGCGGCGATCGGCCGGTTGCGCGCCGGGCCGATGGTGTGGGTCGTGATGTTGTCTACCGCAGCACTTCTGCTTGCTGCCGGCCGCCGATCTGGCCGGCCGCCGGAAGGGTTGGCGCTGGCCGGATTCATCGCCCTGGGCATCGGCCTGCACAATCTCGGCGAGGGGCTGGTGGTTGGCGCGGCGTTATCGGGCGGCTCGGCAGCGCTTGCCGGGTTCCTGGTGGTCGGGTTTGTCATTCACAATGTCAGCGAAGGGTTTGCCATCGCCGCACCGGCAAGTTCGGCAAGGCCTTCGCTGCTGCATCTTGGCGGATTGGCGGCACTGGCCGGATTGCCTGCCATCGGTGGCGTCTTTGCCGGGGCAATTGTCGTCAGCCCGTTCTGGACGGCCTTGTGTTTCGGCATTGGCGCCGGCGCAATCGCCCAGGTTCTGGTCGAGATTGCCGGCCTGCTTGCCCGCCGCTTCGGGCAGGCAGGGCTGGTCTCTGCACCCAGCCTCGGCGGCCTGGTGACGGGGCTGACGGTAATGTATGTCACCGCGCTTCTGGTCTGAAGCGACCGCTGTGGTCGGGAATGTTGATCTGTTCGAGACCGGATTCTGCTCCATATGAACAATCAGGTGTTCGCGGTCGCCCTGGGAGCTGACAATGAATGGTGCGTGTCTTAAACCTCTGCTTGTTCTGATTTTTGCGGCTTTTGCCGCCGATGCAAATGCACAGAGCGTCCATCGGTCAAAGCAGCATCAGTTCACGATAACCGAAGTGGCGAGGGGTTTGCGGAACCCCTGGAGCCTGGCCTTTTTGCCAAATGGCGACATGCTGATCAGCGAGCGGGCGGGCAGATTGCGGATCGTTCGCGGCGGCCAGCTGGACCCGGCACCCATTGCCGGTGTTCCGAAAGTGAAAGCCGGCGGGCAGGGCGGGTTGCTGGACGTGATTGTCGATCCGGATTTTGCCGAAAATCAGCGGATATATCTTTCCTATTCCGGTGGCACGGGCTCAGGCGCCGGCACGGAAGTCGTTCGCGCGCGTCTCGACGACGGCACGCTGTCGGACGCTCAACTGCTGTTCACGGCGGAGCCGAAGACCCGCGGCGGCCGCCATTTCGGTTCGCGTCTGGTGATCGACCGGGATGGATATCTCTATATTTCGCTCGGCGACCGCGGCGACCATATGGATGAGGCGCAGAACCCGAAAAATCATCTGGGATCGATCATCCGGCTCAACCGAGACGGGTCGGTGCCGGACGATAATCCGTTTACCGGCAGTGGCGATGCGAAGCCGGAAATCTGGTCCTACGGTCATCGCAACGTCCAGGGCATGGCCATACATCCCTCAAGCGGGGCGATCTGGGCGCATGAACATGGCCCGCGCGGCGGCGACGAGGTCAATATCATCCGGCGCGGCGCCAATTACGGCTGGCCGGCCATCACCTACGGGATCGATTATTCCGGCGCGATCATATCGGACAAGACCGAAGCACCCGGCATGGAACAGCCGGTCGTCTACTGGGTGCCGTCAATCGCGCCCAGCGGCATGGCGTTCTATGACGGCGACAGATTTCCCGAATGGCGCGGCGATCTGTTTGTCGGCGCGCTGCGCGGCCAGCACTTGCGCCGGCTGGAGATGGACGGGGAAAATGTCGTCGACCAGGAGCTGCTTCTTGCCGATCTCGGCGAACGCATCCGCGATGTCCGCTCCGGCCCGGACGGGTTTCTCTATGTGCTGACAGACAGCCCGCGGGGCAGGCTTCTCAGGTTGGAACCGCAATAACCGTACGGCGCCGGCTGATCTGCAAACGTCTGCCGGTCAGCCCGCTGGCTGCGCACCCATCGTCGGTTGCTGGTTCGAACTCGGCTTATCCAGGGCAACCGAACGGCCGTCATTCTTTACGACAAAAGGTTTCTATTTTCCGGCCAGTGCGTCGCGGAAATAATCGCCGGTGGCTTCGTAATGGCTGATCAGCAGTCGCACGGCCTGGTCGGCATCACGGCCGACGCTGGCCTGGAAAATCTGCTGGTGTTCGGCGGCGATATCGCGTTCCGGATAGGCTGCCGTGCCGGAAATGTTGCGGTAGCGGATATTGCGGTCATAGAGCTGGTCGCAGAAGCGGATCATGATATCGGAACCGCAGGCAGATATCAGGCTCATATGGAAATGCCGGTGCGCGGTTTCCCACTCGTCTTCGAGCCGGAGATCGCCGCGGTTCCCTGTGCGATCCTTGCGCGACAGCCGATGATGGGCGAGCACAAGAGCTTCCTCCCACGCCGTCTCGCCATGGGCGATCGCTTCCCGCAACGCCCGCTCTTCGAGCCAGCATCGGGTTTTCAGCAGTTCATTGAAATCGTCGATGCTGACATCTGCGACACGGAACCCGCGCTGATCCATCCGCTCCACCAGGCCGTCGGAGCACATTGTGGAGAGGGCCTCGCGCAGCGGGCTTGCGCCGGCTTCGTAGCGTTTGCGCAGTTCTTCGATCTTGAGTTTTCGGCCGGGTTCAAGCCGGCCGGCCATGATGTCGTCGCGCAGCCGGGCAAAAACCTGCGCCGTCTGGGAGTCGCCGCTGCGGAATTGCGCCAGACCCGTCGCCTGGTTTTCACCCGGTTTTGAGCCTGTCTTCCCTTCATTCAGCATGTGCCGGCTCCTGGATCATCGGGGGCTTCCTTCCCTTCACGAGCTTTCGCACCTGAGCCGAAGTGACGATTTCCGCGTTGTTGGCGTAGGCCTCGTGGTTGGATTCGATCTGATCGAGATCATAAACGTAATTGACCATCAGGCCAAAGGACCGTTCGATGCCGTTGGCTGACAGATCGCCGTTGATGTTGATCCGTTCCAGCCGGGCGCCATTGCCGAGATGGAACCGGGCAACCGGATCGACGGGTTGTCCGTCAGGCTGTTTCCGGTTGATGAAATAGTCGGCAGCAAGTTCTCGCAATTGCGTCTGCTCGGCGCTGTTCAGTTCCGGCCAGGCGTCTTTCGGTGCTTCACGCAACCGATGCAGAAGATCATCTTCGGGGCCGCCGAAACCTGTTATCGTGTCGAGCCAGTTTCGCAGCCCCGGAATTGGCGACAGGGTTGTGTAAGTCCTCAGGGACGGCAGTTCCAGACTCAGTTCCTGGACCACCTGTTTGATCAGGAAACTGCCGAATGAGACGCCGCGCAGGCCGACCTGGCAATTGGAAATCGCATAGAACGTCGCCACGCTGGCCCGATCCGGCTGCAGTTTGTCGCGTTCAGGGTCGAGAATATCGGTGACAGAATCCGGCAGCGACGCAGTGAGCGCGACTTCGACGAAAATCAGCGGCTCGTCGATGAGGGAGGGATGAAAGAATGCATAAAGATGCCTGTCCGGCGCATCGACACGCTGGCGCAGATCGTCCCAGCCATTGATCTCATGCACGGCCTCATAGCGGATGATTTTTTCCAGAATGATGGCCGGCGTATGCCAGTCAATGCGCCGGAGAACCAGAAAACCCCGGTTGAACCATGAGGCGAACAGGTGCTGGAAATCCCGGTCCGCCTCCCGGAACTCAGGATAGGCCTTCATGACCGCGAGAATATCGGAGCGCATGGCGACCAGCGCAGCGGTCCCGCCGGGCGCCCGGTTGAGCCGGCGGATCAATTCCTGCCGGCGCGGCTCGGCCGCATTGTGCAATTTCAGAGCGGCTTCGGCGCTGGGGTCTGCAAGATAGTCTTCAGCGCCGGTACGCGTTTTCTCAAGATCGACGCCGAACTGTTGGGTCAAAGCCGTCAGAAAGGCGAGCCGGGCCTCGTCTTCCAGACCGAGATAGCCCTGCAGGATCGAATTGGCGATCGCCACGCCGGAGGCTTCGCCGCGGCTGGTCATCAGGGTCTCGCAAAGCGCGATCAATCCTTCCGGCGTATTGTCGACTTTCTGGCCGCGGCTGATATCCCACAAAGCGCGGCTGCTGCCGGCAATCGTTGAAAACAGGTCTGCCAGAAATGATGTACTCATTGTTTCACCCGTTTGCTCTCCTCATGTCTCTGCCGCCAGCACAAAATCGAAATCAACCGTATAATACGGATTGGTCAGACGGTTGGCGGCTTCCAGCCCGGCCGGCGCTGCAGCCGGGTCGGATTGCTCGCGATAATGCATCACAAGGTCTTCACGAACTCCAAACACCGCATCCTGATCGAGCCAGGGGTCGTCATCTGGGAAAACCTCGGTCACGAGTGTGCGATAGCCCTCGGCCACGACGATGAAATGCAGATGCGACGGCCGCCACGGATGGCGCCCGGTGGCGTGCAGCAATTCGCCGACAGGCCCGTCATCCGGCACCGTATAAGGCGCCGGCCGGACGGTGGTGAATGCATATCTGCCATCGGCGCCGACTGTCATCCGGCACCGCAGATTATAATCCGGCTGGCTTGCATCCTGGTTGGAATAGAGGCCGTTATCGGCCGTCTGCCAGATTTCCAGCACGGCGCCTTCGATCGGTTGCCCGGCCTTGTCCGTCACCCTGCCGCTGACTGCGACGGTCGGGCCGTCATTATCCTGCTTCAGGTCGCCGCCGACGGGCAGATCGGGCGCGCCCAATATGTGGAACGGTCCAAGCACGCTGGAATTGGTGGCGTCATCGGGTGAATGGACCATGTCGACGAGAGACGACAGGCCCAGCACATCCGACAACAGGATGAACTCGTTGCGTTCAGGCGTGCTGATTTCGCCTGCCTTTGTCAGCAGTTCGATGCCCTTGCGCCATTCGGCATGGGTCAGTTCAGTTTCACGGGCAAAATCGTGCAGATGGCCGACCAGACTTTCCAGCACGAACTTCAGACGCGGGTCCGTACCATCTGCGCAATAATCGAGGAAGGCCTGAGTGATGGTCTGTTTTGTAACAGAGCGCATGGGTTCATTCTCCTCTGAGGGGCTTCAATTCAGGATACCGATGCTGAGCACCGGAAACTTGATGATCAATATCAACACGACGAGCATGACAGCGGCAAAGGGCAGTGCGCCGAGAAAGACATCTTTCAGCGCGACCCGGTCATCATCCAGGGTCGCCTTGATGACAAAACATGAAATGCCGAGCGGCGGCGTCAGCAGACCGATTTCGGCTCCTATGACAGTGACGATGCCGAACCAGACCAGATTGAGGTTCATCAGTTCGACAATCGGCAGAAACAGCGGCACGACGATCAGGATGATCGATGCCGTATCGAGCAATGTTCCCAGGAACAACATCAGCATCACATAGATCACCATGATGGCGAAAAAGCCGAACTGATAGTTTTGCAGGATTGCGTCCAGTTCGTTCGGCAGGCCGGCAAATCCCAGCATACGGCTATACATGGATGCCGCCGTGATCAGGAACAGGATGCTGGCGGTGATGTGACCGGTCTCCAGCAGGGCGTGCCAGAAGCCGTGCAGCGTCATGCGCCGGCGGACGATTGCAATCAGCAGCGCGACCGCCGATCCGGCAGCACCCGCCTCAACCGGTGTCAGCCAGCCGGTATAGATGCCGCCAAGCACGACAAGGATCAAAATCATGATCGGGATCGTCTTCGAGGCGATTTCCGCCCGTGTCATGGTCGGATCACCAATGTCGGCGGCATCCTTTCCGCCGACAAATCCCGGCGTCAGGCGCGCCATGACCATAATGGCGGCAATATAGGCAAATGCCAGGATCAGACCCGGGACAATTCCGGCCAGGAACATTTCCCCGACCGACTGCTCGGCGACAAATGAATAGATGATCAGCATGGCGCTTGGCGGGATGATCATGCCGAGCACAGAAGACCCGGCAACGACGCCAACGGCAAAGCGGGGATTATAGTCGAACCGCAACATTTCCGGCACGGATATTTTGGTGAAAACCGACGCCGAAGCGATCGACGATCCGGTAACGGCGGCAAAGACGGCATTGGCGCCGACGGTCGCCATGCCGATGCCTCCGCGAACGCGCCGGAAGCTGTCGTTCATGACCTGGTATATATCGGTGCCGAGGCCGGCTCTGGAGACAACCAGTCCCATGAACGTGAACAGCGGCACAGTGGCGAACGTATATTCCAGAACGCTGTCGCCGATAGCGATGCGCAACAGGTTCATCGCCAGCTGGAAATTATCCCGGATCAGCCAGATTGAGACAAATGAGACGACACCGAGCGCAATCGGAATGTAGACGCCGATATAGATCATCGCGATGATCGCGATAACGGAGATGAGGCCGATTTCAACCGGAGACATGATCAGCCTCATCGGAGCGGATTGCGCCGGAAGACCAGGCAATAAAGGTCGGTGCTGCCGGAACGTTCATTCACCCTCCGCCAGATGCACATATTCTGTGCTGCGATTGCCGATTGCCGCCTTGAACAGCCAGATCAGGCAACACAGGCCGGCGCTCATGAGAATGACCAGTTTGACCGGCCACCACGGCGCGGTAAAGATGCCGGGCGTTCCGAAATAATCTCCGCTTTCCCAGTTCTCGATAAAATCCGGCCAGACCGTCAGCACGATCAGGCCCATGAAAATGGCGGAGACCAGATCAATGATCTGCGCCATCAACCCGGCAAGCCATGGGTAGCGGTCGCCCAGGACCGCCAGCAATCCGTCGGAGCGCGTCAGCCTGTTGACCCGTATGACATCGGGTAGTTGGAGAAAGACAATCAGCACCATGGAAAACTGAACCACTTCCACCGCACCGCGGAACGGTGCGTTGAAGACACCGCGGGCGATGACATCGAAATTGACGATCAGCACGAGGCCGAGGACGACCAGAGTTCCGATTGCGTTGGCAATCTGCGAGATCCGGCCGAGAAGGGCGGAGGCGCGTACAAGTGCGGCTTGGCCGGACATCGGCGCGCCTCCCTGGTCACTCAGTTCGTCAGTTCGGCCGACCAGTCGCGAACCGGGGTGAAACCTGCATCTCGCAATTTTGCGACATAGGCTCTCAACATGTCGCTCCCCGGTGCTCCCTCGGCATCAAGAGCGGTTGCCCATTCGACGGCGATATTGTCCATGCTGGCGGCCCATTTCTCACGGTCGCCTGCCTGCATTTCCACCACTGTTCCACCGCCATCGACATAGGCCTTGAGGCTTTCCTCGGCTCGCGACATCGCCAGTTCGGCGACATGATCGCGATACTCAATGGCGACCTTCTGCAACACCTGCTTCACTTCGTCAGGCAGTTTATTCCAGACATCCTTGTTGACCGTCACGGTCTTGGAATTGACGGCGCCAAGATCGGCCTTGAGCATATAGGGTGCGACTTCGGCGATCTTGAACGTCTTGGCGGCTTCCGGCCAGAGCATGGCTTTGTCAACGACGCCGGTCTGCAGCATATTGTAGAAATCGGTCAGCCCGCCGCGTACGCCGGCGGCTCCCAAGCCCTCAATGTAGCGCAGGTTGTAACCGGCGCCGGCAACCTTGGAGCCGTTCAGGTCGTCGAGCGAGCTGATCGGCGTTGTTGAAAACACCTGGTAGGTGTCGAGAACGACGCCGGTTGCCAGATAGACCTGATTCTGCTTGTCGAGCTCGGCCGACATCTGCGGGAACTCACGGGCGATCTCGTCAACAGCCTTTGCGACCGCGCGGGCATCGGTCGCAATGAACGGTGTGACGAAGGCTATCGCCTGGCTCGGAAGCTTGGAATTGTGGAACACGGTGGTGACGATGCCGATGTCGCCGAGACCCAGTTTGATGCCATCCAGAACGCCTTTCGGTTTGACGATCGTGCCGCCATAGGCTTCCTGCCACTCAATCTTGTAATTGCCGGTCTTCGCCAGTTCCTCATTCACGCGCGGAATGAAGAAGCCGGAGAATTCCTTGACCCACATGGCGCGGGCCGGATAACCGTCGATTGCAACCATCTTGATTGTTTCTGTCGCCTCGGCCGTGCTTTTCAGCGGCGAAACGAGAACGGCAAGTGCCGTGGCGGCGACAAAAGCGGCCAGGCTTCGTTTGGTCATCATCGTGTTTTCCTCCTTGGGTTTGCCTGTCCGTGTGTCCGGCAGGCGTTCATGCATCAGTCCGATTTGGTCCAGGTCTCGGTAATTTCAGTGCCGGCCTGGCGAAACAGTTTCGACAGCGGGCAATATTTAGCGGTCTCGGCTGCCACGCGATCAATATCGGCCTGCGTCGCCGGTCCGTCGCAGACGACGCTCAGCTGGATGGCTTGAAAAGGGACTTCAATCTCTTCAGCCAGCGTCACGCCGCGCCGGTCGAAATCACAAACAGTGGAGATTGTCAGATGGCCGATATCGACGCCAAGTGCCTTGGCGCATTTGTTGCCGATGACATTGGTGCAGCCGATCAGTGCAGCCACAGCCGTTTCTGTTGGCGTCGGTCCGGTATTGGTGCCGTCGCGTTCCACGGGTTCATCGATTACAAATGTCAGGTCGCGAACGCTGACCTCGATCCGCGAATGCGACGACGCCACGCCCTTTGCTCTCTGTTTCACGCTCGTCTTCATCTTGATTTCAACCATGGGTCAGCCCTGTCCGTTGTTAAATCAGTTCACAAACGTCTTCGAACCGGAAACGCGGCAGCCGTTGAAACAGCGCGCTTTCGTCAGCATAGCCGATATTACACAGGAAGTTCGACCGCAGACTCGTGCCGGCAAAAAATTCCTGATCGACAATCTCGTTGGAAAACCCCGACATTGCACCAATGTCATAACCCATGGCACGGGCGGCGATCATCAGATAGCCGCCCTGCAGGGTGGCGTTGCGAAACGCGGTTTCGGCGGCGTAGTCGGGTTTGCCGGAAAAATGGCCGCGGCGGTCTTCATGGGGAAACAATTGCGGCAGCTTTTGCCAGAATTCCAGATCGTGGGCGATGATGACGGTCACCGGGGCACCCATCATCTTGCCGACATTGGCCGGTTTCAGTGACTTCGCGAGCCTTTCCTTTGCCTCCGGCGTGCGCACAAAGACAAAGCGGGCGGGGCAACTGTTCATGCTGGTCGGGCCCATTTTGACGATATCGTAGAGCGTCCGCAGTTCCGCATCCGACACCGGACGATCGGTCCAGGCGTAATGGGATCTTGCGTCGCGCAGGATCAAATCGATCGCATCGTCATCCAGTCTGCCGATGCGGTTTCGCAGGGCGCGAATGTCTTCCTGAGCGGCCGCGCGCACGGCTTCAAGCGCCTCGCCGGTCGGCGCATTCGAGGTTGCAGCCCCGGCGCTCATTCCGCCGCCTCGCTGACGTCAGCACCGGTTTCGTCCACGACGGGGTTGCTGCAGATGCCGATGCCTTCGATTTCCACTTCGATCACATCGCCATGTTTCATGAACACAGGCGGATTGCGGGCATGGCCGACGCCGGGCGGTGTTCCGGTTGCGATCATGTCACCGGGCTCAAGCGTGGTGAATTCGGACACAGTGGCGATGATCTGATCTACCGGCCACATCATGTCTGCGGTGCTGGCGCTCTGCATGACATTGCCGTTGAGCCGGGATTCGATTTTAAGGCCTTTTGCGCCGGGCGGCAGTTCATCCGGCGTCACGACAATCGGGCCGACCGGACCGGTTGAATCGAAGTTCTTGCCCGGAGTCCACTGATGGGTCTTGCGCTGATAGTCGCGCACCGAGCCGTCATTGAAGACCGTGTATCCGAAAACGTGGTCGAGGGCGTTGTCGACTGAAATGTGCCGTCCGCCCTTGCCGATGATAATCATCAGCTCGGCTTCATAGTCCAGTTTTTCCGAACAGGCGGGGCGGATCATCGGCTCGCCGGCCGCCATCATCGATGATTGCATCCGGATGAACATGGCCGGGTAGGTCGGGATGTCGTAGCCGCCTTCCTTGACATGATCGATATAATTCAGCCCGAAGCACAGAATTTTGCCCGGCGCTTCCAGCGGCATGGCGGGTTTCAGCGTATCGACCGGTATCCGCTCGCCTTTCGTCATCAGACTTTCAGCCAATGCAAGGCCGTCATCGCCCATCGCAACAAGCGCCGACAGATCTGTGCCCAGGCGCTGATCCAGCGCTGTCAAATTGACCGCTTCGTCTTCATTGATGCCGTAGACACTGCGACCACCGCTATTGGTGGCGACCATGAAACGCATTTATTCCTCCAGAACGATTTCCGGAAAGACTGACGCAGTTTGTATGAGTGGTCAAGAAAATATCGATATTTTTTGTGAAGTTGTAATTTTGTGGGTTATATGCAGACAATCACAGTCACAACCCGGCGGCGCCGGAAGGAGGAGCGGACATGCCAAAATGGAGTGAATACCGGGAGGCCGCGCGTTCGCGCGGAGCGCTCGCACTGGAGCTTTATGTTGTGCAATCGGAACCTGCCGCAGATCCCGATGCCTTAAAAGAGACATTGCCCAGACATCTGGAATATCAAAAGGAAATGGAAGACCGGGGCGTACTCGTTTTTGCCGGACCTGTTTCCGACGAGACCGGCGAGGACATGAACGGGGCCGGCATGATCATCTACCGGGCGGGTTCGTTTGAAGAAGCCCGGTCATTTGCGCAGGCCGATCCGATGCATGCGGAGGGCAGGCGCAGCTTCACCCTGAAGCGCTGGCTGATCAACGAAGGGTCGCTGACGGTTTCGCTTTCATTGTCGGGGCAGCGCGGCCGAATTGACTGAAGCGTCCCGAACCGTCCGTGCCGCGGCACCGCAATTGCGATTGCCGGGTGCAAATCGCTCGTGAAAATTGTATTCGGGCGGGATGGCTGCGGCACTCATCAGCGCGTCATCAAGCACAATGGGGTTTTATCATGCGACGATTTTTCATCACCGCACTGGTTTCCGGGTTCATCGGCTTCGTAGCGGGTAATGCGTTCTGGTATCTGTTTTCTCCACTGTGGATCGACCGGGTGGTCTCTGAAGGCCTGCCGGCGGAACTGCAGATGTCAGTCGCGGCACAAGGTGTCTTTCGCAACGCCGATGCCGCGCACAGGGGTGCAGGTAACGCGACGATCTATTCCACACCGGCCGGTTCGGCTGTTCTTCGTTTCACCAAATTCGCTGCGACCAACGGGCCGGATCTCAAAGTCTGGCTGGTCAAGGCGGGCGATATCCGTTCATCGGGCGATGTGACGGCCAGCGAATGGGTTTCGCTCGGACCCTTGAAAGGCAACAAGGGCGATCAGAATTATGTCATTCCGCAGGGCACCGACCTTTCAGGCTACCAGAGCGTGGTAATCTGGTGCGAGCAATTCGGCGTCCTGTTTGCTGCTGCCGATATCAGGGTGCCGCAGTGACAGTCGAGCCTTCCTCTGCGTCAAGGAATCAGGCATTAGATGATCTGACATTGTCAAACGATGCAGCGCTGGATGGACCGTGGACAAGAAGACCGACTCGCCGAGTTTGGAAGGATCAAGTTCTGCCGCGGCTTTGAGTCGCCGTGAAACGGTCAAGGCGGTTGCACGCCTGGCAATCTATGTCGCTCCTGCAATGGCGGTGCTGATCAGCGGCGATGCGGAAGCCTGTCACAAGGGTACACCGCATGGTCAGCAGACATGCATGTCGACGGCTTGAAAACATTTGCGCCGGGAATTGTTCGATTGCAGTCCTTGACCTGTCCACCTGCTGGTGCCACCTAAGACCTGCCAGTCGGCCGGATGGCTGCTGCGCCAGGCGCCGAAAGGCAGGCGTGGAGGAAAGTCCGGGCTCCATGGAACAAAGGTGCCGGGTAACACCCGGCGGGCCCGCGGTTCGCCGCAGGTTCAGGGACAGTGCCACAGAAAGCAAACCGCTCCCTCGGGAGTAAGGGTGAAAGGGTGGGGTAAGAGCCCACCGCGTCAGCGGTGACGTTGGCGGCACGGCAAACCCCACCTGGAGCAAAACCGAATAGGGGTGACGCGGCGCCGGGGTTTATGCCCCGTTTGGCTCCAGCCTGTTCCAGGCCAGTCACCCGGGTTGGTTGCGTGACGCATCCGGCAACGGATGTGCAAGATGAATGGTCGTCGCATTGCAGGCCTGGCGAAAGCCGGAACTGCGATCTTACAGAACCCGGCTTACAGGCCGGCTGGTCATAAAAAGGCGGCCCGGCAATGCGATGCCGGGCCGCCTTTTTTAAGTATATTCGCTCAGTTCTTTGCCATGATGGTTTTGACTTTGCCGCAATAGCGCGCCGAGATCTTGTTCATGCGCTTGGCATAATGGCCGGCATTGTATTTAAGGATTGTGCCGCAGACCGTCCCGCCGCCGCGCTTTCGAGCCTCGCCGAGATATTTCATGCCCCAGCGCAGGTTCGTTTCCGGATCATAAAGCGCTTTTGTGGACCCCTTGTAGCCGATGCCGCGCGCTGTCGACGGCTTGATCTGCATCAGGCCGACTTCGCCGGCGCCGCCGCGGGCTTTGGGGTTGTAACGGCTCTCCACCGTTATGACGGCATGAGCCAGCTTGATCGGGACGCCATTGGCCTTGGCGTGTTTGGTGATCAGACGGTCCAGTTTGGTCTTGGCCTGCTGCTGTGTGTGCTGCTTTTTGCTGGCGTACGGTGAACGGACAGAACTGGTACCGATCGTTTCTGAAAGGCTGTCGCGGTCACGCATTTGTGTGATGTGCGGCATGGAACTGCGGGAATCGCCGTCGGAAAAGCGCCCAGCGGAAACTTCCGCAGCACTGACTGTACCCGCGATCGCCAGGATCGGGGCGAGATATTTCAATGACATTCAGGAGGTCCTTACGAATTTTTTTGAAATTTATTCGCCGCGGCGTTTGAAGGTCACTTGTGGCAAAATTGTGCACATGCGATCACGAATTGTTGCAGTGCAGCAATTTTACGTCACAATGACTTAGGATAAGATGCTGATGAGCTTGTTCAGCGTCGTGATCGTTGACGCATCCGCAATGCCATCGACACGTTGGGGCCTGAAATGGCGTTGAAACGCTGTAACAACCTGCTCGGTCGGGGTATCGAACCGGCCGGATAATTCGATTTCATAGCCGTACAGCGCCAGCATCGCCTGTAACGCTTCGACAGGTTCGCCGCTGTCGCCAACCGCCAGAAACCGCCCGCCGGAGATCGGTTCCGGCGTGACCCAGTGGCCGATGCCAGCCTCCGCGAGGCGGGCCCATGGAAATGCCTCGCCCGGATCCATCTTGCGCGCAGGCGCAACATCGGAGTGTGCCAGGACACGCTGCGGTTTGATGTCATGGCGGGACAGGATATCGACGCACAATTCGTTCAGGGCATCGATTTGCCGGTCCGGAAATGACGGCAGTTCTTGTCCGTCAGTCAGAACGGTATGGCCAGGATTGACGATTTCGATGCCGATCGAGCGGGAATTGATATCGACTTCGCCGGCCCAGCAGGAAGCGCCGGCGTGCCAGGCGCGGCGGCTTTCGTCGACCAGCCGGGCAATTCTGCCATCTTCATAGATGAAATAGTGACACGACACGCCGCTTTCCGGGTTGCACAGCCAATCCATTGCCTGACCGGCGTCAGCCATCCCGGTATAGTGCAGCAGCAGGATGTCAGTGGGCCCGGCCAGCCGCTCGCCGTGGTTGGGCGAGGGTCTGTCCAACAGTGATATATTGCGTTCGTTCAACGGATCTTCCGCATGCGTTCAACAGTGTCCCAGGCGGCATTGATGGCCGACGTTCGTTCGGTCGCGATGCGGATAAACTCCTCCGGCACGCCGCGCGCCAGCAACCGGTCGGGATGATTTTCGGCGATCAGTTTGCGGTAGTGTTTCTTCAGGGTCTCGAAATCCCAGTTCCTGTCGGCGCCGAGCACAAGGTACGGATCGCCGGTTCCGTCAATAACATGGCGCTCCGACAATCTTGAAAATTCGATTTCGCTGAAGCCGAAGATTTCCGCCACCCTGTGCAGATAGGACAGTTCGCGTTCGTGCACGACGCCATCGGCCTTGGCGATATGGAACAGGCCGTCAAGAATATCTTCCAGCAGCGGGCGGTTTTCCGGAAACAGGCTGGCGACATTGCCGGCATAGGCCTCAAAGCCCGCCACATCGCCCTTGGCCATATTATAGACTCTGGAGACATTGCTCTCTTCGCCGCGCGGGATCGTGAAAATCTGCTGGAAGGCTGCCACCTCGTCGGGGGTCACGATGCCGTCGGCCTTGGCCATTTTTGCCGACAGGGCGATCATGGAAATCGTGAAAGCGACCTGGCGTCTCGCCTCGGCATTGGTGATCCGCTCGATGGCTTCGCGAATGCCGGTCATGGCTGTGCCAACGGCGGCAGCGCTATCTGAAATCAGGTCGGCAATGCGTGCCCAGATATTCATCGTCCCGGAAACCGTCTGCTGGTGTTCAGCCCTTGATAGAAGTTTCCGGCTGCGATGGAAACCGCCCAATGCGCCGCACCGGCAAGCGGGAAAATCGCCTTCGTGCGGCTATTGATCCCGCCGTTTGCGGATCATTCCGGTGTGCCGCCCAGTGTGCCGCGAAGTTGTGGATCGGGCCGAAGGATATCCTGGATCGAGCCGGTTTTTAGCAATTTACTCCAGATTTTCCCATTAGAGTCCGTTGAAATCCATATCATCCCATGTTATCCCATGTTATCCCAATTCCTGTTGGAGGCAGTGACAATGCACTTCCAACCGGCGTCGGGGCGGCGCATGGGCCCTGTTTTCGGGGGGCTGCTGCTGGAGTAACGCGTGGGGCGGTATGGACGGATTTGTTGCAACCTTTACCAACCGGCTCGATCAGAAGGGCCGCGTTTCCGTGCCTGCACCGTTTCGGGCCGCGTTGACGCGTGAAGGTTTTGACGGGGTCTATTGTTATCCGGCCCTTGACCAGCCGGCGATCGATGCCGGCGGCTCGAGATTGCGCAATGCCATTGATGAGCGCCTGTCCGTGTTCGAAACATTTTCAGAAGAATACGAAATTCTGTCGACGGCTTTTTACGGCGCGAGCCGGGTCTTGAAGATCGACAAGGACGGCCGCATCACCCTGCCGGATGATCTGCGCGAAGAAGCCGGCATTACCGATACGCTGGTCTTTGTCGGGCAGGGGTTCAAGTTTCAGATCTGGGAGCCGAGCCGGTTTGCAGCGCGCAAAACGGATGCGCGCGCACGGCTGAAGGAAGTCACTCGTGGTTTGGGCCGGCGTTCGGCGCCGGCGGGCGAGGCGTCATGATGCAGAGCCGTGACACGCCAACGGGCCAGGGCACGGCCGATATGTCAACGCCCCATATATCTGTGCTGCTGCCGGAAGTGTTGCAGTATCTGGATGCCGGGCCGGGCAACCGGATCATTGATGGGACATTCGGCGCCGGCGGATATTCGCGCGCAATGCTGCAGCAGGGCTGCGAAGTGCTGGCGATCGACCGGGATGCCGGCGCAATTTCGACGGGCAGGCTGCTCGAACAGGAGCAGCCTGGCTTTCGCATCGTCGAAGGACGGTTCTCCGCGCTTGATGAGTTGGCCGATGCCGTAGGCTTTTCACCGGTTGACGGGATCGTTCTCGATGTCGGCGTATCTTCAATGCAGATCGATGAGGCGGAGCGGGGATTTTCGTTCCGGCTCGATGGCCCGCTGGATATGCGCATGGGGTCTGACGGTGCTCACGCCGGAGATGTTGTCAACAAGGCCAGCGTCCGCGATCTTGCGATGATCATCGGCGTTCTCGGCGAGGAGCGCAAAGCCGGCCGGATTGCCCGGGCAATTGACCGCGCCCGCCAGGAAGCGCCGATTGAACGCACCTTGCAGCTCGCCGAAATCGTTTCGCAGGCGGTTGGCGGGCGCGGTGCAGCCCGGATCCACCCGGCAACGCGAACGTTTCAGGCGCTGCGGATTTTCGTCAATCGTGAGCTGGAGGAACTGGCGTTCGCGCTGCATGCCGCCGAGCGCGTTCTCAGAGAGGGCGGGCGGCTGGTGGTCGTGGCGTTTCATTCGCTGGAAGACAGAATCGTAAAACGGTTTCTGCAGAATCGCTCAGCAACCGGATCCGGTTCCAGGCACGCGCCGCAGGTCCAGGTGGACGCGCCGATATTTTCACTTCTGACGCGCCGGCCGGTTGAGCCGGGCGAGGATGAGGTCGAAGTCAATCCGCGCGCCCGTTCGGCGCGGCTCAGAGCTGCCGTTCGCACGGCGGCACAATCCCGTTCAATCGATTTATCAACTCTTGGCGTTCCGCGCCTTGAAAATGTTCCCGGTCCGGAGGCGTTTGCATGATCCGTATAATCCAGGTTGGTTCCGTCGCAGTTGCTGCTGCGGCCGCGCTGTTTGTCTTTCAGCTCAAATACCGCGCCGAAGCGGTTTCTGAACATGTCGCGGAACTGCAGAGGAAAGTCGATTCCGAGCAGGAGGCTATTTCGCTTCTGAAAGCGGAGTGGAGTTTCCTGATCCAGCCATCGCGTATTCAGGCGCTGGTGGAGCGGCACGAAGAGCGCCTGCAGCTCAAGCCGCTCGATCCGCAGCAGATCACGCACATGGACATGATTCCTGCGCGGCCGGTCGGTTTCGTTTCAGCCGACAATTCGCCGCTGCCAAGCGACAGAACCAGAACCGGAGGCGGACAATGACACTGCAACCCGATATGTCGAGCTGGCGCCAGATCCAGCCGATTCGCCGTCTGTCTGCCGGCAAGCTCAGTGAGAGCGAACAGCAGGGCCGCTGGCGGGTGTGTTTCGCCATGGGCGGCTTTGCCCTGATCTACGGTATTCTCGCCCTTCGCCTGGTATCGCTGGGAATAGAGTCCGGGGCTCTGAATGTCGCGCGGCTGAATCCGGTGGATGTCGTCGCCGCGGCCCGGCCCGATATTGTCGACCGAAACAGCGAAATCCTGGCAACCGACATCAAGACGGCCTCGCTCTATGCCGAACCGCGGCGCATCATTGATCCCGACGAGGCGACGGAATTGCTGGCCAGCGTTCTGCCGGAATTCGATAGTACAAAAATCCGCCAGCGGCTGGCTTCGGATGCCGGATTTATCTGGCTCAAGCGCGAGATTACGCCGCGCCAGCGCCGTGCGATCCATGATCTTGGAATACCAGGTGTCGGATTTATCGCCGAGAACCGCCGGTTTTATCCCGGTGGGCCAACCGCCTCGCATATTCTGGGTCACGTGAACGTCGACAATGAGGGCATTGCCGGTATCGAAAAGTATATTGACGGGCTTGGCCTTGCCGATCTGCACGAAGCCGGATTCGCGCTGGAAAGAGGTCTGGAGCCCGTTCAGCTTTCAGTTGACCTCAGGGTGCAGCATGCATTGCGCGATGAACTGGCCAGAGCGATGGAGCGTTACCGGGCGATTGCTGCGGTTGGCATCGTCATGGATGTGCGCACCGGCGAAGTCGTGGGCATGAGTTCGCTGCCTGATTATGATCCCAATGACCCGGCCAGTTCACTTGGCAAGGACAAGCTCAACAGGGCTACTGTCGGCGTCTACGAAATGGGCTCGACGTTCAAGATGTTCACCACGGCGATGGCCCTTGATACCAAACAAGTACAACTGTCTGACAGTTTCGATGCTTCCAGGCCGATCAGGGTTTCGTCGTTTACGATCAATGATTTCCATGGCAAGGGCCGCTGGCTCTCGGTGCCGGAAATCTTTATCTACTCCTCCAATATCGGCACGGCGCGGATGGCGTTGAAGGTCGGCATCGACGGCCAGAAATCGTTCCTGGAGAAAATGGGCCTGCTGTCGACGCTGCGGACCGAGCTTCCGGAAGCCGGAGCGCCCATCCCGCCGCAAAAATGGTCGAAGCTGTCGTCGATGACGATTTCGTTCGGGCACGGGCTTTCCGTGTCGCCGCTACAGACGGCAGCCGCCGCCGTCGCACTGGTCAATGGCGGGTATTATATCCCGCCGACCTTTATGCCGCGCTCTGAACGCGAGGCCGGCGAACTTGCGCTCCGG
The DNA here is from genome assembly GCA_947259045.1 of uncultured Afifella sp. Lineage (GTDB taxonomy): Bacteria > Pseudomonadota > Alphaproteobacteria > Rhizobiales > Afifellaceae > CAMYKZ01. The sequence goes on from CAMYKZ010000041.1 coordinate 23,691, forward strand.
GTCGTCCGGGCGGAAACAAGCGATGCCATGCGCAGTCTCATGCGCCTCAACGTCCAGAAGGGATCGGGGCGTCGCGCGGATGTGCCGGGTTATTTTGTCGGCGGCAAGACCGGCACGGCAGAGAAAGTTGTCAATGGCCGGTATTCGTCCAGCAAACGACGTAATGCATTTGTATCGGCATTTCCTATGGACGATCCGCGCTATCTTGTGCTTGTGCTTGTCGACGAGCCGAATCCTGAAAAGAAGGGCGTCTCGGCAACGGCCGGCCGCAATGCCGCGCCGACCGTTGCGGCGATTGTCCGGCGTATCGCTCCGATGCTTGGCATTCAGCCGCGACTGGATGAACCTGAGAATGCGATGACGGCGACTGCAGTGGCTGCCATCCAATAAAGGCCGGTTTCGCCGGCCCGGAAAAGAACTGATGATACGGCGCCTGGCTGAACTGTTTCCCGACCTGACCGATTTGTCCGCTGAGGTTGGTGATATCCTGATTTCCGGTATAACCGCCGATAGCCGGGAAGCCCGGCAGGGTATGCTTTTTGCCGCCTTGCCCGGAACCCAGACCGACGGCGCGATGTATGCAGCACAAGCCATTGAAGCAGGTGCTGTCGCGGTGCTGGCTGCCGCCGATGCCGATCTGGCCCATCTTGACGCTCCGGTTATCAGGACAGCCGATCCGCGCCGCGATCTGGCGCTTGCGGCGGCCCGGTTCTATCCGCGCCAGCCGGCCCATATCGCAGCGGTTACCGGCACCAGCGGCAAGACCTCGGTAGCTGTCTTTACCCGGCAGATCTGGGAAACGGCCGGATTTGCCGCAGCCAGCCTCGGGACGATCGGCCTTGTCGGGCCCGACGGCCAGGTGAAGGGCGGCCTGACCACGCCGGATCCGGTCAGCCTGCACCGCGACCTGACAGAACTTGCAGATGATAATGTGACGCATCTGGCACTGGAAGCGTCCAGTCACGGGCTTGATCAGAGACGTCTTGACGGGGTGCGCATATCCGCAGCCGCGTTTACCAATCTTTCGCGCGATCATCTTGATTATCATGCCAGCCTTGAGGATTACCTGATTGCCAAACTGCGGTTGTTCAGCGCTCTGCTGGAAGACGGCGGTACCGTCGTCTATGACGCCGACGAGCCGGCATCGGCCGGCGTTGCCCGGATCGCCCGCGATCGGGATCTGCAGGTGATCAGCATCGGGCACAAGGGGGACACATTGACCATCCGGTCGCAGACCCGGGTTCCCGATGGCGTTCGCATGATCGTCCGTGCCGATGGCGACGATCATTATGTTTCCCTGCCGCTGATCGGCGGGTTTCAGATATCCAATGCACTGGTGGCCGCCGGCCTGGCGATGGCAACCGGTGTGCCGGCCGAAAAGGCTTTGGCCGCACTGGGCAATCTGACCGGTGCTCCGGGCCGGCTGGAACGCGTCGGTTCCCATCCTTCGGGTGCGCCGGTGTTTGTCGATTATTCCCATAAGCCGGATGCTCTGGCGAAGGCGCTTCAGGCGCTTCGTCCGCATACGGACGGCCGGCTTGTCGTGGTGTTTGGCGCCGGTGGCGACAGGGATCCGGGAAAACGGCCACTGATGGGCGAAGCCGCATTTCTGAACGCAGACCGGATTATCGTGACCGATGACAATCCGCGTAGCGAGGATCCGGCCGAAATCCGCTATGCCATACTGACGGCGGCACCGGGGGCTGAGGAAATCGGCGACCGGCGCGAGGCGATCCGGTCTGCCATCCGCGGACTGTCATCCGGCGATCTGCTGTTGATTGCCGGCAAAGGCCACGAGACGGGCCAGATCGTCGGTGACGATATCATTCCCTTCTCAGATCAGGAGGAGGCGCGCGAAGCGCTGGCTGAAGAAGATAAAAGATCATGACCGGCCTGTGGGATTTCGATATCTTTTGCGCAGCGATTGGGGGGCGTTTTGAGGGCGCCCGGCCAGAAGCCATCGACGGAATATCGATCGACAGCCGTACGATCAGGTCAGACGATGCTTTTTTTGCCATCAAGGGCGATCAGATGGACGGCCACGATTTTGCCGTCAGGGCACTTGAAGCCGATGCCGCACTTGCAGTCGTCGCGGCTGACAAGAGGGCGCAACTGGATGCCGGCGCATATCTGGTCGTTGACGACGATCCGCTGGATGCGCTGGAGCGTCTGGCGGCCGCAGGCCGGCAGCGGACACAGGGCAGAATCGTTGCGGTAACCGGGTCAGTGGGAAAAACCAGCACCAAGGAAATGCTGCGGACAGCACTTGCTGTCGCCGGTCCGGTCCATGCGCCAGTCGGCTCATTCAACAATCACTGGGGCGTGCCGCTCACTCTGGCGCGAATGCCTGCGCCGACAATGTTCGGCATATTCGAGATCGGCATGAACCATGCGGGCGAAATCCGGCCCCTGACGGCGATGGTGCGGCCGCATGTGGCAATCGTTACAAATGTGGAAACGGTACATGCCGAATATTTCCCGAATTTGCAGGCGATTGCCGATGCCAAGGCGGAGATTTTCGAAGGCCTTGAGCCCGGCGGAACTGCAATTCTCAACCGCGATAATTCCTGGTTCGATTATCTGGCCGGGATTGCCATGGGCGGTGGCGCAAGGGTTCTTTCTTTCGGTACAGACGAGGGCGCTGATATCCGCATGACACGGGTGACGCTTGCAGAAGGCTCGTCCGCGATCGAGGTGTCGGTTTGCGGTCAGCCCATGGTCTACAAGCTCGGCGCGCCGGGACGTCATCTGGCAATGAACTCACTGGCTGTAATCGCGGTGGCCCATGAACTGGGGCTGGACCTTGCCCGCATCGGCATGGCATTGGCCGGATTTGCACCGCCAAAGGGGCGCGGCGAGCGGTTTCAGCTTCAGCACGCCTCGGGCGATCCGATGGTGCTGATCGACGAAAGCTACAATGCCAATCCGGCATCGATGCGCGCGGCGCTTGCACTGCTCGCTCAGACCAATCCGCTAACAAGGCGGGGGCGCCGGATCGCGGTTTTGGGCGACATGCTGGAACTTGGCGATCAGGCGCCGGATGTTCACCGCGACCTGCTTGAGCCGCTGGACGAAGCCGGCGCGGATATGGTTTTTCTCGCCGGCCCGCTGATGAAAAGCCTCTGGGAGGCCTTGCCGGACAGGTGCCGTGGCGCTTATGCGAAGTCGGCAGAGGAATTAGAACCGATTCTCTTGCGGGCTCTCGGGCCGGGGGATGTTATCGTGGTCAAGGCGTCGCTGGGGACGCGGCTTGGTCCATTGGTGAATGTGCTGAAGGCGCATTTTGCACCGGAGGACGGCAAGGCTGCAAAAGGAAATACACAATGCTGACCTATCTGCAGCAATTCTCCGATCAGCTCTCAATCCTGAACGTCATTCAGTATATTACTTTTCGGACCGGCGCCGCGACGATGACGGCCATGCTGTTCGTTTTTCTTTTCGGACCCGGCATTATCCGGGTGCTGAAAATCAGGCAGGGGCATGGCCAGCCGATTCGTGCAGATGGGCCGGAAGAGCATTTCAAGAAGGCCGGAACGCCGACCATGGGCGGGCTGATCGTGCTTCTGGCGGTGTTGATATCCTCGCTGCTTTGGGCCCGCCCGAACAATGTCTATGTCTGGTGCGTTCTGGGCATTGCCACGTCTTACGGGGCGATCGGTTTCTACGATGATTATCTGAAGGTCACGAACGCTTCGGATAAAGGTTTTTCGGGCCGTGCCAGGCTTGTGCTCGAGGCGCTGTGTGGCATCATTGCGGTCTTTTTCATTGCCAGGGCGACCGGACCTGAGCTTGGAACATCGCTTTCATTGCCGTTTTTCAAGGATCTTCTGGTCGAACTCGATGTGCTTTATTATCTCTTTGGCGCGTTTGTCATTGTCGGCGCCGCCAACTCCGTCAACCTGACAGATGGACTGGACGGTTTGGCAATCGTTCCGGTGATGATCGCCGCCGCCTCGTTCGGGCTCATTGCCTATGTGTCGGGCAACGTCAATTTTGCCAACTATCTGCAGATCAACATTGTCCGCGGGACCGGTGAACTGTCGGTCGTCTGCGGCGCGCTGATCGGCGCCGGACTCGGTTTCCTCTGGTACAACGCGCCGCCGGCTGCGATTTTTATGGGCGACACCGGATCGCTATCGCTTGGCGGCATGCTTGGCACTGTCGCGGTTGCGACGAAGCACGAAATCGTGCTGGCGATCATCGGCGGAATTTTTGTTGTCGAAGCGCTATCGGTGATCATTCAGGTGACATCGTTCAAGCTGACCGGCAAACGGGTCTTCCGGATGGCGCCGATCCACCATCATTTTGAGAAACTCGGCTGGACCGAACCGCAGGTGGTGATCCGCTTCTGGATCATTGCCGTCGTGCTCGCGCTGATCGGCCTTTCGACGCTGAAACTGAGATAGAGAACGATTGAGGATACTGGAACACCGGTGAGCATTGCACTGAGTCATCTTCAGGGACAATCGATTGCCGTCTTTGGGCTTGCCCGCAGCGGGCTCGCTACAATACGTGCGGCCGTTGCCGGGCGGGCCGGCGCAGTGTTTGCCTGGGATGACAATTCCGCCTCACGCGACAAGGCCGCCGAACTTGGCGCTACCGTTGCGGATCCGGCCCGCTGGCCGTGGTCTGAAGTGACCTCGCTTGTTCTGGCGCCAGGCGTGCCGCTGACCCATCCGTTTCCTCATCCGGTTGTCGATCTTGCCCGCAAGGCGGGCGTCGAGATCATCTGCGACATTGAATTGCTTTATCGCCAGATGGCCGGTTCGGCACGGTTCATCGCCATTACCGGCACCAACGGAAAATCGACAACAACGGCATTGACCGGCCATGTTCTGAACGTTGCCGGTGTCAGCGCTGAAACCGGTGGCAATATCGGTGTCGCCGCGCTCGACCTTGACGGATCGCCGGATGATCCGGTGTTTGTTCTGGAGCTGTCGTCCTATCAGCTGGATCTGATCGACCGGTTTCGTCCCGATGTCGCGATCTGGCTTAATCTCAGCCCCGACCACCTTGACCGCCATGGCGGCATGGCTGGTTATCGCCGGGCGAAGGCGCGGATCTTCGCCAATATGAAGCCGGATGATCTGGCGATTGTCGGTGTCGATGAAACCGAGATGGAGGCGGTTGCCGCGGAACTCGGCGTACGGTCTTCAAATGCAACCCTTCGATCTGACGCAGTTTGCAACGCTGCGCGGCGCACACAATTGGCAGAATGCCGCCTGTGCGGTTGCCGCTGCACGCGCGATCGGTCTCAGCGACGAGATGATCGGCCAGGCGATGAGGCAATTTCCGGGGCTCGCCCACCGGATGGAAATTGTCGGCCGCCGGGACCGGGTGCTTTTCGTCAATGATTCAAAGGCGACCAATGCGGAAGCGGCCGCGCGGGCGCTGTCGACATTTTCACCGGTCTACTGGATCGCCGGCGGGCGGTCGAAAGAGGGCGGGATATCCGGTCTGAAGCAATATTTTTCCAATATAGCCAAGGCCTACCTGGTCGGCGAAGCCGCAGCCGGCTTTTCTGCCGATCTTGCCGGCCGTGTTCCCCATGTCCTGTCCGGTGACATCCGATGCGCCGTGGAAACGGCGGCAGCCGATGCTGCCCTCGACGACAGGCCGGAGCCGGTTGTGCTGCTTTCGCCGGCATGCGCTTCATTTGACCAGTTCACTGATTTCGAAGCCCGCGGCGAGGCATTCAGAGCCGCATTTCAATCCATTGATAAAACCAGCCTGACTGAGGAGGCCGTGACATGATCAGCCGCGCAAGCCGATCGCCGATTGCAGAATGGTGGTGGACCGTCGACAGAACATTATTGTCGCTTGCTCTTGTCCTGCTGATGGGCGGCGTTGTCCTTTCGCTCGCGGCCAGCCCGCCGGTGGCTGAGCGGCTCGGATTGCCGTCGCATCATTTCACCGTTCGCCACGCCTTCTATTTGCCCTTCGCGGTGCTTCTGATGATCGGCGTATCGTTTCTGTCGTCGCGCCATATAAGGCGGATTTCGGCGTTTATGCTGGTTGCCGGTATCATCGCGCTGATTGCGGTGCTGTTTGTCGGAATTGAGATCAAGGGGTCGCGGCGCTGGCTCTTCATTGCGGGCATGTCGCTGCAGCCGTCCGAATTCGTCAAGCCGGCCTTTGTTGTCATCACGGCATGGCTGTTTGCCGAAGGCGCCAGGCGGCCGGATATTCCAGGCCGTCTGCTGGCGACGGTGCTGCTCTTGATCATCGCCGCGCTGCTGATTGCCGAACCGGACCTTGGCCAGACCATTCTCGTCTTTGCGGTCTGGGGCGCATTGTTCTTCCTTGCCGGCGTTCCGCCGCTTCTGGTGGCCGGTCTGTCGGGTGTCTCGCTGGTCGGATTTTTTGCCGCCTACAAGACCTTTCCGCACGTGGCGGGACGGATCGACCGGTTTCTCGATCCCTCCAGCGGCGATACGTTTCAGGTCGATACGGCCCTGCAATCGTTTCACCGCGGCGGCTGGTCGGGTACGGGGCCGGGCGAGGGGATCATGAAACGGGTTCTGCCGGATTCCCATACTGATTTTGTCTTTGCCGTCGTTGCCGAGGAATTCGGTATCATCCTTTGCCTGGTGATCGTGCTGCTGTTTGCAGCAATCGTTGGCCGTGCACTTGTCCAGGCTTTCCGCCGAAACAGCGCATTCGAGCGGATGGCAATTTCCGGACTGGCGACGCTGATCGGTATCCAGGCGTTTATCAATATGGGGGTGAACCTTCAGCTCCTGCCGGCCAAGGGCATGACATTGCCGTTCATCTCTTACGGCGGGTCGGCGTTGCTGTCTGCCGCCATCACAATGGGTTTCCTGCTGGCACTGTCGCGGCGACGCCCGGACCAGCATGTGACGGTTGTGCCGCGGGCGCTGGCAATCGACCCGATCTGACCGGCGGAGCGGCGCGTGGCGAAGACCATACTTCTAGTCGCCGGCGGAACCGGCGGGCATGTTTTTCCGGCGCTGGCGCTGCGCGAGATGATGACGGGGCGGGGGCATGATGTCCATATCGCGACGGACCGCCGCGTAGGCGCATTCATCGACGGTGTCGATGCCGGGCATATGCATACCGTCAGCTCTGCAACCCTGTCGGGTCACCCGCTGAAACTCGCCGCTTCGCTGTGGCGGCTTGCGTCGGGGTTGATGGAATCGCGCAGGCTTCTGAAACGATTGCGACCGGCAGCCGTTGTCGGTTTTGGCGGTTACCCGAGCGTGCCGCCGGTGATGGCTGCAAGGATGACCGGCATACCGGCACTCGTGCACGAGCAGAATGCGGTGCTTGGCCGGGCCAACCGGCTGCTGATACGGCTCGGCGCAGGACTGGCGACGGGAATGCCGGATCCGGCGGGCGCCGATCGCGCGCGCAGCGTCGATCATGTCGGCAATCCGGTGCGCCAGGCAATCCTCGACGCCGCTGAAACGGCGTTCGAGGCTCCGGGGCCGGATGATCGGTTTCACATGCTGGTTTTCGGTGGAAGCCAGGGCGCGCGTGTGTTCTCAGATCTGGTGCCGGCAGCAATTGCGCTGCTCGGCAGCGAATTGCGCGGCCGTCTCGATCTTGTCCAGCAATGCCGTGAAGAAGACATGGAGCGCACCCGATCGTCTTACGATACATTGGGCGTGCGCGCGGAACTCGCGCCGTTTTTCCGAAACATGCCTGAACAGCTGGCCAGGGCTCACCTTGTCATTGCCCGGGCCGGCGCTTCGACTGTCGCAGAACTTTCTGCAGTCGGCCGTCCGGCGATTCTGGTGCCCTATCCCCATGCGCTTGATCACGACCAGGCGGCCAATGCACAATCATTCTGCCAGTCCGGTGGTGGCTGGATGGTCCGGGAAGCGGATCTGAGCGCGCAAGCTCTCGCCGACCGGTTGCGTGATTTGATGGTGGATCCGGACAGGCTGGCTGCCGCCGCCGGGGCGGTGAATGCGAAGAGCCACGCAAATGCAGTTGCAAGGCTTGCCGATCTCGTCGAAAAGGTGGCCAGTTGAGGCTGACCGGAATGCAGCAGCGCCAGTAGGGAAGTGATTGAACATGAAAATGCCGCGTGACATCGGTCCGATTCATTTTGTCGGGATTGGCGGTATCGGCATGAGCGGCATCGCCCGCGTCCTGGCCAATCAGAAATACCGCGTGCAGGGGTCTGACGTCGCCGACGGTGCGAATGTGCAGAAGTTGCGCGAACGCGGCATCAATATTGCGATCGGACATGACGGGGCCAATCTCGGCGAGGCGGCGGTTGTCGTCGTCTCGTCTGCGATCAAACATGATAATCCGGAGCTCACGGAGGCGCGGGCGCGCGGTCTGCCTGTCGTGCGGCGGGCGGAAATGCTGGCGGAGCTGATGCGGCTGCGTTCATCCATTGCCGTCGGCGGCACGCACGGCAAGACGACGACCACATCGATGGTGGCAGCGCTGCTTGACGCCGGCGGCATGGACCCGACGGTGATCAATGGCGGCATCATCAATGCCTATGGCTCCAATGCGCGGGTCGGCGAGGGCGAATGGATGGTGGTGGAGGCGGATGAATCCGACGGTACCTTCGTCAAGCTGCCAGCCGACATTGCCATCGTCACCAATGTGGATCCGGAACATCTCGATCATTATGGCTCGTTCGACAAAGTCCGCGAAGCCTTTATGGCATTTGTCGAGAATGTGCCGTTCTACGGTTTTGCCGTCATGTGCCTCGATCATCCGGAAGTCCAGGCGCTGGTAAAGCGCATCGAGGACCGGCGGGTCATCACCTATGGCCGCAACCCGCAGGCAGAGGTGCGCTACCGCGACATTACCTATGAAGACGGCAAAGCCGTGTTCTCCGTCGAACGGCGCGACCGCATCAGCGGCGAAACCCAATTGATCGAGAATCTGGTTCTGCCGATGCCCGGCGAGCACAATGTTTCCAATGCGGTTGCGGCGATCAGCGTCGCACTGTCGCTTGGAATTTCGCCCGACAATGTTCGCACCGGCCTGGCCGGATTCGGCGGCGTCAAACGGCGGTTCACCCAGACCGGCACCTGGAACGACGTTCGGATCTTTGACGATTACGGCCATCACCCGGTAGAGATCAGTGCCGTGCTGGAAGCAGCGCGGTCAGCGGCCCGGGGCCGGGTTATCGCGATCGTTCAGCCGCACCGCTTTACAAGATTACAAAGCCTGTTTGACGAATTCTGCGCCTGTTTCAATGAAGCCGATACGGTCATCGTCGCCGATGTGTACGCCGCCGGAGAAGAGCCCATTGCCGGCATCGACAGGGACGGACTTGTTGAAGGATTGCGGGCCGGTGGCCATCGCGATGCGCGTCCGCTGGCCAGCGAGGCGGACCTGCCGATTCTGATCCGTGATCTTGCGGAGCCGGGCGACACGGTGATCTTTCTTGGCGCCGGTTCGATAACCCAATGGGCTAACAGCCTGCCGGAGCAACTGGCCAAGATCGGCGACGACCATTGAACGGGGCAACGCTGATTGAGAACCTGGGCGAAAGGCTGGACGGCTTCCGTGGCTCGCTGCAGCCCGATCAGCCGCTGGGCCCGATCGTCTGGTTCCGCGCCGGTGGCGGGGCGGAAATGCTGGCGATGCCGGCCGATGAAGCGGATCTCGCTTTTCTGATGCAGGCCGTGCCGGTCGAAATTCCGGTGGCTGTGATCGGGCTTGGCTCCAACATGCTGATCCGCGACGGTGGCGTTGCCGGTATCGTCGTGCGGCTATCGGCGCGGGGGTTCGGCAAGGTGGAGGTTGAGGGAACCCGGATCCGCGCCGGCGCGGCGCTGGCCGACAAGCGGCTGGCGGCTGCGGCGCTGGATGCCGGGCTTGGCGGATTTGCATTCTATCATGGCATTCCCGGCGGACTTGGCGGGGCGCTCCGGATGAATGCCGGTGCAAACGGTACGGAAACCCGCGAGCGCGTCGTGGAGATTATCGCCATAGACCGGTCCGGTCAGCGTCATGTGTTGTCCAATGCGGATATGGGATACAGCTACCGCCATAGCGAGGCTGCCGATGACCTGATTTTTGTCGAGGCAGTCTATGACGGTGTGCCTGCCGACCCGGAAGATATTCAACTGCAAATGGATGATGTGCAGACGCACCGTGAAACCGCGCAGCCGATCAAGAGCCGGACCGGCGGTTCCACATTCAAGAATCCTGATGGCGGCAAGGCCTGGCAACTGGTCGACGCAGCCGGCTGCCGCGGATTGCGGATCGGCGGTGCTCAGGTTTCCGAAATGCACTGCAATTTCCTGCTCAATGTCGACAATGCGACCGGTCATGATCTTGAACTGCTTGGCGAGACGGTGCGCGCACGCGTGTTTGAAACGAGCGGCATCCGGCTCGACTGGGAAATCCGGCGGATCGGGTCGTTTTTGCCGGGTCAGGCCGTAGAGCCGTTCCTGGGTCTGTAGCCGTTCCAGTGAATTGATGTGTATTCTGAAACCGCAGGAGGAACTCATGCTCGATATTGCACATCAAATGGTTGACGGCGGCCCGAAAGTCGTCGGCCCGTTCAGCCATGCCGTCTCATCCGGCGATTTTCACTTCATCACCGGACAGATGCCGACAATGCCCGATGACCCGGCGCGGGTTGTCGAGGGCGGAATCCAGGCACAAACACGCCGGGTGATGGACAATCTTCAGCTTGTTCTGAACGGGCTGGAGAGCGGTTTTGACCGTGTTGTTTTCGCCCGGGTCTATCTGGTCAACTTTCAGGATTTCGACACGATGAATGCTGTCTATTCCGGCTATTTTGAACCCGGAAAACTGCCTGCCCGGACCTGTATCGGCGTGACCGGACTGGCTGTCGGGTCACTCGTTGAGGTCGATCTCATCGCCGCCCGCTAGAGAGCCCAGGCTGCTTTTTACGAATTTCGTCAAAAGTTAACCATGGTTAACACTTTCTTACCATTCTCCGAGCCATAGTCGATTCAGACGGAGAATCGCGTTGATTCGCGTGTGGGACAGTGGAATGACGGCAAACAGGCATGTTGCGGTTTTGATGGGCGGCTGGTCCTCCGAACGGGAGGTCAGCCTGTCGTCCGGTAATGCCTGTGCGAACGGCCTGGAAACGGCCGGCTATCAGGTAACGCGCGTCGATGTCGACCGGTCGATTGCCCAGGTGCTCGATAATTTGCGTCCCGATGTCGCTTTCAACGCCCTGCACGGGCCGTTTGGCGAAGACGGCACGATCCAGGGCGTCCTGGAGATCCTCAATATTCCCTACACGCATTCCGGCGTGCTGGCCTCCGCGCTGGCTATGGACAAGGCGAAGGCAAAACAGATCGTCAAGGCAGCCGGTATTCCGGTCACCGAACATATTCTGGCTGACAGGGCGGACGTTGCCAAGGCGCACATCATGCCGCCGCCCTATGTCATCAAACCTTTGTCAGAGGGATCGTCTCTGGGCGTGCTGATTGTTCCCGAAGGCCAGGCTTCGCCGCCGCAATCTCTGCTTGGCGATGCGTGGACCTTTACCGGTCCTGTGATGGTGGAGCGCTATATCCCCGGCCGCGAACTGACCTGCGCGGTGATGGGCGCGCCGGGCGAGGAAGTGGCGCTGGAGGTGACGGAAATCGTTCCTGTCAGCTCGCGTTTCTACGATTATGAATCAAAGTATGTCGAAGGCGGGTCAAAACACGTCCTTCCGGCAGAAATTTTACCTTTTGTTTACCAAAATATCCGCACCCTCTCACTTGAGGCGCATCGTGCAATCGGGTGCCGTGGAGTTTCCCGGTCAGACTTCCGTTTCGATGAAAATGGAACAGGGGATGTGGTCTGGCTTGAGGTCAATACGCAACCCGGCATGACGCCGACATCTTTGGTGCCGGAACTGGCGGAACTCGCCGGGTATGATTTTCCGGCGCTGTTGAGCTGGATGGTGGAGGACGCATCGTGCGGGCGATGATACGGCAGGGGCAGAAACTGGTGAACAAGGCAAGGGGCCTGGCGGCTTTTGCCGGGTCCGTGCCTGCCATTGTCGCTGAGCGCCTGCCGCGGAGGATGCGGCGGTCAATGGAGAAGATCGAACGCAGCCGGGTCAGTTCGATCGGCCTCTATACAATGATCGGGTTTTTTGCCGCCACGGGCGTCTACAGCATTGTCGCCGGCGGTTATCTGGACGGGCTTGGCGACCGGCTTCTGGTTCGTGCCGGTCTTGGTATTGAGAGTGTCGATATCACCGGCCAGGTGGAGACGCCTGAGCTGGCTGTTCTGGAGCGGCTTGAGCTGGACGGGACATCCTCGCTGCTGAGCTACGATGTGGCTGAGGCGCGCAGCCGGATTATCGGATTGCCGTGGGTCGGCGGCGCTTCGGTGCGCAAGCTTTATCCGGATGAACTGGTTGTCACCATCAACGAACGCAAGCCTTTTGCTTTATGGCAGCGTGGAAACGTTATTGTGCTGATCGATCGTCTTGGCACGCCGATTGTCGAATATTCCGATTCCCGGTTTGCCAGGCTGCCGCTGCTTGTCGGTTATGGCGCAGAACTGGTGGCGGGAGAATTTGTTGACCAGCTTCAGGCCTATCCGTCGCTTTCCGCGCGGACCAAGGCGTCCGTTTTCGTTTCCGGAAGACGCTGGAATCTGATTCTGGACAGCGGCGTCACAGTCAAGCTTCCTGAAAACAACGCTGCAGGCGCCCTTGAAATGCTTGTTCGCATCGATCGCGACGAGGGGCTCCTGGCGCGCAATGTCAGCGAGGTGGACCTGCGATTGGCCGACCGGATCATTGTTCGGATTGCAAACGGGTCGGAGACCGGGATCAGCGACGATGACCGGGTCGAAATTCGCCAGATTGCCCAGGCGGGAGACCGGACATGAGCGGATCCCGTGACATGAATGGCGTTTCCCGCATCAAGCCGCTCGGCGCCAAACGGTCGGCGATCGTCACCGTGCTGGATGTCGGCTCGACGAAAGTCTGCTGCATTATTGCCAGGCTGAAGCCGCGCGAGGGCGAAGCCTTGCGGCGCCGGACCCACTCCATCGAAGTGATCGGATTTGCGTCGACACGTTCGCGCGGCATCAAGTCCGGCGTGGTCGTCGACATGGACGAGGCGGAAAAGGCGATCCGGCTTGCCGTCGATGCGGCAGAGCGGATGGCTGAAGTCACCGTCGACAGTCTGATCGTCAATGTCAGCTGCGGCCGGTTGAAGAGCGAAGCCTATTCCGCCAGCGTCGGTCTGTCGGCCCCGGCTGTTCAGCCGGCTGACGTCCAGCGGGTGCTGGCCTCAGGCAGCGCGCATTCGGTGAACGACGGACGTATTGTCGTTCATTCCCTGCCGATCGGTTATGCGCTTGACGGCCATCATGGCATCGCCGATCCGTCCGGCATGATCGGCGCCATACTCGGTGTCGACATGCATGTTGTGACCGCCGACGAAGCGCAGGTGAGCAATCTGGAACTGGCGATCAACCGCTGCCATCTTGACGTCGAGACTGTGGTGGCAACGCCCTATGCGTCCGGGCTTGCGGCGATCGTCGATGACGAGGCGGAACTGGGTGTCGCCTGTTTCGACATGGGCGGCGGCACCACGAGTCTGTCGATCTTTCATGAAGGGCGGTTTGTCTATGCCGCTTCGGTGCCGATCGGCGGTCAGCATGTGACAATGGATATTGCCCGCGGGCTTTCCACCAGGCTGGCCGATGCGGAACGTATCAAGGCACGCCACGGTTCAGCCCTGCCGTCGATTTCCGACGACAAGGATATTCTGACAATTCCGCCGGTGGGCGAAGATGAGCGCGATCTGCCCAACACCGTGCCGCGGGCAGCGCTGACCCGGATCATCCGGCCGCGCATTGAAGAAACCCTGGAGATGGCCCGCGACATGCTGGTCAAGTCCGGTTTTGCCGATCAGGTCGGCAAACGTGTCGTGTTGACCGGTGGTGCCAGTCAGTTGACCGGCCTGACGGAAACAGCCCGGCGCATTCTCGGGCGCAATGTCCGCCTCGGGCGTCCGCTTGGCATAGCGGGATTGCCTGAAGCAGCAAAAAATCCGGCCTATGCCGCTTCGGTCGGGCTGATCATTTATCCGCAGGTGGCGCGGATCGAACAATTCCAGGCCCGTAGTCCGGCGCGGTTGGGAATGACGGGGACGGACGGATATTTCTCCCGCATGGGGCGGTGGATCAAGGACAGCTTTTAACAAGGCAACGAACAGACTGCAGGCGGGATGTGCCAGCACTCGGCGAAGAGGACAAAAAAATGACTATCAATCTGCAACTGCCCGATATCAAGGAACTGAAGCCGAGAATCACCGTTTACGGTGTCGGCGGCGGCGGCTGTAATGCCGTCAACAACATGATCGAAGCCGGCCTTCAGGGGGTGGAATTCGTTGTCGCCAATACCGATGCCCAGGCGTTGACGATGTCCAAGGCCGATCGGTTGATCCAGATGGGCGTTGCGGTAACCGAGGGCCTTGGGGCCGGATCCCAGCCGGAAATCGGCCGTGCCGCTGCCGAAGAAACGATCGACGAGGTCAATGACCATCTGGCCGGCGCCCATATGGCTTTCATCACCGCCGGAATGGGTGGCGGCACGGGGACGGGAGCTGCACCGGTTGTCGCCAGAGCCGCCCGCGAAGCCGGTATCCTGACCGTTGGTGTCGTCACCAAGCCGTTCCAGTTCGAAGGCCAGCGGCGCATGCGGATCGCCGAGCAGGGTATTGAGGAACTGCAAAAGCATGTCGACACGCTGATCGTGATTCCCAACCAGAATTTGTTCCGGATCGCCAACGAAAAAACAACCTTCGCCGATGCATTCGCCATGGCGGATGAGGTTCTTTATTCCGGCGTCGCCTGCATTACCGATCTGATGGTCAAGGACGGACTGATCAACCTCGATTTTGCCGATGTCCGTTCAGTCATGCGCGAGATGGGCAAGGCGATGATGGGAACCGGCGAAGCATCCGGCGACAAGCGCGCCGTCGAGGCCGCAGAGGCAGCGATTTCCAATCCGCTTCTCGATGATGTGTCCATGCGCGGCGCGCAGGGCCTGCTGATCTCCATCACCGGCGGCAAGGACATGACATTGTTTGAGGTCGATGAAGCCGCAAGCCGTGTCCGTGAGGAAGTCGACAGCGAAGCCAACATCATCTTCGGCGCTACATTCGATGAGCGGCTGGAAGGAACAATTCGGGTTTCAGTCGTTGCTACCGGTATCGATGCGGAACTGACCAGGACAGAGGAATTACCGCCGCAACAGCAGATGGCGGCATTGACCCAGCGGCTGAAGAATGTCGGCCAGCCGCCGCAAACACGCCCGTCACCAGGCGCTCAGCCGGCGGTCGCAGAAGCGCTTGAGGACGAATTGATATTGCCGCAGATCGCCGCGGCTGAGGCCGCCCGTGCGGCTCAAAACGCGCCTGCCGATCCGGGCGTTCGCATTGGTCCGTTCCGTCCCGACCCATCCCTCGTTGCCGCCCAGCGCGAACCGGCGGGCGAATATGACATGCCGGTGTATGACGACAGTCCTGCTGCAGACAGCGGGCCCTTCATTCCACCGGTTGCCGAACGTCCGGGCGATGCACAGCCGCGGATGCCGAAGGTTGAGGATTTTCCGGCCATCGCTCAACGCCAGATGGCGGGGGCCGGGGACCCTGTTGCAGCCGAGGATGATCATCGCCCGCGTGGACTTCTTGCGCGGCTGGCGCAGGGGCTTGGAAAACGCGATGACGAGACCAGCGAGGTCGTTGTTCCGTCAGGGACGGGTGCACGGCCGATGCGCATGGAAGTCGCTCCGCGCGCCGGCGATCCGATCGACCGTGTCGCCGCGCCGCAGCCTCGTCGTATCGGTGACACGGTCAATCCATCAGGGTCGCTGGATCCGCACGGCCGGGCCGGCACCGACTCAGTCCAGGATGATGACCAGTTGGAAATCCCGGCATTCTTGCGGCGGCAGTCGAGCTAATCCACGTCCGCAATTTGTTATCGATGATCCCAGTGTGCTAATGTACACTGGGATCATTTTTATGTAAGTCATTGAAAATGTGGAAAATTAACAGAGTGTAAAAAAACGTTTTCCCGTAACAAAGGGTAAGAAACCTTGATTGGCGGCATTGCGGACGTCCGGGTATAAAACCGTCATTGGGCAATCCAATTGAAACTGTTGATCAGATCGGATCGCTGGTTTCACGAGGGGCGGCAAAACCACAGACGGGGGCCTTAGAGCCATGAGTTTACGCGTTGAATACGCGCAGAAGACGTTGCGGGACCGTGTTACGCTGAACGGTATCGGCGTTCATAGCGGTAAGCCGGTGTCGATGTCATTGTGTCCGGCTGATGCCGGTACAGGCATTGTCTTTGTCCGCACGAACGTGCCCGGCGCTGCCGATGTCGAGATACCGGCTGTCGCAGCATCTGTCAGTGGTACGCAATTGTGTACGATCCTGGGTGATCCGACCGGCGCGTTTGTCGCGACGGTGGAACATCTTATGGCGGCGCTTTCGGCGCTGGGAGTTGATAACCTTTCAGTGGAAATTGACGGGCCGGAAGTTCCGGTCATGGACGGCAGTTCCGAAGCCTATGTCGATGTTATCGATGAAATCGGTCTGGAAGTTCAGAATGCAAAGCGGCGTTTCATCCGGGTGGTCAAGCCGATCCGGATTGAAGACGGCGGCGCGTTCGCGGAATTCCGTCCCTATGAGGGCCGGCGGTTCGATACGGTGATTGATTACGATTGCCCGATTATCGGCCGGCAGGAACTGGATATTGAACTGACTGCCTCGTCGTTCCGAAGGGACATCTGCCGGGCCAGGACGTTCGGTTATATGCGCGATGTGGAGCAGCTTTGGAAAGCCGGCTATGCACTCGGGTCGTCACTGGAGAATTCTGTTGTGATTGGCGACGAGGGTATCGTGAATCCTGAAGGCACCCGCTACCGGGATGAATTCGTTCGCCATAAATTGCTTGATGCGATTGGTGATCTGGCTTTGGCCGGCGCACCTATCCTGGGGCTCTACCGGTCTTACAAGGGCGGTCACCGGGTCAATGCGATGGCGCTTGCAGCCCTTTTGGCTGATAAATCCGCCTACAAGGTCGTTACCCTCGGTGACGAGCGCGTTGAACGCAGCGAACGGCAGGCTGATTTTCTTCCCGGGCTGGTCGCTGCTGCCTATGCTCCCGAACGGTCCTGACTACCGTCACAGCCTTGCCATGATTGCGTGATCTGGGACTATGTCGCCGTATGATCGGCTTTGCGTTTTACGCATTGTGGGCTTACAAGGCGATCCAAGGATGATTCAGGCGTATTTTCATGAGTAGACGGTTCAATTTGAGTTTTCTTGCCGGACAATCGGCGAAATGCATTGCCGCCGGGCTTCTGTTGCTGTCGCTGGCAGGCTGCTCTTCGTTTCTCAAGAATTCGGAAACGGACGATTTTGTCGAGGCGGATCCGCCTGATCTTCTTTACAATCAGGGCCTGGCCTATCTCAATGCGGGCGATGTCGCCAATGCGAGCAAGAAATTCAAGGCGATCGACGAACAGCATCCCTATTCGGAATATGCCCGCCGTTCGATGATCATGTCCGCCTATCTCAATTTCCGGCGCGGCCGCTATCCCGATACGATCAATGATGCGAAACGGTATGTGACGCTGTTTCCGGCCAGTGACGACGCGCCCTATGCGCAATATCTGATCGGCGAATCCTATTTCAGGCAGATCCCGGATGTGACGCGCGATCAGAAGGCGTCCGCGCAGGCCATCCAGGCGATGAACCAGGTGATCATCAATTACCCGGAATCGGAATATGCCAGCGACGCCCGCAAGAAGATCCAGATCGCCAGCGACCAGATCGCCGGCAAGGAAATGCAGGTCGGCCGGTATTATCTGGAGCGGCGGGAATATCTGGCGGCGATCAACCGCTTCAAGACGGTGGTCAAGGAATATCAGACGACCCGTCATGTCGAAGAAGCCTTGCACCGTTTGACGGAAAGTTACCTGGCGTTGGGCATTGTGCCGGAAGCGCAAACGTCGGCTGCCGTGCTCGGTCATAATTTCCCGGACTCAAGCTGGTATCGTGATTCTTACAGAATTTTGGGCAAAGGCGGGGTGGAACCGGTTGAAAATCGTGATTCCTGGATATCTCGCGCCTTTCGCACGGTCAGTGGAGCCTGATATTATCGGCCGGTCATGCTGGCGAATCTGACTGTTCAGGATATTGTTCTCATTAATCGGCTCGGTATCGATTTCGATGCCGGGCTGTCTGTGCTGACCGGTGAGACCGGCGCAGGCAAATCGATATTGCTTGATGCGCTTTCGCTGGCCATCGGTGCGCGCGGGGATGCATCCCTTGTGCGCACTGACACGAAGCAGGGACAGGTCACGGCGCTCTTCGAACCGGCCCCCGATCATCCGGTCTTTGCGCTGCTGGAGGAAAACGGATTTTCCAGCGAAGCTCATTTGATCCTGCGCCGGGTTCAGGCGGCAGACGGCAAGACCCGGGCGTTCATAAACGATCAGCCCTGTTCGGTTGCATTGCTGAAGCAGGTCGGATCGCTGCTTGTCGAAATCCACGGACAGCACGACGACCGGGCGCTGGTCTCGCCGGAGGAACACCGGCGCCTGGTGGATGCATTCGGACGGCTGGAACCGGACGCGGAAATTGTCGCAAAGCGGCTGATCCGGCTGAAGTCGCTGCAAAGCGAGTTGCACCGCCTGAGTGCGACCATCGAGGCATCGTTGCGCGAGATCGACTATCTGCAGGCGTCTGTCGAAGAGCTTGAAATGCTTTCGCCGGAGCCTGGCGAGGAAGAACGCCTGGCGGAGCGGCGGCAGCATCTGATGCATGCCGAAAAGATTGCAGGGGATTTGAACGAGGCCTACGACATCATCGGCGGCAATGCGTCGTCAGTGCCTGAACTATCCGCGCTGCTGCGCCGGCTTGAGCGCAAAGCTGCAGATGTTCCAGGCATTCTCCAGCCGACAATCGACGGGCTGGCCGCGGCTCTGGACAATCTGGAAGATGTCCGTCTGGCGCTGGAGAGCACGCTGAGGGAGGCGGACTTCGAACCGCGGGAACTGGAGAACGCGGAGGAGCGCCTGTTCGCGCTGCGGGCCGCCGCCCGCAAACATCAGACGGATGTCGACAGTCTGCCGGCGCTTGCGGCAGAATATTCATCAAGGCTTGCCGATATCGATTCCGGCCGCGAACGGCTGGATGCGCTTGAGGCGGATATCGTCCTGGCGCGGGCCGATTACAGCGAGGCGGCGGCTACTTTGTCGCGCAAGCGTCATGAGGCCGCATCGATGCTGGAAGAGGCGGTCAATGCCGAATTGCCGGCGTTGAAGCTTGAATCCGCGCGCTTTATTGTCGCCATTGAAAGTGACATGGAGGCCGAAACCGCCGATGGTTTCGACACGGTCACATTTCATGTCCAGACCAATCCGGGAACCCAGCCCGGTCCGATGATGAAGGTCGCGTCAGGTGGCGAACTGTCCCGTTTTCTGCTGGCGCTGAAGGTCGCGCTGGCCGACCGCGGATCTGCACCGACTTTGGTTTTTGACGAGATCGACACCGGCGTCGGCGGTGCGGTTGCCGAAGCGATCGGCAACAGGCTCGGACGTCTGGCTGAGCGTGTTCAGGTGCTGTCGGTCACGCACGCCCCCCAGGTAGCGGCGCGGGCGGGGAACCATTTCCTGATCTCAAAGGATCTGAGCAAAGACCGCGGGACCGTATCGACCGCAGTCCAGCCGATTGCCGGCGAGATCCGGCGCGAAGAGATTGCCCGCATGCTGGCAGGCGCAACGATTTCAGACGAAGCACGGGCTGCTGCGGACCGGCTGATTGCAGGTGAAGCCGCATGAATGGTGAGCAGAAACCGGTCGAGGCCCTGTCGGAAGACGAAGCGGCGGCGGAACTTCAGCGGCTTGTCGCCGCAATCGCCGAATATGACCGGCTTTATTATCAGGACGATGCGCCCGGGGTGACCGATGCCGAATACGACGCCTTGAGGCGCCGCAATCTGGCGATTGAAACACGGTTTCCGGCGCTCAAGCGTCCGGACTCGCCAACGGAGCGGGTCGGCGCAAAACCGGCGGGGAAATTCTCCAAGGTCCGGCACAGCCTGCCGATGCTGTCGCTGGACAATGCCTTCAATGACGGGGATGTCGGCGATTTCGTCGACCGGATACGCCGGTTCCTCGGACTTGCCGCGGACGCTCCGGTTGTGCTGACTGCCGAACCGAAGATCGACGGTCTGTCGGCGTCATTGCGTTACGAGAACGGCCGGCTGGTGGTTGGCGCCACGCGCGGCGACGGAACCGTGGGGGAGGAGATTACCGCCAATCTGAGAACCATGGACGATATTCCGAAAAAACTGCCGGATGGCGTCCCGGATGTCGTCGAGGTGCGTGGCGAGGTCTATATGAGCCATGCCGATTTTGCCGCCTTGAACAAGCGGATGGAAGAAAGCGGCCGGGTATTCGCCAATCCGCGCAATGCGGCTGCGGGGTCACTGCGCCAACTCGATCCGGCGATTACGGCGGAACGGCCGTTGAAGTTTTTTGCCTATGGCTGGGGCGAGATGAGCGCCATGCCGGCTGGCACCCAAATGGGCATGGTTGAGACTTTTGCGGCATGGGGATTTTCCATCAGTCCGCTGATGAAAGTGTTTAACGGAACGTCTGAACTTCTTGAGCATTACCGGAAAATCGAGGCGCAACGCGCCGGTTTGGGCTACGACATTGATGGTGTTGTCTACAAGGTTGACGATCTGGCACTGCAGGAGCGGCTCGGTTTTGCCTCCCGGTTTCCGCGCTGGGCGATCGCCCACAAATTCCCGGCGGAAAAAGCAACAACGGTGCTTGAGGATATCGAGATCCAGGTCGGGCGCACCGGTGCGCTGACGCCGGTCGCCAAACTGAGGCCGGTGACCGTGGGCGGCGTCGTCGTTTCAAACGCCACGCTGCACAATGAGGATTACATCAAGGGGATCGGCCGCGACGGCGAGCCGATCCGCGACGGCAAGGATATTCGAGCCGGTGATACCGTCACCGTGCAACGGGCCGGTGATGTCATTCCGCAGGTCATCGACGTGGACCTGTCGCAGCGGCGGGTTGACTCGAAACCGTTTGAATTTCCGACGACCTGCCCGGAATGCGGCAGCGATGCCGTGCGCGAGCATGATGAGAAGACCGGGCGTGTGGATGCCGTGCGCCGCTGCACCGGCGGGCTGATCTGCCCGGCGCAGGCGATTGAGCGGCTGAAACATTTCGTCTCGCGCGGGGCTTTCGATATCGAAGGGCTTGGCGACAAACAGGTCGATGTTTTCTACAAGGACGGGTTGATCGCCCATCCCTCCGATATTTTCACGCTGCGCGAGCGCGATGAACGGTCGCTAAAAAAGCTGAAGGACCGCGAAGGTTTCGGCGAGACCAGCGCCAAAAAACTGTTCGATTCCATCGACGCCAGGCGCTCCGTCGAACTCTACCGGTTCATTTACGGCCTCGGCATCCGTCATGTCGGCGAGGGCACCGCCAAACTGCTTGCGCGCACTTACGGCAATTGGGCCAGCGTCGAAGAGGCTGCACGATCTGCCCACGATGAGAACTCCGACGCGCGGGCGAACTTGCTGGCAATCGACGGTATCGGCGCCACGGCAGTCGAAGCAATCGCGCAGTTTTTCGCCGAAGACCACAATCTTGAGGAGCTGAAACGGTTGCTGGAGAATGTCACGCCGCAGGATGTGGTGGCCGTGCAGTCGGATTCACCGGTTGCCGGCAAGACGGTGGTCTTTACCGGTTCCCTGGAGCAGATGAGCCGGGACGAGGCCAAGGCGATGGCTGAACGGCTCGGGGCGAAAGTCTCAGGGTCCGTTTCGTCCAAGACCGATCTGGTTGTCGCCGGTCCGGGTGCGGGGTCAAAACTGAAAAAGGCGGCCGAGCTGGGGGTGGACACGACCGACGAGGATGGCTGGTTCAAGCTGATCGGCCGATAGGTTCGACCGTCAGCTCAATTGATCCGATAGTTCACCAAAATCCACAGGACATGTCAGTAATCCTGACCTATAAGGTTGCATGGCCACTGACCAATCCGATTCAACCACGCGAAGGGTGCATTTCCGCAAGGGGATAACCGACATTTTTCCTGTCCTGGTCTCAGCGACGCCGTTCGGTCTGGTGTTCGGTGCGCTGGCGGCGGAAAAAGGCATTGCCTTTGACCAGATTATCACCATGAGCGCACTGATGTTTGCCGGCGCATCGCAAATGGTGGCGATTGAGCTGTGGGGCTTTCCGCCGCCGTTCTGGACCATCCTGTTCGCCGTCCTGGCCGTCAATTTCCGGCACATTCTCTACAGCGCGTCACTTGGCCGTAAAATGAAGGACTGGCCGGTATCGAAGCGTTTCTTCGGCTTCGGGTTCATGGTGGACCCGATTTTCGCCCTGGCCGACGCTTCCTCGCCGACCCATGTGTCCGGCGCCTATTATGCCGGTATGACGGTCGTGCTTTACCCGGCGTGGATCATCTCAACCGGAATCGGCGCCTTGTTCGGCAATCTGATCGAGAATCCGGAATTCTGGGGGCTTGATTTCATTCTGGCAGCCTATTTCACCGTCCTCGTTCTCAGCTTTCGGGCCCGGCCGAATGCGTTTGCTGTTGTTGTCGCAACGTCGTCCGTGGCTGTGCTCGCTTTTCTGACACTTGGGCCGCCATGGCATGTTGCAAGTGGCGGCATGGCCGGCGTTCTGACGGCGGCGGCCATTGCAAAACCTAAGCCGGCGATCGTGGATTCCCAGGCGGAGGCCGGGCAATGAGCGCGGATTTTCAGGCCTATCTGCTGATATTCGCCCTTGCGGCGGCAACCTATGCGACCCGGATCGGCGGCGATCTCGTCCTGTCCCGGTTCAAACGCATCAATCCGCGTGTCGAGGCGGCTCTGGATGCGGTCCCGATCGCCGTGATGACGGCAATTGTCGTGCCGATGGCGCTGGTAACGGGTGTGGCGGAGACGGTCGCAGTCGGGGCGACGATATTGGCATCGCTGCGGTTCTCGGCAAATATCAGTATTCTTGCCGGCGTAGCGACCGTAATCGTATTGCGCGCCGCTGGGCTCTAAGCATGAAGCCTGCGACGGCGTTTGATAGCGAACAAACCGCCGAAAAGCAAAACGACCAGGGCGGCGGACAATGAAATGAACGGCGGGGACAGGGGCGGAAAACGCTCAACAAGACTCAGTTTTTTGCCAAGCGTCAGGCGCTGCGCAGCGATCCTTTTATCCCAGTCGCCATCATAAGTATCCAGGGCGTAACCGAGCAATGCATAGGCCTTCGCCGGCCGACCCAACGTGTCCAGCGACCTGGCCAGTTCCAGGCTGATCAGCTGTTGCAGATGCGGGTTGGTATCGGCCTCGCGCATGGCCATGTAGCCGGCGAGCAGATGAACGGCATCGGCGTCACGCCCTGAATTTCGATATTGGCGGGCAAGATGGCGCACAAGGCCGGCCGACCGATCGCCTGACGGCCCGACATAACGGTCCCTGGAACTGTCATACTGAAAATACCGTGCCACACCATATTCCAGCAACGGGATCAGATCGGGGTATTTCCGGTCGACATTCGGATATAGCGCGATCGCGGTGGCGGTGATTTCGTCATTATCGTTCTGGTAATCGCGGATCGCCTGGAAGAACGATCTGGCCTTCTGGCGGTCTGGAACCGATTTGTCCTGCCAGATTTCGTAGAGATTATCGATTGAACGGATTGGCAGCGATTCTGCTTCATCCCACCATTCCGGCTGTCTGCAACAGTCCGGAAACGCCTGCATCGGAAGGCTCTTGTTGGGACTGACAAATTGCGCAAAATCGTACCCGGTCGCAGCCATTGAACTGGTGGCGGTGAAAAGCAGCACGATCGATAATGCGCTCAAAAGTGTCCTGAACATGGTCTGGCCTCCGGTCCGTCTCGGACGCACCCTATGTTTTCGTGTTTAATATCGGGTGAACCGGGCTTGACTGGCGTACTCGAGTGCGGCTTGCTTGATGTCCACAGACCGCCAAGGGGCAGGGGATCCCATGCCATCCGATGCCGCTCGACGCTCCATCATCATCGATACCGATCCGGGTCAGGACGACGCGGTCGCCATTCTTCTGGCGCTGGGCAGTCCCGAGCTTGACGTGCTGGGCATCACCGCAGTCGCCGGCAATGTGCCGCTGCACCTGACGGAGAAAAACGCCCGCAAAATCTGCGAACTGGCCGGAAGACCTGATATTGCGGTTTATGCCGGCGCCGACCGGCCGATGGAGCGCGATCTGGTAACGGCGGAACATGTACACGGCAAGACCGGCCTCGATGGGCCGGATCTGCCGGAACCGGCAATGAAGCTGCAGGACCGGCATGCGGTCGATTTCATCGCCGAGACGATCATGTCGCGGCCGGCCGGCGAGGTCACGCTCTGCGCCCTCGGCCCGCTGACCAATATTGCCCTGGCGCTGCGCAAGGAGCCGGCGATCGCCGGCCGCATCCGCGAGCTTGTGATGATGGGCGGGGGCTGCTTTGAGGGCGGCAACGTGACGCCGACGGCGGAATTCAATATCTATGTCGACCCGCAGGCGGCGCAACTGGTGCTTCGCTCAGGCATTCCGACAACGATCATGCCGCTCGATTGCACCCACAAGGCGCTGACGAGCGCGGAGCGGACCGCCGCCATTCGTGCGCTCGGCACACCGGTTGCACAAGCAACTGCGCAATTGCTGGATTTCTTTGAACGTTTCGATGAGGAAAAATACGGCACCGACGGCGGCCCGCTGCACGATCCGACCGTCATTGCCTGGTTGCTGAAACCGGAGCTTTTCTCCGGCCGCACCGTCAACGTTGAAGTGGAGACCGGTTCGGAACTGACCATGGGCATGACGGTGGTCGACTGGTGGCGGGTGACCGAGCGCGAACCGAATGCGCTATTTGTTCGTGACATCGACGCGGATGGTTTCTTCAAGCTGCTAACGGAACGGCTTGCCGTGCTTTGAACGGCGGCGACGCGGCTGCCCTGTTTCGCCTATCCCGCAATAGGCCGGCAGGCATTGGCGAGCCATTGCCGCTCATCAGCCGACAGGCCGGGCCAGCCCGACAACGAGCCGTAGACGCGCATGTGATAGACATCGAGCCAGGCGATTTCCGCCGCCGACAACAGCCACGGCACGATCAGCCGCCGGTCGATCGGCGCAAGCGTGATGGTCTCAAATGACAGCATGTCGCGGTTGCCGCCGGGCAGTGGGCCGGGTTCGCGCACGACAATCAGGTTTTCAATCCGGATGCCGAATTCGCCCTCGACATAAAAGCCGGGTTCGTTGGAAACGATCATGCCCGGCTCCAGCGCCACATGCCCGGTCTTGGCGATCCGCTGCGGGCCTTCGTGAACCGACAGATACGAGCCGACGCCGTGGCCTGTGCCGTGGTCGAAATCGAGCCCGGCCTGCCACAAGGCGTTGCGCGCCAGCACGTCAAGTTGAGCGCCGCTGGTGCCCTTGGGAAAGCGTGCGCGGGCGAGCGCAATGTGGCCCTTCAGGACGCGGGTAAACCGGTCGCGGTAGATATCGAGCTGTTGCGGCGAGGGCGCGCCGGCCAGCATGGTGCGGGTAATGTCGGTTGTGCCGTCGCGGTACTGGCCGCCGGAATCGAGCAGGAACAGATCGCCCGGGCCGATCCGGCGGTTGCTCTGTTCGCTGACCCGGTAGTGCACGATCGCGCCGTTCGGCCCGGTCGCGGAGATCGTGTCGAAGGACACGTCTTCCAGCGGCACGCCGGCCAGCTTTCCGGTTTCGGCGCGCAGGGCTTCCAGTTTTATTGCGGCCTCGATCTCCGTCAGATCGCCGGACCTGGCCTCAGCGTCGAACCAGGCGAGGAAGCGCACCATGGCGGCGCCATCGCGGATATGCGCCAGTCGGGTTCCGGCCAGTTCAGCCGATGACTTTTTGGCTCTTGGCAATGCAACCGGGTCGCTGCCCTCGATGATTTCACCGCCGGCCTCTTCGATTGAGCGCGCGACGGCCTCGGCACAAAGTGCGGGATCCAGAAGCACTTTGACGCCGCTTTGACCAAGCTCAGCAAGCGCTTCTTCGAAACCGGCCTTCTCGATCACATCGACATGGTTTTCCAGATCGGCGCGCACCGAATTGGAGAGCTTTTTTGTTTCGATGAACAGGGACGGACGTGCGCCGCGCCGTAAAATCGCGAATGACAGCGGCAGGGGCGTGTGCGGAACATCGTGACCGCGAATATTGAAGGCCCAGGCAATCGACGACGGGTCGGTCAGAACGGCGGCATCGGCTTTTTTTGATTCAAGGATGTCTGACAAGGCCGCGATCTTTTCCTGTCTGTCCAGTCCCGTCAGGGCATCCGGCTGCAGGCTGACCGGGCTTGAAGGCGGCGCCGGGCGGTCTTTCCAGGCCAGATCGAGCGGGTTGGTCGCCGTTGCGACCAGATCGCCATTGCCGTCAAGCGCGCGCTCATAGCGCTTGACCTGACCGCGTGTCAGCAGCCATGGGTCGAAGCCGATCCGTTTGCCTTCGGCTGCGTGCTCCTTAAGCCATTCCGACGGCGCCTGGTTCATGATGGCGACAGGTTCAAAGATATCGATGTCGACCTGGTCGCGCACCTGGAGCGTATAGCGGCCGTCTACGAAGATGGCCGCTTTGTCAGCCAGAACGATCGCTGTTCCGGCAGATCCGGTGAACCCGGTCAGCCAGGCAAGCCGCTCCGCCGAGGCCGGCACATATTCACCCTGATGTTCGTCGGCGCGCGGGATGATGAACCCGTCGAGGCCGGCTTCGGCCAGTTTGCGCCTGAGCGCTGCGACCCGGTCGCGGCCCGTGGAGGGATCGGAGATATCGTCATAGGTCTGGAACATCTGCAACACCTACCACGATGGCATTTTGAATCCAGCAAAACCGCGCCGATCCGGGCAGCCGGAACGCCGTTTCAGGAAAAGATTTATATTGCGTTGCAATAACGATCTTCGCACATGCAAAATCATGCCAGCTGCCATGCGCCTGCGGCGGTAACGGAGACCGGTGCGCCGGCCTATGTAGGGCGGGAAGACACTCAAGTATGAGTGTGAAACGAAGGAGACTATCATGGCATTCGCAACAATGGATTTCCCCTCAGCTGAAGCCAAAACCCGCAAGAACGTCTGGAAGCGCATGTTCGACGCGCTCGTGGAAGCGCGGATGCGTGAAGCCCAGCGGATGGTGAATACGCATCTTCTGAGCATGGACGATGAGACTCTGAAAAACCTCGGTTACGATCGTGCGACCCTGCGCAAGAAGGCCGCCTACCGGCTGTAACACCATTTACGTGCCAAATGACTTCGTTTGGGGTCTGACGAGACTGAGCACGCACCATTCCTCAAACAGCCACGCGCGTCGCAGGACAATGTTCTGCCGCGCGTAGGCGGCGGCCACCCGTTCACGCTGCCCGGCCAGTAATCCTGACAGGATCAATCTGCCACCCGGGGCCAGAATGCGGGCGATATCCGGCGCCATCAGCATCAGCGGGCCTGCCAGAATATTGGCGACGATCAGATCGTATGGCGCGCGGTTTCTGATCTCTGGATGATGCGTCCCATTGGCTGCGATAATTCGCGTCAGCGGGGTCACATGGTTCGACGCGGCGTTAGCGCGGGCAATTGTCACCGCCAGCGGGTCGATGTCTGTGGCGAGCACGGGCAGGCGGGTCACCTTTGCGATGGCAATCGCCAGGACGCCGGACCCGGTCCCGAGATCGAGCGCATTGAACGGGCGCTTTTGTTTGAGATGGTATTCCAGCGCCACAAGACAGCCGGCTGTGGTCGCGTGGTGGCCGGTTCCGAAGGCCTGGGCGGCATCAATTTCGATCGCAACACGGCCCAGCCTCGGGATATCCCGGTCATGACTGCCGTGGATCAGAAAACGCCCTGCGCGCACCGGATGAAGTCCGCGCAGGCTAATGGCCATCCAGTCAATATCCTCAACGTCATCAGCCTGCATCGGCGCGTCGAAACCATCGCCGCCCAGGCAATTGAGGACAAGGCGCCGGGCCTCATCGCAGCCATGTTGCGGGAACCAGGCTTCGGCGAGCCAGGTATCGGGGCCCTCACACAGCGAAACCGCAATGCCGTCGTCGGCGAAGTCACGTTCGAGAAATTCGGCGATCCGCCGGGCCTCAGGAAATGCCGCCGCCAGCCGGACCGTCGCACTCATACCATTCTGTCCCGATTACAATCGCATGTGAGGTTCACTCATAGGGGCGCCTGCGGGCGATGATCAAGCCTCAATCTCAGGTCGGCCGATCCACGGCGGCAATGGCGTGTCGAGTGCCAGGATATTGCGCACGGCGAGCCGACGAACCAGCGGGATGCGTAGAAGCCACGGTGCGAGCAATGCCGCGACCGAATTCCGGAACCGGGTCGCGCCGGTAATCTGGCCGGTACCGGCACGGCTGAATTTCAGCGTACGCACGGCATAGGGCAGGCGGTCCGCGCTGTAACTGTCAAGCCGGTTTTCTTCCAGCGCCCAGGCAAACCAGGCCGCATCCTCCATGCCGAGATTCATGCCGCGGCCGCCGGCAGGCGAATGAACATGCGCCGCGTCACCCATCAGAAAGACCGGTCCGCTCTGGAACGTTTCCACATGCCGGTAGGCGATCCTGAACGATGAACTCCAGACAACCTCGCCGACCGGTTCGCTGTCGGGAATGACAGTGCCGACATCCGGCCGGTTGCTGATATAGCGGACAAGACGATCGTTGATTGGAATGCGCACCAGCGCGCCATCGGGCAGGAGGTTCATGACAAACCTTGCCGGGTCCACCGGCTCGGCCAAAACCGCATCGACAAGTCCGAAGGTCTGCGGTTCGGTTTCCTCACCGGCAAAGGCGATCCCGGCCGCCTCGCGAACCGTGCTGTGGGCTCCGTCGGCGCCGAGCACATAGTCGCAGTGCATCGTTTCGGTCACGCCATTGTGTGTCACAGAAGCGGCCGCATCAGGACCGTTCAGGTCAAGACCTGTGCACTCGGTCTGCCGCTCCACGGCAATCTCAAACGCCAGCAGAGCCTGTTCCAGGATCCGTTCCGTCGTTCCCTGTGGCAGCACGAGGATGCAGGAATGGCCGATGCCGGGCATTGCCAGTTCGACCTGCGCGACGGCCCGGCCACGGCGGCGGATTTCGATGCGGTCGACCCGGTTTCCCGCCGCAATCAGTGCCTGCGTGACGCCGGAGGTCTGCAACAGGTCCAGGGTCCGGCCATGAATGCCGAGCGCCCGGGATTCGTGCTCCGGCGTCGGCCCGCTGCCGCGGTCAATGATCCGTGGCCTGTATCCGCGCCGCGCCAGCTCAAGCGCCGCCGTCAGGCCGACCGGTCCGGCGCCGACGATCAGGATGGATGGCTCGCCTGGCATGGCCAGAGCTTAGATGAGTTCTGAGTGGTGGTGAACCGATAATCCGGCGTCAGGTGAGGCGGCGGCGCCATCGGACGCGCCTTGTCATCTTCGACTTCATGCCTTCGGTCTTCAGGTGCGTCTGAACAGTTTTCCGAAGAAGGCAACGGGCGCCAGCAGCAGGAACCAGAATTTCTTCAGCAGGACCAGCGCGACGGCAAAAAAGCCGACCTTGGATGCGGCCTTGCCCGCAACCAGCCCGGCAATGCCGATACCGGCTGCGGAATCAAACCAGCCGCCGGTGTAATCCTCATACCGGTATCCTTCCTGGAACGAAGCCACCTGGACGACCTTCGACACCGAGTTCCTGATCACCGGCAGGGCTTTCATGTCGGCAATATAATTCAGATTGAGAACGCCATACCGGCCAAGGAACCGGACATTATAGTTCAGGGAATCCGATTTATCGCCCCAGACGATGCGCTGTGCCCAGTGAACGACCTTGTTTTGCGCATCATAGAATGGCTCCGATGCCCACTGGATATCGGATGTCGTCTGGTAGCCGTTCTGTTTCATCCAGGCGTTGCTGTCGCGCGCGTCGGCACGCATCTGTTTCAGGACAGCATCATAATCGGCCGTGTCTGCGTCGTCATCGCTGACAAGCCCGGTACTCTCAAACGTCACCTCGATGCCCCAGACATTATCGGACAGCGGCGTGACCTGGATCGGAAACAGCATGGCCATCGTGTTGTCATCGGGAGGGTTTCCCCATGCATCTTCCATCACCGCGCGGGCATCGGATTCGCCGAGCAGATAGAAGTTCCGCGGCACGTCCATGACGACGCCATTGGCAAGTTCGATGCGGCCTTGCCGGTAATCAAGACTCTGCAGGAATTCCAGCGCATCGCCTTCGAAACCGCGGTTCGACTTGAACATGTCCTGAAACGATTTGGCTTCCGCGTTTCCGGAAAAACCGGCAAGCACGATTAAGACGAGAGCATTTGAAATGAAACGCATATGAAACCCCAGATCTTCCGCAGCGTTGTTGCCGGCTGCAGAACCATTACCAGAGGTTGATTTGGACCATGTTTTCGATTTCGTGTGAATTTAACTGAATTGAGAAACGGAAAGTGAACTATTTCATGTGCTTTGCGGACGTTTCCTGAGATGCCGCATCAGGCTGCCGATTCATCGGATCGGGTTGTCTCATCGAGTACATCGCGTACAACCTTGGCCAGTTCGGACATCTGAAACGGTTTCGAAATAAATGCGCAAACAACCAGATGCTCAATCCGGCTGAGCACCGAGGGGTCTGCAAAACCGGATGTGAGAATGAAACGGAGGTGGGGAAATTTGACCTGCGCCACGGCCGCAAGATCTGCGCCGGTCATGCCGTTGGGCATGATAATGTCGGTCAAAACGAGCGCAATGTCGCTTTGGCGGCCAAGCAGCGAAAGGGCTTCGATGCCGTCCCCGGCCTGCTCGACCTGGTATCCGAGATCTTCCAGCATTGTTACCGTGACATCACGTACGCAAGCATTGTCATCGACGACAAGCACCGTTTCACGTCCGGTTGGGAGTTGCTTTTTACCGGCGCCAAAACCGGGTTTCGCCTGCGCAACACCCCTCCTTTCGCGCGGCAGATAGATTGTCACGGTGGTTCCGTACTCTTCCACGCTCTGAATATCGATATGGCCGTTGGATTGCTTCGCAAAACCGAACACCATGCTCAGACCGAGGCCACTGCCTTCGCCGACATCCTTTGTCGTGAAAAACGGTTCAAACACATTGTCGATAACATCGGCGGGGATTCCGGTGCCGGAATCGGATACGGAAACGGCGACATATTCACCCGGCCTGACGTCCTGAGCCGCCTCGGCAAATTCGGCATCGAGCGTGACATTTGATGTCGCGATCGTCAATTCGCCGCCGTCGGGCATCGCATCGCGGGCGTTTACGGCAAGGTTCAGGATTGCCATTTCCATCTGGTTTGCATCGACATTGATCATCCATCCGTCACTGGACAGATCCGTTGTGAGCATGATGTTTTCGCCGATTGATCTCTGCAGCAATTCGGTCAGATTGAGAATTCTGGCGTTGGGATCACTGACTTCCGCCTGCAGGATCTGTCGACGGGAAAATGCCAGAAGCCTTTGCGTCAGTTGCGCGCCGCGTTGCGCGGCCTCGATGGCAGACCTGGCCCTGCGGTGGGCTGTATCATTGTCTGAAATTTGTCGTTCCAGAAGTTGAAGGTTTCCAAGAATTATGGCCAGCAGATTGTTGAAATCATGGGCAAGTCCGCCAGTCAGTTGCCCGACGGCTTCCATTTTCTGCGATTGGACCAGTCTTTCTTCCGCTTCTTTCTGGCGGCTGAGGTCCAGTATCTGCGAAACCGTATGGAGCGGCTGGCCGTTTTCGTCCCGGATCAGCGCAACGCTGAGCAATATCGGGATCACTTTGCCGTCCTTGCGGATGTAGCGCTTCTCGATCTGAAACGATGGAATAGCGCCTGAGATCATCTGATCCATGAGTTCAAGATCGCGCTCAAGATCATCGGGATGGGTTACCGTCCGGAAATCGGTCTCCTGAAGTTCCGCCTCCGAATATCCGGTTATCCTGCACAGCGCGGCGTTGGCTTTCAGCCAGCGGCCCTCCAGATTCACCAACCCCATTCCATGGGGAGCCGTCGCAAAAGCTGCGCCAAAGCTCGCCTCGTTTTCACGGAACGCTTTGGTCGATTTTCCGGTCACCAGGCCTTAGCCCCGTTTTCGATGTAAGCGGGATTTGCCGAAAGACCTGGGATTGCGCGAGGGCAGAGGTTCAGCACGGGCAATGGATTTCTCTTGTTGTTCTTCTTGTTCGTCCGATATTGAACCGGTGTTCATATCGGGCCGGTACACGCTCGAATTGTAGTAAAAAACATTGAATCAACTGCTAATTTTGATTCCGGTATATCCGGGCAGCAGGACGCACAGCGCTGAGGACGTAACGTTCCGTGGAGCGCATCGGTGACTGGATGAAGCGAAATCAGAATGGCGCCCGGAACCGCCGCAAATCAAACTGTCTCGACGAAGGAATCCAGGACCTTCTTGCGGCCCGCCTTTTCGAAATCGATCGTCAGCTTGTTGCCGTCAATCGTCGCAATTGTTCCATAGCCGAATTTCTGATGGAAGATGCGCTCTCCAACTCCGTAAAGGCTTTCGCCGCCGATCACGCTGCGGGCGACGAGTTCGCCTTCAATCGTCAGAGGCTGGCGTCGGGCTGAAGGCTGTTTCGCGCGCGGGTCGGTGCGCCCGCGATTGTTTTGCGCCCGCTGCCAGCCCGGTGTGCGGTACGCGGAGTTGAAGGGTTCCATGTCATCGAAGCGCGACGTGCCGTAACCGCCTGACCCGCCAGCACCATAACCGCCGTAAGATGCCGGTTCGGCCACTTCGACATGATCTTCCGGCAGGTCGTCGACAAACCGGGATGCGATCGTGGATTGCCAGAGCCCGTGAATGCGCCTGTTGGCGACGAACCAGACCGAAGCATGCCGGCGCGCCCGCGTCAGGCCGACATAAGCGAGGCGGCGCTCTTCCTCCAGTCCGGCGCGGCCGCTTTCATCGATCGAACGCTGGTGCGGAAACAGGCCTTCTTCCCAGCCCGGCAGGTAGACAATATCGAACTCCAGACCCTTGGCGGAATGCAAGGTCATGATCGACACGGCCTCTTCTTCAGCGCCCGCATCGGTATCCATCACCAGGCTGACATGTTCCAGAAAGCCGGCCAGCGACTCATACTCGCCCATCGTGTTGATGAGTTCCTTGAGGTTTTCCAGCCGGCCCGGCGCGTCTGCCGAACGGTCAAGCTGCCACATTTCCGTGTAGCCGGATTCCTCCAGGATTATTTCAGCCAAATCGGTATGGCTCATGCGGTCGATCTGATCGGACCAGCGGGCGAAATTCTTCAGCAGTTCATCCAATGTCCCGCGCTGCTTCGGCTTCAATTCTTCAGATGCGACAAGTTCGGCAGTCGCCGCAGTCAGCGGAATGCCGCGGGCGCGGGCATGGGCATGAATGATTTGGATTGTTGCCGCGCCAAGGCCGCGCTTGGGCGTGTTGACGATGCGCTCAAAAGCCAGATCATCGGCCGGATTGACGGTTGCGCGCAGATAGGCGAGCGCGTCGCGGATCTCCATCCGTTCGAAAAACCGCGGGCCGCCGATAACCCGGTAATTCAGCCCGAGGGTGACAAAGCGGTCTTCGAATTCACGCATCTGGAACGAGGCGCGGACCAGAATGGCGATCTCGTTGAGCGAATGTCCCTGGCGCTGGCGCTGTTCGATATCCTCGCCGATGGCCCGGGCTTCTTCAGAGGAATCCCAGCCCGACGAGACAAGGACCTTGTCGCCCATGTCGGAACTCTCGGCAAACAAAGTCTTGCCGAGGCGGCCTTCATTATGGGCGATCAGGCCGGAGGCTGCCGCCAGGATATGGCCGGTGGAACGGTAATTGCGCTCCAGCCGGATAACGGCAGCACCCGGGAAATCCTTGTCGAAGCGCAAAATGTTGTCGACCTCGGCGCCGCGCCAGCCATAGATCGACTGATCGTCGTCGCCGACACAGCAGATATTGCTCGTCCGATTCCCCGACCCGTCATCTTTCGGCTGGGCAAGCAGACGAAGCCACAGATATTGGGCGACATTGGTATCCTGATATTCGTCCACCAGAATGTAGCGGAAACGGTTCTGGAATTCCGCCAGAACATCCGGGTGTTGCCGGAAAAGCCGCAGGCATTCCGTCAGCAGATCGCCAAAATCGGCTGCGTTCAGCACCTTCAGCCGCTGCTGATAGTCCTGGTACAGTTCCCGTCCCTTGCCGTTGGCATAGGCATAGGCTTCGCCATCGGGAACCTTGTCGGGCGCCAGCCCGCGGTTCTTCCAGCTGTCGATTGCGGAGGCGAGCTGGCGCGCCGGCCAGCGTTTCTCATCGATATTGGCGGCCTGGATCAATTGTTTGAGCAGCCGGATCTGATCGTCGGTATCGAGAATCGTGAAATCGGATTTCAGGCCGACCAGCTCCGCGTGACGGCGCAGGATCTTGACGCCGATGGAGTGGAATGTGCCGAGCCACGGCATGCCTTCCGCCATGCCTTCACCGATCAGCCGGCAGATGCGCAGTTTCATTTCCCGTGCCGCCTTGTTGGTAAAGGTCACGGCAAGGATCTGCGAAGGAAAGGCGCGGTCGGTTGCCAGCAGATGGGCGATCCGGGTTGTCAGAACCCGTGTCTTGCCGGTACCGGCCCCGGCAAGCACCAGAACCGGGCCGTCAGTGGTTTCAACAGCCTGGCGCTGCTCCGGATTGAGCCCGTCCAGATAGACGGCCGGCCTGGCGGCCGCGGCCGCGCGCGCGGCGATTCCGCCAGGCTGAGGCACTGGCGTCTCCCTATCGGACATTCGAGCAATTTTTGTCATCTTCAGCCGATTCGTCAAAGCTTCAAGATAGTGCAGGGCAGGCCGCGAAGCGAGCGACCGGATCAGCCGATCGACATCTTTCTTGCCAAATACGGCAAAATCGGTCTGATTGCCTGTGATTGAACGAATTTATCGGCTGGAAAACGAACAATGTGCACGATTGACGGGTGCGGAACCAATACGGAGCTGCCGCCCATTGAACTGAGCGAGACCGACCGGCGCGCCTTTCTGGCCGGGGCAGCCAGCCTGCCGCTTGCAACCGTGCTGGCGTTTCCGGAACTGGCGGCAGCCCAGGCGGCCAGACTGGAACCGGTTCAGATCGAAACCCGGTCCGGCAGAAAGGCGCTTGGCGTCATTGCCATGCCGGAGACCCTGCCGGCGCCTGCGATCGTGCTGATCCATGAATGGTGGGGGCTGAACGACCAGATCAAATCAGTGGCCGCCGATCTGGCCAAACAGGGTTTCATCGCGCTTGCAGTGGATCTCTACGACGGACAGGTTGCAGCCAACGCCGACGAAGCACGGGCGCTGATCAAGGCGCTTGACGCGGATCGGGCAACGGATGCGCTCGTATCGGTGGTCAATTTTCTGAAAGCCCATGAGGCGTCGAATGGCAAGGTCGCCACGCTGGGCTGGTGTTTCGGTGGCGGCTGGTCGCTCGATACCGCGATTGCAGTCCAGGTGGATGCGGCAGTTGTCTATTATGGCCGGGTCAATAAAAGTGCAGATGAACTGGCAGGTCTGGGAGCGCCCGTACTCGGTCATTTCGGCACTGAAGACCGTTCGATCAACCCGCAGATGGTCGGCAAATTCAGCCGTGAAATGGAAAAAGCCGGAAAGGCCGATCAATTGACCGTTCACTGGTACAGGGCCAACCATGCTTTCGCCAACCCGACCGGGGCCCGCTACGATGAAGACGATGCAGAGCTTGCCTGGGCCCGCACGCTGGCGTTTTTCTATCAGCATCTGAACGGGTAGCGGGTCCGGATGAGCGAAGGCAAACGGATCGGTGTTGGCACAATCGCCGCATGCCAGGTCGCTGATCGAGCTGTCGGACCGGGTGTCGGTAGAAGGCGCGTTCGCACGGGATTTTGCGGCGCGGCGCGATTTCTGCCGCCGGTACGGTTTTTCCGAAGCCAGTTCGATCGACGACGGCAGAGCGTGCCGGTCGTGCTGCCGATCATGCAAGATCACCCGCTTTATCAGGGCTGGATGCCAGAATAACGATTGGCCGATTGCCGCAGGGGCATAAGGCGCTTTGATCAGCGGTGCTCCTCGACGCTCAGGTCGATCAGCGCGCGGTTGAAGAAGCGCAACGCGCGAACCTGACCGGCGCGGCCGATAATTTTCGTCGGATCGTCGGTATCGACAACGGGAATAGTGCTCTCGCCGCTATTGTCGAACATGCGAAGTGCTGTTTCCAGCGTATCGCCGGGGCGCAGATAGGGATTGCCTTCACCGGGATCAAACGGTTCGGGTTCTTCGTTATCCTGCAGCGCTTCAAGGAAATCGCGGACACGCAGGGTTCTGAACAGGTATCGGTGCGGTCCGTCGGAAACAAACAGGCCGCGGCTTTCCAGCTGCCAGTGGAAATAGGAGCGGCCATTGACGGCATGGGAAAGGCCGACTGCGATCGAGACCGTAAACAACAGGGCGATCGTCAGAGCATAGCCGCCGGTCAGTTCAAAGACGATCATTGTCGTGGAAATGGGCGCGCCGATCACGGCGGCCGCCACCGCGGCCATTCCGATGATGGCATAAAGGCCTTCGCTTGATGCCATGTCGGGAAACACGCTTGCGGCAATCAGGCCGAACGCGCCACCGGTCATGGCGCCGAGATAGAGGGCAGGGGAAAATATGCCGCCGCCAAACCGCGATGCGAGCGTGATTGCAGTCGCTGCCGTCTTGGCAACCAGAAGCGCCAGCAACAGACTGATCGGCAATGATGCTTTCAGAGCTGCATCGGTCGTTTCATAACCGACGCCCAGAATATCGGGAAAAAACACTGCGATTGCGCCGATCAGGATGCCGCCGACGATCGGCCGGGCCCAGATCGGCATGGTGATGCCGCGCGCGACATAGTCGGTGCCGATCAGGGCGAACTGGAAAATGATCGC
>CAMYKZ010000042.1 GCA_947259045.1 uncultured Afifella sp.
ACGGCAATATCGGCGGGCAGGGCCGCTTCGACAGCCTCAGACATCTGCCTGGCGGTTTCGACCGCAATCACATTCACGCCGGCCGGCGGCGGGATTTCGACCGGACCGCTGACCAAAGTCACATCCGCGCCGGCCCGGGCGAAAGCGCCGGCAATCGCATGGCCCTGACGGCCCGACGAGCGGTTGGCGATATACCGCACCGGGTCGATCGGCTCATGGGTCGGGCCGGAGGTGACGATGACGTGTCTGCCGGCCAGCGCGCCGGAGGGTTTGCCGAGATGCGCCTCGATCGCCGCCAGAATTGTCATCGGCTCGGCCATGCGGCCCATGCCGGCTTCGCCGCTTTCAGCCATCTCGCCGGCCTCCGGGCCAACAAAAATGATGCCGTCGCGGACCAGTTGCGCCACATTGCGCACGGTTGCCGGATGGTTCCACATGAACGGGTTCATGGCGGGTGCGGCCAGCACCGGCTTGTCGGTCGCCATCAGCACGTTTGAAGCCAGATCGTTGCACAGGCCGTTGGCCATCTTGGCGAGCAGATCGGCTGTTGCCGGCGCGACCACCAGCAGGTCTGCCTCGCGCGACAGGCGGATATGGCCGATCTCCTGTTCGTCGTTGAGATCGAACAGGTCCTGATAGACACGCTCGCTGGTCAGCGCGCCGACGGCAAGCGGCGTGACGAAATGCTGCGCGGCATCGGTCATCACCGCGCGCACGCCCGCGCCGCGTTCCCTCAGGCGGCGGATCAGTTCCAGCACCTTGTAGGCGGCAATGCCGCCGCCGATGATCAACAGGATTTTCTTGCCGTTCAGCGTATTCATGGCAATCCCCTTAACAGAACCGGCTTCATAGCAGAACCAGAGAGCCGGCGATAATGACAGCGGACAGGGCAATCAGCCAGAGCGCCACCCTTTCGCTGCGATTGTGGCGGCTTTCCGCTTTTGCCACCGCATGGATGGTTTCCGCGTCGAGCCTCAGGCCCTCGCCGCTCATCCGGTCCAGTTCCGCAGACAGACGTTCCGCGCGGCTTGCCAGTTCCGGCAACTGCCCGGCCAGCCGGCCAAATGCGGAGAGCCCGCGGGCGGCCTGTTCGACCTGGCCGACCGGGCCGATATGGCGGGTCATCCACTGGCTGACGACCGGTTCCGCTGCCGCCCACATGTCGAACTCAGGATCAAGCTGGCGGGCAACGCCCTCCACCACCACCATGGTCTTTTGCAGCATGATCAGTTCCGGCCGTGTCTCCATGTCGAACAGGTCGGTGATTTCAAACAGCAGGCCGAGCAATTTGGCCATCGAGATGTCGCTGGCGCGCTGGCCGTGGATTGGCTCGCCGATCGCCCGAAGCGCCTGAGCGAAATCCTCAACCGAATGGATCGCCGGGACGTATCCCGCCTCGAAATGAACCTCGGCGATGCGCTGATAATCGCGGCGGATGAAGCCGAACAGGATCTCCGCCAGGAACCGCCGCTCCTTGTGGCCAAGCCGGCCCATGATGCCCAGATCGACGGCGACGAGATGGCCCTGATGATCGATGAACAGGTTGCCCTCATGCATGTCGGCATGGAAAAATCCGTCGCGCAGCGCGTGGCGCAGAAACGACTGCACGATCGATGCGGCGATCTTTTCCCGCCCATGGCCTGCCTCATCGATGGCATCGAGATCCTTCATCCTGATGCCGTCAATCCATTCCGTTACCAGAACGTCGCGCCCGGTCAGCCGCCAGTCGACATCGGGCACGCGGAAATCTTCCTCGCCGGCGGTATTGTCGGACATTTCAGACAGCGCCGCCGCTTCCAGCCTGAGATCCATTTCAAGGACCACCGACCGTTCCAGGATCTGCACCACGGCAACCGGCTTCAGCCGCCGCGCCTCCGGCGACACTCTTTCAATCAGCCGGGCTGCAGCATAGAAGGTCGTCAGATCGCGCATGAAGCGGCGGCGCACATCGGGCCGCAGAACCTTGACGGCGACCGCCGGCCTCTCTTCCGCATCTCCAAAGACCGGTCCAAAGGCCGGCGCGCCCGGCGCATGATCAGGTCCGGCAACAGTGTCCGTGTCTGCCGTCTCGGCGGCGTCCGTGTCCTTCGCCCCGCCGGCCTCACCATCGGCAGATCTGTTTTCGTCAACAGAAGCCGGCTGTCCTTCGACAGGCCGTTTTTCATGAGGATTGCGGATCCTTGCCCAGTGCACCTGGGCGATCGAGGCTGCTGCAACCGGTTCGGAAAATTCCTCAAACAGATCATCCGCCGACTGGTTGAGATTGGCGGCGATGATCGCCCGCGCCTCAGCCATGGAAAAGGGCGGCATGTCGTCCTTCAGGCCCGACAGCGCCCTGGCCATGTCGATACCGACAATATCGGGCCGGGTGGCGAGAAACTGGCCAAGCTTGACATAAGACGGCCCAAGCCGGTTGAGCGCGATGCTCAGCCGTTCGCCGCGGGCCGTATCATCCAGGCCGCGCGGCTCCAGCCGGCGTGCCAGACGGACCAGCCGGCGCGGGCCGGGCGGCAGGTCGTCGGCATCGATGAAGCCGGTCGCGCCGGCGCGGGCCAGAGTGAGGCCGGCCCGGGCAAGGCGGATATAGGAAACGATGGCTGTCAAGAGACGACCCGCCGCAATTCGACAGGGGGATGAATGGTCCCATCCTTCTTCGTCATTGCCGGGCTTGTCCCGGCAATCCAAACCGGTACGCGAGCCGCAATCGTGCGCTCCGGAAAGATGGATCCCCGGAACAAGTCCGGGGATGACGAGGAGCATCCACGCGGAACCAGCGATTGAAACAATGGATCAGCCCTAACCATCATTTCAGATCTTCCATCCGGAATGGATCGCGGCGATGCCGCCGGACAGGTTGCGGTAACTGACGCGGGAAAATCCGGCCTGCCCGATCATTGTTGCAAATTGGTCCTGGTTCGGGAATTTGCGGATCGATTCCACCAGATATTGATAAGAGTCCGGATCGTTGGCGAACACCTGGCCAAGCACCGGGATCGCATTGAAGGAATAGGCCTCGTAAACCTTGTCGAACATCGGCACGTCGACCTGAGAAAATTCCAGACAGATGAAACGGCCGCCATATTTCAGCACCCGCCAGGCTTCCTCCAGTGCGAGCTGGATGCGCGGCACGTTTCGAATGCCGAAGGCAATCGTATAGGCGTTGAACGAAGCGTCACCGAACGGCAGGGCCTCGGCATTGGCTTCCACGAAACGCAGGCCGGTGAGGCCCTTCTTTTCAGCCCGGGCGCGGCCGACCTCCAGCATCGAGCCGTTGATATCGGCGACGGTGATCGCGGCGCTGTGGCCGGTGCGGGCGGCGACCCGCATGGCGACATCGCCGGTCCCGCCGGCAACGTCGACCAGCGACCAGGGTTTGCCGGTTTTGCCGCTTTTTGGCGGCGACAGCCAGGATATGGCGGCATCCTTCCACACCCGGTGCAGGCCGCCCGACATCAGGTCGTTCATCAGATCGTAACGCCCGGCAACCGAATGGAAGATGTCGTCAACCAGCGGCTGCTTGTCGTCCAGCGCCACCTTGCGATAGCCGAAGTCGGTTGTTTCGTTCATCGGAAACCCTAAAATCAGGCCGGACCGCAGCGATCCGGTTTGCTCATATTAGATAATGCCATAAACACCATACCGAAAGGTGGATATCGCCACCATGGTCGTACTGGCCCGCAGGGATCACCAAGCGGGGTTGGTTCGATTGTCGGAAACCGCGGAAAACGGGGATTTTCCATGCCAGAACTTCCGGAAGTTGAGACAGTCCGCCGCGGCCTGGCCCCTGATATGGAAGGCGCATTGATAGAAAAGGCGGAAGCGCGGCGGCCCGATCTGCGGTTTCCGTTTCCCGACCGGTTCGCCGAGCGGCTGACGGGACAGCGCATATTGGCGCTGCGCCGGCGGGCGAAATATCTGCTGGCGGATCTTCAAGGCGGCGAGACGCTGATCATGCATCTTGGCATGTCCGGCTCTTTCCGGATTGATCATGGCGACCCGGTGGCGGCAGCGGCCTTC
Source organism: uncultured Afifella sp. (assembly GCA_947259045.1). Classification (GTDB taxonomy): domain Bacteria; phylum Pseudomonadota; class Alphaproteobacteria; order Rhizobiales; family Afifellaceae; genus CAMYKZ01. Next base: position 4,018 of record CAMYKZ010000042.1, read on the forward strand.
CACGCGGCACGCGGCAAGGCGGCGGCGCACGATCATGTGATGCTGACCCTGAAAGACGGCCCGGCGATCATCTACAACGATCCGCGCCGTTTCGGATTCATGACGCTGACTGCGACCGATGAACTGGACGATCATGCGCTGATTGCCCATCTGGGTGTCGAGCCGACCGGCAACGCCATGAGCGCCGATATTCTGGCGCAAGGCATGGCGGCCCGCAAATCGCCGGTCAAGGCCGTGCTGCTGGACCAGAAGCTGATTGCCGGGCTGGGCAATATCTATGTCTGCGAGGCGCTGTGGCGGGCACAGATCTCGCCGCGCCGGCTGGCCCGTACCCTGGTGACCCGCGGCGGCGAGCCAAGCGTCAGGCTGGAGCGGCTGACGGGCGAAATCCGCTCTGTCATCGCCGAGGCGATTGCCGCAGGCGGTTCGTCGCTGCGCGATCACGTCCAGGCCAATGGCGAGCTGGGCTATTTCCAGCACACTTTCGCCGCCTATGACCGGGAGGGCGAACCCTGCCGGCACGAGGGCTGCGGCGGTTTGATCAGCCGGATTGTCCAGTCGGGCCGCTCGACATTCTACTGCCCGCGCTGTCAGAGATAGCTCCTGGAATCAGCATCCAAGCCTGACCGCCAGATCCTGCAGGTCCGCCGCCACCACGTCCCAGCCGTCCGTCGCCTGCAGATCGCTGGTCTGGCCGGGCCCGTGTTCTGCCGGCCGCGGGATAAACGCCGCCTTCAGGCCGGCCTTCCGGGCGCTGGCCAGATCGTTATTGTGCGCCGCCACCATCATCACCTCGGACGGGTCGAGACCGAGCGCTGCCGCGGAGGCGAGGTAGACTTCGCGGTTGGGCTTGTAATTGCCGGCAATCTCCGCGCCGAGAATGACGTCCCAGGGCAGGCCGCCGAATTTCGCCAGCCAGGTCATCAGCGAAAGCGACCCGTTGGAGCAGGGCGCAATGGCGTAACGGGCCTTCAGCGCTGTCAGGCCGGCAACGGAATCGGGCCAGGGCGGCAGCTTTTCCCAGGCGCGGTTGAAGTCGGCGCGGGCAGGCTCGTCAAAATGCTGTTCGAGCCCGTAGCCGGCCAGCACGCGATCGAGATTTTCCCGGTGCAGGATATCGAGCCGCACATAACCGCGATTGCCGGCGCGGATCTTTTCCATCGCCGGGTCATACTCCGCCCGCCAGGCGGCAGCGAACTGATACGGATCGATATCGATATTCCGGCTCAGGAACATTTCCGCCGCCATATCGGCGACGCCGGTGCGCCAGTCGACCACGGTTCCGAAAACATCGAAGATCAGCGCTTTCATTCCGATTCCCCGTTTTTCGCCTGAAGCGGACGCTCCATTCGATCTTCAAGTGCTTGGAAAAACTGCCCCACATGGCGGCCATCCACGAGGGCGTGATGCACCTGGATGGCGACCGGCATGAACCAGCGTCCGGCATCAGGCTCGATCTTCCCCCAGGCAATGCGGGGTATGCAATCGTCCGGCCCGTCAACCGGATGGGTCATGGCGGTGAAATGCACCCAGGGCAGGCAGGTGAGATAGGTCCATTCCTGCTTGCCGGCGACATTGTTGTTCAGTTCGACCTGCTGCCGGGCGGCGTCGATCACCTGCCGGCAATTCTGATCGAATTGCCCCCAGGCGGGGGCGAACGGGATGTCGCAGAAGGCAAACCGGTCGCCTTCGATCGGCACCGTGACAGAGGCATGCACCATCTCATGCTCGTGCACTTCCTCGCCGGAGAACCGGGTGCGCAGTTCCGGCACGGCGTTGGCGGCGGCCATGATGGCGTAGAGCGCGCCGTTGAAGACGGAAATGCCGGCCTGCCGGTCTTCAACCATCAGGCGGGTGACGTCGATGCGCGCCGTCAGGGCATAGTGCGGGTTGGCATATTGCCGGAAGAAGGCGAACTGGCTTGCCCGTGGCCAGTTTTTCATATCGATGCTTTTCATGCCCTGGTCCTCCAACTGGCAAAAACGGCGATCTCGGAACTGGCATAACAGGCCATCGGCCGCTGTTCAATTTGATGCGCACGCGGCTGCAAAACCTTGCAGCCTGTGTCGCTTGCCATTACCGGTATCGAATGGACAACGGACATCAGGGGACATGCGCCTAATGGCTTACGAAAACATTATTGTCGAGACACGGGGCCATGCGGGCCTGATCACCCTGAACCGGCCTGACGCGCTGAATGCCCTTTCCGGCGCACTGATCAGCGAACTGAACGAGGCGCTTGACGGCTATGAGGCCGATGACAAGATCGGCGCGATCGTGCTGACGGGATCAGAGAAGGCGTTTGCCGCCGGCGCCGACGTCAAGCAGATGGCGGAGCTCAATTTCGTCGACACCTACAAGCACGACTTTATCGGCGACTGGAGCCGGCTGACGCATTGCCGCAAGCCGGTGATTGCAGCCGTTGCCGGTTATGCGCTGGGCGGCGGATGCGAAGTGGCCATGATGTGCGATTTTATCATTGCAGCCGACAATGCAAAATTCGGCCAGCCGGAAATCAATCTTGGCGTGATTCCCGGCGCCGGCGGCAGCCAGCGCATGACCCGTTTCATCGGCAAGGCGAAGGCGATGGACCTTTGTCTGACCGGCCGCATGATGGACGCCGAGGAAGCCGAACGCTGCGGGCTGGTATCGCGCATTGTGCCAGCCTCCGACCTGCTGGAAGAAGCCGTCAAGGCGGCGCAGAAGATCGCAGGCTTTTCCATGCCGGCGGTCATGATGGCCAAGGAGTGCGTCAACCGCGCCTTTGAAACGACGCTTGCGGAAGGTATCCGGTTTGAGCGCCGGCTGTTCCAGTCACTGTTTGCGACCGAGGATCAGAAAGAAGGCATGGCTGCCTTCAATGCCAAGCGGGAACCCCAGTTCAAGAACAAATAAGGCTTTCAAAAGCGAAGGACGGCACCGTCTCGCCGCCTCTTTCGGCACAAAAACCGGGCGCCGTGGGGCCTGAAGATAAATCTTCAGACTATTCCCGATGCCAGCGCCAGGCCGACAACGGCCAGCATCGCCGCCGCCATGGCGATATTGATGGCGCGATGGGTGCGCGGCTGAAGGGCGAGCCTTTTCAGGATCACGCCGGCATAAAGCCACAGCAGATGGATCGGGATCCAGATTGCATTGATGATGACGAACTTGATCGCCACTTCGGCAACCAGGCTGGAAGGCAGGAAACCAAAACCGGAAAAAAATGCCGTATTGACGGCGTAGGCCTTGGGGTTGAGGACCTGCAGCAGAATACCGCCGCCGATTCCCGGCGCTTTCCCGGTTTCGATAAAAGCGACCCGGCTGCCGGAAAATGCGATCCGGCCGGCCAGGTAAAACAGATAGGCCGTTGAGGCGAGCAGCAGGATTGTGCGCACATACGGCTCAGCCAGGACAAGTCCCGCCAGACCGAAAACAACGGCAAGGGCAACCAGATTGGTGCCGAAAAACAGGCCCGTCACATAGACCAGGCCGGGCCGGAAACCAAAACCTGAGCCAACGCCGGCGGCGGACAGCACACCAGGGCCCGGAGTTATGATCAGGAAAAAGATAGCCGTCACGAAAGCAAGCATGAGGCATGCCGGTAGGCTCTGCACTCCGGGCGGTCAAGCGGCTTCGGCGGTTTTACCCTCTGGCATGCCAATCTGCCGTTGACCTTGGCCGGAACTGCGACTATAGAAACTGCAAATTCTGCGGTCCATGCGGCCGCAATTTGCGTTCACGCCTGACTTTCGTGCGATATGCCGGATCAGGACCCAGGCGCCGAAACCACAGAAACGCCGAACAACCGAAAAAATGGAATTGGATTTATGGCCAATACAGCCTCGGCCAAAAAGGCCACACGAAAAATGATCAAACAGACGGAGGTCAACAAGACCCGCCGCACCCGCATGCGCTCTTATATTCGTACCGTCGAAGAAGCGATTGAGGCAGGCGATCAGAAATCAGCCCAGGACGCGCTGAAGGCGGCCCAGCCTGAGATCATCCGGGCAGCCCAGAAGGGCATCGTCCACGCCAATGCGGCCTCGCGCAAGGTTTCCAGGCTTTCCAGCAGGATCAAAGCACTAGCCTGATCTGCAATCTTTCTGCAATTTGCTTTTAACCCGGCCATAGCGCCGGGTTTTTTTTATCAGAACGTATTGCCGCCGCCCTTGAATCATACGCTGACCACCGCAATGTCCACATTTAGTCCCAATTTTCGCCCAATTTCGGCCTGTTGGAGGTTGGGAGTCAGACCTGCTGGTTGCGACTCGATTTCCCCTTTGTTTACAATTCGTTAACTATAAGCGAAATGACCGGACCCGGATTTTTATCTGATCTGTGAGAGTCAAGATGCGTCGCAAAAAAAATTTTGGCCGCATTTGCTTCCCTTAGGGGAATAGGTGCTGCCAGTGCGTTAAAGACATTGAGTCTCAACGATTTCCGCCGAGTCAATTCGGATTCGAAAATTTCCATTTGGACCGGTTCGAGCCGCGAATTCGGAAGCCGCCATGAAAAGCTGTTGCCGGATAATTTTGCTTATGTAACTTCTGTTTTCGGACGGGGCGACCCGACAAGCCGACATGAGTGACTTGGATGAGCGGATGGCTGCAATGGCCGTTGTCAGCGTTTGGAAGCTTTGTGTCAAATTACCGGCCTGTCGACGTCAAGCCCGGTCCAGTCCCTTCTCGGGGGCTGGGAAGACCTGGCGTACTAACAGGGTGTGAAGGGGCGTACTGATTTTTCGGTACGGCACATGCGTGTCTGAAAACGGAGGCGGGAACGGCACGACTGAATACGACGACAGGCGAAAGATGGCGGCGACGCCGGACTAAAAAAAATTGCGGACAATCATGTCTGACCGGGCTCTGAAAGCTGACGTTACCAATCGGTAACTGGCGGCTGTACAGGCATCCCGGGTCGGACGTTTCAGAGGATATGCGGAATATGTCATCAGGGGCGGCGAAAAGAGCCACAAGCAAGCCAGAAGCCACCACGAGCAAGGAGGGTGCCATGGATGGCGCCAAATCCTGGGATCGGGTTCGGCTGCGGCTTCAGGCGGAACTGAGCGAAGAGGTATTCAATTCCTGGTTTGCGCGGGTTTCTCTTGAAGAGGTTACCACTGGCGTCGTGCGCCTTTCCGTCCCAACGCTTTTCCTGAAAGGCTGGATCAAATCTCATTATTATGACCGCCTGCTGCAATTGTGGCAGGAAGAGATTTCCGCAATCGTGCGTGTCGATATCGTGCAACGCAGTGCCTTGCGGGTGGTGCCGGCCCCGGCTCAGAAGGCGGAGGCCCGTCCGGCCCGGCCGGAACAGGCCGGATTTGCCGATCATACCAGTGACCGGTTCGCCGGTTCGCCGCTTGATCCGCGGCTGACGTTCGACAGTTTCTGCGAAGGCCGGTCCAACGATGTCGCAGCCCGCGCGGCCCGTGCGGTCGCCGCAGCACCTGAGGGCAGCGCCCCGGTCTATAATCCGCTCTACATTCACGCCGGCGTCGGTCTTGGAAAGACCCATCTGTTGCAGGCGATTGCCCACCAGGCGCGCATTACCGACCCGCGCCGCCGGGTTCTCTACCTGACGGTTGAACGTTTTGCCTTTCAGTTCGTATCATCCCTGCGGGAAAAATCGGCGCTCGATTTCAAGGAAAAACTGCGCTCCATCGACATCCTCCTGATCGACGACATGCAGTTCCTGACCGGCCGCAGCGTGCAGCAGGAATTCTGCCATATGCTCAATGCTCTGCTTGACAATGCCCGCCAGGTCGTTGTCGCGGCGGACCGGTCACCAGCCGATCTTGAAGGCATCGACGAGCGGGTCTGCTCGCGGCTGAAAGGCGGCGTTGTCATCGGCATGGCAACCCCCGATCTGGCGATGCGGCGGGACATACTGAACACCAGGCTGAGAAGCGCCCGTGAGCGCAACCCGAGCCTTGATATTTCCGAACCGGTTCTCGATTATGTCGCTCAGACGGTGGCCACCAACGGCCGCGATCTGGATGGCGCGCTCAACCGGCTGATCTGCCGGGCGGATTTTTCCGACGGCCCGATCACCATGGATATTGCCGAATTTGCGATCGCCGATCTGGTCGGCGCGCGCGAGCCGCGGCGCATCCGCATCGAGGATATCCAGAAGGTTGTCGCCCGGCACTACAACGTCTCCAAACATGACCTGCTTTCCGCCCGGCGCACCCGCACCATCGTTCGGCCACGGCAGATTGCGATGTATCTGGCCAAGACGATGACGCCGCGCTCGTTCCCGGAAATCGGCAAAAGGTTCGGCGGCCGCGATCACACCACGGTTCTGCATGCCGTGCGCAAGATCGAGGGAATGGTGTCTGAAGACCAGACGCTGGCGCAGGAAATCGAATTGCTGAAGCGGATGATTCAGGATTGATTCAGGTATGATTCCGGCCTGATTCCGGCCTGATCCGGCAAGTCTGCCGTTTATCCACCGGTCGGGCTTGCATTGGCGCACTTTATTGTCATTGTCGGCCCGCGCCGCTCTTGTCTTTTTCCTCCCGACGCGGCAAGTTTCGCCCCCCGGGCCTGTCTATGCCAGGCAGACGCCGGATGATCAGAATGGGGCCGGGCCTGAACCTCCCGCCCGCCGGAAGAATGTGAAGAATGTCATGAAAGTCACCATCGAACGGGCAAACCTGCTTGCTGCCCTCAACCATGTCCACCGTGTCGTTGAGCGGCGTAACACCATCCCGATCCTTTCCAACGTCCTGCTTCGGGCGGAAGGCGGGGAGCTGTTCCTCAAGGCGACGGATCTTGATGTGGAGATTCTCGATCATGCGCCGGCGATGGTGGAACAGGCCGGTTCGACGACGGTTCCCGCTCTGATGCTCTATGACATTGTCCGCAAGGTTCCCGACGGCGGCGAAATTTCGCTCGATACCAGCGACGGCAGCGTCATGACCCTGCGCGCCGGCCGCGCCCGCTTCCAGCTGCAGATGCTGCCCGATGCCGATTTCCCCGATCTCAATGCCGGCGACATGCCGGTTTCGTTCTCACTGCCGGCAAAGGATTTCCGGCGGCTGATCGACCGCACGCAATTTGCCATTTCAACCGAAGAAACGCGCTATTATCTGAACGGCATATTCTTCCATATCAACGGCGAGGGGGATGCGGCGCGGCTGCGCGCTGTCGCGACCGACGGCCACAGGCTGGCCAAGGCGGAAATGCCGGCCCCTGCCGGCAGCCTGGAGATGCCCGATATAATCGTGCCGCGCAAAACCGTCGGCGAGATCCAGAAGCTGCTCGACGATCCGGAGCAAACGATTCAGGTCGAATTGTCGGACACCAAGATCCGGCTGACGATCAATCACATCACCCTGACGTCGAAACTGATCGACGGCACATTCCCCGATTACGAGCGGGTGATCCCGAAGGCCAACGACAAGGTGATGATGGTGGCCACCGGCACCTTCAAGGACGCCGTCGACCGGGTGTCGACGATTTCATCCGACCGGGGCCGGGCCGTCAAGCTCAGCCTGTCGAGCGACACGCTGGCGCTTGCAGTCAACAATCCCGATTCCGGCAGCGCCACCGACGAGATCGCGGTGGGTTATGATTCCGACCCGCTGGAGATCGGCTTCAACTCGCGCTATCTGCTCGATATCACCGATCAGCTGAATACCGACAAGGCGGTGTTCCGGCTGGCCGATCCCGGATCGCCGACCCTGATCCAGGACGAGGACGATGCCGATGCACTGTTCGTGCTGATGCCGATGCGGGTCTGACCGGCAAACATGCTCTCAGCCCTGACGCTGACGAATGTGCGCAATTACGACAGCCTGAACCTCGCCTTCAATGCGCCGATGGCCGTCTTTACCGGACCCAACGGCGCCGGCAAGACCAACCTTCTGGAAGCCATATCGCTGCTCAGCCCGGGCCGCGGCCTGCGCCGCGCCACTTTCGAGGCGATCACCCGGCACGGGGCGGACAGCGGCTGGGCGGTATCGGCAAATCTCGACACTGACGGCGACGAGACCCGCCTCGGCACCGGCACCGCCGGGCTTGCGGAGGGTGAACGCGGACGGCGCGTGCGCATCAATGGCGCGGCGGCGAGCGCGGAAGCCCTGCTCGAACATCTGCGTATCCTCTGGCTGACGCCGGCGATGGACGGACTGTTTACTGGCCCTGCCGGCGACCGCAGGCGGTTTCTCGACCGGCTGGTGCTGGCGATCGATCCCGGCCATGGCCGCCGGGTCGGCGAGTTCGAAAAACTCCTCACCAGCCGCAACCGGCTGCTGGAGGAGAATGGCGATCCTGGCGTGCTCGACGCCATCGAAGCGCAACTGGCGGAACGGGCGATTGCCGTCTCCATGGCCCGGACCGAGACCGTCAGCCTGTTGCAGGCGGTGCTTGAGGCCCAGACGGCCGAGGATAGCAGATCAGGCAAAATGCCCTTCCCTGCCGCCGCAATTGCCCTTGAGGGGGCATTCGAGGACCGCATCGCCGGCCAGCCGGCAAGCCGGGCGGAAGCAGCCTTTGCCGGCGACCTTGCCGGCAACCGTTACCGCGACCGCGCCGCCGGCCGCACGCTGGACGGGCCGCACCGCTCCGATCTTGCGGTGCAGTTTGCCGAAAAGGCGATGCCGGCGGCCCTGTCGTCGACCGGCGAGCAGAAAGCGCTGCTGACCGGCCTTGTGCTCGGTCATGCCGGGCTTGTCGGCCAGACCTCCGGCCTGACGCCGATCCTGCTGCTCGACGAGATCGCCGCTCATCTCGATCAGGGCCGCCGCGCGGGCCTGTTCGACCGGCTGGAAAGCCTTGGCTGCCAGACCTTCATGACCGGCACGGACGAGACACTTTTTGCCGCCCTGAAGGGCCGGGCGGAGTTCTTTTCCGTCGACGCCGGCAGGGTTGAGAATCCAGTCGTTTGAGGGCCGGTTTTTCTTGGCTTAAACGGCTGAAAATGTTATAAAAAGCTGTGTTCGGAATTTCGTTCCCACAATTTGAATGAGTGCTGCGCTGGTTTGCCGAGCGGCCTGACGAGGCCCGCGAGATCGTCAGCAGATTGCACGAAACGTGACCGTTAACCGCGCGGCGACAGCCGCCTATCGCTTCATTGGCAGCACGCTTGCAAGTCTTTATAAACAAACCGGCTTCGCCGATCTGATTCGGCACAAATCCGCAATGGATCCTTCATGACAGACAATGAAAACGACACGCCCGAGACACCGGAGAACGCGCCGGTAAACGGCCCCGCGGACGGTAACGGCGACTATGGCGCCGACAGCATCAAGGTTCTCAAGGGCCTTGACGCGGTGCGCAAACGGCCGGGCATGTATATCGGCGATACCGATGACGGCTCCGGCCTGCATCACATGGTCTACGAGGTGGTCGACAATGCCATCGACGAGGCGCTTGCCGGCCACGCTTCCGCCGTCACCGTGACGCTGAATGCCGACGGATCCTGCACCGTCATCGACGATGGCCGCGGCATCCCGACCGACATTCACACCGACGAAGGCATTTCGGCCGCCGAAGTGATCATGACCCAGCTCCATGCCGGGGGAAAATTCGACCAGAATTCCTACAAGGTGTCCGGCGGCCTGCACGGCGTCGGCGTTTCCGTCGTCAATGCGCTGTCGACGCAGCTCGACCTGACGATCTGGCGGGCCGGCAGGAAACACGAAATGCGCTTCCGTCACGGCAATTCCGAAGCGCCGCTGGCGGTGACCGGCGACGCCGGCGACCAGACCGGCACCCAGGTGACCTTCTGGCCGAGCCCGGAAACCTTCACCATGACGGAATTCGATTTCTCCACGCTGGAACACCGGCTGCGCGAACTGGCTTTTCTCAATTCCGGCGTGATGATCCGCCTGATCGATCGCCGCCACGCCGATATCCGCGAGGAGGAAATGATCTATGAAGGCGGGCTGGAAGCCTATGTGCATTATCTCGACCGGGCCAAGAAACCGCTGATCGACAATCCTGTCTCCTTCACGGTGGAGCGTGACGGCGTCACCGTGGAAGTGGCCATGTGGTGGAACGATTCCTACCATGAACACGTGCTCTGTTTCACCAACAACATCCCGCAGCGCGACGGCGGCACCCATCTGGCCGGTTTCCGCGGCGGGCTGACGCGCCAGGTCAACGGTTATGCGGAAAGCTCCGGCATCGCCAAGCGGGAAAAGGTCTCGCTGACCGGCGAGGATTGCCGCGAGGGCCTGACCTGCGTGCTCTCCGTCAAGGTGCCGGACCCGAAATTCTCCTCCCAGACCAAGGACAAATTGGTCTCCTCGGAAGTCCGCCCGGTGGTGGAAAGCGCCGTCAACGAGGCGCTCGGCACCTGGCTGGCGGAGCATCCGGCGGAAGGCAAGATCATTATCGGCAAGGTGGTTGAGGCTGCCTCGGCGCGCGAAGCCGCCCGCAAGGCGCGCGACCTGACACGGCGCAAGGGGGCGCTCGATATTTCGTCGCTGCCGGGCAAGCTTGCCGATTGCCAGGAGCGCGATCCGGCCAAGTCGGAAATCTTCATCGTCGAGGGCGACAGCGCCGGCGGTTCGGCCAAACAGGGCCGCAACCGCGCCGATCAGGCCGTGCTGCCGCTGCGCGGCAAGATCCTCAATGTGGAGCGTGCCCGGTTCGACAAGATGCTGTCGTCCGATCAGGTCGGCACGCTGATCACCGCGCTCGGCACCGGGATCGGCAAGGACGAATTCGATATCGACAAACTGCGTTATCACACGATCATCATCATGACCGATGCCGATGTCGACGGCGCCCATATCCGCACATTGCTTCTGACCTTCTTCTACCGTCAGATGCCGGAACTGATCGAGCGCGGCCACCTCTATATCGCCCAGCCGCCGCTCTACAAGGTCAATCGCGGCAAATCGGAGCAATATCTGAAAGACCAGGCCGCATTCGAGGACTATCTCATCACCAATGGCCTGGACGAGACCATGCTGACGCTGGAAAACGGCGAGGCGCGGGCCGGCGCCGACCTGCGCGCGATCGTGCTGGAGGCACGCACCGTGCGCAGCCTGATCGAACAATTGCACTCGCGTTACGACCGCATGGTGGTCGAACAGGCGGCGATCGCCGGCGCGCTCGACCCGGAGGCGATTGCCGATCCGGCCACGGCGAATGCGCTTGTCCAGACGATTGTCCGGCGGCTCGACACGATGTCGGAAGAAACCGAGCGCGGCTGGAAGGGCGCCGTCAGCGACGATGGCGGGCTTGTCTTTGAGCGCACCGTGCGCGGCGTGCGCGATGTGCACCCGCTCGATCCGGGGCTGATCGCCTCCGCCGATGCCCGTTATCTGAACGGCCATGCAGCATCGCTCGGCGAAGTCTATGCCGGCACGGCGGTTCTAAACCGCAAGGGCGAAGAGGGTTTGATCCACGGACCGCGCGATCTGCTGGAATCAGTGTTCGATGCCGGCAAGAAGGGCATTTCGCAGATGCAACGCTACAAGGGCCTGGGCGAAATGAACCCGGGCCAGCTCTGGGAGACGACGCTCGATCCGGATGCCCGCACGCTGCTGCGGGTACAGATCAATGACGCCAACGATGCCGACACAATCTTTTCCTCCCTGATGGGCGACGAAGTGGCGCCGCGGCGCGAATTCATCCAGGAGAATGCGCTGAACGTGGCGAACCTGGATGTTTAGAGCAATTTTCCGCGCATGGCGTCCTGGAATGACGGCCGGCCTGGCGGCCGAAATGATGGTTGATGCCGAAGCGGGCCCGAAATCAGCTGACCGGCAGAACCGCGTTCCGGATCATTTTGGTTAAAGCACTGGACCAATTGCAGACCAATCCATTGGGCTAATTGCAGCGGCGTCCGTTTTCCCCCATAGTCCGGCCCAGAGGTCAGACAAATGACCCGACCTTGATGGGAGAAACAAAATGAAATTCACAAGACGCAACTCTATTGCCGTGCTCGGCGCCGCGGCCATGATGGCCGCCTCGACATCGGCATTCGCCTTCGAGTGCAAGGTGGCCGAGGCCGAAATGGCCAGGCCGGACGGCTTTCCGGCCCGGCCGCTGACGATGGTCGTACCCTATGGCGCCGGCGGCGGCTCGGGCCAGGTGGCGGCCGCGATGGCCCAGGCTGTGAGCGACCTGACGGGTGTCGGCATCAACCGCGACCACAAACCGGGCGGTTCCGGCATGGTCGGTCTGGGCGCCTATATGGCGCTGCCGGCGGACGGTTATACCGTGCTTGAGCATATCGACGACGCCTCAAGCGCATATGCATCAGGTGCAAGCACGGTCAATCCGGCTGAAGATCTTGTGCCGCTGGTGATTTCGCAGATCACCTTCAGCCAGATCTATATCCGCTCCAATGAGGACCGGTTCACCGACTGGGCCGGCTTTGTCGAATATGTCAAATCCCAGGACGGCAAGGCGACCATCGCCAATGTCTCCAGTGAAGGCTCGATGGAGCGGATGATGCTCAAGCAGGTTCTGGACCAGTCCGGCGCCGCCATGCAGCAGATCTCCTTCGACAAGGGCGCTCCGCGTTATGGCGCGCTGAAAGGCGGCCAGGTCGACGCTTTGTTCGAACAGCCCGGTGATGTGCGCGGGTTTTTGGATTCCGGCGATTTCAAACCGATCCTCACCTTGCTCAACGAGCGCCCGCAGATCTTTGCCGAAGTGCCGAGCATGAAGGATGTCGGTCTCGACATTGACCCGCTGTTCCGGTTCCGCGGTTTTTACGTCAGGAAGGGCGTGCCGGAAGACCGGCTGAAATGGCTGCAATGGGCGTTCCAGCGGGCCTACTGCCAGGATTCCTACCAGGCGTATAACGAGAAGAAATACATGACCCTGATCGACTCATTCCGCGACACCGCAGGCGGGAAGGAACTGATCGGCAAGACAGTCAAGATTTATCAGGCCCTTTACAAGGAACTCGGTCTGATAAAATAGGCGCCATATCCAGGGCTCGGGAGCCGGTTCCAAGGATGCGGCCCCCGATGCCTTCACTTTTCCCCGCGCACCGAATGGATGATATGTGAACCGGATACCGCTCAAGAACCTGCTTGAGGCAGGTCTGTGGATCGGCTTTGTGATCATTGCCTATATCTACAGTTTCGAATTCGACCGCAATGTCGAGGGTTACCGGTTCAACGCCACGGGTTGGCCGCGAACGGTACTCCTGCTGATCGTACTGGCAGCGCTGGCCCACCTTTACCAGATTTACCGCGACAGCGCTCTGACGGCGACCGAAAGCGACAATGCCGATGGCAGCCAGGATGAAACGCCCAGGACTGCAGCCCATCGCCTGCGCCTGCTGGCCATGCTGGCGCTTCCGGTCGTCTATGCCTTTTTGCTGGCGCCGGTCGGGTTTTATGTCCTGACGCCGATTTTCATTTTTCTGCTGCTGGTGCTCGCAGAAGAGAAACGCTGGTATTATCTGATCGGCATCAGCCTTGGCCTTTATGCGCTGCTGGTCTTTATCTTCGGCAAGCTGCTCTATCTGAGCCTGCCGCTCGGCAACATTCAGATTTTTTACGATTTCTCCAACTGGCTGCTGACGGTCATCCGATGACTGCCGGATCCCAATCAATAAGCGGGTCATAATCCGATGGAACATTTCATTCAGGGCACCATGACCCTGTTCAGCGATCCGGTCAGTATCACGGTGTTTATCGCCGGCCTGCTCGGCGGCATGCTGTTCGGCGCCATTCCGGGGATCTCGATGTTGACGCTGGCGGCGATCGCATTGCCGTTTTCCGGCAATTTTTCGCCGGAGAACGCCATCATGTTTTTCTCCGTCATCTATTGCACCGGGGTGTTCGGCGGGGCCATTACGGCGATCCTGTTCAATATTCCCGGCGCGCCGGAGAATGCACCGACGGCGTTTGACGGATATCCGATGACGCTCAAGGGCATGGCCGGAAAGGCCGTCGGTGCGGCTGTGCTGTGCTCGGCGGTCGGCGGCATCGCATCCGCAATCCTGATGATGACGGCCACTCCGATCGTGGCCGACTGGGCGATCCGCTCGTTCAGTTCACCGGAAATTTTCGCGCTGGTGTTTTTTGGCCTGGCAGTCGCCTCATCGGTGGGTGCCTCAAGTCTTTGGCGCGGCTGGCTGTCCGTTCTGCTCGGCCTGATGCTGTCGACGATCGGCCAGGATCCGGTTGCCGGCATCACCCGCTACACCTTCGGCTCCTGGTACATGCTGGCCGGAATCGAATTCGTGCCGGTGATCCTTGGTTTCTTTGCCGTCTCGGAAGTCTTCGTGCAGATCGAAAAGCGGGTTGCCGGAACGTCGAAAGCTCCAAAGGTCAGCTTGGATTTTCCGACATTCGTGGAATTCTGGAAACTGAAATTCGCCGTCCTGCGTTCCGTATTGATAGGCTTTTTCTGCGGCGTGCTTCCCGGTATCGGTGCAACGCTCGCAGCCTTTATGGGTTACAACGAAGCGGTGCGCTGGTCGAAAACGCCGGAGAATTTCGGCAAGGGCGAGCTTGAGGGTGTCGTCTCGTCTGAGACCGCAAACAACGCCGCAACCGGTGCGGCGATGATCCCGCTGCTGGCACTCGGCCTGCCCGGCGGAGCGCTGACAGCGATGATGATCGGCGTCTTTCAGATTCACGGTATCGAGCCGGGACCGCTGGTCTTCGTCAATTCCAGTGATCTGGTCTGGGTCGTTTTTTCAGCGATGTTTTTTGCCAATGTGGCGATTTTCGCGCTCGGCTGGCTGCAGACCAAGACGGTCGTGCATCTGTTGCGCATTCCCTTCCATCTGCTCGCGCCCGCCATTTTGATGATGGCGGTGATCGGCGCCTATGCAAGGCGGGGTCTGATCGTCGACATCATCGTTATGTTCATCGCCGGCATCGCAGCGTTTTTCCTGCGCCGCACCGGTTATTCGGTTCCCGGTATCGTGCTCGGGCTCATCCTGGGCAAGATCGGCGAACAGACATTTGCCCAGGCCATGCAGATGACGGCGTATGATCCGGTGACGTTCATGAGCCGTCCGATCTGCGCGGTCCTTATCATCGGCGGAGCCTTGACCATGATCACAAGCATGTACCGCGCTCTTTACGGTTCGCCTGAGCGCAGACGGGCAGCCATGGGATGACGGATGACTGCCAGAACATTGAAATCGCCGCCCGGATCAACCAGCAAATCAATCGCGGCCGCCAGGCCATGGCAACACTGAAAGGCGCGTCGCAGGCGCGCGTCGACGAAGCGGTCATTGCGCTGGCCTGGGCGATCTACCAACCGGAGAACGCGGAAGAACTCGCCAGAATGGGCGTTGAAAATACCGGCCTCGGTAATGTCGCCGACAAGATCACCAAGAATACCCGCAAGACCTTCGGCACCCTGCGCGACCTGCTGCGCGCCCGCACCGTCGGGGTGATCGAGGACGATCCGGCCCGCGGCCTGGTCAGATACGCCAAGCCGGTCGGCGTGGTCGCCGCCATCTGTCCCTCCACCAATCCGGCTGCGACCCCGGCCAACAAGGCGATGATGGCGGTCAAGGGCGCCAATGCGGTAATCATCGCCGCCTCGCCTGCGGGCTTCGCCACCACGGCGCGTTATGTCGAGCTAGCCCGCGGCGAACTGGCAAAGGCCGGTTTCGATCCGGATCTGGTGCAGATGCTGGAACCGCCGGTGACCAAGCAGGCGACGCAGGCGCTGATGGAGCTTGCCGACCTGATCGTTTGCACCGGCTCGCAGGACAATGTCCGCCGCGCTTATTCGTCCGGCACGCCGGCGATCGGCGTCGGCGCCGGCAATGTGCCGGTGATTGTCGACGATACAGCCGATCTCGACGATGCGGCGGTCAAGATCTGCCAGTCGAAGGCGTTTGACAATTCCACCTCCTGCAGTTCGGAAAATTCGGTCATCCTGCTGGAGGAGAATTACGACCAGGCGATTGCAGCCCTGAGCCGCGCCGGCGGGCACCTTGTGCCTGCCGACAAGCATGACGCGGTCGTCGACATGCTCTGGCAGGACGGCAAGCTGAACCGCCATCTGATCGCCAAGGATGTCGGCGTTCTGGGCGAAGCGTTCGGTCTCGGCGAACTTCCCGCCGGTACGAAATACCTGATGGTGGAGGAGACCGGCATCGGCCCGGCGGCACCTTTGTCGGGCGAGAAACTGTCCCTCATTCTGACGGTCTACCGCGCCAGGGATTTCTCTCACGCCAGGGACATTGTGGGTGATATCCTGAACTATCAGGGGCTCGGCCATTCCTGCGGTATCCACACGACGACATCGGACCGGGCCGCGGTTCTGGCGGAACAGCTTGATGTCGTGCGGGTGCTGGTCAATCAGGCGCACACGTTCGGCAATGGCGGCAGTTTCGAGAACGCGCTGCCGTTCACGCTGTCGATGGGCTGCGGCACATGGGCCGGCAATTCCATCAGCGAAAATCTGAATTACCGCCACTTCATCAATATCACCCATCTGGTCACGACGGTGGCGGAGGACCGGCCGGGCGAAGACGAGCTGTTCGGCGCCTACTGGGAGAAATACGGCCGCTGATCGGGGCGTTGCCAAGCAGAGCTGTCATATACAATATCGACCTCATCTTGAGGTGGAGTGTTGACGCTGGCGGTAACGGCAATAGCCGTCACGCCAGCATCTCCGCCAGTTTCAGCCGCTGAACCTTGCCCGACGGTCCGCGCGGAAGATCGTCGAGCACATGCACCCGGTCAGGCGCCTTGAAGGCGCCGACCGCCTTGCGGCAGAGTTCGACAAGTTCCACCTCGCCGCAGGTTGCGCCGGCGCGCAACAGCACGGCCGCTTCGACGCTCTGGCCGTAATTCTCGCAAGCCCTGGCAAACGCCGCCGCTTCGACGACATCGGGATGGGCAAGCAGCGCCTCGTCGATCTCGCGCGGGGCAATGTTCTCGCCGCCCTTGATGATAAGTTCCTTGATGCGTCCGGTGACGAAGACATAGCCGTCGGAATCCATGAAACCCAGATCGCCGGTCCGGAACCAGCCGTCGGGCGTGAACGCGTCTTCGGTCGCCTGCTGGTTTTTCAGGTAGAGCCGGAAGATATTATCGCCGCGGACGATGATCTCGCCCGGCGTTTCGGCGGCCACCCGTTGCAACTGCTCATCAATGATTGCGACCTCATTGCCGTAGGCGATGCCCGGCGAGCCGAATTTACGTGTGCCCGGCGGCATCGGGTTGGACAGGATCTGCGCGGCGCATTCCGTCAAACCCATGGTTTCAACGATGATCAATCCGGTCAGCTCTTCAAAGCGCCGCTGGATATCCGGCGACAGCGGCGCGGAGGCGGACCGGGCAAAGCGCACATGGCCCATCCGGTCGCGCGGCGGCGGTCCGTTCTCATCCGCGCCCTTCAGCAGATACTGGATCTGCGTCGGCACGGCGGAAAACCAGCTGCAGCGATGATCGAGCAACAGCGCCCAGAACCTGCTGGCGCTGAAGCGGTGCGGCACGACGATCGCGGACCCGGCGGCGATCGCGCTCATCAGCGCCACGCAGAAACCGTTGATATGGTACAGCGGCAGGATCAGCAACGTGCGGTCGTCCGCCGTCAGTGCGTGCGCCTCGATGGCATTGCGCCCGCCCGACAGGATGGCCCGCTGGTCGAGCACGGCGCCCTTCGGATTGCCGGTTGTGCCGGAGGTGTACATCAGCAACCCTTCGGCCCGGCAATCGCTTTCGCCTTCAACCGCGGCCGCGTCGGGTTCAGCCGGCTCCGGCCAAAAAGGTCCCCCGTCAATGTCGCAGACAATGATCCTGATCTGCAGGTCCGCCGCCGCTGCAATCGCCCGCAGCCGGGCTTCTTCGTCGCGGGACACGAATATGATCCGTGTTGCCGAATGCTCCAGCATGTAGCCGATCTGGGCATCGCCCGCGACAAGGTTGACCGGCGCGACCATACGCCCGCCATAGAGTGCGCCGAGGATGCAGAGCACCGAACACCAGCTGTTTGCCATCATCACCGTGACCGGCTCGCCCGGCGCAATGCCGAGGATATCGAGACGGGCGGAAAAATCGCGGACATGATGGCGCAATTCGCCATAGGAAATCTTGCGCGCCGTTTCCGGCGCAATCAGGAAACAGGCCCCGGGTCTGATACCGGCATGGCTGTCGATCAGGTCGGCGATTGTGGAAGCGCGCGGAAATTCGGTCACAAATTTTGTCGTTTTTCTGATGAACCCTTGCCGGCGGCCGTCAAATCAGGCCTCCCGGCAATCTTGGTGTTACCCGAGACATTGCAGCTTGCCAAGCCGGCGGTCGCAGTCATGATGCGCACGGTCGCAGACCGGCCCGCGCCGACGGCCTGATTGACAATTCCACACCGCGCCCTTATCTGCGGTCTCTCGACGGGCGAAGGTCCCGGCCGCTCGCAGGCGTCAGCCTTGGTGAAACCTTCTTCGATATTCGATCCGCCAAATCAGTGACATGCGGGACGATGGTAATGCGAGCCCCTTCAGACATCCGCATGCAAACTGCATGAGGCACAATATGACAGACAATCTCCCGACCCTTGAGGCCCTGAAGGCCCAGGCAAGACGCCTGCGCGCGACGCTTTCCGGCGATGCCCAGGCCGTCAGCCACTCGCGTTCGCTGGAACTGATTGCGGCGCAATACGGCTATCGCGACTGGAATACCATGCATGCCGCATTGGGCAACCGCACAAAGGCCGGCCCGCCGGTGGCGCTCGGCGAGCGGGTCAGCGGCCATTATCTCGGCCAGGCCTTTGCCGGTGAGGTCATCGGCATCCAGTCGCTGACACCGGATCGCTACCGGGTGACGGTGAATTTTGACGATCCGGTCGATGTGGTGACGTTCGACAGTTTTTCAGCCTTCCGCAAACGGGTCAGCAGCGTTGTTGACCGGTATGGCGTCAGCGCGGAAAAAACTTCGAACCGGCAGCCGCAGATGCAGCTGGACGTTTAATCCCGGAGCTGGCCGTGCGTCGTTGCGGCCAGCTCGCCGCATCCGTATAAAAACGGTGAATAAACCAGGCAACCAGCCCCGCATTGAACAGGATCAGATGACCGCCATTTACATCGACGCCGATGCCTGTCCGGTCAAGGACGAGACATTGCGGGTTGCCGAACGGCACGGGCTGAAAGTGTTCATTGTCGCCAATGGCGGCATCCGGCCGAGCCGCGAACCTTTGGTGGACGTGGTGATCGTGCCGAAGGAGCCGGATGCGGCCGATATCTGGATTGCCGACCGGATCGGCCCCGCCGATATCTGCATCACCGGCGATATTCCGCTCGCCGACCGGGTTATCAAGGCCGGCGCACAGGCTCTCAACCATAATGGCGACGCGTTCACAGAGGCCGGCATCGGCCAGGTACTGGCGATGCGCGACCTGATGGCCGATCTGCGCGCCGCCAACCCGCTCGACATGGCCGGCGGTGGTGCCGGCAAGGCGTTTACCCGCGCCGACCGGTCGCGGTTTCTGAACAGTCTGGAACGGATCGTGCGGGTCGCAAAGCGGCGCGGCGGCGAAGGCTGAGCGAAGATAATTCACGCACCCTGAAAACCATTGTTAATCTGATTGCGGTTTGATTGCGTTGCAATGAGGGGTTCAACATGCAGTTTGAACGCGGTTTTTTTGCTGAAAGCTGGCGGCTGGCACGAAAATACCCGATCGTCGTCGTCGGTGTCATGGTTGGCGAGTATCTGATCCAGGCCGTGAATGAGTTTGTTTCGGTCGGTGCCGGGGCGACAATTGCGAGCGTGTTTCTGTGGTCCTGGCTTGCCTATATGATGCATTCTGACATGCTTCTGTCGCCCGATCGCGATAAGTCCAGAGACACAAGCGTGTACGGTTTTGCCGGCAGATCTTTTGGATTGCTCATGCTTGCGCTGCTGCCGCCTCTCTTTCTGGTGCTGGGGCTGGTCTTTCCCGGTTCCGAACGCGGCGCGGACGAGGATCTGCTTTTGATCATCGGCATAATGATACCGGCTTTTGCTTTGACGAGCTTGCTTGTTTTCACCTTTTTGGGAACGATTCTTCCCGCCCATGTCGCCAATGAGGGGCGCGGCCTGGGCATGGTAATTGCCAGGGGCTGGCGGCAATTCTTCTGGATCGCCGGAAGGCTGACAATCGGTCCCGGATTGCTCTTTGTGATCAGCCTGGCGATATTTACAGTCCCGACCCTGGTTTTCGACCTGAGCGGCGATTATCTGTCCGGCGGCGTGCCCGATCCTTTGACGACATTCGCTGCCATGATCACATATGCTATTCAGGCCTGGGCGACGATCATGGTCGCCGTGATCCTGTCGCGGGCTTTTGTGCGCGATGGCAGCACAAACGCAGAGATCTTCGCCTGAGCATTTATGTCACCGGCAGATCTCTCCCACTGCCGTGCGGCTCAACGCACATTCAGCACCGACGCATCGGCGCCGCCCATGACATCGAAAGCGACGCTGCCGACGAGAAAGCGCTTGATCCGCGACTTGCCGGAATCGGCGACGCAGATCAGCTTGAACTCCCGCCCGGCGGCGATGATCTCGGTTGCCGGATCGCCGACCGGCGCCAGCGTTGCCGCGACATTCAGGCCGCGTTTTTCAAGTTTCTTCGTTGCAAAAGCAAGGTGCCGTTTGACGCTCGGCAGGTCGGCCTTTTCCCGGGCGACCGAAATCAGTGTGACCGGTTCGCGGCAATGGTTGGCGAGAACGGCGGCCTGCTGCATGGCGACGATGGCGGGATCGGTGCCGTCGAGGCAGATCAAAAACCCGTCGCGCTCGCCGGTATCGCGCTTGGTGAGGACCGAACAGGGGGCCAGCATGGCGACCTTCTGGACAGTGCTCGGATCGCGGAAACTGCTCAACTCGCCGCGCCAGCGCTTCGGCGGACCGGTGATGATCAGATTGTAGGGTCCGAGTTCGTACTGATCGAGAATGCCGCTGACCACGTCGACGGCGATTTTCAGTTTCAGCACGATCGAGCGGCCCCCCGGCGACCGGTATTCCACCTTGTTGTCGCCGAGCGGATCACCGAACACGTCGGTGTGGGCCGACATGGTTTTCCAGTCATCCGCCAACTGACCCTCATCGACGAGCATTTCGAGCCCGGTCCTGAGATATTCGATGCCCGGCAGCTCCAGTCCCCAGTCGAGCATGTTCTGGCGCGCCACCCGCACCTGCAGGCCGCCGGAATTCAGTCCCTGATCGATGCGGCGGACATACAGCAGAATGATATCGCATTCATTGCTGCGGCCGATATCTGCGGCCAGTTTGACGCCGGCAAACGAATCGTCTGTGCCGTTCAGGCAAACCAGGATCCGGAAGCGTTTGCGGCGGCGCTCCAGTTCGGCCGCCAGTTCCTTCATCTGGCGGCGTTCTTCATCCCGGGTCTTGCGGTTCAAAAGGGCCATGGTTCAGGCTCCGATCAACGGCCAGTAGATCGACGCGGCAATCAGCAAGACGATTGTCGAGGCCAGCACCATGCGCCAGCCGACCCTGAGAAAATCCGACGGTTTCAGGTAACCGGCGGCAAAGACGATGGTGCAGGCCGGCGTGCCGACAACCGTCAGATAGGCGAATGCAGAGGATACCGCGGTGATGAAACCGAGAATGATCGGGCTTTCGTCGGCAGCGACGGCCATTTTCAGCGAAATCGGCCCAAGCACGGCAACGGCGGCGCCGTTAGACATCGTATTTGTGACCAATGTCGTCAGTGCCGAGACAGAGATCCACAGGCCGATACCCTGATCGGCGCCGAACGGCGACAGCAATTTCAGAAACCCTTCCGCGATCCACAGTGCCGCCCCGGTTTCCTTCATCTGGACGCCGAGCGAAATGGCCGCCGCATAGAGCAGTACGACGCCCCAGTTGACGCCGGAATTGACGTCTTCCCAGCGCACCAGGCCGGCGATCAGGAACGCCGCTGCACCAAGGATCGCGACCGTGCCCATGCCGATTTCACTGGACTGGAAGATCCAGCCGTAGAGAACCAGGAAAAACAGGATGATGGCGACCCAGTTGGCCGGCGACATCGGCCCTTCCACACGCATCTGGGCGCGCAACTTTGCCACCGCCCGCGTCAGGTGCTGGTGCTCCGGCTTGAAGGTCATGAACAGAATTATCGTGACCAGCGGCAATTGCAGCAGGAAGATCGGATAGGCGTACATCATCCATGTGACGTAATCGATGATGAATTTATGGGTGTCCGGGTTTGCCGGATCGTAGAAGAATTCTTTCCAGTAACCGATCATGATGGCATTGCGCGCGCCGCCCGACGGCGTGCCGATGCCGGCGACCGAACAGCCGTAGGCGATGGAAAACAGGATGACGGCGGCCAGGCCTGCGACGGCCTTGCGGTCTTTGCTGGTCAGCGTAATCAGTGTCAGACCGACCGGCAGCATCATTGCGGCAACCGTATGTTCGCCGACAAAGGAAGCGAGAATGCCGGAGACCAGCGAGATGCCGAAACAGATAGACGAAGTGCGTGTGCCGGTCATGCGCACGATCAACCAGGCGATGCGCTGGTCGAGTTTCTGTTTGACGACGGCGACCGCAAGCATCAGCGAGCCCATGATGAACAGAACGGAGTCCGTCATCAGGCTCTGGGCGACCTTCGTCGATTCAATATGCAGAAGCAGCACCTGGCCGCAGATGATCATCAGCGCCACGGTAGGCAGGGGAATTGGCTCGGTGATGAACAGGATCGTCGCCACCGCCGACATGGTCAGCACGATCCAGCCCTCGGCCGTGAGACCGGGCGGCACCGGCATGTTAAGCATCACTGCTCCGACAAGCATGGCGAAGAAGAACCAGCGTTTTTCCCAGAAATAATAGAAGTTCAGCTGGGCGCGGATGACGAACAGCCGGTGCCGACCCCGCCTGCGGATCCGCATTGACCACTGGCCGGCAGGCTCGTGCGCCTGCAGGCTGTCGCGAACCAGACTGAATTTCCCCCGAGTGGCGACGGCAACCATGCGATTCCTGTCCGGGATTTGAACATTCAGGCCCCGTGAACATTCGGGCCGATGGGGCGAACCGATTTCTGACGGCCAGCACATCGCGCTGCACCTTTGGCGTCAGATCAGACTCGCGAAAACACCGGCCGTTTCTTCCCCGCGGGGATCATAGACCGGAAACGGCTTTTGGCCAAATTTGCGGCGCAATCGGCACGGGAAATCGCTTCGGGCCGGTCTCACCCGGACGGCGGGGCCTGCCGCCCGGCGCCGAACGGAAGGCCCGAACGAAAAGAATGTCCCGGGCACCCCGGGATGCCCGGCCGGCAGCTTGGATTATTATGTATATACATAATATTCCACTTTGGATTCCTGGCCGCTCACGGCCCGGCAGAACGCTCTATTCGCTCAGCATGAAAGCTCGCCATGAGCCGCGGGCCACGTGCTGTACAAAACCTAAACGTATCAAAAATCATATCTTAATCTGTTTGCGGTCTTTTAGCCTGGAAAATTGGATCGGGATTCCGTCATGACCTTCGAACGCGGCATATTTGCCGAAAGCCTGCATGTCGCCAATAACCGGATGGCGTTTGTTCTCGCCGCGGTAATCGGCCAGTTTGCCGTGCAATTGGCCCAGGAAACGACGCTCAGCAATGTCAGCCTGACATTCGCCAGTGCCGTCATCTGGTCGATGCTGGCGCTGACGGCGCATATGGAAACCCTCAATACCGGTGACGACGACAGTCAGAACCGGGATATCTACCGCATATTCAGTTTTGCCGCCCGCTCGGTCTGCCTGGTTGTTCTGGCCGCTTTGCCCTGTCTCTGGCTGCTTGGCATGACGATCGATTCAAGCGACCCGTCAACTGCTGTCGGCGCGTTCATGGTGGCTGTAGTGCCGGCCTTCGCCGCTTCGAGCGTTCTTGTATTCGCCCTTTTGGGCACGGCCCTGCCGGCTTTCGTGGCCGATGCAGAGGAAAGCGCCGTCAAGGCGCTGGGCCGCGGCCTGCGCCAGTTTGCCTGGCTCGCCAGCCGGCTGATCGCCCCGGCCCTGCTGGCCATCCTGGCTTCGGCACTGCTGGTCGCACCAGTCGTTGTTTTCGGCGACGCCGGTTATCTGCTGTCCGGCGGCTTCATGCCCAGCCTGACGATGACGCCATTTGCGCTGTTCGCCAATGTACTTCTCGCCTGGGCGGTTGTGCTCACCTCGGTCATACTCACACGCGGTTTTCTGCGCGACGGCATGGAAAAACCGTCGGAAAACTTCAGCGAAGCCGTCTGACGAAACGCGGGCCAGCCCCGTGCAGAGGAAAACATCCTGAGCAGAAATCACCCCTGAGCAATTGCCGCGCCGGCGCCTGCGCGGTACACTTTCTCTCCGGCCATTCTGCCGGCAATCGGGCGCTACAAGATTGACCATCATCGCATCACAACCATCCGGCAGCAGCCTTTGGTGGCATGTCCGCCGAACTGTTCAGCTTGCGGCGCCGATCTCGGTCGCCCGCGCGGCGATCCTGATCATGTATGTCGTCGACACGGTGATGACCGGCTGGGCGGGTTCGGGCGAACTGGGCGCGCTCGGCCTTGGCGTCGCGCCGCAACTGACATTCATGCTGATTTCAATCGGCATCCTGCAATCGACTGCCGTGATGACGGCGCAGGCGCTCGGCGCCGAACATCCGCAGCGCACCGGCGAAATTTTCCGCTCCGGGCTGTTCCATGCCGCCGGTCTCGGTGTTGCCGGGTTTGCCCTGTCGTTTGCCGCCGGCTGGTTCTTACAGCTCACCGGACAGCCGGCGGCGGTCATCGGCCCGGCCGCAGAAGTGGCGGTCGCCTTTGCTATCGGCGTTCCGGGCATGCTGCTGTTTGTCACCTGCAATCTGTTTCTGGAAGCAACCGGCCGGCCGAAGGCCGGCATGGCGATCATGCTGCTTGCCAACGTCATCAATATTCCGCTGAACATGGTCTTCGTGCTTGGCTGGGGCGGGTTGGTTGAACCCTCAGGCGCGGTCGGTGCGGTAGCCGGATCGTCGGCGCTGCGCTGGTTCGCTTTTTTCGCAGCCCTGGCGGTTCTGCTCATCTGGGACCGCCGCCTCGGCGATCCGCACGGCCTGCTGGCCGCGTTGCGCGGCGGGGCTTCGGCCACAGGTTCGGCGATCGGCCGCACGATCCGCCGGATCGGCCTGCCGATCGGAATTGCCCAGGGCGTTGAAAGCGCGGCTTTCGCATCGATGATGCTGATTGCCGGCCGGGTCAGCCAGGATGCCGCCGCGGCCCATCAGGCGACGATTGCGCTGGTCTCCTTCGTTTACATGATCGCCATCGGCGTGTCGGCGGCCACCGCCATCCGGGTCGGCAATGCGGTCGGCCGCAAGCTGCCGGACGATGTCCGGCTGGCCGGCTGGTCCGGCATCATTCTTGCCGGCCTGCTCGCCACGCCGTTCACCGCGCTGTTCCTGCTGCGCCCGGATCTTCTTGCCGGCATTTACAGGCTTGACGGCATTGCCCTGCAGATTACCGCGGCAACGATTGCCGCCGGCGGCATGATCCTGATCTTCGACGCGATGATGGGGGCGTGCCTCGGCGCGCTTCGCGGTGTCGGCGACGTGTGGGTCCCGCTGGCACTGCAGATTGCCGCTTTCTGGATTTTCGCGGTACCGCTCTCGGCCGCCTTGGCGCTGAAATACGGATTTGGTGCACCGGGCCTGTGGTACGGTATTTTTTGCGGCGTCACCCTGTCGATCATCTTTCTGGCGCTCCGCTTCCGCACTGTCACCAGCCGTTCAATCCGTCAATTATAAGCGTTTTCGATCTCGGCTGGCGAGCGGATCCCCGCGTCGCGGGCAGCAACCCGCTTGTGCATATGCACCATGAAGGCCGTGGCAAACAACGGCGTCAGAATATTGAGCAGGGGCACGGCCATGAACCCGGCAATCAGCAGGCCGGCCATGAAAATCCGGCCGCCGTGGCGCTGACGCAGCGCCGCCGCGCTCTGCCGGTCGGTAAACCGGAGCGCCGCCATCTCGAAATAT
Organism: uncultured Afifella sp.; assembly: GCA_947259045.1. Taxonomy (GTDB): domain Bacteria; phylum Pseudomonadota; class Alphaproteobacteria; order Rhizobiales; family Afifellaceae; genus CAMYKZ01. The sequence goes on from CAMYKZ010000042.1 coordinate 29,877, forward strand.
TCCCGCCCGAGCAGGTAACCGTTCGCGACGAAGAAGATCAGAAACCCGAATCCGAGAAACAGCACCAGCGGCAAGGCAAACAGGTTGACCAACGCGACAAGGCCGAAAAACCGGACCGACATCATGATCGAGTTCAGGATTGGCATCGCCGTGCCCGGCGGATCCTGCGGATAGTCGGTCTGCTCGACAATTTCGGCGATATCGTCGAGAAACAGGCCGGCAAAAAGCGATGTCACCGGTGCGATGACGAAACCGAGCCCGATCACCAAGGCAAATCCGGTCAAAAACGCCACCGCCGTTTCGACGCCCGGCCAGGGCAGCACGACAAAATAGACCGCAAGCCCCTGCAGCGCCGCCCACATCGCCGCCAGCAGCAACAGCGTCAGACCAATGGCCTTCCAGAACACGGAGCGGAACGGTTTTGAGAAAATCTGGTTGAAAGCCAGGGTGGCTGCAGAGAGCATGTAACATTCCTTTCGAGGTCTTTTCGATTGAAAAAGACGCTCACCGCAGATAAGCAGCCGCTTTCCATTCCTCAAGCGCTTCTTAACGTGTTGTCGTTAACGCAAGCACAGAGAAGTCGCAAAGGCCGTCTGACGGCCGCCTCAAACGAATGACGGGATCCATGAGCCAAGCAACCACTGACGTCCTGACCATCGGCAATGCGATTGTCGATGTTCTGTCGCAGACCGACGACGATTTCCTTGTCCGCGAAGGCCTGGTCAAGGGGTCGATGCGGCTGATTGACCAGCCGGAGGCGGAGCGGCTCTACGAGCATATGGGGCCGACCCAGATGATTTCGGGCGGCTGCGCCGGCAATACGGCGGCCGGCGTTGCCTCGTTTGGCGGCCGGGCTGCCTTTATCGGCAAGGTCGCCGACGACGAACCGGGGCATTTCTACCGCCACGACATGAAGGCGCTTGATATCGCCTTTCCGACCTCCGATCTGACCACCGGCATATCGACCGGCCGCTCGATGATCCTGATCACGCCCGATACCGAGCGCACCATGAACACGTTCCTTGGCGCCTGCCTGGAACTGACGCCCGGCGATATCGATGCCGCCACCGTCGAGGGCGCGGCAATCACCTATCTGGAAGGTTATCTGTGGGACCCGCCGAAAGCCAAGCAGGCCTTTGTCGAAGCCTCGCGGATTGCCCATGGCGCCGGCCGCAAGGTCGCCATCACCCTGTCGGATTCCTTCTGTGTCGACCGTTTTCGAGGCGAATTTCTCGACCTGATGCGCACCGGCAAGGTGGATATCGTCTTCGCCAACAATCACGAAGTGCTTTCGCTCTATGAAACCAGCGATTTCAGGGCTGCGGTCGAGGCGCTCGCCGATGACGTGCCGCTGGCCGCAGTGACGATGGGCGCTGAAGGCTCGATGGTGGTTGCAGGAGCCGACCGGACGATGGTCCCGGCCCCGCCGGTCGATACGATCGTCGACAAGACCGGTGCCGGCGACCTGTTTGCATCTGGCTTCCTGTTCGGTCTGGCGCGCGGCGCCCCGCACGCCGATTGCGCGGCGCTCGGCAGCCTGGCGGCGGGCGAGATCCTGCAGCATATCGGCGCCCGGCCGCAGCATTCGCTGAAAGCGGTCGCCGAACAGCAGGGGTTGCGGGTTTAGGGTCAGG
>CAMYKZ010000043.1 GCA_947259045.1 uncultured Afifella sp.
TACAGGTTAAAATTCTGCCGGCGATTTCGGGCGCGCAAGTCGCTGTTGCATGAGAAGGTTTTACGAGATGCAGAATGACCCCGCGAACCGCGTCCCGGGCGTTCACCGGACCACGTGGACATTTGTCGTGTGGAGTGCCGCGCTTCTTCTGGCCGCACTTCTCCTGAATGTCATTGCAACGATAGCCGGGCACCAGCCGGCTCGCGCCCAACCGACCGAAAGCGCAAATCTTGCCCAGCAAATCGAATCGATCAGCGGAGCCGCATCGCTGATCGAACGGCTGTCAAACGCGGATGCGGTGGAAGACCAGACGCTCGCAGCCGCCCGGGTGAAACTGGACGGATTGAGCCGGGACCTGCAGGCGACAAATACCGCCATCTCGCAAAGGCTGGCGGAGGTCAACGCACGTCTTGATCAGCTGGCACCAACGCCCGCCGGCGATGGCGCAGCAGAAGCGCCGTCGATTGTCGATGAGCGAAAGGCGCTTGATGAGCAAAAAGCCGAACTGACGATCATGACCGGCCGGGCCGACGAGACCGAAGCATCGATCGCGTCGACACTCGACCGGATTGCAGCAAGGCGGCGGGCCGCGTTTTCCGCGGCTGTTTTCCTCAGGACGCCGGTCGATCTGGCGCTTTTTGAGCAGGCTTCTGACGCCGCTCAGCAGGAAGCGGTTGCATTCAGATCGCTTGTAACCGGATGGCTGACCTTTGTCCTGACGACCAAAACGGCGGAATTTGCGTTCTCGACAATCGCTGCATTCATCCTGGCGCTTTTCCTGTTCTTTGCAATCCGCAGCCTGTTTTCATCGCTGCTTTACCGCAATCCGGACATAGAAGCCCCTTCATATTTTTCCAAGATCGTCATCGGCTTCTCGTCAGCAATCCTGCCAAGTCTGGTCTTTGCGGTGTTTCTTGCCGTGACGTTCGGCCTGTACAGCTATTTCAATATCCTCAGCCCGAAAATCAGTCTGATCGGGAAGTCTCTTTTCCCCGTGCTGGGCGGCATATTCTTTGTTTACAATCTTGCCCAGGCCATTCTGACGCCGCGTCATCCGAACTGGCGGCTGGTCAACATCCACGATGATGCCGCCTGGAAATTGACCATGCTCACGACGGCAATGGCGTGCATTTACGGCGCCGACGCCTTCCTCGGCAGGCTCAACGAGATTGTTGCTGCGCCCCTGCCGCTGACGGTCTTCAAGAGCCTGTTCGCGTCGCTTTTGATCGGTATCGTCATTATCGTCATCGCAGCCACGCGTGCCGGCGTGGCAGCGGAAAACGGCAGCGAACGCGCCGCTGCATGGCCAAAATGGATTTCACTGCCGCTTTTCCTCGTCGGGCTGGCGGTGATTGCGATGGCGCTTTTCGGTTATATCGGGCTGGCGCGTTTTTCCGCACAGCAGATCGTCGTCACCGGCGCGATCCTGATCACCATGTATGTCGGCATCCTCGCCGGCCGGCAAATCGGATCGGAAGGCCTTCTGGCGCAATCCCGGCTCGGCCGTTGGCTGCAGGACCGGCTGACATTGCAATCCAGCACGGTGGAGCAATTGAGCCTGATGGCCGGAATTGTCTTTATCGCGCTGGTTGTTCTGGCCGGCTTGCCGTTGATCCTGCTGCAGTGGGGATCCCAGCCTGAAGACATATCACTCTGGGCCGGGAAGGCGTTTTCCGGTTTCCAGATCGGAGCCGTCAGGATTTCGTTCTCCGGCCTGTTCTTCGGCATCCTGGTTTTTGCCGTCGGGCTGGTGATGACAAGACTGGTGCAGAAATGGCTCAGCACCAGTGTCCTGCCGCGCAGCAACATGGACAGCGGTGTGCGCGATTCCATCAAAACCGGCGTCGGTTACATCGGCTTTGCGCTCGCTGCACTGATTGCCGTCACATCGGCCGGCATCGACCTGTCGAGCCTGGCAATTGTTGCCGGCGCCCTGTCGATCGGCATTGGCTTCGGGCTGCAGAATATCGTCAGCAATTTTGTCTCAGGGCTTATTCTTCTGGTGGAACGGCCGATCAAGGTCGGCGACTGGGTAGAGGCCGGGGGCACCAGCGGTTTCGTCAAGAAGATCAGCGTCCGGGCAACGGAGATCGAAACATTTCAGAAGCAGACCATGATCCTTCCGAACTCGGAACTGATCAACAGCGTCGTTGGCAACTGGACCCATAAATACCGCGGCGGCCGGGTCGATATCCCTGTCGGCGTCGCCTATGGATCCGATGTCCGGGAAGTGGAACGCATTTTGTACCGGCTGGCTGCGGAGAACAAATCCGTGCTCAAGTTCCCCGAACCGTTTGTCCTGTTCAACGGCTTCGGCGACAGTTCGCTGGATTTCGAACTCCGCCTCTATCTCAGCGAAATTACCAAACTGCCGGTCGTCTCGACGGAAATCCGGTTTGCCATCGTCGATACGTTTCGCGCTGCCGGAATTGAAATACCGTTTCCGCAACGCGATCTGCATATCCGCTCAGGCAATGTCGGTCAGCCGTCCGCACCGGACAAACCCGTCTCTGTTCATGCGCAACAACATTCCGGTGATGCGGGAACGGCGGAGAGCTGACGCACGGCCGGATCGCCTCGCCAGCGGCAATCGGAATAGTTCAATATCAATGGAAAACACCTTAGATCAGCAACGGCATGAAGATTGTCGCCAGGCTGAGCACCAGAAAAAACCCGACCATGTCGGTGATGGTGGTCAGAAGCGGGCCGCTGGCAACCGCAGGATCCTGCCCGATGCGCTTCAGAAGAAGCGGCACGACACCGCCGATCGATACCGCGATCACTGTATTCATGGCCAGCGCAATGCCGATGACCATGCCGAGATAGGGGTTGCCTTTCCAGACCCAGGCGACCAGCCCGATCAGAAGCCCGAGAGCCGCACCGTTGATGACGCCGACAGAGACTTCCTTGGACCAGACCCGCAGGGCGTCGATCGGTTTCACCAGGCCGAGCGAAAGCTCACGCATGGTGACAGCGACCGCCTGGTTGCCGGAACATCCGCTCATATCGGACACCATCGGCAGAAACACCGCGATCGCGATCACGGCCGCAAGCGTCTCTTCATAGGCGGAGATGACGCTGGCGGCGATGATGTTCAGGACGATGTTTGCCGAAAGCCAGGCCAGCCGCCGGCGCGACCGGATCGTCAGCGGCATGGAGCGAAGCTCGTCGCCGACAACGCCCTGCAGCCGCATGCTTTCCGTCTCCGCCCGTTCAAGTGCGGCTTCATCGACCGCCGAGCGCGAAACGACGCCGACAAGGCGGCCGTCCGCCTCCACAACCGGGACGCCGAGAAACGGATGCTCGTCAAAAATGTCACGCAGGTCATCCAGCGGGGTGTCGACCGCAACGGTCATCGGCGTCGACATGATCTCCGAAAGAAGCGCGCTGCGTTTGGCCGTCAGCAGCGCGCGAAGCGAAACGACGCCGACCGGGCGGCCGTCTTCATCGAGCATGTAGGGATGCTGTCCACGATAACGTTCGAAGTCTTCCTCGTCGGTCGCAAGACGCTTCAGGACCTCGCCAACCTTTGCGATCTCGCGGAACGTGAAAGCTTCGGCAATCATCAGGCCGCCGGCCTCGCCGTCGTCATAGGATGCCAGCCGGCGCACGTCCGCCGCGTCTTCGGCATCCATCTCCGCCAGGATCGCCTCCGCATCGTCCGCGTCAAGTTCGCCGATCACGTCAGCCTGAATATCTGAATCGAGTTCATCGATAATATCGGCTGCGGTTTCGGCTTGCAGACGTTCCACCAGTCCGACCGCAAGTTCGTTCGGGGCTTCGTCGATCAGCTCGGCCGCCAGTTTTACCGGGATCATGGAAAGCACCCGGTCACGCTCCTCCGGCGACAGCAGGAGAAGCTCGCGCAAGGCATCGCTCAACGACATCGGGTCAAGGATCGCGGCCATTCCGTCGGCATCGCCTTGTGCCAGAAATCGCCGGATCTGCTCAATCACCGGCGGACCTTCTTCCTCATTTGGCGTGACGTCGATCTGAGACATAGCGGATTCCTCTTCAGTCAAACCAGACACGATAATTGCAATTGAATATATACAAAAATAACCTATAACAAATAAAAATAACCTATAGACAATTAATTTTCACTAATATATAGAATGCGTGATGTTCAAAAAACAACCCTCGCTGGCCGACATAAGTGACCGACTGGTTGAACTTCACGACTGGCCGTTCGGCGGAAAAGCCAAAGGCCGGTACCGTATCGCTGCGAAGCTGGTGCGGCAGATGGCCGGGCGACGCCGGCTTTATGAGGCCGATGTAAGAGACCTTTCCCGTGCAATGCTGGAACGCGGCTATGTGCTGATCGATATGGATTCTTTCTTTGTCGTCATGAGTGCCAACACATTCGTGAATTACCGGCGGGCAAACGAGGAAAGCATTGCCCGCGAACGCGGGATGCACTGAAATATGGGTTCCAAAATTATCCGACCGGCACGCGGTCCAATCGAAATCGGCTGGCGCGAGTTGGTCGGGCTTCCCGACATCGGCATTGCAGCCCTGAAAGCCAAGATCGACACCGGCGCCCGCACGTCGGCGCTGCATGCGGTCGATCTTGAAACCTTCACGCATGCCGGCGTCCAATGGGTCAGCTTCCACGTCCCGCTGGCCGACAAATTCGGCGGTAAGCGCCACACGTCGCCGATTGTCGACCAACGTCGCATCAAGAACACCAGCGGTGTGCAGGAAAGCCGCTACATTATCGAAACGACCCTGGTACTGGGACGCAAACACTGGAAAATCGAAGTTTCTCTGGCCAATCGCCAGAAGATGGAGCTCGACCTTATTCTTGGTCGAACGGCTGTCCGCCGGCGGCGGCTTCTGGTCGACCCCGGCAGGTCTTTTCTCGCCGGACGGCCGGCCAGTCTGTCTGAAGTCCCACCGCCCGCACCCGACGAAGGACTGCTCAGAACACTAAAACACGGTCGGAAACCGGCGCATGCAGCGTCACAAGGAGAAGAAGAATGAAAATCGCAATGCTGGCCCGCAACGCCAACCTCTATTCGCACAAAAGGCTGAAAGAGGCCGCCGAAAAGCGCGGACATCAACTGGATATCATCAATACGCTTCGCTGCTACATGAACATCGCCTCACGCCGCCCCGAAATCTATTACAATGAACAGAAGCTGCCCGTCTATGACGCCGTCATTCCGCGCATCGGCGCTTCGGTAACGTTCTACGGCCTTGCCGTGCTGCGCCAGTTTGAGATGATGGGCGTTTTTCCGCTGAACGAATCGGTTGCCATCGGCCGCTCGCGCGACAAATTGCGCTCCATGCAATTGCTCTCGCGCGTCGGCATCGGCTTGCCGGTGACGACCTTCGCCCATGACCCTAAACAGACGGAAGAGGTTCTGAAACTTGCCGGCGGCGCTCCTCTCGTCATCAAACTGCTGGAGGGAACGCAGGGCATCGGCGTGGTGCTTGCCGATACCGACCGATCTGCGAAATCCGTCGTCGAGGCCTTCCGCGGCGCCAATGTGAATATTCTCGTACAGGAATTCATCAAGGAGGCCGGCGGCACCGATATCCGCGCACTTGTCGTCGGCGGAAAGGTCGTCGCGGCCATGCAGCGAACCGGCGCCGATGACGATTTCCGCTCCAACCTGCACCGTGGCGGCAGCGCCAAGCAGATCAAGATATCGCCGGAGGAACGCTCAACGGCAATCCGTTCGGCCAAGGCCATGGGGCTCAATGTCTGCGGTGTCGACATGCTGCGCGCCAATCACGGCCCGGTCGTCATGGAGGTGAATTCCTCGCCGGGCCTGGAAGGCGTGGAAAACGCGACCGGCATCGATGTCGCCGGGCGCATCATCGAACTTCTGGAGAAGCAGGCCGAGCCCGGGAAAACCAAGACCAAAGGCACGGGTTGATGCCGGACAGGGAAGCTTTCCAGATCGGTTCGCGGAAGATTCCGCCCGGCGAGCGCGAAACGATCGACTTGCCGGTCAGTGTGTTGTCGGACCACACGCCGGTCACTATGTCGGTTCACGTCGTGCACGGACGCCGGCCGGGACCAACCCTGTTTGTCAGCGCAGCCGTGCATGGCGATGAAGTCATCGGCGTGGAGATTGTCCGGCGCCTCTTGCGGACGCCCAATCTTGACAGGCTCGCCGGCACGCTGCTCGCCGTGCCGATCGTCAACGCCTTCGGGTTTCTGAACCATTCGCGCTATCTGCCGGACCGGCGCGATCTGAACCGGTCGTTTCCCGGAAGTGCAATCGGATCGCTCGCCTCCCGGCTGGCGCATCTGTTCATGAATGAGATCGTCGGCCGTTCGGATATGGGTATCGACCTGCACTCTGCTGCCATTCACCGGACGAACCTGCCGCAGATCCGGGTTTCGCCGAGCACGCCGGCGACAATGGAACTCGCGGACGTTTTCGGGGCGCCTCTGATCATGACATCCAAGGTTCGCGAGGGCTCTCTGCGCGGGGCAGCACAGCAAAAGGGTGTCGACGTTCTGCTTTACGAGGCCGGCGAAGGCCTGCGGTTCGATGAACTGGCCGTCAGAACAGGCGTCAGCGGCATACTTCGGGTGATGCGGCATCTGGAGATGCTTCCCGGCAAGGGAATTGCAAAGCCGAAGGTCGCGCCGATCAGATCGACCTCCAGCAGCTGGCAGCGGGCGCCTGCCGGCGGGCTGCTTCGAACATTCAAGTCGACCGGCGACGAGGTCACAACGGGCGATCTGCTCGGCGCGATTTCCGATCCTTTCGGAGAAACTGAAACGGAAATCCTTGCCGAAAGTGACGGATTGATCATCGGACGCGCAAATCTGCCGGTCATCAATGAGGGCGACGCCCTGTTTCACATTGCTCAGCTCAAGCAGATCGACAATGCGGAATCGACGATCGACAGTCTCGCAGCGCAACTGGTCGGAGACCCGCTGTTTGATGAAGATGAGATCATTTGACGGCGCCGGTTACACAAACTGATGCAGATGCAGCGCTGATTTCCGATTGCCGCCTCAAATCATGCTCAAAACTCATACAGACCGTAATTATTATGCGTTTTACTAATCAATGACAATCGCTATTCTTGCAACACCCGGGAAAGATGTAAGCCGCGCCAAGGGTCGCGGTTGCGCGCTTTGGTCCGGCGGAATACCAAAGGCCATATTGCCAGACCACCCGGCGCGGCATTTTCAGAAGACGAAAGCCTCCGGACCGGAAACGGCGCGGGTTCAATTGAAACGGAAATAATCTTGTCAGTCAGTCATTCAAAAAAAGCGATCTACGCCGCACTTGTCGGCAATTCGTTGATCGCCATCTCGAAATTTGTTGCGTCGATCATCACCGGCTCCTCGGCGATGTTCTCGGAGGCGATCCACTCCGTCGTCGATTCCGGAAATCAGCTCCTGCTGCTCTACGGCATCAGGCGCGCCCAGAAAAAGCCGGACAAGACTCATCCCTTCGGCTACGGAATGGAACTGTATTTCTGGACCTTTGTCGTCGCCATTATGATCTTTGCCGTCGGCGCCGGCCTGTCGATCTATGAAGGCATCAAACATGTCCAGCATCCAGCGCCGATTTCCAATCCGATGGTGAACTACATCGTGCTGACGCTCGGCGTGATCTTTGAGGGTGTCGCCTGGATGGTCGCTTACCGGGCATTCAACGCCACGCGCGGCTCCGGTTCGCTGCTCCAGGAAATTCGCCATTCAAAGGATCCGACAGTCTTCACCGTGCTATTTGAGGATACGGCGGCTCTTTTGGGGCTTGTTGTCGCGTTCGCAGGTGTTGCCGGCAGTACCTATTTCGGCATTCCTGAACTTGACGGCATTGCCTCGATCTGCATCGGCCTGATCCTGGCGGCCGTGGCAATTCTGCTTGCGGTGGAAAGCAAGGGATTGCTGATCGGTGAAGGCGCCGACCCCGATATCGTCGATGCGATCGAGGCGATGGTTTACGGCGACCGGCGCATTTCCCACACCAACGAAATTCTGACCATGCATCTGGGTCCGAACGAAATATTGCTCAATGCAAGTTTCGATTTCATTGACGGACTGCCCGCTCAGGAGGTCGAGCAGGCGATTTCCGAATTCGAGCGCAAGATCAAGAAACAGCACCCGTCGGTCAGCCGCGTCTTCATTGAAGCGCAGGGCTGGCGGGCCCATGCCGAAGATGCGCAAAACGACACAGGGAATCCTGAATGACAGATTCAGAAAACATATCTGCCGGTCCGGAGGAGGAAGACGGCCTGCTTTTCGGCTGCATGCTCGACGGCAAGGGCGGCGCAGAGCTGCTCGGCTGGACGGATGTCGAAGATCAGAAAGCCCGCAGCGGCACGCTCTGGGTCCATCTCGACCGCAACTCGCCGCGGGTCAAAACCTGGCTGCGGGAAAAGAGCGGTCTGACGGAAACCACTGTTGAAGCCCTGCTGGCGGAGGAAACAAGACCACGAGTCTTCCGGGGCAAGCGCGGGGTTGTGGCTATTCTGCGCGGCATCAACACCAATCCCGGCGCCGAGCCCAACGATTTGATCGCCTTTCGCATGTGGTCGGACGGATCGAAGGTTATCACGATGCGCCACCGCAGACTGATGACCCCGCGCGATATTCTTGAACAGCTTATCGGACAGGGCAATGGGCCGGCAAATGCCTCGCAACTGTATCAGCGTCTGATATCGCGGCTGATTGAACGGATGGCGGGAACGGTGTCGTCGTTTGACGACCGTCTGGACGATCTGGAGGCCAACCTCGGAGAGGCGCAAGCCAACGAAACACGCCGGAAGCTCTCCGGCCTGCGGCAGGACGCCGTGATCCTGCGGCGTTACATGTCTCCGCAGCGCGAAGCGCTGAACAACCTGATCGCGGAGCCGCCGGTTTGGCTTGAAGACAGGGACCGGTTGAACCTGCGCGAAACGATAGACCGGCTGCTGCGCTACATCGAGGAACTCGACGCCGCACGCGAAAGAGCCATGGTCATCAAGGACGACATCTCAAACCAGTTGGCGGAATCGACCAACAAGACACTCTATGTGCTGTCGATCATCTCGGCGGTATTTCTCCCGCTGGGTTTTCTGACCGGATTGCTGGGCATCAATATCGGCGGTATGCCCGGCGTCGACAATCCGTATGCGTTCTGGATCGCCTGCCTGATCATGATCGCCATAATTATTGGCGAAGTGATGATTTTCCGGCGCCTCAAGTGGCTCTGACCGGCAAACCGCAAAACGGGTGACTGGCTGCACCCGGTACGATCTGAAGAAACGGACGAATAAACCAAGGAGCGTTTAATGGCCGAAACGACAATCGTGCAACAGGTGCAAGCCGATCCCAAACCGGAAACCGCGGAGGCGCTGGTTGAGGGCGTTTCTTCCGGTATCCTGCCGGTTCTGAACTATCTTGCGGACGTCACTGAAAAACTCTCCAGACAGTTCCTGTCTTATGAGGGCCTGATCCAGCTGGCAGTCATTTTTTCGGCAGGTGCACTGGCATGGCTGCTTTCGAAACCCAGTGGCGTCCTTCTGGAACGGGTGTGGCCGAAAACCGACGCAGACACGCTGTTCCTGGCCGGCGCATTCGGAGTGATCAGCAAACTGGTGTTGCCGATCTTTTGGGTTCTTATCCTGTGGCTCGGCTCAGCGGCATTACGCCAGCTTGCCCTCGGCAACGATCTGGTGCGCATTCTGGCAAGCCTACTGCAGGCATGGATCCTTATCCGGCTGTTTTCCACGTTCGTGCGCGATCCCCTCTGGTCAAAGACCTTTGCGACAATTGCCTGGATTGTCGCGGCCCTCAACATCCTCCGGTTGCTGAACCCGGTCATCGCCCTCTTGGACAGCGCAGCCATCAACGTGGGCGAATCCAGGCTGTCTCTCTACCTGATCATCAAGGGTTTTATCCTGCTGGCTTTCCTTCTCTGGCTGGCATCGGTGGTCACCCGCTTTGTCCAGTCCCGGGTCAGCAAGTCGGAGAATCTCACACCGTCGGTTCAAACCCTGATCGCACAGGCGGTCCGGCTCGCTCTGCTGTTTGCCGCGATCATGCTGGCGATGAACGCCATCGGCGTCGATCTCACCGCACTGGCGGTATTCTCCGGCGCCGTCGGTGTCGGCATCGGCTTCGGCCTGCAGGCCATTTTCAGCAATCTCGTCGCAGGCGTCATCATGCTGCTGGAACGAAGCATCAAGGTCGGCGATTTTGTCGAACTGGAATCCGGCCTGACCGGAGAGGTGCGGGAAATCAATATCCGTTCAACCCTCATCACGACGAACGACAATGTCGACATTCTGGTGCCAAACTCGGAGTTCATCAACAAGCAGGTAACCAACTGGACCCTGCGCGACAGCTTTCGCCGGACGCGCGTTTCTTTCGGTGTCGCTTACGGGACCGACAAGGACCTTGTCCGCAAGGCCGCACTGGAGGCGGCCGCGAACGTTCCGCACATGCTAAAGGGGCGCAACGCCAGAGAGCCTCAGGTCTGGCTGGTCGGTTTCGGTGACAGCAGTCTGGATTTCGAACTGGTCGTCTGGCTGTCGCCGGAGGCCGTGAAACGACCTTCCGCGGTTGCCGCAGACTATAATTGGGCGATTGAAAGCGCGCTCGGGAAATATGGCATCGAAATACCTTTCCCACAGCGGGATCTGCATATTCGGTCCGGCGAACTGCCGATCAAGCTGACGACAGAAGACCGGTCCGGCAAATTGAAAGCGGCGACCTGAAGTTGATCCGGCCGCCGTCGGCTTCCGGCTCCCGATCGCCCTGGGGGCCGGCCCGGCCTCGGTTGATCAGAATCAATGAGATAGCGGCAGCCGGTGACCATTATCCGCTTGTCGTTGGGGCTGAATTTTACCGGCGAAGACCATGCAGGACGCGGCGCCGGCCCTGGCCGACAATTCCCGCATCACCTGCGAACGGACTGCCGCGGGTTGCTTCCGGGCGGTCGAACAGGAAGGGATCGGACAATGACGCGGAATCAGGCCCGCTCGCTTGCTTTGAAAGCTTCAGCTCTGGTGGCCGTGCTGTTTGGCCTGCTGACCATCATCTCCGGCGGCAAGGCGCTGTTCGGCGGAGCGGAGGCGCGCGCTGCCGTCGGCAATGCGGTTCCGTTTGTGCTCTGGTTCAATTTCGCGGCAGGCTTTGCCTATGTGCTTGCCGGCGCAGGATTGTTTTTCCGGCAACCCTGGGCCGTCTGGCTATCGGCAATCATTGTTGTGGCAACAGCTGCAATCTTTGCCGCGTTCGGTCTGCATATTGTCCAGGACGGCGCCTACGAAATGCGCACAGTCGGTGCAATGACCCTGAGAACCGCCGTCTGGCTGGCCATTACGATCGTGGCGGCACGGAAGATCGGTTGGCGATAGCGGTTTCCCGTTGCCCGCGGTTCCGGTCATTTCCTGCTTTCTCCAGCCGGTGTTTTCTGTGCATGCGGATAGGCGCATTCGGCAAGCGTCGTCGCGTCAAGTTCCAGGAAGAAAGCCTCACGCGCAGCAGCCAGCCGCGCCTTTAGCCGGCAACGCGGCGTCAGTACGCATGCACCGCCGTCGGTGCGGAAACATTCAACAAGCGCCTGTCGCGATTCAAACACCCGCACCACTTCGCCGAGCGTGATCGACTGCGCCGGTCTGGCAAGCCGGAAGCCGCCGCCCGAACCCCGCTGCGTGATGACAAGACCGATATTTGCAAGATCGCGCACGACTTTCGTCAGGTGATTGCGCGATATTTCAAATTCCTCCGCAATTTCTCCTGTCGTGAAGCTCCGCTCGGGATCTCCTGCCAGGCGCATCAGCGCCCGCAAGGCGATATCGGTATAGGTGGTGAGACGCATGTCTCCTCGCGAAAATCTATTTGGGATACGGATTATGTCATGTTAAATAGGTATTTGAAATACCAATTAGGTGATGCCATGAATCAGGCGAGACGCCGCGCTTTGATAACCGCCGAGATCACAGAGCGAACCGGCATTGACGAGGCGATGATCGAGTGCCTGGTGCGGGCGTTTTATGCAAGGGTTCGCGCGGACGCGATGCTGTCGCCGGTCTTTGACGCCCGCATTGGCGACTGGGAGCCGCATCTGGAGCGGATGTGCGCATTCTGGTCATCCGTTGCCCTGATGACCGGCCGCTATCACGGCCAGCCGATGCAGAAACACCAGCCACTGCCGGTCGATGCCCGCCATTTCGACCGCTGGCTTGAATTGTTTGAGGAAACGGCGCATTCGATCTGCTCACCGGTCGCGGCCGACCATTTCATCGAACGTGCACACCGGATCGCCGAGAGCCTGGAACTGGGCATCGCCGGCCACCATCGCGTCTTGCTGCATAAGGGCGAACGTTTTATCGCAGATCACCATCCTGCCGCCGGCGGCGGCCCCAGCGGCATGGAGGATATCGACGCATGAGCGGTAACGAAGACGAAGCGCCGGCGGGTTATGCCTCCCCGCCGTGTTATATGCATGAACTGGACCCGGCTTATGCCGGTCTTTCCGCCGTTGATGCGCGGCAGTGGAGCGACGTGAAGCGCTGGCGGAAAGCCGAGCGTGAGCGGCTTATCGCGGAGCGCCTGGCGATCGACGCCGCCCGGCGCGGCCAATACGGCGAATGCATTGCCGAAGGCCTCGATCAGGCCATCGGCGACGTCGCCGGCATGACCGTCGGTATCTACTGGCCATTTCGCGGCGAACCGGATCTGCGGGCGTGGATGGCGCGCATCGTGTCGCATGGCGGACGCTGCGCACTGCCGGTCGTCGTGGAAAAGGCGAAGCCGCTGGTGTTCCGCCGCTGGGCGCCCGGCGACCCGCTGGAGCGCGGCATCTGGAACATTCCCGTTCCCGCCGGCGGCGCCGAGGTGATGCCCGATATCGTGATTGCACCGTTGGTCGGCTTCGATCCCCAGTGCTACCGTCTTGGTTATGGTGGCGGCTTTTTCGACCGCACGCTCGCCGCGATGCCGGCAAAACCCCGCATTATCGGCGTCGGCTACACGCCCTCCGCCATTGCCACAATCTACCCGCAGCCGCACGACATTGCGATGGACTTGATCGTGACGGAACGCGGTGTTGTCGGCAAGCGCTGAGCGGCTTCTTCCCCAAGCGGAGAATTTTCCGCCAGATTCATGATCATCGCCATGATGATTTCGCCGCTCAGTTGCTGTTCCTCAGGATCGGGACAAGATATTCTGGCGTCAGCGACCGCATCTCTGACGCCATATGTTCTCAGTTAAGAGAACAACATACCGCCGTTGATATCCACGTTTGCGCCGGTGATGAACGCGGCATCGTCGGACGCTAGGAATACAGCCAGCTTGGCCACGTCTTGAGACGATCCTTCACGCTTGAGGGGCGTGACATTCGCAACATGGGCGCGCACTTCGGGCTTGGTGAACAGGTTGTGAAAATCGGTGTCGATCATACCGGGGCAAAGCGAATTGACACGGATTTTCGGACCCAGTTCCTTTGCCAGACCGCGCGTCAGCGTCATCAATGCACCCTTGGAGGCACCATAGGCAGATGCGCCCGGGCCGCCGCCATCGCGCGCCGCTTGCGAGGCGAAACCAACAATAGACGACCCTTCGGTCATGTGAGGAAGGCAATCACGCACCACCAGCACAAAGGAGGTCAGATTGACATCCATCACGGCCAGCCAGTGATCCAGCGTCATTTCCGACATCGGCACGCGCGCCAGAATGCCGCCGGTCACATGGATCAGGGCATCGATTTTTCCGAATGTCTCCACCGTCTTGCCGACCAGCGCCTTTACATCAGCTTCCTTGGTCATGTCCCCTTGCAGGGCAAAGGCCTTCCCGCCTGCGGCTTCGATTTCGGTGACCGCGCTGTCGGCCCCCTCCGAGCTTGCGAAATAGTTGATGGCGACACTGGCACCGCGCGCCGCAAGTTCCATCACGCATGCGCGTCCGATATCACGGCCGCCGCCTGTCACGATTGCGGTTTTTCCTTTTAGGTCCATGGTTGTCTCCTGCAAAGTTTTGTCCCTGGCGGGCGTTTGTAGACCGGCACCGTGACAATTTCCTATCGACGTCGACCTGCACCTGAGCGCTATCTTACGTCACGATGCCTTCACGTCATTCCTTGCAACTGCTTATTCCAAATGCGAGGCCGCCACAATACAAATTATTACAAATAATCCGAAACGCCTCCTGCCAACCTGTCTCTTCCGGAGGCAATACCGTTGCCAAATTGCCAGAATCATCATGTTTTACGGGGCGTGAAAAGCAGTTTCCGCCGCTTCAACGCCTATTTCTGAAGAAAATCGAAATTCGTTGACAGGCTGCCAAAAAGTAACAAATGTTTACAACCGGGTGAATCCCGAGACGTATCGCGCAAAGGCAGCTTTCCCAGATGACCAATAGTTCTGATGCACCGCAGGTTTGGATGAAATCGGGACCGGGCGCGCAACGCCGCATTGTTTGTCAGGACAAGGCTTCGCACCGCGCAGAGATGATTTTATCACAGCCCACGGGCTGGAGTTGGATTGACCCAACGCAGACTACCCCTGAAACACCCTTTTCCTGGCGCTTTCCACATGGAAGCGCATCGCGACGCGCGCCGCATCCTGATCGCCGCGCTCCAGCGCGTCCAGGATCTGGTAGTGCTCCCGTTGCACCAGTTCCATGCGCTCCAGCGATTTGGTCCGTGACAAGTTCCGGGTCAGATTTAGACCCGTCAGGATATTCGCCTTCATCGATGTCCTGGCAGCCGTGAAATACTGATTGCCCGAGGCCACGCAAATCAACTCGTGAAAGGCTTCGTCGGCGTCGACTCCCAGTTCTCCGGCACGGATGCAGCGATCCAGTTCCTTCAGCTGTGCACGCATTTTCGTCAGGTCACGGTCTGTTCGCCGCTCTGCGGCCAGATACGCCGCCTCGCCTTCGATAGCCGCGCGAAACTCGAACGTCCGTTGGATATCCGCGATGGACCCCACCGGTGCAAACTCAAGCACCGCTGTTTCGGGGCGCCGCTGCACGAACGATCCCGATCCTTGGCGCGACACGACCACGCCGTCCTCGCGCAATTGTTTAAGCGCCTGTCGCAAGACCGGCCGGGACACCTCCAACATTTCACTCATGGCATGTTCTGTCGGAAGTTTGGCACCAACAGGTGTTTCCCCACTCGAAATCATGGCGAGGATTTTTTCGTAGACTTGATCAGAAAGCGTTCGGTCTTTCCCCGAATTCACCGGGTTCATCCTGATGGCCTTGGCGTCTACTACCTGTTGTTTTGCTGTCGCCATGCCTTTAACTTTTCCTTCGTCTCCGGGTCGGTTGGCGGATAAAGGCCAAAGATCGAAGCCCCGTTCTGCACCATTTCCAAAACAAAATCCTCAAAAACGGTCATCTCTTCGGTTTCTTCGGCCACTTCTGCCACCAGGTGCAGCGGGATGCAAACAACGCCCTCGTTGTCGCCAACCATGATGTCACCCGGAAAAACCGAAACCCCGCCGCAAGCGATCGGGTCATTGTTCGCGACAGCATGGTGCTTTGTCAAATTGGTCGGTGCGCTGGGGCGGGTATGATAGGCAGGCATCTCAAGGGCAGAAATTTCCGGCGTATCGCGGAAACCACCGTCCGTCACAATGCCCTTGCACCCGCGCATCTGAAGGCGCGTGGCCAAGATGCAGCCAGCCGAGGCTGCCGATGAATCCTGACGCGAGTCGATGACAAATACCGCACCTTCGGGACATTCCTCGACACCTTTGCGCTGCGGATTCTCGCGGTCCGCAAACGAATCGAGAACGTCCAGATCTTCGCGCGCCGGGATATACCGCAGTGTATAGGCAGGTCCGACCATGTTCGGCCCCGGGTTCATGCGCTGGGGCCCCTGAATAAAGACGTTGCGAAAACCGCGACGGAAAAGGGATGTCGTGAGTGTCGCTGTGCTCACATGGGCCAGTTTTTCAAGGATTTCAGGTGTCGGGTTGGTCATTTTAAGGAACCTTTTTGCTAACTTTCTATTTCCGGCCGCGGGGCTGCTGATGTAGCCGTCTTTGGGTCAAGCCATGATTATCATGGCATGAACGCTGCAGCCCTTACTCAAGCATTATTGATGGAAGAAACAGGGACACAGCCGGCACATAAGTTACCAGAACAAGAGCTGCCAGGATGGCCAGGTAGAACGGCCAGATCGTCTTGAGTGTCTCCTCGATCTTGATCCGCCCCACCGCGCAGCCCACAAACAGACAGGTTCCGACGGGCGGCGTGCACAGGCCAAGCCCGAGATTGACCAACAGCATGATGCCGAATTGCGTTGGATCCATGCCAAGGTCTTTGACAATCGGCAGGAAAATCGGCGTGCAGATCAAGATCAACGCCGCCATGTCCATGATCATGCCGAGGACAAGCAGCATGACGTTGATCATCAGCAGGAGAAAGATCTTCTCCTCCGAGATCCCCAACATGAAACCGCTCAGTTTGTCGGGAACCTGATACAGCGCCAGAAGATAGGCAAACGAGCTGGCAAAGCCGATCAGAACCATGACCATCGCCGTCGTCCGCACTGCCGAGATAACGGAGGTCTTGAAGCCTTCCCAACTCAAGCTGCGATAGACAAAATAGGTAAGCAACAGGGCGTAGATCGCACCGAAAGCTCCAGATTCAGTGACCGTGAAGACACCGGACAAAACCCCGCCCACGATGATGACCGCAGTGACAAGGCCCGGAATCGCCTGAATCGACGCGACCCAGACAGCGTTCCAACCGGGGAATGGTTCTGAGGGGTACTTGCGTTTGATGGCGATGACATAGGCGGCGACCGCCAGACACAGGCACATCAGGATGCCGGGGATAACACCGGCAAGGAATAGCTTGGATATCGAGATGCCACCGCCGGCGGCCACGGCAAAGATGATCATGTTGTGGCTGGGGGGGATGACAATGCCTGCGATGGATGACGTCACAGTCACGTTCACCGCGTAATCGGGATGATACCCGCGCTCTTTCATCACCGGGATCAGGATCGAGCCAAGCGCAGAGATATCCGCGACTGCAGAGCCGGAAATGCCGCCGAACAGCATGCTTGAGAAGATGTTCACCGACGCCAATCCGCCACGCACATGTCCGACAAGGGCAGATGCAAACTTGACCAGCCGCATCGCGATGCCACCGTGCAGCATCAACTCACCGGCGAAGACAAAGAACGGGATGGCCAGAAGCGAGAACACCGAAATGCCGGAAACCGACCTTTGAAAGGTGATCAGCAGCGGAAAGCCTTCGTACCAGAACGCCGCCGCGGCAGCGATCCCCATCGCGAAGGCAACCGGCACACCGAGCACCACGCATGCCCCGAAAATCCCTAGAAGAATTGCCAAGCCCATGATTAATAAGCGCCTTTTTCTTGGTACGGTTTGCCCTGCGCCAGGCAGGCTACTCGAAAGACGGCCCGCAGCCCTGCGAAGACAAACACAAGACCGCCACACAGGGCCGCCGACAAGGACCGGAAACTTTCGGGGATGTTAAGCATGGGTAACAGCGTGTCCCAGCCGAATCTGACCAGTTCGATACTTGCGATCATCATGACCAGCCCAAAGGCAGCGAGAATGATATCAATGAACAGTTTCAGAATGTTGCTGACCGTCAGACCCATCATGTCGCGGAATACCGTGACGCCCAGATGGGTATTTTCGTGAATACCAACCGCCGCGCCCAGATACGTGATGTAGCAGACAAGCAAGAGTGCCAGCTGTTCAACCCAGGTGGGCGTGGCGTTCAGCACATACCTGCCAAAGACAAGCCAGCCGAACGTTGCGACAAGAACGACAAGCGCAATTGAAGCGGCAAGCATGCACAGGAAACTCAGTCCATCCAGCACGCGCTCAGTCCGGTGCATCCAGCGGGGTGCCTGTTCCACGAACCAATTCCTTTGGATTTGCAGTTGGTGCGCCCCGTCGGAAACAGGGCGCACTTTGGGTCAACAGCGCCGATCAGTCGGCGTTGCGGAACAGGTTGACCAATTCGGTCATATCCGGATTGGCGGCGAGGTACTTTTCATAGACCGGCGACATCGCTGCCTGAAAAGCGGCCTTGTCGGCAATCTCGTTCACTTCGACGCCGCCTCCCTTGACGATCTCCATCGATGCCGATTCGCGTTCCTGCCACAGCTTGCGCTGCAGGTCGGTCGAATTCTTGCCGGCAACTCTGACGATTTCCTGCTGTTCGGGCGTGAGCGCATCAAAGGTCTTTTTGCTCATGCACAGGCACTCAGGGATGATCAGGTGCTGGGTTAGCGAATAGTACTTCGCAACTTCGAAGTGGCTGGTGGATTCATACGAGGGCGGGTTGTTTTCCGCACCGTCAACCACGCCTGTCTTGATCGATTGATAGACTTCGGCAAACGCCATCGGCGTTGCGTTTCCGCCCATGGATTCGATCATGCCGACGAACAGATCGTTGTTCATGACCCGAACCTTCATGCCGTCGACGTCCGCCGGGGTGTTGATCGGCTTGATCGAGTTATAGAAAGACCGCGCACCCGCGTCATAATAGCCAAGTGCCACGATGCCCTTTTCTTCCAGCGCCTTGCCAAGCGCTTCGCCGGGGGCGCCGTCCATCAGCTTGTACATCTGCGGGACGCTCTTGAAGACGAAGGGCAAGGACACGACATTCGTGGCCGGTACGGCCTGACCCATCGGCCCAAGGCTGAAAACACCAAAATCCATGATGCCAAGCCGAAGCTGTTCGATCGCATCAGGCTGCGACCCCAGAACGCCCGCGTGAAAAACCTTGCCTTTGATCTCGCCGCCGGTCTTTTCCTCGACCTCGGCCATGAAGGCTTCCATGCCGTGAGACACCGGATAATCCACGACGTGGATGTTCCATCCGCGCCAGTCTTTCGCCTCGGCTGACAAAGGCATCATGGCCAGCGTCGCTGCGGCAGCGAAAGCAAAAGCGCCACGGTTGATAAGATTGGTGAATTTCATTGTTGTTTCCTCCTTAGAACAAATTATCGCATATTAGTTCCCATATATTACAAATTTTTACAAGTAGTATTTTTGCGGTCGTGCATGTTCACACCCACCGTCCATCTTTTTCTGTTTCGGCAACGGCCGGGCCGACAGGGCTCAGACGGATGAATTCCAGCGATATTCCAAAGGGACACCCTGGCTCTGGTCAGCCCCTTGCATACTGCCACCCCGTTGGGCGACACGTCTGCCAACATACGGGCTATCAGGGCGCCCAATCATGAGTCGGCAAAGATGAGCCGGAGGCGATTCCACCACAGGGCCTCATGAGGCCCGTGTCGCATCGGTCATCGGATCGGCCAGTTCGCGTGCGTTTGGCATACGCGGCGCAGGCATTGATCCCGGTTGCCGCTCTATCATTCTATGGACGATTGCGGGCTTGCCGTCGATGTGGAGCTTCTGTACCTGCTCGTAGTTGGCGGCATCGGCGTTCGTCCGGCGCTGGGCATCGCGCACATAATCGAGCCAGGTCGGAACGTGAAACCGCTCGATCCAGAGTTCGGCATCGCCGAGGTCGCGCAACAGGGCCCAGCGCAGAAAGCCATCGCGGCGGCAGATGCGGCGGCGCTCGTTCATGACATGCAGGAAAGCATCGATGTCTTTATCTGCGATGCGATGTTCGACGGTGATGACGACCGGTCCGGTGCGCGGCTCGACCGGGACGGCGGTCGCCGGTTCGATCCACCGGTTCAACGGGTCGAGGTCGACATTCTCGATCTGCGTCAGAGGACGGACAAAGCCCAGCAAAATACCCGCCGCCATCAATGTGGCCGCCGCAAACAGGGCAACCGAGATACTCTGTTGCGCCGCGACGTAGCCGAACAGCCAGCTGCCGAACGCCATGCCGCCGAACGTTGCCATCTGATAGAGCGACAGAGCCCGGGCAACGACCCAGCGCGGCGAGGCCATTTGCACCGAAACGTTGAAGGTGGACAGCGCCAGCACCCATCCGGCCCCCGCCAGCATGAGCGCCGGCATCGTCTGGGCCATCGACGTGCTGGCACCCGTGATTGCCGCGCCGGCAAACATGGACAATGATGCGGCGCGCACGATCCATTCAGTCGACCTGTGTTTGCGAAGCCATCCGCTCGACAATGCGCCGCCGACCGCGCCGACACCGAAGGAGCCGAGCAGCATGCCGTAAACCAGCGGCCCGCCGGTGATCAGATCGCGTGCCACCACCGGCATCAGCGCCGGCACGGCTGCCGCCGCCATTCCGAACAGGCAGCTTCGCATCAGAACCACGCGAATATTCGGTGACATGGCGACAAAGCGGATGCCCGCCGACATCGCGATATCGATACGTTCCCTCGGCAAGGTGCGCGGCTTGGGGTCCGGCGTCCAGCGCAAGAGAACCCCGATCAACGCGATATAGCTGACAGCATTGGTGGCGAAGGCTGCCACCGCCCCGCCGGCCGCGACAATCGCGCCGCCGATGGCGGGACCCACGCTGCGGGCGATGTTGAAGCCCATGGAATTGAGCGCCACCGCATCGGGCAGAAGGTTTCGCGGCACCATATCGCCAACCGACGCCTGCCAGGCCGGATTGTTGAGCGCCGTGCCGCAACCGATCATAAAGGTGAAACCGATCAGCAGCCAGGGCGTCAGAACATCGGCCCAGGCGCAGATGGCCAGTATGGAGGACGCCGTGAGCATCAGGACCTGCGCACTGATCATGACGCGGCGGCGATCCATATTGTCTGCAATCGCCCCGGCCAGCAGCGCGAAAAGCATGATCGGCAACGCCGTCGAGGCCTGAACCAGGGCCACGAATTGCGGTGACTCCGTCAAGGTCGCCATCAGCCAGGAGGCACCGACGGCCTGCACCAGTCCGCCGAAATTCGAACTCATGCTGGCAAGCCAGATGGCGCGGAAGATCGGAACGCCGAAAGCAGAGGTTGGAGCCATTGAAGTTTTTGATTAACGACGAAGGTAAGAGGCCGAGGGGATTGCAGGCTACACCCGGCGCAATTCCGGCACAAGACCGCGGGCTTGGTCCGGCAGCCGCTATTTGGTCAATCGGTGACTTTGACGGCGATGTAGCATTCAGAAGGGCTGCAATTGACAGGATCCCGAAGCCAGGCGGGTCATCACCTCCGACCAAGAGAATTCAGTTCCGCATCGCTTGTTAGGCTGGCCCTAAGCCAACCCTGCGCACTGTCGTTGTAGCGACCTCGGTCGGATGCTTGCTGCCGACCTTGATCCGGCCGCGGGCCTCATTCCACTGCCAGTTCGGTTACTTCGCGCCGGAATGGCAACGCATCTCCGATGTCCGGCATGTCAAGTTCTCGGGCATAGCGGTGTCCTGCATAGGTGGCCCAGGCGATTGGGCCGGGCGCGTTGGCGTCGCCAATCAGCTTGACTGATTTGATGCCTGCATCGGCCCATTCGGCCCTGCAGGCCAGCAACGCCTCGTAGGCCGCGTCATCGCCGACCCGCGAGGCCACCATCACCACGGCGTCGCATCCGGTCCGCTCGCGCCGGTCGGTGTAGGTGCAGTTGGTCTCCACCTCACCTTCATGGATCGCCACCACACCGCGGTTTAGCACGATGTTCACGCCCGATTCGATCAGGCGTACATGGATTGCTTCCTGTTCCAGCGTATTGCGGGTCCAGTCGGAAACATAGGGCGACGGCGTCACCAGCGTCACGTCACGGCCCTTCTGCGCCAGCAATTCTGCCAGAACGCCGCCCATGTAATAGTGATCGTCATCATAAACCACGACCCGGCCCGCGGGCAGTTTGCCTGCCATGATGTCATCGGGGGTGTGGACCGGCATCGCGGCATCAATCGGCATCGGCACGACGTGCTGACGCGAGACGCCATCGGCGCGCCATTTGGAGCCGGTTGCGAGGCAAACGTTCTCGAAACCGAATTCCAGTATCTGCGCCGCGTCCAGTGCGCTGTCGAAATAGGTCTCCACGTTCGCGCGCTGCGAAATCTGGTACTGTCGGTAATCCACCACCCGACCCCAGGCGGAGAGACCGGGCAACAGGCGTTCCCGCGCCACCCGTCCGCCGATCTCGTTTCGAGCCTCGGCAATGGCAACGTCGTAGCCACGTAGCGACAAAGCCCGCGCAGCCTCCAGCCCGGCGGGACCGGAACCGACGACCAGCACGTTTTCGCTGTCACCCTTGTCGTTCATCGTCTCGGGGTGCCAGCCCTTGCGCCATTCTTCCATGAAGGTCGGGTTCTGCGTGCAGCGGCTTATCGACATGGTCATGTCGCCGGTGATGCAGATGTTGCAACCGATGCACTCGCGGATGTCCTCGATCCGGCCTTCTTCGATCTTTTTCGGCAGGAACGGATCGGCGATTGACGGGCGCGCGCAGCCAATGAAGTCAAGCGTCCCCTGGCGGATCATCTTCGCCATCACGTCAGGGCTGGTGAACCGGCCGACGCCGACCACCGGCTTGCTGCTGAGTTCGCGGATGCCTTTGATCAGGAATTCCTGCGCGGCCTCTTCCTTGAACCGGGACGGGCCCGAGCAGTCTTCCCAAGTGCCTTGTGCCAGATCCCAAAGATCGGGCAGGTCGCGGTTCATCTCAATGAACTCGCGCACTTCGGCATTGGAAAAGCCAAGGTTACCGATGGTTTCATCCAGCGAGACGCGCAAGGTCAGCCCCATTGAGTCGCCAACCGCGTCGCGCATGTCGGCAATCACCTCGCGGGCAAAGCGCGACCGGTTCTCCAGGCTCCCGCCATATTCGTCAGACCGCTGGTTTGTCGCCCGGCTGAGAAAATGCTGGAAGATACCAAAGCCGTGCGCACCGTATAGACAGATCAGTTCAAAGCCTGCGTCTTTGGACCGCTTGGCCGCGTTCACGAACCAGCGGCGCAAGTTCTTGATATCGGTCCTGTCCATCGCCCGCGCCTGCACAGGATCGTTGGTGAAGGTCCGGATCGGCAGGGCCGAGGGGGCAAGCGGCACTTCCTTGGTGTAGAGATTGGGGCCGTTGATGCCCGAGTAGGCAAGCTGGATGCCCGCCAGACCGCCGTGGGTTTTCATCCGCTCGGACATTTTGCGCAGCGCGGGAATGTCCTGATCTTCCCACAGACGCAATTCGATGTATGGCGTGATTTCGGAGGTGTGGTGCATCTCCGTCTGTTCCGTGAAGATCACGCCCCAGCCGCCCTCGGCCTTGATGCCCCGCATGATCGCCGCCGCCGACGGGTCGCGATAGCCGCCCCCGTTGCAATGGGGAACCTGAAAGAAGCGGTTCTTGGCTGTGACCGGGCCGATTGCCATGGGCTCGAAAAGGATATCGTAACGGGGATCTCGCAAGGCTGCCTCCATTGACCGGAATTCGTTCAAGCTCTACCGCCGCCGCGAAACGGTTAAAGTCGTGGTTGCGAAAGCAGCGCTTAGGCTGTGCTTAATCACGTTCAGGTCGCGGTGCCTGCGGCCCATGCTCAGGAATATTCATGCCGGGCACGGAGTCGTTGGTGATCGTTTCATGGCAATGATCGATAAACGCCTTGACGGTCAGCACGCTGTCGGCGCCTTCGGCCATCAGCAGGCCCATCTGCATTGACCGCACCTGCCCGATCAAGGGAATGAAGCGCAGCTTGTTACCATCCGGCGATACATCGCTAAGCGGGCGAACATTGGCAATCGCATATCCAAAGTCGTTGCCGACAAGGCTGCGCATGACCGCCATGTCGCGGGTACGTTCGGCGATTTTCGGTTTCAGCCCGACAGCGGAAAAGAACGACAGAAAATAATCGCTGCTCATTGGCAGGTCGAGCAGCACCATCGCGTAATCTTTCAATGCGGTCGCCGAAACCGCAGGCAGATGCGCCAGTGGATGGGTTTCCGATACCATCGCATAGGGTGGCAGTTCAACGAGCGGCACAAAGGTCAGATCCCCGGGGATTTCAAGATCATAGGTCAGGGCGACATCGATCTCGCCGGCGCGCAGCCGATCGAAAATGCCCTGCTGATCGGTTTCGATCTGACTGACACGCACATCAGCGTAGCGCGTCTCAAACTTACGGCGCAGTTGCGGCACAACCAGTTGGGCAAAGGTCAAAAGGCACCCGACTGCCAGCGGACCCTGCACATTTCCCGAAATGTCGCTGGCCAGCCGGTTCAACGCATCGGCCTGATCCAGCACGTCCCTGGCCTGTACGATGAATTGCTGTCCAGCCTGAGTCAGTGCGAGGCCCTGCGCGTGTTTGCGAACGAATAATTGCAGTCCGAATTCATCCTCCAGCTGACCTATCGCAGCCGAAATAGAGGGCGACGAGACATTCACCTTTTCAGACGCGAGCGCGATGCTGCCCGCTTCTCCCACGGCGACGAAGTATTCCAGCTGTCTGAGCGTGAAACGAAGGGCCATTACGGATTATGCTGAGTTTTTCAGGGCTGTATCAAGTCTTATACTTGATCCGGATGGTCTCGAGCGCCGCGTATTTGTCCAGCGAATGCAGAGACAGATCACGGCCAAAGCCCGATTGCTTCATTCCGCCGAAGGGCGTCTGCGCGCTCAGGGAATCGACGGTGCTGACCGAAACCGTGCCCGCATGCAACTTGTCCGCAACCCGGTGGGCACGGCTGAGATTGTCGGTCCAGACGGATGCGGCAGGGCCATAAACTCAATCGCTTGCGATATTTCTACTGGTCGCCGGGCACGCCATACGACGGCGCATCCCGCGGGTCGAGGGCGCGCTGGATGTAGGCGTCAAGCTGCGGTTTATAGATATCCCAGGCGGTGGCGACATTTTCGATCGGACAGTCCTCGGTCCAGTCACAGCGCAGATCCACTACTGGCCAACTTTCCTTGTCGACGATCTTCAAGCCTGCCGAATGAACCGGCCCCGCCTCGCCGCCCGCCGCGAGCCCGGCGCGCATCGCCGCAATCAAACGGTCGCCGATATGGCCGGTCGCTAACGAATACGCCTCCACGATGGCTTGCGGCACGTCTGCATTAGCCAGCAGGTTGCCACCGGAAGCCACGTCCTGCGCTTGCGCATCTGTCCAGATACCCAATGAGTTGGGGCCCGAATGGATCGCCGTTGCGCCGGTCCTGTCCACGGCCAGCACCTGCCGGTATTCGATGTGCTTGCCGCGCGCGGCGACCGCCTGAATGGCCTGGGCCGCGGTCATCCCCTCCTGCATCAGATCAAGTGCGAGCGGACCCAGCGTGGGGTCCGTGATGTTCTGAGATGCCACCGCGCCAACACCTGCGCGCGCATAGGAACACCGTGCGGCCACGGCGGGAGAGGAGGAGGATATAGCGACACCGAACATGCCGGTTGTGGCGCACCTCGCGACGAGAGAAAATGTCATCGGCCTACTCCGGAATAACGGCGGTGCCGTCGATTTCGACCAGCCAGTCCGGCCGCGCCAGCGCCTGAACAACCAGCCCGGTGGAAACCGGATGCACACCTTTGATATACTCGCCCATGGTGCGATACACGGCCTCGCGGTGGCGAACGTCGGTGATATAGACGACGACCTTGACCAGATGCTCCATCTGGCCGCCCGCTTCTTCGATCAGCTGCTTGATGTTCTGCATGACCTTGTGGGTCTGTTCCACCGGATCGTGGCTGTCGATGTTTTTCGCGTCATCGAGGTTCTGCGGGCATTGCCCGCGCAGCCAGACCGTCTTGCCCCCCTGCGTCACGACGGCCTGACACAGGTCGTTGTCCAGCTTCTGTTCGGGGTAGGTATCGGCAGTGTTGAATTTGCGAATGCGGGTGTGGGCCATGTCAGCCTCCGTTCATTTGAATCATGCATCTTCGGTCGCGCGTTGCGCGGATGTAGCGTAATCGAGATAGCTGCGCTGGATCGCAATCTGATCCGACAGATACTTGGCGTCGTGCCAGACCCCCCAGATGAACGCAGACCCACGCCGCGACTGCCAGGGCAGGCCCAGGAAGTAGATGCCCGGTTCGGTGGAGATGCCGCGCTGGTGATTTGGCTTGCCGTCCTCGTCGAAGGCGTCGACCTTCAGCCAGCTGTAATCGACCGCGAAGCCCGTCGCCCAGATGATCGAGGTGATACCTGCCTCGGCAATGTTCAAATCTCGTATCGGATCGGTCACGCACTGCGGATCGGAAACGAACTCGCGGGCTTCCGGGTCTTCGGGAAGGTCCATGCCGTTGCGGTCGACATAGGCATCGGCTTCGTCCAGTACCGACAGATAATTCGCATCCCCACGCGCAATATTGTTCGCCAGATCAGGTGCAAAACTCAGTACACCATCTTTGAAGGTTTCGGTCCGGCCCACCAGGGTCATGCCCTGCGCGGCGAACCGTCGGAAATCGACTGTATTGCCGCCACGCGCACCGCTGACCGAGATTGTGACATGTTCCGTATCCGGCCCGGCCGCAGCGGCCTCCCACTTGCCCAACACGCCCAGCCACCAGCAGAAATCACGCCCGCGATAGGCGCGCGGCGGGCGATCGTGCGGGCCGACCGACAGGTAGACCTGGTGCCCCGCACGTATCAATTCCTCGGCAATCTGCGCGCCTGAAGACCCCGCCCCCACAACAATCACCGCCCCTTCCGGCAACTGACAGGGATTGCGGTATGCGCTGGAATGTATCTGCATCAGCCGCGTGTCCTGGGGAATGAGTGCCGGGATGACAGGACGCTGGAAAGGCCCGGTCGCGGCAACCACGTTGGCCGCTTCGATCACGCCTTCGGGCGTCTCAACACGAAAACCGGGCCGCCCCACATTGCGCGTCACTTCCCTGACCTCCACGCCGCAGCGAACAGGGGCAGCAATCTTTTCGGCATAGGCGACGAAATAGTCCGCGACCTTTTCCTTGGGGACGAATGCATCGGGGTCGATATCGGCAAAAGCCATGCCTGGAAAACGATCATGCCAGGCCGGACCGTTGGCAACCAGACTGTCCCACCTTTCAGACCGCCAGCGTTCGGCAATCCTGTGCCGCTCCAGAACGATGTGAGCCACGCCACAATTGCCCAGGTGTTCGCTCATCGCCAACCCGGCCTGACCACCTCCGACCACGACGGTGTCTGTTTTTTCGATCGGCATTTCCGGATCCTTCTGTGGCCTTACGGCAGTTCATGCAGTGTAGCGGGGGTTGATCGCAACAGCATCTGCTGATCGCAGGCATCGTCGGGTCACCTCCGAAAATCAGGTTCTGATGCGCGTTCTTCACGAACCGCTTACTGCGCACAGCATTGTTTGTCCGGCTCCAGCCAGCAAGAAACGCTTTCAACAGCGCTGATTAGGGGGAACCTAACTGCGCAGCGAAACAGGTCGTGTTATCGGGTCAATCTGGTGGAAAAGTATCAGGGCCTGCCGGACGTGGAATATCCCTTCCACGACAAGGACATTTTGCCAGTCTCCATACGCTGGACAGCTTTCAGCTTGAAATCCCGGCGAAACTACGGTGCTTCTTCGTTGGGAACATCAATTCTCCCCACATGAGAACCTGTTTCACTGACTCAGTTCAGGGGTGCAGTCCAGGACACTGAAAAAACTGGTGACCCCGACACGATTCGAACCTGTGACCCTCAGATTAGGAAACACAGGCTCCGGCTACTGCTGAATACTCTTGTGTGCGCTAACTTACTGAGATAAAATAATAAAAACACGATCCTTTACGCCAGAGTACGCCCAAATACGCTGGTGT
Organism: uncultured Afifella sp.; assembly: GCA_947259045.1. Lineage (GTDB taxonomy): Bacteria > Pseudomonadota > Alphaproteobacteria > Rhizobiales > Afifellaceae > CAMYKZ01. The sequence continues at coordinate 27,545 of CAMYKZ010000043.1, forward strand.
CACGGTTCGGAAACTGTTCGCAGAATTTGAAGCACGGTTCGGAATTTTGCCATGCCTGAGCCTCGGAAACTCACAGAAACATACATCAAAGGGCTGAAGTTCGACGGCAAGTCCTATGTCGTACGGGACACCCATACAACCGGTCTGATGGTGGGTATCAACAAGCGGTCTAAGTCCTACAAGGTCCAGCGTGATCTCTGGAAAGGGCAGCGCGGTCGTCAACATTTCGTCAAGACCGTCCGACACACATTGGGTTCCACTGACGAATTGTCACTGGATGAAGCAAGATCTCGTGCGCAGGAAGTCATCTCTCTCATCAAGCGCGGTATCGATCCCAATGCAAATGATCAGTCGATACCGGCATCCGACATGACCGTCGGTGAACTCTGGCGCGCTTACGAGCAATGGTTACAGGCTCAGGATCGATCCCCGAGAACGATTGAGGCATTTCACTACTATCTGGAGAAGTATCTGAAAGACTGGCGCGAAATGCCGGTGTGCGATATTCGCAAATCGATCTGCCGGGATCGTCACGAACTGATTACCGAGCGCCATGGCCCCTCTCCGGCCAACCATGTCATGTGGGCCCTCAGGGCAGCCTACAATTATGCCCTGAAGCAGGACGACGATGACCAGTTGCGCGCCAATCCTGTCGGCGGTGTAGACTTTCACCCGATGCGCCGGCGCGAGGCGATCATACTGCCGGATGACCTGCCCGACTGGTGGCGGCGAACGGGAGAGCTGAAGAACCCGCTGCGCAGGGTGATGCACCGCCTGGGTCTTCTTTCCGGATTGCGGCCGGGTGCCCGTGTTTCCATCGAGCGGGCCTGGATCGATATACCGGGCCGCGTGATCAGTTTCCCGCGCATGAAATCCGGCCGCAGTTTCGACCTGCCATTGTCGGAACCGATGGTCGGTCTCGTCGAGGAAGCTATTCGGATGGGCGATGCTCTGTACAACGACCCACCCTGGCTCTTCCCGACACGGTCCAATGACGGGCGCCAGATCATCGCGACACAGGTCTGGCGTGAGAAGTCGATGCCCGGCGAGACCGGTCACATCCTCCGACACACATACCGCACAATGGCGGACCGTCTCGGCGTCCCGCAAAGTCGCGCCCGCGCGCTACTCGATCACAAGCAACCCGGCATCGACGCGCATTACCTCCACTCAAATGCATTGCGCGAGGAGCTTCTCGCCGATCAGGAGCGGATGAGTGCGCACATTCTGGAGACGGCGAATGTTCTCTAGACTTCCAACCGGTCTTCCGGTTTTTTTTTACGTCCGCTGTACCCCAGACAACGGAAGTCAGTGAACGGCGGCTTCACGTGCGCTTGTGACCCTGGCTGTGCGAAAACTCGAAATTCAACTCGACTCTGAGAACAATATTCTCGGTTTAGCCGGCAATTGCCTTAACCGCGCACAGCGCGTTCGCCGAAATTCCAATGCGCAAAATTTCATTCTACGAAAAACAATCGCTCCGACGTTTTCACACAGCCAAGACCCAACTGAGACATTCCGAGCCCTTGCTCACCAAGCCGCTATGTCTGGCACCCGCCGCATCTCCCCTGAACCGGCGGACCTCGCCCATGATACGGTTGAGTTCAGCTTCCGCACAGCACCCACCCGTCGGTTCCTGTTCCGCCAACGCTCGGAGTATCGATGCCTCGCCCGTTCTACATCGCCGGCTCTCAGCAAAGCCTTGGCTTGCTCAGCAAGATAGAGCGTAATCCAAAGCCGGCAGCCATTCGACTGATACTCGCGTCGCCGCGTGAGCGATTTATCAATCCTGCAATTTCCTGATTTGATTGCTGCCCCTAAGTCAATTCGTCCACTCTGCCTGATGATATTCCGTCCGTCATGCCTTGAAAAAAACACTTTCTGGAAACAATCTTACGTTGCATGTTTGCGGATTTCAAAGTGTTATCGAATGTTCGTTTTTGTCGAAATTATTCCTTAAACCATGCGAGGCGATTTTAGCGGAAAAGTGCCGAACAGCGCAGGAGGAGAGCGAAATGCCCAAGCCATGCCACAGGTTCAAACCTCCCGCCCTGATCGCTGCGGCTCTGCTGGGCATCGGGCTGGCGGCAGAAATGGCGCCCGCCGAGGCACAGACCCGATCGATACCGATCCGCTGGTGCATCCTCGACGGTGCGCCGGCCGACACCAATCCGGGCGCGGTCGGCGAGCCCGACACCGACAATGTCGCGTGGCGCCGCCATGAACGACCAAGCGAAAGCACCTATATCCCCCAGGCCGATGTCACCCTGCGATCGTCCCTGTGGAACATTGTGGAATCGAGCGAGCTCAACTTCCCAATCATCCCCGACCAAGATACCAGCGACCCGGATCACCAGCCCGGCGACGTTCTCGATCCGGTATTCTTTTCCTCGGCCGAATGGGACCTGACCTATCAGGCCTGTGTTGATGCCTGGGAGGATGACCTGGAAGTTGACGATCTGGGTGTTGTGGCTGTCATCGCCCGGCGCATCGTCGACGATGAAGGAGATCAGACCGTCTTTGCCTGGGGCTGGTTCGGCGCCCGGCGCACGCTGTTGGAGGACAATGCCTGGAGCCTGTGCGGTTCGACTCTGAATGACGTGGCGGTCTGCGACGGCGTCGATAAGACGTTCGGGCACGAGGTCGGCCACACCCTGCCGACCGCCGGCACCGATGTCACCAATACCGAAGGCCTGCGCCACGCCTGCGTCAACTCCAACATGATGCGGACCGGCCGCCGCGACACCACCGGCGACAATGTCCTCGATAACTTCAACATCAACAACGCGGCCACCCAGGTCACTGATGGCGGGGCGGACGATACCCAATGTACGGCCGACGACACCACCGAGGTCATCGACCAGCCGGCGGCGATCTATGCCGCAGCGGCGGATGTGCCGGGCTGCATGAATGCCGGTACCAATACGCCGTGCGGGACCCAGCGCGCCGATGTCCAGACCGACGCCCGGGCCGATGCCGACTTGAGCGCCATCGACCTGGCCTCGCTGCGCATCGTCGACAACAGCGACGGCACGACGCGGATCGTGCACGAGCTCTATGGCCGGATTGACCCCAAGTTGCTGCCTGACAACACATTGGAATATTTCGCCTTTCTCGACCTAGACAACAATCCGGCGACAGGTGGCTCACCGGCTGACCTGGGTCTCGACACCAACTTCCAGGGTGCGGAACTGGTGACCCGGGTTCGGGTCACCACGATTGCCATTCCGCTGCAGCCGGAAGGAGCCGGGGCCGTTCCGCCGCTGTTCGGCACGGTGCACACCGTCTGGCGCTTCGAGGACAATCAGTTCATTGAAGTCGACAATCAGGAGATCCGGTCGCGAGTCAATCCGCTGATCGCGGTCGGAGAACTGGCCAACGGATCGTCACGCATCGCTCATACTGCGGACCGTATCGAGATCACGATCCCAACTGGCGTTCGTGGCCCGGTCGCCGTGCCGCTGCGCATTCAGGGCCTTAACCGGGCAACGCCGCAAGGCGGTGGCGGCGCCATCGACAAGCTGGACGACACTGCCGCGGAAAACGGTGCGTCGCTGCGCCTGCGCTTTCCGAAATTTCCGGTCTGCCGGGTCATGCCTAGCCCCATTTTCGCCGGCGGCCTGGCCACCGTCGAGGTCAGCGGCCTGATCCCAGAAAAGGGGATGCATGTGGTGTTCGGTCCCACGATCGTAACCAACGGCACGGCGGATGCATCGGGCGCGGCCTCGGTTTCCTTCGCGGTTCCAGCCGACGCTGTCGCCGGCAAGCACCTGATCACGGTGGGCACCGACGGCACCGCGCTGACCGCCGACTGCATCGCCGAGGTCTCGGAACGCAAGATCCGCTACGAATATGCCGCCAAGATGATCTACGGCGCCCAGCCAAGCACG
>CAMYKZ010000044.1 GCA_947259045.1 uncultured Afifella sp.
GGCATTGGTGCTGTTGCAGTGCGAAATTCCGGCCATTTCGGGACGGCAATGTATTTTACGCGGATGGCGGCCGACGCCAGGTGCATCGGTTTTGTTTCAACCAATGCCAGCCCGGCAATGGCGCCCTGGGGTGGTGTGGAGAAACGGGTTGGAACCAATCCCTGGTCGTGGGCCGCCCCGGCTGGCCGATTCCCGCCGATGATGCTGGATATCGCCAACACAGCCGTTGCGCGCGGCAAGCTCTATCTTGCGAAGCAGCGTGGCGAGCAGATCCCGGACAATTGGGCGATTGATCCCGACGGATTTTCGACTACCGATCCGGCAGCCGGAATTGCGGGCACGATCCTGCCCATGGCGGGGCACAAGGGTTATGCCATTGCGATAATCATGGACATGCTTTCCGGCGTGCTCACCGGAAGCAAATTCGGTGCGTCGATTGTCGGGCCGTATGTTCCGGACGGAGCAAGCGGCGTTGGCCATCTCGTTCTTGCAATCAATATCGCCGCATGCCGTCCGCTGGCCGACTTCGAGGCCGACATGGAACGATTGATTGGAGAGTTGAAAGCAACGCCGCGTCAGCCGGGCATCGCCGAGATCTTCTATCCGGGTGAACTGGAAGCCCGAAATGACGACCGGTTCCGCTCTGAGGGAATTGAGTTGCCGGACGCGACAGCAGGCGAACTGCGGGAAAAATCGGGCGAACTGGGTGTCACTGCGCCGTTTTGAAACCCGGACCGTTTGGCCTTTTCTTCTCCGCAGATCTTCTCCGCAGAAATAATCTTCCAACCCGCCCCAAGGATTGCGCCACCGGCCGCGTCAAACCTCCATACGCATCAGATACGGCTCCGCCCATGACGGCTTGGCCGCTCCTGAAGCGAAAATTCATTGGAGGTAAACATGAAACAGACATTGCTCGCGGTTCTCGCCGCATCCACCTTTCTCTCAACCGGTTCGCTTTCAGCCGTTTCTGCCGCCGAAATCGCCGCACTTTCGAAAATCGACGCCGTCACCGTCTATCCCCGCGGCGCCGAAGTGACCCGCGTGACGACAGTCAGTGTCGCGGCCGGCGACCATACGCTGGTGCTCGACAATCTGCCCGGCGAAATCGATCCGCAGTCGATCCGCGTCGAGGGCAGCGCCGGCGGGAGCGTTGAAATCGGTTCCGTCGACAGCAGGCTGGTGCATGTCACCGGCGAGGCGGAAACCGCATCACAGCGCCAGGCGATCGAAGACAGGATTGAAAACCTGCGCGACGAACAGGCAGCCCTCGAGCGGCAAAACCAGAACATCAATTATCAGCGCGAACTGATCCAGGATCTGGCGCGCCGGCCGTTTGTCACCGGGCAATCGTCCGACAAGGATCTGCGTGTCGACAGCGCCGAACTGGGCAATTTGTTCGACATGGTCGCCGCCCGGCTGCAGGCGCTCGACAGCCGGGCGCTTGATATCGGCATCAAATCGCGCGGCGTCAGCGAGCAGATCCAGGATCTGCAAACCGAACTCGGCGCGCTTGCGCCAAAACAGCGCACAAAGGCCGTCGTGACCGTGCATCTGTCGAGCGAAGCCGAGACGTCCGGCACATTTTCCATCAAATACCGCATTCACAATGCCGGCTGGCGGCCGTTCTACGATGCCCGGCTGAACATGGTGGATGCTGCGGCCAAACCGGCGCTGTCGCTGGTGCGCCGCGCCGAGATCGTCCAGAACACGACCGAGGACTGGAGCGATGTCGCCCTGACATTGTCGACGGCCCGTCCGGTCGGCGCGACGGCCGCCCCGGAACTGTTGTCGCAGGCGCTGATCCTTGCCGACCGCCGTAATGCCGGCCTGGTCGGTCAGATGAACATGATGGTCGGCAAGGCCGATGAGGCGAGTGAAAGTTTCGCCGATCTGAAGAAGGAAAGGCGGCTTGCCGCTCCGTCGCTTGAAAGCGATGCGATTACGCTGCGCGAGGCTGAAATCTCGGTTGCCGGGTTCCAGGCGCTTTACGCCATTTCCGGACGGGTCAGCGTCGACAATAGCGGTACGGCCAAGAAGGTGCGGATTGCCGCCAATGACATCGATGCATCGCTCAGCGCCCACGCTGTGCCGGCGCTGGACCCGAATGCCTACCTGACGGCATCATTCACCTTTGACGGCGAGACGCCGCTGCTGCCGGGCAGGGTGCTGCTCTACCGCGACAATGTCTTTATGGGCCAGGGTGCCATGCCGCTGCTGAGCCCTGGCGAAAAGCATGCAATGGGTTTCGGTGTCGATGACAATATCAAGATCAAACGCACGGAAGTGCTGAGTGAAACCAGCGAATCCGGTCTGATCAGCACCGACCTGGTGCAGGAAAACTCCTGGCTGATTGAAGTGCAGAATCTCCATGTCCAGACAATGCCGGTCAGGATCTACGATCGGATGCCCTATTCCACGCACGAGGATATCAAGATCAGTCTGCTGCGCGGCACGACCCAGCCGAGCGACCGCAATGTCGACAACAAGCGTGGGGTCCTGGCCTGGGATTATGAGATGGCGAAGGGCGAGGAGCAGACAATCCGCTTCGGTTACCGCGTCTCCAGCCCGAAGGACATGCCGATACAGATTGGCATGCGTTAAGCGCCTAGAATCCGCCGCCGGTCCGGAATCCGCCCCCTCTCCCGGACCTTTGCCGCGGTACCCTGCTCGGGCGGCTCACGCTGCCTCCGCGTGATCTGCCCGAGCGACCTCCCGACCGCGATGGTATGCGGAACCCGCCATCCCACATGCCGCCGCCAAAATCGGCATCGGCCCGGCGCCGGACCGTGCGCTGGCCGCGCTGCAGCCGGTCCCACAGATCGCCCGATGTCAGCGCGCCGACCAGGATCTGGCCAAGCATCGAACCGATCAGCTGCCCGGTGCCGGACGGAAATTCCGACGACGGCGCATCGTAACGGGCCTGTTTGAAACGCTGTCGCACTGTTTCAAGCTCTTCCAGGGATCGCCGGTACCGCTCGATCAGCTTGCCTGCATCCTCTTCATCGCCTTCCAGATCGCCCGCTTCGTCTTCCAACCGGATCAGTTCGGCAACCGCGTCGTCGTCGTCCAGGCTGCGCGTCTGTGCCGCCAGGCGGCGCAGATTCGACAGGTCTTCGTCGCTGAGCGCCTTCGTCAGCACGCCGAGCGCCTGCTGGTAGGCGCTGCTGTTGCGGCCGGTCGCAGCACTCTGCGCATCCAGGCTGGCACGATGGACCGCTTCCGCTTCGGCGATCTGTCTGTCGTGTTCTTCAAGCCGGGCCTGGGCTTCCACTGACGCCTCGCGCAGCGCCGCAGCGCCATCGCGTTCAAGCGCGGCATTTTCCAGTGCCGCCAGAGCGGCGCGTTCTGCCTCCGCTTTCGCCTTTACGCCGTCGACATGATTAGCCAGGCGGGCGGGAATTTCCGTCAGGCGTTTGTAGTTCAGCGCGGCATCGCGGTATCCGATGAGCCTGGCCACCCAATCGTCGAGCATTTTCGTCAGCAGACCGCCGCGATAATCCTTGGTGCCGTAGCGGCGTTTCCACAGATAGATGAACAGCGGATCATCGCGGTAGGGCGCACCCTTGTCCGCTTCATCCTCCTGCGCCAGCGCCTGTTTGCGTTTGGCCCGGTCAACGACAGCTTCCGCTTCCTCGGTCTTTTCAAGCTGGACCTTGTAATCCTCGTCTTGCATCAGTTTCTGCTGGCTTGCAGCAGCCGCATCCTCGAAGGCGTCGACTGCAGCGGCGACATCGTCTTCAAGCGCTTTGCGCTCAGTCTCAAGGTGTTCAAGTTTCGTGCGGGCCTCATCCGTGCGCTTCTGAAGCTCGGCGGTTTCCCTGGCGTGAGTTGCCAGCAGCTCTTCCGCCTTCCGGTCGGCCCGGCCGATATCCCTGTCGTGCGCATCATCGGCTTCCCCGGCGCCAAGAGCGTCGATCCGTTCTGACGCAATGACGCCGACGGCTTCCAGCCGCTGCCGTTCGATCGCCGCGCGCCGTTCCGCCAGACGGTTTGCAAGCTGCGTCGTCTGATCCAGATTGCTGCGGGCTTCGGAAATCGTATTGTCGATTTCGTGCAATGTCTGCCGTCCGCTTGCCATCAGATCACCATTCCACAATCCGGCCGCCGAGAACCGGAATCCGGTATTCCGGTTCCAGCACACCGCGGCGCTTTTCGCCGATCACCGCGTTCTGGATGATCTGGTCGTCCGATTTGTCGTCGGCAACGGCATTGAAGACCCGTTCCGATACCCGGATGCCCCAGGTGCTGGTGCGTTTGCTTGTCTGGTCTTCTTCGCTTGCTATCTGCACCGGAACCAGCGCGCCGCTGGCGTCAACCGCCTCGACGATCAGGTAATAATTGCGGCCACGCGGATTGTCCTCCGGCACCCGGAAGACGCCGCTATATTCGCCCGGCCTGGAAACGATCCGGACAGTGTAGGACTGGCGCATGTCGGTTTCCAGCTGCACCATCTGGTCAAGAGACCTGGTGGCGGCATCGTAGTCGCCGTCGGCGACGGCTCTCTGCCCGCCACTCAACAATGCGTCGGCGCGCGCCTTGATATCGGGGTCTTCGGCAAACCTGCTGAGTTGACCATGGAACTTCTGCAGGCCATCGGGAATGGTCTGCGTCATCTCGATCCGCCGCTGCTCGATGGCCGCCTGTTTTGGCGCCTGGACGAGAAAATAAAATGCCGCCCAGGCTGCAATCAAAACGGCCAGCCCGATCATCAGCGGTTTCAGCCAGCGGTCGCGGGTCACATAAATCGTCGCCAGACGGGTCGAAAACGTCCGCGCCGGCGGTTCATAGACGAAGCGCTGTTCTTCCAGCGCCTTGACGCCGTCGCGCAGGATTTCGTCCGGTACGTCGATCCCCTGCGAAGCGTAGATCTTGCGCAGCCGCTCAATCAGCGCCGTCTCGCGGTCGTCGGCGGACAGATCAGAGGCCACCATACGCTCATTGTGGCGCAGCGTGTCGACGACATCCATCGCCAGCATCACGTCGTCAAGCGACTGGTCTTCCGCGATCCCCGGAACGGCTCCGCTCATGCTCTTAACGCGTCCTGGTCAGTTTATTGCAATTGCAGCGCTGCGGATGCACCGCTTTCGGCAAGCCGCGTCAGACGCCGTTTGCCGTCTTCCACCACCTCGCGGATTTCCTGCGAGTTTTCCGTCGCCAGCTTGCGCATCTCAGTGATGATTTCCTGCGAACGCTCCTGATAGGCGACCACCGAATCGACCAGGGTCTTGACGGCGGCCGCGGAGACAGTCGGTCCGTAACCGGCCTTCAACGCGGCCTCCTGAACCTTGCCGCCGACTTCTGAAAGCGTCGTCAGACTGTCTTCGATGCCCTTTTTCATGGCGTTCAGCGTTTCGGTGCTTTCGTGCAGTCCGAACATGCCGGTAAAGGTTGCCGACAGCGCCGTCAGCACGGTTTCGTTGGTGGAAAAGAAACTGACCGACTGGGCGTAAATCCGCTCCTTGGCGTTTTTGGTCTGCACCAGCCGCGCCATCACTACCTCCGACGTATTATAGCCGATGGTCAGATTGTCGGACAGGTCCTTGGCGATCTGATAACGCTTGTCGGAGGCCTGCAGGGCGCGCAATCTTTCATCGCGCGCCAGTTCCAGCCGCGCGCGCTCGGCCGCGTCGTCGCCGGTAAAAGCCTCCACCTTGGCGACCGCAGCCTCGACCTTCGCCTTGGCCGCTTTCAACTCGTCCGCACCCTTATTGAGCACATCGAGCGCCAGAACTTCAGCGTTTTTCATCGCACCGCGAAAATCCAGATAGGCATCCAGAATCGTCTGTTCGCGCTGTATCTGGTTATCGGTTTCCTTTGCCACCTCCAGATAGATGTCGCGGATCTTGTCGAACCGCGAGGCGATGTCGCCACGGGTCATTTTCATCCAGACATTGGAGATCCGCTCCATCGTGTCGACCTTGCCGTCGGCATATTGATCGACCAGCCCCTTGGCATCGTCGCGGATGGAGTTGAAACCCGCGGTGATCTGCTCATAGCGTTCGCCGACAATCATGCCGCTGACCTGCTCGCGCACCACTTCGTTGAAGAAGGTCGCTTCGTTCAGCGTGCGGGCGATCGCCATCACCTTGTCTTCGTCGAGATCGGAAATCTGGTTGAGCAGCGCGATGATCGGCGCCGGTTCCGCTTCTGAGCTGGAAAGACCAAGCTCCTTCAGGCCGCTGAGCGCCTTGTCGAGATACTGAAACGTGCTGAGCTGGTTGTGCTCGGTCATGATGGGCCTCCGTCGTTTATGATTGGGCGGACCATAAGAGGCCGCGATGACGCTTTCAACACGCAAACACGGAAACGTTGTCGTTCATGAAATTGAAAACCCGGCGGATCGCTCCGCCGGGCTGCGCAGACCGGGCATTCCTGGGTCTATTGTTCAGTCAGCGTTGTTTCACGACGATCGGCACCAGCAGGTCGCCCCAATAGCCGTCGTCGGCGTGATGCCTTGCGGTGCGCTGAAGTTCCACCGACAGGCCGGATTCCACAGCCTTGACGACGGCCTGGTTCAACCTGTGCAGTTCGTTTGCCAGCATGCGGATTGCCGTCTGCTGATCTTCCGACATTTCGCTCGCCATGGCTTCGGCGCGTTCTTTGACATGGGTCTTGACCATCTGTCTGCTCCTTGTGCGTTGTTATGCCGCCCGTGCCGGGGAGGTCTGGGTTGCGTCGTCTTCGAACTGGTCGCTTTCGGTGGATTCACCCATCGCCGTGGTCGACGAGGTGCCGCCGGTGATCGCCATCGATACGGCATCGAAATAACCGGTGCCGACTTCGCGCTGATGGCGTGTGGCGGTATAGCCGTTTGCCTCGGAAGCGAACTCCGCCTCCTGAAGTTCCGAATAGGCCGACATCTGCCGCTCATTGTACCCACGGGCCAGCTCGAACATTCCGTGGTTGAGTTGATGGAACCCGGCCAGGGTGATGAACTGGAATTTGTAGCCCATGGCGCCCAGTTCGCGCTGGAACCTGGCGATCGTCGCGTCGTCGAGATTTTTCTTCCAGTTGAACGACGGCGAACAATTGTAGGCCAGCATCTGGTTGGGATGTTCCTTGCGCACGGCCTCGGCAAACTGTTTCGCCTGCTCCAGATCAGGCTTTGACGTCTCGCACCAGACAAGATCGGAGTAGGGCGCAAAGGCGATGGCGCGGGCAATGCACGGCTCCAGACCGTTGCGGACCCGGTAGAATCCTTCCGCCGTGCGGCCGGCATCGTAATCAACAAAGGGCCGGTCGCGCTCGTCGACGTCGGAGGTCAGGAGCTTCGCCGCTTCCGCATCCGTGCGGCAGATCACCAGCGAAGCGACGCCCATCACATCGGCGGCAAGCCGTGCTGCCGTCAGGTTGCGGATGTGGGCGGCCATCGGAATCAGGACCTTGCCGCCGAGATGACCGCATTTTTTCTCAGACGCAAGCTGGTCTTCGTAATGGACGCCGGCGACACCGGCCTCGATATAGGCTTTCATCAGCTCAAAGGCGTTCAGCGGGCCGCCGAATCCGGCTTCGGCATCGGCGACGATCGGCGCAAACCAGGTTTCCACCGAACGGTGGCCCTCTGCGGTTTCGATCTGATCGGCGCGCTGGAATGTGCGGTTGATCTTGCGCGCCAGTTCCGGTCCGGAATTGGCCGGGTAGAGCGACTGGTCGGGATACATGGCGCCGGCGACATTGGCATCGGCTGCAACCTGCCAGCCGGACAGATAGATCGCTTTCAGACCGGCGCGGACCATCTGCATAGCCTGGTTGCCGGACATGGCGCCGAGCGAATTGACGAAATCCTCTTCATGCAACAGCGACCAGAGCCGAGCCGAGCCGTGTTCGGCCAGCGAATAGCGGATATCCAGCGAGCCGCGCAGCCGTTTGACGTCTTCCGGGCTGTAGGTCCGTTCAATGTTGTCGAAGCGACCCTGCGGCGCCCCCGGAACTAGGTCTTCGAATGTTGTCATGATTTTACTCCTGAATGGCAATTTTTATAATCCTGAGTAAGTTGTGACATTGCGTTGCAAAATAATCACCGGAAAAATAGCCGATATTCGCCCAATTCGAGTTATCTTGTGAGCGGTTGCAAAAAAATGTTGTCATGGTTGTAAATTTTGTAAATATTAGGCCGATGTCACAAAAGGAGCGATGGCATGGCTGAACGAAAGGTCTTTGCCGGACCGCGGCTGCGCCGGATCCGTACGGAAATGGGTCTTTCGCAGACCGACATGGCAAGCCGTCTGGAGATTTCGCCGAGCTACCTCAATCTGATCGAGCGCAACCAGCGGCCGCTGACGGTGCAGGTGCTGTTGAAACTGTCGGCGACGTTCAACGTCGATATTGCGGAACTGCAGAGCGATACCGACGCCGGTGCCATCGAATCCCTGCGCGAGGCGTTTTCCGATCCGCTGCTCGTTGCCGAACTGCCGTCGCAATCGGAATTGATCGAGGCTGCCGACATCGCACCGAACCTTGCCCGCGGCGTTGCCAAACTGCACGCCGCCTACCGCGAGGCGCTGGAGCGGTTGTCCGACCTGTCACACAGCATGACACATGGTGAGGAAACCGAAGATGCGTCCGCCAAGGGTCTGCCATTCGACCAGGTCCGCGGATATTTCGAACGCCGGACCCCATGGTTTGCAGACCTGGAAGAGGCCGCTGAGGCTGTTGCCGACGGCCTGACGCCGCGCGACGATCCGTTTCAGGCGCTCAAAGCCCAATTGCGCGACAACCACGGCACCGATGTGCGCATCCTGCCGCTTCATACCATGCCCCTTGAACGCTGCCGGTTTGATCGCCATTCCATGCGGCTTTTCATTTCCGAGCGCGTCGCACCCGGCGATCGGGCCTTCCTGGCCGCGCGCCAGCTTGTCCTGCTGTCGCGGGCCGATCTGCTCGACCGGCTGACGGAAAGTGCCGCCATGGCGGACGCGGAAGCCGCCAGGCTTTGCCGCCTGGCGTTCGCCGACCGGCTCAGCACGGCGGTGCTGGTTCCCGCCGGCCGCCTGCGCGCGGCAGCCGGCGATCTCAAATCCGATATCCGCAAACTGGCGGACCGGTTCGCGGTTCGCCGGTCGCGCATCATGGCCAGGCTGTGCGCGTTGAGCGCATCCGGGTCGGCGACTGGGTCCGGCGACCCGCCCTTCGTCCATGCCTCCCTCGATGCCGCCGGCACGGTTCTGGCGCGCAATTCCGGTATTGGATACGCCTTCCCCCGCTTCGGCGCTCTATGCGGCCGGTTGCCGGTGTTTGACGGGCTACGCCCGGGTGACCTTGTCGCCCATCCGGTCCTGATGGCAGACGGCGCAAGGTTCACCATCGTTGCCACGGCAGAGGCCGGGCTGACCGCCAATGACGGCGGTTCTGCGGCAGTGACGCTGACCTTTATCGGGCTGCCGGATGAGGCTGCGCGCGAAACGGTTTATCATACAGATGCCGAACCGCGCCCGGTCGGCCTGACCTGCCGGTTGTGCGAGCGCCAGGGCTGCCCGCACCGGTCCCATCCGCCGGCAACGCGCCCGGCGGCTTTCCAGGATTTCATCGTCGGACTGTCGGATCATGAGCTTGCCTGATTACTGCCCGTCGGGATCCGGTTCAGCGGGAAACCGGACGGGCGCCTGCCGGTTCGCGCGAAATTTTATCTTGGATCAGTACCAAACCGGCCCGTGACGGACCGGCGATAAACGGTTACCATCGCGCACGGCGGTCGGCTGGCGGGCACGGGCATATGAGGGGGCCAGGCAATATGGCGAAAGCGCTTGGACCTGTTCGCAGGAATTTTGATCCGTGGAACGATCAATCGGCAACACCGTTCATTCAACTGGACGGGGTCACAACCGGTTCCGGCACCGCATTGATGCCGGCCGGTCGGACGCTGAACATATATCAGCGCGAGTTCTTCGCATTGCTCGGCCCGTCAGGCGCCGGCAAAACCGGTCTTCTGCGCATCCTGGCGGGTCTGGATGAGGCAGGGGCAGGAGCGATATTCGTCAACGGCGACGATCTTGCCGGCGTGCCGCCGCACCGGCGTCCGGTCAATATGATGTTCAGCTCCTACGCTTTGTTTCCTCATTTGAGCGTCGCCGGAAATATCGCCTTCGGTCTCAGACAGGAGAACATGTCCGCCGGCGACATTGCCGGGCGGGTGGAGGAGATGCTTGCGCTGCTGGAACTGGAAGAGGTGGCAAACAGCAAACCGCGCAGATTGTCGCCCGGTCAGTGCCAGCGCGTTGCCCTGGCGCGCGCGCTTGCCAAGCGCCCGAAGGTCCTTCTGCTTGACGACCCGCTGGCCGCCCTTGACCGCAGGCTGCGCGAGGAGGCGCAGTTCGAATTGTCGAATATCCAGGAACAAGTGGGCACCACCTTCGTTATCGCCACCGACGATCCCGAACTGGCTATGACAGTGGCCGACCGGATTGCCGTCATGGAGCACGGCGAAATAACACAGGTCGCCACACCGGCCGAAATCTATGAGGCGCCGGCAACATGTTACATTGCCGACTTCATCGGCGACGTGAATATTTTCCGCTCCGTCGTCTACGACATTTCCGGCACCCGGGTGCGTCTCGGCATTGGCATCGACCGGCTTGTCGAAACCGAAAGCGAAGTCGGTTTTCCGCCCGGCGCGGAATTGTGGTACGCCGTCCGGCCGGAGAAGGTGTCGATCGTTGCGGCTGCGGGTGCAGCGCCGGCCCGGGCAAACCAGCTTGAGGGCAAGATCTGGGATATCGCCTATCTTGGCGACATGACGGTCTACCATGTCCGGCTTGAGGACGGCGCCATGGTCCGCGCCAGCCAGATGAACAGCGTCCGGGCCGCCGAACGCCCGCTCGGCTGGGACGACGCGGTGCGGCTGAGCTGGCCGGCCGATGCCGGCCTGTTGCTGGAGCGGTAGAGCGGACTTCTGATGCCTGAAGAAAAACCAAGCATGGGCTACAACCCGCTCGACCCGCGCGACCGGGCCGAACGGGGCCGTGAGCGTGCCGCCTGGTTCCGGCGCTCCGACATGATGGGCGCCGTGACGCTCGCCATGGCCGTGTTCGTGGCGCTGGCGATCGGGCGCAAGGATCTGGCGCTTGCCTACCTGCTTTGCGTGATGGGCCTGCCGATCGCGATCTATCTGGCGTTGATCCTGCTCAATGCTCTCGCCCGCCGGTCAGGGCGCCCGGAACCGGTTCCCTCAAAACCCCGTCCGGTCATGCTGACAGCCCTGTCGACGGCAATTTTCTTCGCTGCCGCGGATCTGTTTTCCCTGTCGGGTCTGGCGGGCGTCATCGCACTTGCGGTCCTGGGCTGGCGGATTTACCGGAACCAGGCAACGGGCGGCGCTGATCATGGCTGACCGGCGCGGTTCGATCGTGATGCGGGGCCTGATCCGGTTACCCTATCTCTGGCTGCTGCTGTTCGCTCTGCTGCCCTGGATCATCGTTCTGAAGGTCTCATTGTCTGAGACCGCCGTCGCCATGCCGCCCTACCGGCCGCTGTTTTCCGGCCTGGAGCTGTTTTTCGAACGGTTGCAGCAATTCACGTTTGGCAATTACGCCGACCTGCTTGGCGGCCTGGAATATCCCCGCATTATCCTGTCCAGCATCATGATCGCGGCGCTGTCGACAATCGTCACGCTGCTGATCGGCTACCCGGTCGCCTATTCCATGTCGCGGGCGCCCGGGCGGCTCAGGCATGCCCTGCTGTTGATGGTCATCCTCGTGTTTGCAACATCGATGCTGGTGCGGAGCTTCGCCTGGGTCAATATTCTCAGCGCAGCCGGCCTGCTCAATCAGATCCTGCTGTCGACCGGCGCGGTTTCTGAACCACTGGTCTTTCTGAACACCGATCTCGCGGTCCACATTGCGATGGTCTATTCCTATCTCCCGTTGATGATATTGCCGCTTTATGCATCGTTTGTGAACATGGACAGAGCGCTGCTGGAGGCCGCCGTCGATCTCGGGGCAACGCCGTTTCGTGCATTCCGGGGGGTAACCTTGCCGCAATCGCGCCAGGCGATTGCCTGCGGCTGCCTTCTGGTTTTCGTTCCAGCCGCCGGCAATTTCATCATTCCCGATATGCTCGGCGGTCCCGGCACTGCGATGATCGGCAAAACCTTGTGGGCCGATTTTTCCAACCGAAACTGGCCGTTCGCCGCGGCTGCTGCCGTCGTTCTGATCGCAGTGCTCGCTGTCCCGATAATCCTGTTTGCCAGGACCCGGCGCCGAGGGATCGGGGTGGAATCATGAACCGGCGCCTGACCCTGTTCAATATCGTATTTCTGGTCTCAGGCCTCGCATTTCTCTATCTGCCGCTCGTCGTGCTCATCGCCTATTCGTTCAACGCTTCGGCGCTGGACGGCTGGGGCGGGTTTTCGACAGACTGGTATGTCGCCATTCTGCACGACAGGGCCCTGCGTTATGCCGGCCTGATCAGCCTTCGGGTGGCATTCTGGTCCGCCACGATCGCCGCGATCCTTGGCGCGTTTGCGGCAATCGTGCTTGATCGCCGACGCCGGTTTGCAGGCAAGGGCCTTTTCCGCAGCCTGGTTCATGCGCAGATCGTCATGCCGGAAATCATAACCGGCCTGGCGCTGCTGCTTCTGTTCGTGGCGGTTGATATCGATCGCGGCTTCATGACGGTGATGATCGCTCACGCCACATTCTCAATGTGTTTTGTCGCGATCATCGTGCAGATCCGGCTGCGCAGGCTCGATCGCGCGCTGCTGGACGCGGCAATCGATCTCGGCGCACCGCCGGCCAGGGCGTTTATGTTCGCCATTCTGCCGGCCCTGCTGCCGGCAATCGGCGCCGGCTGGATGCTCGCCTTTGCCCTGTCGCTGGGCGATCTGGTGATCGCCTCGTTCACCACCGGGCCCGGTACGACGACCTTGCCGATGGTGATCTACGCGCAGATCCGCACCGGCGTCACGCCTCAGATCAACGCGCTTTGTACCGTCATGGTCGCTGTGGTGACGGCCGGTGTGCTGATCGGTTCGGTCATTGGGAAGGTCCGGACAGGCCCCTGAGAACCCGGAATATATTCCAGTGTCTCCGCAACCGGGGATATTCATCTTTGGCACGCGAACCAGAGCAAATATCCGCGTTATCATTCCGCCACTGGCGTCAGGATAATCATCGGGCCTGCGACCGACCCGCGGATTTCGACGCGGCCCTGCCTTTCGACGGGCTGCTTGCTGGTCATCATTCCGCTCAGGCTGACCTCGCCGTTCGTTCCTCTGTAGGAGCCTTGCAGGCTTGCCGCATAGGTGCCCGCCGTGATCAGCAGGTCGGTGAAAGACAGATTGCCGTTGCTGATTGTGCCGCCGACCTTCAGTCGCTGGTAAAAACTGGCGCCGCCGCGGGAAATGCCATTCAGCGGCGCGTTGGCGGCGAGGGCATCGGCCGCGGCGCCCAGCCCGAGATCGGGCACACCGCCGTTCAGCGCAAGCAGCGAGATTGAACCGGTGAGATTATCGAATTGCTGACCTAATGTCTGACCTTCTGTCTGCAGGTCGATACTCATTGTCGCGGTGCCGCCGAGATCCGACGGGCTGCCGGCACTTTTGATGGCCTGACCGAGGTTGAATTCCGTCACCCGCAGCTGGATACCAACCTTTTGTCCGTCGTCCCTGCCGAGGTCCGTCGCCGAAATCGCACCGGTCGCAATACCGTCATAGAAGGTCGATTGCGCCACGCCGACTTCGAGATTCCGGTCGGTTAGAATGACAGAGGCGGCCATGCCGCCAAAAATATAGGGCCCGGCCTGCAACTGGTTTGCCGACAGCCGCAGGTCGGTGTCCAGGTTTTCGAACCAGTCCGTTTCGATCGTGCGCTGCTGCCAGTCGACCGGATTTGCGCCGCTGACCGCAAGCAAATAAGGCGTCAGGTTCAAACCCTGAAAAGCAAGCGTGCCACTGAGCTTGGGCGTGTCTTCGAATGTGACGCCGAGGCTTCCGGTGGCGATATTGCCATCCAATTGAATCTGTCCCTGATCAATGAACAGGTCATTGGGTTTAATGTCGGCCTCGCCCGTCAGGGCGAACGGACCCAGCCCCGGTCCGGCCGAAGCGGTGCCGCCGAAGAATGTCAGGATCCGTCTGAGCGAAGGGCCGTTCGCTTCCAATTGCCCGGCAAAGCGAACCGCCTTGTAGTCGGCAAGCTGACCGGTCAGTTCCGCATCCAGCATATCGCTGGCCAGCGATGCCTTGAACGCTGTCGACTTGCGATCAATGAATGCGAGCGGATTGGATATGCGGGTCTGGAAGTTGATGCTTTCGTTGCGCATCGTCACGGTTCCGCGCACTTTTGTGGGCTGGCGGATGCCTTCCCACTCCAGCGTCAGATCGGGAACCAGAACCGTTTCACGTTTATTGCGCTGGGTATTATCGTAGGTTACCGTCGCGTTTTTGAGGACGAAGCGGCCAATCGGCAGATCGCCGGAGAGCGCAAGCTGCACGGCAGCAGGCCCGCCGTCAAAAAGCCAGTTCCGCTTGCCGGCAGGATCGCGCAGCAGCCGCAGATCAGCTTTCGTCAGTGTCAGGGCACTGAAGCTTGTCTGGCCGATTATCAGGGGAAGGATGCGGATATCGGCCTGCATCTTCTTCGCTGTCAGGATTTCGGCATCGCTGTTGCCGTCCGGTCCCCCGACGCGCAGATCACGCAGGACCAGCCGCGGCGCCGGAAAGAGGCGAAGTTCGCTGCCGTCGCCAAACGAGATGTCCCGGCCGGTCCAGGCCGACAATTCGGCCGTCACCCGTTCCTGCGCAGCGTCCACGGACAGGAGGCTGGATATCAGCAGGAAATAACCGGCCACCGGCAGGACGATGACAGCCAGAATGAGGACAAGACGCTTCATCACAACAACTTTGTCAGTTTGGCGCCCCGCGATACGCGGTGGCGCCCGCAAACGCAACCTTGCAGTCCATCATGCGCCGTGGCATCAGATGAGAACAACAGAAATGCTCACATGGTTTCAGCGATGGACGACAATCCACTCTGGGTTCCCGAACCGTCTGAATTCAGACAAACACATCTGGCCCGGTTTATGGACAGGGCCGCGGCCAAATCGCACCTGAATTTCGATGATTTCAATTCATTGCACAACTGGTCGGCGGAAGATCCGGCGGCGTTCTGGGATCTGGTATGGTCGTCTTGCGGCGTGATCGGTTCGGCAGACGGGGCGAACCATTCCGGTCTGGACCGGATGCCCGGCGCGCAGTTCTTTGAGGGTGCGGAACTGAATTTTTCAGAGAACCTGCTCGGCAAGCTGCCGGACGGCGACGCCATTGTCTTCCGTGGTGAGGACAAGGTCGAACGGCGCATCGGCAGTGATGAACTGCGCCGGCGGGTAACCCGTCTCAGCCATGCAATGCGCTCCGCCGGTGTCACGCCGGGCGACCGGATCGCCGCCATGATGCCGAACATGCCTGAAACGATCATCGGCATGCTCGCGGCGGCATCTTTGGGCGCGGTCTGGTCGTCCTGTTCGCCCGATTTCGGCGAAAAAGGCGTGCTTGACCGTTTCGGCCAGATCAAGCCGAAGATGCTGATCGCCTGCGACGGCTACTGGTACAATGGCAAGCGGAACGATGTGGCCGACAAGCTGGTGGCGGTGATGGCGGGATTGCCCAGTGTGGAGACGTTGCTCGTTGTGCCTTATGCCGGCGACAGCGCCGCTATCATCGAACGGGTCCCCGGCGCGGTTGTTTTTGATACCTTTGCGGATACCGGCCAGGAAGACGAAATCAGCTTCCCGCGTTTCCCCTTCAATCACCCGCTCTATATTCTGTATTCGTCGGGCACGACCGGCGTGCCCAAATGCATCGTCCACGGCGCCGGCGGCACTTTGTTGCAGCATCTCAAGGAGCACCAGCTTCATTGTAACATCAGCCCCGGCGACCGGATGTTCTATTTCACGACATGCGGCTGGATGATGTGGAACTGGCTGGTCTCGGGCCTCGCCTCCGGCGCCCGGCTGATGCTATATGACGGCTCGCCGTTTTATCCCGACGGAAATGCTCTGTTCGACTTCGCCCAGGCGGAAGAGATCGGATTCTTCGGGACATCGGCCAAGTTCATCGACGCCGTGCGCAAGGCCGGACTTGAACCGGCGAAAACCCACACTCTCGACCATCTGCGGACCATCGCGTCCACCGGGTCGACATTGGCGCCGGAAAACTTCGACTTCGTTTACAGATCCATCAAGACGGATGTGCATCTGGCATCGGTATCCGGCGGCACCGACATTGTCTCCTGTTTTGTCCTCGGTGTTCCGGGCCTGCCGGTCTACAAGGGCGAAATCCAGGGACCGGGGCTGGGTATGGCCGTCGATGTCTGGGACGAGCAGGGAAAGCCGGTGCGTCAGCAAAAGGGTGAACTGGTCTGCACCCGGCCGTTTCCGTCCATGCCGATCGGTTTCTGGAACGATCCCGACGGATCAAAATACAAAGCCGCCTATTTCGAACGGTTCGACAATGTCTGGTGCCATGGCGATTTCGCCGAATGGACCGCGCATGGCGGCATGATCATACATGGCCGTTCGGATGCGACGCTCAATCCCGGCGGCGTGCGTATCGGCACGGCGGAGATTTACAATCAGGTCGAGCAGATGCCTGAAGTGCTCGAAGCGCTGGCAATCGGCCAGGACTGGGACAATGACGTGCGGGTTGTGCTGTTTGTCCGGCTTGCGAAGGGCGTGGTTCTGGATGACGAATTGCAGCAGGCGATCCGCGGGTGCATCCGTACCGGCGCCTCGCCGCGTCATGTGCCGGCGCGGATCGTTGCGGTGAGCGATATTCCGCGCACCAAATCAGGCAAGATTACCGAACTGGCCGTGCGCGATATCGTTCACGGCCGCGAGGTCAGGAACCAGGAGGCCCTTGCCAATCCGGAAGCGCTTGAACTGTTCCGGGATCTGGCCGATCTGCAGGTCTGACTTTACCGGTCGGCTTGCCCGGTCCTGAGCAGGATCAACAGCGGAACGATGCCGACGAGGACGATAATCAGCGCCGGCGCTGCGGCATCCTCAAACACCCCGCGCGACGCCTGCGCATAGACGAAGGTCGCCAGGGTTTCAAAATCAAACGGCCGGAGCAGGACCGTGGCCGACAGTTCCTTCATCGTATCGACGAAAACCAGCAGCCAGGCGGATGCAAGTGCATTGCGCAAGAGCGGCAGGTGGATTTCAAACAGCATCTGGCGCGGACGGCGGCCGAGCGTGCGTGCCGCCATATCCAGATGATCGGTAATCTTCGCCATCGCGGCGTCGATGGAACCGAACGACACGGCCAGAAACCGGACCGTGCAGGCATAGACGATGGCAATGCCCGAACCGGCAAGCAGCAGTCCGGTGCTGACGCCGAAAAGCTGGCGCATCACGGCATCGACGGCGTTGTCGGTTGCGGCAAGCGGGATCAGGATGCCGATCGCCAGGACGGTGCCGGGAATGGCATATCCGACCGATGCGATACGCCCCAGTGCCGCGACGGCGCGCGAGCGTGACAGCCGGGCCGAATAGACCAGCACAAATGCAAGCACCACCGCGAGGCAGGCCGTCACCATGGCAATCAGAATGCTGTTCAGCCCGGCGGAAAGCACCGCACCGGAGACAAACTGATCAAGCCGGCGTGAAGCGTAATCGGCAAGCAGCAGTGCGGGAAACAGGAACCCGAACAGAACCGGCAGCAGGCAGGCGGTCGCCGCGGCCAGGGCCCGCCATGCGCCAAGGCGGAACGGCGCCGGCTGTTGCCGGTGGCCGGATCCGTGATAAACCTGCCGGCCGCGGGCATAGCGCTCGCCGGCGATCAGGATCATGACGAAAATCATCAGGATCAGCGCCAGTTGTGCAGCGCCTGCCAGATTGCCGCGATTGAGCCAGGTGTCGAATATCGCAAAGCTCATGGTTCGCACGCCGAAAAATTCCACCGCGCCGATGTCATTCAGACATTCCATCAGAACCAGGCTGACGCCGACGGCGATGGCCGGCCGGGCGAGCGGCAGGGCAACCTGCATGAACAGCCGCCATGGGCCGCAGCCAAGGGTGCGCGAGACTTCCAGAGTTGCAGCCGATTGCATGGAAAACAGGATGCGCGCCGTCATGTAGACATAAGGATAGAGCACCACGCTCATGACGAAAATCGCGCCAGGCAGCGAGCGGACTTCCGGAAACCAGTAATCCCGCCCGCTTTTGAAGCCGAACAGCGCCCGCAAACCGGACTGGACCGGCCCGGTGAAATCCAGCAGTTCGACATAGGCATAGGCAACGATATAGGTCGGCACAGCCAGCGGCAGGACAAGGGCCAGTTCCAGAACGCCACGGCCTGGAAAGCGGCACATGGTAATCAGCCAGGCGGCGCCGATGCCGATCAGAGCTGTTGCGGACCCGACGCCGGCGAGCAGGATCAGGGTGGTGATGACGGCATCGCCGAGTATCGTGCCGGCAAGATGGCTGAAGGTCTCAATCGGCGATCTGGCTGATATGACAGCAAGCGCGGCGACCGGCATGGCGATGAAGCCGCAGATCAGGATTGCAAAGACGATGGTCAGCCGCGAGCCAAACCAGTGCCGCGGCCAGATTGATCTGCGTCTGGTCTGGCGTGAAGCTGGTGGCGGCAGGGAAACCAAGATGTTCCGATCGTCTTGTGAGCGGAAAAGACCGGGCGGATCGCCCGGCCTTTTCAAGAGTTACAAATCAGGCGCTACGAACTCGGGCCGTCGTCGAACCGGACTTTGTCGACCAGTTCGCTGGCCTGCTTGCGATGTCCGGCAATTTCCGACATCGCCAGCGGATCGGCATTCAGGGTTCCGAAACTCTGGACCATATCAGATGCCGCAACACCGGGTTTTACCGGATATTCGTGGTTGGTATCGGCATAGATTTCCTGCGCCTCGTCACTTGCGAGAAATTCCATCAGTTTCAGCGCATTGTCGTGGTTCGGTGCATTGACGGCCATCGCCATGCCGGAAATATTGACATGGCTGCCACGATCGTCAGAGTTCGGAAACAGCACTTTTACCGAATTGGCCCAGTCTTTCTGCTGTGGCTCCTTTTCGTTGGTCAGCATAAGCGCCATGTAATAAGTGTTGCCGAGAGCGATGTCGCATTCCCCGGCATAGATGGATTTGACCTGCGCCCGGTCATTGCCGGCCGGCTTGCGGGCCAGATTGTCCTTCACGCCCGTCAGCCATTGTTCTGCGCCTTGCGTCCCATGATGGGCGATCATCGATGCGATCAGTCCGATCGAATAGACGTGCTGGCCGGAGCGCGTGCAGATGCGGCCCTTCCATTTCGGATTGGCCATTTCTTCATAGGTGATCGTGTCCTGCCTGACGCGATCCTTGGCGGCATAAATGACCCTGGAGCGGGATGTGACGCCGAACCATTGATTGTCCGGATCACGATATTGAGCCGGTATGCCGGCATTGATCGTGGCGCTGACGACAGGCTGGGTCACACCAAGGTCTGCTGCAGCCGCAAGCCGGCTGATGTCGGTGGTGAGGATAACGTCTGCCGGCGAGTTTGCCCCTTCGGCCCGGATTCGCTCCTCAAGGCCCTTGTCGGCAAAGATTATGCGCACGCCGATACCGGTTTTGGCGGTAAAAGCGTCGGTCAGGGGCCGGATCAGATCCGGTTGCCGGTAGGAATAAATATTCACGCTGCCGCCGGCGAAGGCCGAAGCAGACAGGATTACAGTGGACAGAAGAGTGCAGCCGGCGAGGCTGCAAAGGTGTTTGATCATCGATATCTCCAATCGAAAGGGTTAAAGGCCCTGACATCGGTTACGGGCAATATCGCCCAATGGGGATGTATCGGATCAATGGAAGCCAAGTCAAGAAAAAGCGTTTGAGTTCAGCAGTTTAGAAGCATTCTAAGGTGTCGGCTTGATGATTTTGTGGCAGTTCGGCATCAGGCCGGATGGCAGTCATTCTGAGACCCAGAACTGGAATGGTACGAACGGGTGGTCTCGAACCACCGACCTTCGGAGCCACAATCCGACGCTCTAACCAACTGAGCTACGTCCGCATATCATTCCACGCTGCGCGCAGAAACCTAGTTTTTCACAAAACATTTTACAAGACGATTCTTGTGTTAATTCCGCATCAAAAAAGCCCGGACGAATCCGGGCTTTTTCGTTCAAACTCGTGGCTGGCCTTATTTGGCCGAACTGACAGTCTGCGAGAGGGCAGCCTTTGCCGGGCGTGCGGCATCTTCTGCAACCTTCGTCACGCTGGACTGGAAGTCCTTGGAATAATCGACAAATGCCTCGAACTGCTCACGGGCAAACTTGGCCTGCAGCTGAACCGCGTCGGCAACCGCCGTCACGCCCATCAGCTGTTTGGCGAAATCGAAAACGGCATCGGTGTTCTGTTTTGCAGCGTCGAGTGTCTGGTGCTGCAAGGTCATCACGCCTTCGCGGGCGGTTTCGAACGTCTCTTCGATCATATCCGTTGCGTCTTCCGCCTTGGCCTTGAACTGGGCATAGTTCTCGCGGGCCTGCGAAACGCCATTTTCTGCCATCGACCGGAACATTTCAGGCACTTCGACATTCTTGGTCTCAAATGCGCTCATGACGGACCGTGTTGCATCGTCGAATACGGTTTCTACGGTTTTGGCTGTCTGTTTGACAGCAGTCTTTGCCTTGGGGGCGGGTGTTTTGGCAGTGGCCATAACAAATCTCCTTTGAAATCATTGTGACCGCTATATAGTACGAAAAATGGTGCAGTGCAACATAATTTTGCGTTGCACCAATCCGATTCTGCCGATTAACCATGATTGGTCAAACATGACATGTCTTTGGTTCGGAAGCGTTTCAAACTGTTCCGTCTTTCGTAACCATCTGTTAACCCATAGACTAACGTTGTATTCCGACGGGGACTTATGACCGATTGGTTCGGTACATTTCAGACGATCAGCGCCCGTCTGGGCGGCCGGCTTTATGTTGCGGAGCCGGCCTGGGTCTGGTCGCGGGACGGTTCTTCGATTGCATGGTGCAATCCGGCGGGTGCGGCGATGCTCGGGTTTGCCAATCTCGCCGAAATGGCGGCTTTGAATCTACCGGAAAAACATCATCTGCGGCGCCACATTGCAAATGTCGCCCGCACGCTTGGGGCTGGCGGCACGCTGGCGCGGTTGCGATTTTATTCCGGCGGGCGCACCAGTCCGGTTTTGTGCCGCTGCGAGAGACTGCGCCTGGATGATGGCCGCACATTGCTTTCCATCACAGGGTTCGAACCCGTTGACGGCAGATCCGCGAGCAATGATTCGGATCTGGCGGCCTTTGCCGGTGCAGATGCCAGCGGCGCATTTGTCCTTGATCAGGACGGCCGGGCACTGGCTGGCACCGGTACGATTGACGACTTTTCCGGCGACACCGCTGATGTGGCTCCCGGCCGTGTCTTGTCCGCACAGGCGAACGTGGACGGCAAGACAAGGGCGGTGCGCTATGTCCGCCTGGAGGGCGCGAACGGCCCCCGACTGCTGTTGTGGGCCGGCCCGCCGACGGCAAATGGCGCGGCAGACAGCATGACAGACGGTTCCGATGCAGCGCCTCCTGATGACTCCGTGCCGGAGGCAGCGGAAAGCAATTCGCACGAAGCCGGATTTTCCGGATCAGGCACGTTGGAGGCGGCGGCCGCCGGTCCGGTGGAATCCGGCGATCAGCAGGAAAGCCTTAGCCGCCAGGCCGATATTCTGAGAACAGCGTTGCGCGGCGCGGCGTCGGGCCAGGACCGCGGCCACGAGGCAGGCCCCGGTTCAAATTCCTGGACCGAGGCATTTGAACATCTGCCGAAGAAGCCCGTCCGGTTCCTTTGGCAGACCGATGCCGACGATCGTTTTCTCTTTGTTTCGCCGGGCCTTGAACAATTGGTCGGGCGGACATCGCAGATCGTCGGTGAGCGCTGGTGCGAAGTCTCCGACCGTATGCGCCTTGATCCGGTTGGCCGTATCAGCCATGCACTGGCGGAACGCGACACCTGGAGCGGTTTTACCGCATGGTGGCCGACAGATGACAATGCGGCCCGCATTCCTGCCGAATTGACGGCACTGCCTGTTTTTTCCGTCGATCAGTTGTTTCAGGGTTATCGCGGTTTCGGAGTCCTGAAGCCGGCCGAAGCCTTGTCGGCTGAATCATTTGACCGCCGGTTTCCTGGCGATCCGGTGATTGTCCCCGAAAGCATACCGCTTGCCAGAACCGCTGCATCGAGTGTGTCGCTGGAAGCTGAAACCGATCTCGCCGCCAACGTCGTGCCGATCCGCAGCGATATTGACAGGCTGCCTGAATTTGCCCGCCTGTCGCCTCAGGAGCGCAGTGCCTTCGATGAAATCGCCTCCGCTTTGCGGACCCACCCCGGCGTTGCGCAGATTTTCTCAGATGCGGCGCCCGCCGCTTTCCGGTTTGAGGCAAATGATTCAGATGCATCCGCCGGTGATCATGGCCATGTTGCTGCCGATGATGAAGCAGGCAGCGTCTTGTCCGGCGGCGATGACGGAGGCCGGCCGGAAGATGAGCCGGGATTTGAATATTCCACCGATGCCGGCGATCCGGCCTTTCTTGCTTCGTTGCCGGATGACGATGACGGTTACCCGCCGGACATCGACGAGAATGGCGACGAGAATGGCGACGAGAATGGCGACGAGAATGACGACGAATGTCATCTGAACGAGGTAGAGGTCGAGCAGAGCGCATCCGAACCCCCGACAGATGACGACGAAGCCGGTCCGGATCTGCAAGTTGATGATGCCGGCCAACCGGTTGCAGAGGAAACCGAAAGGCAATCGGCAGCCGGTTTCGGATCCGCCCGGGAGGATACCGGCGACGATGCGCCTGTCGACGAAGGCCTGGAGTCCGTCGACGGCGGTCTGGAGATCATCGACGAAGGGTCTGAGGGCGAGACGGACCCCGGCGCCGGGGACGGACCCGCCGGCGAAGATCAGCTTGGGCTTCAACCGGGAAATCTAGTTGCGCCTCAACCGGCCAATGATGACCGGGCGGCGTTCTCCGGTCTTGCGCAGGCTGCGGATCTGGCCGATGCGCAAAAACAGATCGGAGACCTTACCGCCATCCTCGATGCGGCGATGGACGGTGTCGTCATTCTCGACGAAGCCGGACTTGTCATGAGCCTGAATACCGGCGCCGGCCGATTGTTCGGCCAGAACGAAGATGCGGTGGTCGGAACGCCGTTTGTCGAACTGCTCGGCGCCGACAGTCACCAATTGGCGCTGGACTGCCTGTACGGGCTGCGCCCGGGCAATATTGCATATGTTCCAGATGAGGGCCGTGAAGTCTCCGCTTTGTCCGGCGGAGATGAAATTCCGCTGTTTATGACAATGGGGCGGATCGGCGGCGACGATGACGGCAGGATCTGCGTCATGTTGCGCGATATCCGCCGCTGGAAGCAGACCGAAGCGGAATTGATCGCCGGCCGCGACAGCGCCGAACAGGCGTCATCGCAAAAGTCGGATTTCCTTGCCCGGGTCAGCCATGAAATCCGCACGCCACTGAATGCGATCATCGGCTTTGCCGAAGTGATGATCGAGGAGCGCTTTGGATCTGTGGAAAATGACCGCTACCGGGAATATCTCCGCGACATCCGTACCTCCGGCGAACATGTCGTTTCACTGGTCAACGACCTGCTCGATATCTCCAAGATCGAAGCCGGCAAACTCGACCTGACCTTTGCAGCCGTGGCGATCAACGATCTGGTGCGCGAATGCGTGGCTCTGATGCAGCCCCAGGCCAATCGGGCAAAGGTGATCGTCCGCTCAAGTTACGCCGCCGATCTGCCATCGATCGTCGCCGACCCCAGGACGATGCGGCAGGTCGTGCTCAACCTTCTCTCCAATTCGGTGAAGTTCACCGGTTCCGGCGGCCAGGTTGTCGTTTCCACGACGCTGTCAGAGACCGGCGAAGCCATCTTGCGCGTGCGCGACACCGGGCCTGGAATGTCGGAAGAGGATCTGGCCCGGGCGCTGGAGCCGTTCCGGCAATTGTCGACCTCGCGCATTGGCGATGAAAACGGTACCGGCCTCGGCCTGCCGCTGACAAAAGCTCTGGTGGAAGCAAACCGGGCTGCGTTCACAATCAGCAGCGCCCGTGGCGAGGGGACGATTGTCCAGGTGACGTTCCCGGCGACACGGGTTCTTTCAGAATAACATCAGCCGGAATACATCGACCGGAATAAACCCGCCGGAATAAACCGGCCAGGTCGGCAAATTCAGCCCGGCAAATGCGATCGGCACTATTGATTCGGCAATTGATCATATTCGCCGCGCCGAACCCTGTTCGCAATATTGCCGGAGTGAAAATGCCGCGCTGATCGCTTGAGCCCGCTTTTTCCCGGCTACATCAGGCCAAAAGTTAACAGGCTTCCAGTTTGTTAACCTCGCGTTAACCAATTCACTGTCAGATCGTAACCAATCGTTAACCACACAAGGACCGGTCGTCCGGGGCGTATATCATGGCACAAGTCGCAGAAGTCACGCGTTCACCGATAAGGTTTGCCGGCCGTTCCATGATGGTCTTCACCTTGCAGCCCGTGATGCCGGTTAACGAATGGCTGGCCGATCTGGACGCAACGATCGCCCAGTCGCCGAAGTTTTTCACCAGCCGGCCGGTCGTTCTCAATGTCGCTCCCCTGAAGCTCGGCCAGATCGAAGTGGCCGGACTGGTCGACGCCCTGAAGGTTCGCCATATCAGGCTTATTGCCGTCGAGGGCACGAACCCGGACTGGCTGGAACGCGCACTGGCGCCGCTCGACGGGTCGAAGATCGCCAATGTGGTTGAATTCCCGAGCGTCGAAAAAGGCTCCAATGACGACAATGGCCCGCGCATTCCCAGCCCGGCACTGTCTGAGGAGCCGGTTCAAAGGACATTGCGCAACGGCACGATGCTGATTGAACACCGGGTTCCATCCGGCGACAGTATCGTCAACCGTGAAGGCGACATTATCGTGACAGGCGCCGTGTCATCTGGCGCAGAGCTTGTTGCTTCCGGCTCCATCCATGTGTACGGCGCCTTGCGCGGCCGGGCTTTTGCAGGTTCCGATGGCGATCGCAACGCCCGGATATTCTGCCGCAGCTTCGAGGCCGAACTGGTCTCCATCGACGGATTCTATTGTACCTCGGAAATGGTGCAGCCCGATCTGGTCGGCAAACCGATCCAGACACGGCTGGAGGGGCAGGACATCATCATGAATGTTTACAACTAATCAAAAGGAGTAAGACGGCATGGGCACGGTTGTAGTTGTTACGTCGGGCAAGGGCGGTGTTGGCAAGACAACATCCACAGCAGCGCTGGGTGCGGCGCTGGCGGCCAATGGCGAAAGTGTTGCTGTCGTCGATTTCGACGTCGGGCTGCGCAATCTGGATCTGGTCATGGGCGCCGAGCGGCGTGTTGTCTATGATTTCATCAACGTCGTCCAGGGCCAGGCAAAACTCGCCCAGGCGATGATTCGCGACAAGAGGTTGCCGAACCTGTTTCTGCTGCCCGCTTCGCAGACGCGTGACAAGGACGCATTGACGGAAGACGGCGTTCGCCGTGTGATTGATGCGCTGCGGGCCAGTTTTGACTGGGTGATCTGCGACAGTCCCGCCGGCATCGAACGCGGCGCCATCCTCGCGATGCGCCATGCTGATGCCGCTGTCATCGTCACCAACCCGGAAGTTTCTTCGGTGCGTGACTCGGACCGTATCATCGGCATGCTGGACTCCCGCACCGTCAAGGCCGAAAGCGGCGAGAGCATTCCCAAACATGTGCTGGTCACCCGCTTTGACGGAGAGCGCGCCGCCCGCGGCGACATGCTGGCCATCGAAGATATCATGGAGATCCTCTGCCTGCCGCTTCTGGGTATCATTCCCGAAAGCCAGGAAGTGCTTAAAGCCTCTAATGTCGGCGCTCCGGTAACGCTTTCCAATCCGGCCAGCGCGCCGGCCCGGGCCTATGCCGACGCCGTCCAGCGGTTAAAAGGCGAAATTGTCGCAATGACCATTCCGACAGACAAGAAGGGCCTGTTTGGAGGGCTCTTCAGGAGGGCAGCGTAATGATTTTTGGATTGTTCAAACGCCGCAGCACGGCGCCGGTGGCGCGCGAGCGGCTCCAGGTTCTGCTGGCCCATGAGCGGGCCCTGCTTGGCCGCTCCGATCTGCTTGGAACCCTGCGCGAGGAAATTCTTGCGGTAATCGCCAGACATGTCCAGCTCGACCCGGACAAGGTGCGTGTTCTGGCCGATCGAAAGGACAATGTTTCAACCCTCAAGGTGGACATTGAAATCCCGGTCGACGGAGGCAGGCTCGCAGCCTAGAGCGGCGAAATCGCCTTGTTTTTGACAAACGGCTCCGGCAAACGCGCCGGAGCCGCTTTTCATTTCCCCGTGTTCCGCCCTTGTTGCATGCGCCATGATCTGGCAGAGTTGCGGTGGGGGGCACCAAAGAAGGCCTGTGTATTCATGTTTACCCGTCGAGAATTCCTGACCGGCGCCATCGCCACATTCGGTGTTGCCGGATGCACGGCCACCGGTTCATCCTCAACAAGTGTCAGCACCGTCAGCAGCGGATTGCTGGTTGCGCCTCCGGGCGAACAATTTCCCGTCAAGCCGGTCAGCCTTGCGCGAATTCCGTCGAAATTTCACCGCCAGAGCGTGCGCAATTCGACAGGCGAGGGCCCCGGCACGATCCTGGTCGATCCGGATCAGAAGTTTCTCTACCTGGTGGAGAGCGACCGCCGCGCCAGGCGCTACGGCATTGGTGTAGGCCGTGCCGGCTTCGGCTGGAATGGCGAGGCTGTCATCAAGGCCAAACGCAAATGGCCGGCCTGGCACCCGCCGAAGGAAATGCAATTGCGCGACCCGATGGCGGCGGAATGGGCCAACGGCATGCCCGGCGGCCCGACCAATCCGATCGGCGCACGCGGTCTTTATCTGTTCCAGGGCAACGTCGATACACTGTACCGGATTCACGGCACCGCAGAGGTCAACAGCATCGGCCGCGCCGTCTCCTCGGGCTGCATCCGCATGCTCAATGCCGATATCATAGATCTATACGAGCGCGTTCCGATGGGCACCCGCGTCGTGGTGCGCCAGTCGCGCGGCGAGGTGATCGCCGAAGCCGCCCGCGACATCGGCGCCGATGTCGGCGAAGCCGTGCGCTCCGTCGGCGATGCGCTGAGAAAGGCCGTGGAAGGGTAGGCGGTTTGCCTGTCAATCCGCGCGTGTTATCTGAACAGCGGATTGATACCGGCAGGAGTCATCCCCAATGCCTGAATTTGCCACCTATCCGAGCCTTTCCGGCGCCACCGTGTTCGTCACCGGCGGCGCGTCCGGCATCGGCGCTGAAATTGTCCGGGCTTTCGCCGCCCAGGGGTCGCATGTCGGTTTTGTCGATATCGACGAGGCGGGAGGCAGGGGGCTCGCCGATGAGCTTGCCGGCAAAGGCTCCAACATCCATTTCGAAGGCTGCGATCTGCGTGATATCGATGCGCTCAAGGCCGCCTTTGCAGGCCTTGATGATGCGCTCGGGCCGGCCACTGTTCTGGTCAACAATGCCGCCCGCGACGACCGCCATGGCTGGGAGGATGTGACGCCGGACTATTATGACGAGCGCATCGCCACCAATCTGCGGCACATGTTCTTTGCCACTCAGGCTGTTGCGCCGGGCATGATCGCTGCCGGCCATGGGTCGATCATCAATTTCGGCTCCAATTCCTGGTGGGAGGCCTCCGGCGGCATGCCGGTATACACCACCTCGAAAGCGGCGGTGCACGGCATGACCCGTTCGTTCGCCCGCGATCTCGGCCCGCACCGCATCCGCGTCAATACGGTGGTGCCCGGCTGGGTGATGACGGAGCGGCAGAAGGAATTGTGGGCAACGCCCGACGCGCTGGAGGCGCACCGGCAGAACCAGTGCCTGCCCGATCTGATCGAACCGGTCTACCTCGCCCGCATGGTGCTGTTCCTCGCCTCCGACGACAGCGCCATGTGCACAGCAAACAATTACATGGTCGAAGCCGGGTCGATTTGACCTCGGACCCGCCGGTAATTTCTCCTCCGGCCACGGCGGCCGATGACATCCATGATCCGGCCTTCGTTGCCGACGTCTTCGACCGATGTGCTGCAAACTATCGGACATGGAGCGCCGTTGCGTCGTTCGGATTTGTCGGCCGCTGGCGCAGGCAATGTGTCGATGCTCTTCCCGCAACACAGGCAAAGGACCCTGTTGTTGCGGACCTGATGGCGGGAACAGGAGAGATCTGGCCAATTCTGCTCGCCCGGCACGAAGAAATCCGATCGATCACCGCGATCGATATTTCCCACCAGATGCATCTGCACGCGCTGGATCGGCTGCACAAAGACCGCAGCAGCAGGATCGAGCATCTTGAAGCGGATTTCCTTGCGAACGAGCTGCCCGCCGCGTTTGCCGATATTGCAATTTCGTCTTTTGGTCTGAAAACACTCAATCGTAGCCAGCAGGCAATATTCGCAAAGGACCTGGCGCGGATCTTGAAGCCGGGCGGCGTCTTTTCCGTGATTGAAGCCTCTGATCCGGAAGGCTGGATTTTGCGGCCGTTCTACCGGTTCTATCTTGATCGGATCCTGCCGCTGATCGAAAAATTGTTCCTCAAAGGTGCGCAGGACTTCAGCATGCTGGGGATATACACGAGTGAGTTTCAGAATTGCTCCCACCTTGCTGCCTGCTTGCAGGACGAGGGCCTGGACGTTGTTCAGACCCGGTACTTTTTTGGCTGCGCGACGGGCCTGGCCGGACGCAAACCAGCGGGTAGGGAAAAACCGATAAAGGCGCGACGCTGATCTTTCCGAAATCACGCCCGGTATAAGAATGCCAGCCGCCTGACGCCAAACAGAGCCGCTCTTTTGAACCCGAAGCCGAACAGCCCGGAAACCAGCGCCAGCACCGCGCTGACGGCGACGATGGCAATCTCGCCGATCACCCTGGCGGTGAATTTGGAGACTGGCTTGACCAGTTTCAAAAGCCCGGCGCCGAACCGGTCGGTCCACGCCAGCGTCTGCCTGCCGCCGATCTTTGCGACCGCTTTCAGTTTCATCAGGTCCGCCGGTGTATCGACATGTTTCAGAAGTTTCAGCGCGGTGATGTTGTCGGTGCTCTTGCCGATCGCCGAGAGATTGTCGAACACGCCGGTGAGTTTGGCCATCTCCGCCTGATCGACGCTTTTCGCCAGCGTCTTCGGCAGATCGAGCAGCGGCGAGGATTTATAGGCGGAGACGATTTTATCCGCCGGCAGGACCCGCTTCATCGACGCTGCCAGATGGCCTGCGAATTTTGCAGACAGCCGGCCGGAGCGTTTGGCGAACTTGATCAGTGAAACGGCTGAACGGGCCGGCGCTGCGACACCTCCCGACAGATAGGTTCCCGCCGTCACGGCAAGGCCGAGGCCGGATATGATCAGGATGAATTCGTCGACATTGGCGCCGGTAGCGTAATTGTAGCTCTGGACGGAGACATCGCGCAGGTCGCCATAGACGAGAAAATCTGACAGCACCGCGCCGCCGATATGGCTGAGCGTTGCGCCTTCGCCTGTTATGAAACCCATACCGGCCTGGCCGGCGACGCAGATCGTCTGCCCGCCCCAGCCGTTCGCATCGTCATAGGCCTGCTGCACCTCCGCGCCTAATGTCAGGTTCTGTGCCTTGCCGACGGCGACATAGCTGTCCGCGGTTGCCAGATCGCACTCGGCGACCAGTTCGCCGACGCGGGCGTTGTAATAGTCTTCGGTGATTGCCGCTTTCGAGGCTGCCATGAGTTCGATGCGGCTGCGCGCCTCGTCGATGACGAATTCCGAGGCCGGGCCCATCTGGTTGTAGACCCGGTAGCCGTGCCAGGACGACGAGGCGAGGCCGGCTGCCGTAATGCAGGCGAGCGCTGCCCGCGCGGCCGGGCGCAAGCGTCGGATTTCGACTCTATCCGGCATAATCCTTCAGTACCTCGCGGGCGATGATCATCCGCTGGATCTCGCTGGTGCCTTCATAGATCGTCGTCACGCGGGCGTCGCGGGCCAGCCGTTCGACCCGGTAATCGGCCAGATAACCGGCCCCGCCATGCAGCTGGATCGCGCAGTAAGTGGCGCGCTGGGCGGCCTCGCTGGCATAGAGCTTGGCCATCGAAGCGGCCTTGCGGAAATCAGCGCCCTTGTCCTTCAGGTATGCTGCCTGCAGCATCAGCAATCGCGCCGCCTCAAGCTCGGTTTCGCGGTCGGCGATCATCCACTGGATGCCCTGCATGTCGGCAATGCGTTGGTCGAACTGGCGGCGCTGGCTGACATAGGTCTTGGCGGCATGCATGGCGGCGCGGCCGATGCCGAGCGCCAGCGCCGAGACGCCGATGCGCCCACCGGTCAGCTCCGTGACAGCGATGCGGTAGCCGTCATTTTCCGCGCCCATCAGCGCATCCGCCGGGATGCGGCAGTTCTCGAACGATACCGTCGAGGTGGCGGAACCCGTCTGGCCCATTTTGCGCTCCGGTTTTCCGACCGACAGGCCCGGCGTGCCGGCCTCGACCAGAAAGCAGGAAATGCCCTTGCCCTTCGGCGCTTGCCGGTCGGTCACCGCCCAGACCAGGAACAGACCGGCATATTCGGCCGATGAAATGTAGATCTTGCTGCCGTTCAGCACCCATTCATTGCCGTCCATGCGGGCCGAAAGCGCCATGCCAGCGGGGTCCGACCCGGCGCCGGCCTCCGTCAGGCAGAAGGCGCCGGCCGGATTGCTGCCGTCGCACAGCGGCGGCAGGTATTTCCGCTTCTGCTCGTCGGAGGCGACCGACTGGATCACCTCGCCGACCATGTTGGTGACCGATACCGTCACCGCGGTCGCCGCGCAGGCGCCGGCAAAGGCTTCGATGGAGAGCGCGTAGGCGACGGCGCCGGCTTCCGAGCCGCCATGGTCCGCGGCGATGTTGAGACCCATGAACCCCTGACCGGCGAGCAGCTTCAGATTGTCCAGCATCTCGGCGCGGCCCTCGCCGCGGTCCAGCCGTGCAGCCAGCGGCGCCAGCCGGTCGGCGGCCAGCTTTTCCGCGGTTTCGCGGATCATCAGTTCCTCGTCGCTGTGGGCAAGCAGCATGGTGCTCAATCCGTCATGGTTTTGCTCAACTGTAGTTGCACCCTTGCCAGCGGGCAATGCGCCAGGTTTGATGCCGCCAGGACGGTCAGAGGAG
>CAMYKZ010000045.1 GCA_947259045.1 uncultured Afifella sp.
TTCCGGATTTCGACCCTTGCGGAGGAACTGGAACTGATCCAGGGGATGAACGTTTCGACGGGGCGCGTCGCGGGCATCTATCCGGAAATCAAGGCGCCGGAATTCCACTTGGCGGAGGGTAAGGATATTTCCCGTATCGTTATCCAGATGCTTGCCGATTACGGCTACGCGACAAAAGACGATCCGATCTATCTACAATGTTTCAACTGGAACGAAGTCCGGCGCATCCGCGGCGAACTCGGGTTTCAGGGCCGGCTGGTGCAGTTGTTCGGCGAGAACAAATGGGAGATTGCGCCCAAGGACGTGGATTTCGATTATCTGAAATCACCTGCCGGTCTGGCGGAGATCGCCAAAGTGGCAGACGGGATCGGCCCGTGGCTCGAACAGGTCGCAGTTGCGCCCGAAGGCGGCAAAGCAAAGCCGACCGGGCTCGTCAAAGCCGCGCACGCTGCGGGCCTCGAGGTTCATCCCTATACGTTCCGGGCCGACGCGCTGCCGAAATATGCGCGATCGCTGGAGGAACTGATGCAGCTTTTTCTGGTCGATATCGGCGTCGACGGCATTTTCACCGATTTTCCCGATCACGGCATGGCATTTATCCCCTCTGAATGATCATCGGATCTGCCTGCTCAGGCCGTCTGCGGATCGAAGCGGAACCGGTACAGCGTCGGGCGGTCCGCCAATGCGTCTTCCTGCCGTGTCCCGGCGCCGATATTGTGAATGATCAGCGGACGTTGGCCATCGGCTGTCATCTTGTGGGAAATGACCGCAATATGCGGCAGGCGGGTTCGGAAAAGCCCGATGCGCTGGGTGATCAGATCGCCGGGTCGGTAACCGGCATTAGACGCCGGAACCGGCAGATCCGCCCCCAGCCGCAGGAAAAACCGTTCCAGATTGAGCACGCGCCGGTGATCGATATTTGCGTCGGTCCGGGTCAGCCCCCAGGCTTTCGGGTAGCTGGAAAAATGTTTTTTCATGTCGCGGTTGACCGCTTTCTGCAGGTCAAACCCCAGTGCGTCGCGATAGGCACGGATAATGACATCGCTACAGACGCCAATGGATCGGTCGAAATCGCCGCCGGGAAACGCCAGCTTGCGATAGGCACCGTCATAGCCAACGGTAACGCCGATCTGGCTCTCGGCAGCGCGGATCAGCTGAATCGCCCAGGGTTCATCTGAACCGCCGGATTCGCCGCTTTCCAGGGGTTGCGCCAGACTGTTGCTGTTTCGTGTCCGGAAGGGGGCAAGGGCTGTCGAACAAAACGCGACAGCGCCCAAGGCGGCAAAATGCCGTCTGGATATAGGCATTGATCATCCTCAGCCCCGACGATCATGATCGTAATGCCGATTGCGGCGAAATTGTGCCCGGATGGATCAGGTAACACCTGACCGGCCGGACACATATCGACAGCCGTGGTGTCAGGCTATTCGATTCGCCCAAAGGCGTATGTCAGCCCGACGCCGCCGGAATACTGGTTTTCGTCGGCGACAACCGGGCTGTCGGCGGCATCACCAACCAGCCGCGCGTAACCGGCATTGCCACGCACAGTCCAGCGGTCGGTCAGCTCGTAGCTGGCGCCGAGATCAATCCCGACAGACTTGATGCCGCTGCCGGCGTCATAAACCGCAAGGCCGGCGGCCGAAGCGGCGCTCTGGGCCGGCGTTATCGAAAAATAGGCATCCATGTAATCGTCGTCGGCATATACCGCCCCGACCGATCCCGTCAGCGTCAGCCTGTCGGTTGCCTCATGTTTGCCGTCGATTGCCATGGCGATTTCAAATCCGGTATCGTCGCCGGAAACCTTCTGGGTATAGGCAACGTTCAAAAATGCCATGCCGACCCGGTAACCGGCATAACCGCCGACCACAATTCCGCCGTCGACATCGCCGATGCCGTTGATCAGGTCGGCATCGCTGTCGTCGCGTTCGAACCTGTAACCGCCGACCGGGCCGGCTTCAAATCCCTGATAGCGCAGCAATGCGAAGCGGACATCGTCAAGGCCGCGGAAATCGAGCCGGCTGGTCGACGAACCGGAAAGGCGCGGAACGATCAGTGGAAAGCCGAAAAATGCGAACTCGTCAGAGCCCTCATATTCCGGCGCAAAACCGGCGAATCCGCCGACGGTAACGCCAAGCAGCCAGGGCTCGGGCGCCTCGCTCACATTGGCAATATCGGCTTCAACAGGAATATCGGCGGCCGCGGCAGGAAGAACCGAAAGCGCAACCAGGGCAGCGGAGAAGGCAAGGCGCATAATTTGAATCCTGCAATAAAATTTCCAGTAAGACATAGCGTTTCGATGGCCAATGTCACGCACTATCGGCAGACGGGACACAATATTCCACGTCCTGGACGCGAAAAGGCCATGAAGCACCGATCCGGCAGCCGGAAGATCATGCCGTCCGGCGTGGAAAGCCCGCTTGACCCGCCGTCCCCGGCGCTGCATATCAGATGCAAATACCGGCATTTGAACAAGAGAGTTGCGTCATGAGCGCCCCATCGACCCTTTACGACAAGATCTGGTCCGATCATCTGGTAGACGAACAGGAAGACGGCACCTGCCTGCTCTATATCGACCGCCATCTCGTGCACGAAGTGACAAGCCCGCAGGCCTTTGAAGGGTTGCGGATGACCGGCCGAAAGGTGCGGGCGCCGGAAAAGACGCTGGCTGTCGTTGACCACAATGTTCCAACCACCGATCGCAGCCATGGCATCGACGATCCGGAATCGGCCCTGCAGGTCGATACGATGGCAAAGAACGCCGCCGAATTCGGTGTTGAATATTTCAACGAGACCGACCTGCGCCAGGGCATCGTCCACATTGTCGGCCCCGAACAGGGCTTCACGCTGCCGGGCATGACAATCGTCTGCGGCGACAGCCATACCTCCACCCATGGCGCCTTCGGGTCATTGGCGCATGGTATCGGCACGTCGGAAGTGGAGCATGTGCTGGCGACCCAGACACTGATCCAGAAGAAAGCCAAAAACATGCGGGTGACCGTTGACGGCGCGCTGCCGGACGGGGTCACCGCCAAGGATATCATCCTGGCGATTATCGGCGAAATTGGTACTGCCGGCGGAACCGGCCATGTCATCGAGTTTGCCGGCGATGCCATCCGCGCTCTTTCCATGGAAGGCCGCATGACCGTCTGCAACATGACGATCGAAGGCGGGGCGCGCGCCGGCATGATCGCCCCGGACGAAAAAACCTTTGACTATATCAAGGGCCGGCCACGCGCGCCGACCGGCGAAGCCTGGGATCTGGCGCGCGTCTGGTGGGATACGCTCAAATCGGATGAGGGCGCACATTTCGATGCCGAAATCAGGCTTGAAGCCGCCAATCTGCCGCCGATCGTCACCTGGGGCTCTTCGCCGGAGGACGTGGTGTCGGTTACGGGCGTCGTGCCCGATCCGGATAGGATCGAGGATGAAAACCAGCGCGCCTCGAAAAAGCGGGCGCTTGCCTATATGGGCCTGACCGCCGGCACGAAGATGACAGATGTCAAGCTCGACCGGGTGTTCATCGGTTCGTGCACCAACGGGCGCATCGAGGATCTGCGCGCGGCGGCAAAGGTGGTCGAAGGCCGCCGGGTCAGCGAGGCGGTCAACGCCATGGTGGTTCCAGGCTCCGGCCTGGTCAAGGCACAGGCTGAGGAGGAAGGCCTGGACGCGATTTTCCGGGCAGCCGGCTTCGACTGGCGCGAACCGGGCTGTTCCATGTGCCTTGCGATGAATGCCGACAAGCTGGCCCCGGAAGAGCGCTGCGCTTCGACGTCAAACCGCAATTTCGAAGGCCGCCAGGGTTTCAAGGGCCGCACGCATCTGGTTTCGCCGACAATGGCGGCTGCTGCGGCGATCGCCGGGCATTTCGTCGATATTCGCGACTGGAAGTAACCAGGACGAAAAAGGGCCCCGCATGCGGCACACGGGGCCAAGTTTCGTTGAGGGGAGGAAGCATGTCGCTTCACCCTATAAGACGCGGCAGCCGGCAAAAGGTTCAAACGGATTTGCAGATTGTTTGCCGGCGATCCCTGGCAGGGTCGATGTGCCGCGGTTTTTTCAATGAATTCCGGGTCGGCGTTTTAGCCCGCGTGCTGATCAGCCTGCAGTCAGGAACCCCATGCCGGACGATGTTGCGCGTTGTTACTGCGATGCCGGAGTTCGCCGAATTGAGGGATTCCGGCATGGTCAAGAAAGTCACGCGCATCGTGCGGTCCGACCAAATCCGAAAAGGCGATATTCGAGACCTGTCGACCGAATTTCGATAGTGTGCCGGTATTGGCGTAACTGAAATCTGGAGGCGCCGATGAGTTTCGACGCATTTCGCGAAGATGAACGCACAGGATGGGATGAGCGGGCCGACGGGTATCACGACGCGACGGCGCGCGCGACGTTGCAGTCGATACCGGCGCTCCTGGGCGCAGTGCGCCTTTATCCGGAGGCAACGCTTCTGGATGCAGGGTGCGGGCCGGGATATGTCGCCGGTGCGGCGTCCGTTCTTGGTGCGGATTGCAAAGGCCTGGACTTTTCACCGTCCATGGTCGCGGCGGCGAAACGAAGGTATCCCGGAACGGCCTTTGTTCAAGGTGATGTCGAGGCGCTGCCATTCGAAGACAACAGCTTCGACGCGGTCGTCAGCAACATCGTGCTTTTTCATGTCACCAATCCGGCAGTAGCTGTTACCGAGGCTTTTCGGGTGCTCAAACCGGGTGGCTATTTCGCCTTCAGCCATTGGTGCGCGCCAGAGGAATCTCTCTGCTATCGCCTGCTCTTCGACGTCCTGGCCAGTCACGCCGACATGTCGCTTGCCAACCCTGCTCCGAACCCGTTCGACCTTTCCGATCGTGTTGCAAGCCGAGCTCTGATGCACGATGCAGGTTTCTCAAATATCGAATGCACGGATGTTCCGAACGTGCTCCGCGTTCCGGGGGCGGGGTTCTACGATTTTTTCATGAGGTTCGGCGTGCGCATTCCACTGATCATGAAAATGCAGAGCGGGGCCGTGCAGGACATTGTCCGTGCAGAGATTGACCGCAGCGCAAAGTCTTATCTCATCGACGGGAAAATCTGCATTCCGATGCCGAGTTTCGTAGTGAGCGGGCAAAAGCCCTAGCGAATGGCCGGACCGTTGCAGACAATTGAGTGAGAAGGGTTCTATCGTGCCATTGGAACAGCAATAGAGCTTGAGTCGGGGTTGCATCGGTCCACAAAAAAGGCCCCGCATGCGGCATGCGGGGCCAAGTTTCTCTTGAGGGGAGGAAGCATGTCGCTTCACCTCATAAGACGCGTCTGGCGGCAAAAGGTTCAACAAACCGCAAGAAAAATTTTTGCGCCGCCGCGCTTCTTGTCCGCAGGGTCTTCAAAAAGGCACAATTTTGAATTGTCTGGGCGGCTCCAGCGGGCATTTGAGAGGACAGGCAAATGGACCTTCTGCAGACCGTATATGACAGCGGCGACATTAGATGGCTGATACCGGCAATGGTTGGAGCGCTGATCGTTTTACTGGGGCTCATCCGGCTGCTGTTTTCAGAAACGATCGGTTGGGCCCTGGCGTTTCTGATCATCTTCGGCGGCGCTCTGAGCGGTGTTTCGGTGGTTTCCAACCTGTCGTTTGCGAAGGCGCAATTTGCCGGCCCGCCGACGACGACCGGTATTGACGTTGAAACCGTGGCGGCCGTCGGCGCAGCCGGTGAAAAGCTGAAACAGGCGATCAGCGCCAACACCGAGGCGATCGAAGGCATGCAATCGGCCGTAACCGAGATCCGAAGCTTTACCGAGATGCTGGCTGTTGCAAGCAATGCGGCACTCGGCGATGTTGCTCTGACCAGCGACGAGATTGCCGGCTACAAAAGCGGCGTTGAAACCCTTTTGACGGAATCCGGCGCGGCGATCGTGCGCTCCAAGGATGCCGAGCTTGAGGCGGTGCGGACGCTGGATGTTCTCAATCAACAAATTCAGAAAAAAATCCAGGCGAAGGCGGAATAGATCCGGCGGCCAGGTCAAGTCTGGCATGATCAGCCCTGTTGTGGCAAAGTTCCGCCATGTCTGAGGTCAGCAATTCCAATTCGTCAAAAAGCGCAGACCCGAACCTGCGGGCCGTCGAAGAAGCGCGCCGTGACCTTGACCGGCTTGAGAGCCAGGGCGAAGTGGTCGGCACGTCTGCCATGGTGCGGGCGGCAAAACGGGCGGGCGATCATCTGAGCGGCGCTGATGCACCCGACGACGATCCGGTCGAGATCTGGGGCACCCGTATCGGCCGCGGCCTCGGTCTGGTGTTTTTCATCGGTCTGCTGATCTATATGGTCGTGACGTATCTTTGAGTTTTGCGGGTTGGCGAAATCGATCCTCCCGGACATGTTGCAAACCTCTTCCAATCCTCACTTTTCTCCGCTAAATCAGCTGTTCAAGGAGATCACCTTATGGACAAGTTTACCTCGCTGACTGCCGTCGCGGCGCCAATGCCGATCGTCAATGTCGATACCGACATGATCATCCCGAAGCAGTTTCTCAAGACAATCAAGCGCACCGGGCTTGGCAAGTCATTGTTTTACGAGATGCGCTTCAATGATGACGGTTCGGAAAACGAGGATTTCGTGCTCAACAAACCGGCCTACCGCAACGCCAATATTATTGTCGCAGGCGATAATTTCGGCTGTGGTTCAAGCCGTGAACATGCGCCCTGGGCGCTGAAGGATTTTGGCGTGACCTGCGTGATCTCCACCAGTTTTGCCGACATTTTCTACAACAATTGCTTCAAGAACGGAATTCTGCCGATTGTCGTCACGCCGGAACAGCTTGACGATCTGATGGACGATGCCAGCCGTGGCGCCAATGCCACCTTGACGGTGGATCTGGAATCCCAGGAAATCCGCGGACCCGACGGCGGCACAATCACATTCGAGATCGATCCGTTCCGCAAGCACTGCCTGATGAACGGCCTCGACGATATCGGCCTGACGATGGAAAAAGCGCCGAAGATCGATACTTATGAAGAGAAGCTGCAGGGTGAGCGGCCCTGGGTCTGATCCGCGCGAACAGACCCGGTGCAATGATCCGCGGACGGAGCCGGACATGAAACCTTTTATCCCGGCGAAGCTGGAATTTCTGCTGTTCGGCTTTCTGGTCTCCGGCCTGATGTCGTTTCTGGTTTCTGCGGTCGCGACATTTCGCGCCGTCGGCATGGTGTCTGATTTTTACCGGGTCTGGATGAGCGCCTGGCTGCCGTCCTGGGCAGTCGCTTTTGTGGCGATCCTGTTCGTCGTGCCAATTGTCCGGCGGTTTATCGCCAAGTGCGTGATCCGGAATTGAAGACCGGTCACCGGCAAGGTGTCGAAAGGAGACCTGAGATGCGCAAGACAGGATTGGCACTGGCTTTGTTTGGATCCGCGCTTTTTATTAACCCGGCGGCAGCGGTGGAATCCGTGGTGCAGGCCATGGAATTTGCCGGCAACAATCTGGAAATTGTCCAGACCGATGATTCCCCTCTGGTGCTGAAAGCCAACGGCAAGGAAATTTTTCGCGATTATCAGCTTTACATGGAGCGCATCGTTCCCATGGGCAGCCGGCAGATTCTGATCGCCAGCGCAGGGCCCGGTGGCAATGCATGCGGTTCCTACCCGGTTGTTCTGATCCCGGCCAATGACGGCACGCTGACGGTTGCAACCCCGATCGGCTCAGAATGCGGTGTTTTTGCCGAGATGGCGGCGACGCCCACCGAATTGATTTTCTTCGGCCATACCAGGCCGGGTGTTGCGGCTTCGATCGACAGATGGTCGCCAACCACCGGGCTGGAACATATCGGCCGGATCGAATTTGAACCGCAGCCGGATACCAACTGGTCAACGTTTCGTCCCGACGGCCTATCCCACCCGATCTACCTGTTCACCAACAAGGATATCTTTCGGGCGTTCGAGGCGCTTGCAGGCCCCGATCTCGGTGCGCTTTCCACATCGCTCCTTGTCGCTGCCGAACCCCAGCTGTTTGACGGCTTTCTGATCGGCATGGGCTGCACGCCGCATGCCTGTGGGACGGCTGACGGTTTCATTGCCGTCGATCTTGAAAAGCGGGCGGTCTATGCCGCAACCGATGCGACCGAAAGCCGGTCAATCTGGCCCGCCGCAAACCAGTGGCCTGAGCCACTGAGAGCAAAACTGGAAGCATGGGGTCGTGGTGAGCGATAATCCGCGCAAGTTGATCTCCACCGGGTCGCCGTTTGAACGCCAGGCCGGTTATTCGCGCGCCGTGGTATCAGGCGATTTCTGTTTCGTCTCCGGCACGGCCGGTTACGATTATCAGACGATGGAGATGCCCGAGGCGATCGGGGATCAGGTGCGTAATGCGCTGGCGACAATCGAGCGCGCGCTTGCAGAGGCAGGGTTTGCAATGGCGGACGTGGTGCGCGCCCAGTATACGGTGACTGACGAAAACCTTGTCGATCATGTGTTTCCGGTTCTGGGCGAAGCCTTTGGCGATATCCGCCCGGCGGCGACCATGGTGATCGCCGGTCTGATCAAACCTGAAATGAAGGTTGAAATCGAAGTCACGGCGCACCGCCCCTGATTGGTGGTGATGAGGAAAAGGGTTTGCGTCCAATGGCGCTCAATCCAGCGCAGTTGGGTCCCGGATCAGCGCAGCATCACTTCGTGCTGCCCCTTCGAGAGCCTCAGGAGCATCCGGGATGACTGTTCCAGGTGGCGGATAACCAATCCGACCGACGACAAAAAGAGCGTATTGTCTCAATCTGTCATCCCGCCCTTGAGCCGGGATCCATTCGGCGAGTGCAGGTTCATCTGCCGGCCAATTACAATTCGCCCGACTTCGTCAGATGCTACGACGAGGCCGGACAACATGTCTCACATTAGGGCCGGCCGCTTGCGCACCGGCTATTCACGGGGTAGGCGATAGGTGAAACCGGCTGCGATAGCCGGACCGGAACAATCAAACTGACAGAGGCAATTATGGCAAC
The DNA here is from genome assembly GCA_947259045.1 of uncultured Afifella sp. Lineage (GTDB taxonomy): Bacteria > Pseudomonadota > Alphaproteobacteria > Rhizobiales > Afifellaceae > CAMYKZ01. The sequence goes on from CAMYKZ010000045.1 coordinate 8,963, forward strand.
GCACAAGCTCTTTCTTCTGCCCGGCGACGGGATCGGCCCGGAGGCCATGAACGAAGTCCGCTCGGTGATCGATTTCATGAACGCAGAAGGCATCGGCTCGTTCGAGACCGAAGAGGGGCTGGTCGGCGGATCTGCCTATGACGCCCACGGTCAGGGTATTTCCGATGCCGATATGGCGACGGCACTGGCGGCTGACGCCGTTCTGTTCGGCGCGGTTGGCGGACCGAAATGGGATCATGTGCCCTATGAAGTCCGGCCGGAAGCGGGCCTGCTGCGCTTGCGCAAGGATATGGAACTGTTCGCCAATCTGCGCCCGGCGATCTGTTATCCTGCGCTTGCCGCATCCTCGTCGCTGAAAGCGGACGTGGTCGAGGGGCTTGATATCCTGATCGTGCGCGAACTGACCGGCGGCGTCTATTTCGGCGAACCGAAGGAGATTACCGATCTGGGCAACGGCCAGAAGCGCGCGATTGATACCCAGGTCTACGATACATTCGAGATCGAGCGCATCGCCCGCGTCGCCTTCGATCTGGCAAAGACCCGCAAGAACCATCTCACCAGCATGGAAAAGCGCAATGTGATGAAGTCCGGCGTACTCTGGAACGAGGTTGTCACCGCGATCGGCAAGAACGAATATCCCGATGTCGAGCTCGATCACATGCTGGCCGATGCCGGCGGCATGCAGCTGGTGCGCTGGCCGAAACAGTTCGATGTCATCGTTACCGACAATCTGTTCGGCGACATGCTGTCCGATGTTGCCGCCATGCTGACAGGCTCGCTCGGCATGCTGCCGTCGGCCTCGCTTGGCGCGCCCGACGCCCATAGCGGCACGCGCAAGGCGATGTATGAGCCGGTGCACGGCTCGGCGCCCGACATTGCAGGCCAGGGTCTGGCCAATCCGATCGCCATGATCGCCTCATTCGCCATGTGCCTGCGTTATTCCTTCAACATGGTGGAAAACGCCGACCTGCTGGAAAAGGCGATTGCCAAGGTGCTCGATGACGGCTTGCGGACAAAGGACATCATGTCGGAGGGCATGACGGAAGTCGGCGCCAACGGCATGGGCACGGCAGTGCTGACGGAGTTCCAGATCCAACTCGGCAAGGGCCAGGACTGAGGGGGCCAGGACTGAGGGGGCCAGGAATGAGGGGCAAGGATTGAGCCTGACGGTCAAACTTGCCGGTGTCGACGATGCGGCGGCACTGGCCGGCCTTGTCCGGGAACAGGACCGGCACTATGGCGAAGGCGACCCGGGCGAGACGCGGGCGCTGGCGGCGGTAATGGGCTGGCTCAGGGCAGATGGCGCACTGGGCCGTTATGCCATCGCATACGAAGCGGGGTCCGCTGTCGGATTTGCGGGTTTCGCCATTATCCATCCGGGCCATGACCTGTCGGGTCTCTTGTTCCTGAAAGACGTGTTTGTCAGCGAGCCTTCCCGCAGAGGTGGCATTGGCGCCGCGTTGATCCGGTTTCTGGCGGCGTTCTGTGTTGAAAACGGGGTCGGCCGAATCGATTTTCCGACCGATCTCGGCAACGCCGCCGCGCAGCAATTTTATCGCCGGCTCGGCGCTGAACGCCTTGAAGAGGCTGGCTACCACCGGCTGACAGGCGAGACCCTGCGGCGGCTTGCGACTGATCAGGCTTGAAGTCGATATGGTTTTGCCACACATTTTCGCGATGCGCCTGATCTTGACTGCAATCGCCGCAAGCTTCCTGGCGGTTTCCGCTCATGGAGAGCCGCTCGACGCTTATTTGTGGAAGAACCGGCTGATGATCATCTTCGCGCCATCGCTTGACGATCACCAGCTGGTCGATCAGCGCGAACTGAACGTGCACGCTATCGAAGGCCTCAAGGCCCGCGACATGGTGGTTTTCGCGGTGATCGGCGGCGACCGGGTCAATCCGGAACTTGGCCCCGCTCCGGCCGGCGACGCCGCGGATCTGCGCCGCCGATTCGGTATCGCTGAAAGCCGCTTTGCGATCGTGCTTGTCGGCAAGGACGGAACGGAAAAATTCCGTTCGGCCGCGCCGGTCGATCTTTCTGTGGTTTTCGACATTGTCGACGGCATGCCGATGCGCCGGCGCGAAATGCGCGAGCGCAGAATATGATCGCGGCAAGGGACGACAAGCTGCAGAACATGGCAAGATCGGGCTTGCGCCCGGCCTTGCCGTCATGTGTGAAAATCACCGCCAGGTGGTATATCCGATCGACAGGATTTTTGGCGATCCCGACGACAGATCGTTGACGCGGAACTGGCTGATCCGGCCCTCATTGGTCCTGACGCAGACATAGGAGCCGACAGGGACATCGCGCAGCGAAACGCGGTTGCCGGTCATCCGGGCGCTGCTGCATCCGCCATAACCCCGGTTGGAGCGGTCGCCGACACCCATCTTCGCGCCGTTCCTGGGTGTCAAATAGAGCAGATCGCGCGTTTCCGCCTGGAACCAGATATCGGCGTTGGAATTGGTGGCAGAGCCGCGGTCCAGGTCGATGAGATAGGTCTGGCGGATATTCAGGCGTTTGGTGGAAAAGGTCTGCGGACCGGCCGGTCGTGCCGATACGCAGCGGAAGCCGCCGCCGACGGCAGTGCAGGTTTCGCCGCGCGGCGCCTTGCGCTGGACTGAGCCTGACGAGCCGTAAACGCAGATCAGGGCAGGCTCGCCGCCGATATTCTGAACCTTTGTGTCCGACAGGCGGTTGACGATCGGCGTCGTCCACCAGCCCGACGGAAGTGTGTCGGTGATGGTGCGCCTGGCCTGCGACAGCGGGCAGGTGACATTGGTGTCGGCAAATGAATTACCGGCGGTGGCAAGCAGGGCAATCCCTGCGGCAAGAGCGATGCGGGGCAGTCCGGTCATGAAATGTTCCTCCTGAAATAGTTCCAGCTCATTTGACGCGACAGATCGCATTCCGGTTCAAACCTGTTGCAGCAATTGCTGATTGGCCTTGCGCCCGATTGCGTTTTTCATCGACCGGGTCTACGCCGTGCCGATGGGGTCAATTCTCCGGAGAGCGGGGTCGGACAATGATTAAACAGACAAACGGGAGACCGGAAACGTGGCGAACCGCGTGAAGCTTTTGCGGAATGCCCGGGCGCTTGGCGGCATTGTGCGCGCGCGCCGGGGGCGCAGCAATGGCGCACGGCCGGTCTGGGTGCCGGTCGCTGCAATGGTTTTGTGCCTGGCGCTGATCGCGCTGGCTGTGCTCGATGCGCCGGTTGGCGCTTATCGCAAACAATGGCCGGCAGGGTTTATCGATCTGGCGCGTGCCATCACCGATATCGGCGAATCGACCTGGTATCTGGTGCCGACCGGTGCCTTCATGCTGCTGGCTCTGGCATTTGACTGGCGGGCCCTTGGCCGGCGTTCCCGCTGGCTGATGACGAACTGGTATGCGCTGGCAGCTTACCTGTTCGTGACCATCGCCGCCTCGGGCCTGACGGCAACGCTGCTGAAACGGATTATCGGCAGGGCCCGGCCGAAACACTTCGAAGAACAGGGCACGCTGGCGTTCGATCCTTTCGCCACCAATGCCAGTTATGCCAGCTTTCCCTCCGGCCATGCGACAACAGTGGGCGCGCTGACGGCGATGATAGCATTGCTGTTCCCGGGGCTTCGCGTGCCGATGCTGATTCTGGCGTCAGCGCTTGCATCGACGCGCATCCTGGTCGGCGCGCATTATCCGAGCGACGTGATTGCCGGTCTGGCGCTTGGCATGTGGTTTGCCTATGCCGTGGCTTTGGTCTTTGCCGGCCGCGGGCTGGTGTTTGCTGCAAAGCCCGGACAATTGCCGATGGTCCGCCCCGGCTTTGCCCGTTTTATTGCAGCAACGCCGCTGCGTTTCCTGGCCAACGTGCCATTTTTGCAACGCTTTTCAGCCAAATCGCACTGAATCCGCCTGATTGACGTAACGGACTTTTTTTCATTTTCTGCAACCTGTATGAATACAGTCATTGGGCGGAGTAATTCCATGAACGTGTCTCGTATTTTCCGAGCGGGTCTGACAATTTGTGCCGGAATTTCGGCACTGCTTTTCGGCTCGGTTTCCGGCCAGGCCGGAGAATTGCAGATTTCCGGTTACAGCGGTTACATCTCCTCGCCACACAGCCACGTCGACGCCACCGACGCGCTCGGCAATACCTATTCCAACTCGGTCGGCTGGGAGGGCAAGCCGTTCGAGATGCCACCATTCTGGGGCGTTCGGGCGACCTATTGGACGGACCGCTGGGAAAACTGGGGCATTGCCGCAGATTTCACCCATACCAAGGTCTATGCGGATCTGAGCGGCGGAACCGGCGCCGCCTACGACACACTCGAATTCACCGACGGCCTCAACCTCTTGACGGCCAATATCATGTACCGGCACCCGACGGAAACGCGCTTCACGCCCTATGTCGGCATCGGCGCGGGCATTGCCGTGCCCCATGTGGAAACCGAATTCGATGCCGATCCCGGCGTCGAGACGTTTGAATATCAGGTCACGGGCCCGGCAGTTCAGGCGCTGATCGGTGTCGATATCGCCATCACCGATCATGTTTCCACATTCGTGGAATATAAGGGAAATTATTCCTGGAACGATGCCGATCTGGCCGGTGGCGGATCATTGGAAACCAATATTTTCAGCAACCAGTTCATTGTCGGTCTGAGCTACAAATTCGACGGCCTCTTTAACTGACAGTGACGATTGCGGCCGATTGCGGCTGATTGCGGCGCTTGTACCGGCAGCTTGTGTGACGCATCAATCCGGATTGAGAATCCAGAACATCGACACAATTGCCCTCCAACGGCCTCATTCAACGCATAGGCTCGCGCAACAGCTGCGGGGAGGACAGGATGAGTTTGTTTTGGCTGGTATTGGGCATCGTTATCGGCTTCGCAATTGCGTGGTATTTTCTGAACCGGCGCTGCGAATCCGAACTTGCGGACCGTGACAGGGACATTGCCAAACTGGAATTGGAACTGGCGGCGGCAAAAGCCGGCCAAATGCCTGTCGAGCAATCGTCAGAAGCTGAAGATACCGATCTGGGGCCGGTCGGTTTTGCCAGCCTCGATATTGAAACCGATGATGAGCCGCGGATTGCAAGCCCTGATATGGCTGGCCCGGAGAGTGCCGGTCCGGAAAGCGGTATTTCGGGAGAAGATGCTCCGAAAAGCGGGGATGCTGAATCCGAAGCCGCGGACCTCGGCGATCTTGCCGACGACGAGCTTGCCGAACTGGGCCGGCCGGCGTCGCCGCTGAATGCCGACAGCCTGAATGTTTCCGCAGACGATCTCACCCGCATCAAGGGCATCGGGCCGGTGCTGAAGGGGAAACTCAATGATCTTGGTATCGTGACGTTTCAGCAGATCGCCGATTTTACGGCGGCTGATATCGAGCGCGTCAACGCACAACTTGATTTCCCCGGCCGAATCGAGCGGGAAAAATGGGTTGAACAGGCGAAGGATTTTCTGTCGGCTTGAACCGGAGCCCGATCGATCCCGAGTTCGGGAGCCGGCGCGGATGTGCCACGCCGGCTCTGTTTCGTTCATTCCGGACTTGAATACCCCGGCGAGACGTCAGTTGCCCAGCTTCAGCATCGTCCATTTCCGCGCAATGGAGCGTTTGGACCGAGGATCGCGCGAGGCGAGGGCGTACAGGCCTTTCATGGTTTCCGGCGTCGGATAGATGCCGGTATCTTCCAGTATTTCCGCTTCGACAAACTCGGTGGCCGCCTCATTCGGGTTGGCGTAATAGACCTCGTTGGAAACCCGGGCAATGACCTCAGGACGCATCATGAAATCGATGAAAAGATACGCCGCATCCTTGTTGCCGGCATCGGACGGGATGACCATCAGGTCGAACCAGACCGGAGCGCCCTCTTTCGGGATCGAATAGACCACTTCGATACCGTCTTCCGCCTCGTCGGCAGCGGCGAGGACATCGCCGGACCATCCGATGGCAAGGCAGACATCGCCGGAGGCCAGGTCGTCGATCTGACCTGAATCGATCTTGTTGACATAGGGGCGGATTGCCTGAATTGCCGCTTGCGCATCGGCAATGTCCTTGCTGTCGGTCGAATTGGGATTGCGCCCGAGATACTTCAGCGCGGCTGAAATCACTTCCTCCGGCGCGTCGGGCAGGGAAACGCCGCAATCGGCAAACCGGGATATCACATTCGGGTCAAAGATCATCGCCCAGCTGTCGACCGGAGCATCCGCCATGCGCTCGGCGACCTGCTTCGCGTCATAGCCGACGCCGGTTGTGCCCCAGAGGTAGGGAATGGCATGCCGGTTTCCGGCATCATAGGAGGCCAACCGCTGCATGATGTCGTCCCACAGATGCCCGGTATTTGGCAGTTTCTGCTTGTTCAATGCATCGATCACCCCGGCGCCGATCATCCGCGGCAGATATTCCGAGGCAACGATCGCGACATCATAGCCGGAACCTTGTGTTATCAACCGTGTTTCCGCCACTTCGCCGCTCTCGTAAGTGTCGTAGACGACCTCGATACCGGTTTCCGCCTCGAATTCTTCAAGAACGGACGGATCAATATAATCACTCCAATTGTAGACATGGAGTGTTCCGCCGGCGGCCATTGCGGCGGCTGACCAGAGGCCGATTAGTGTGGCCATTGCAATTCGAAACATTGGTTTTCTCCTTTTGTTCGAAATCTTCAGGGCGCGGCTCATGCCGCTTTCGTACCGGTGTTCGACCGAGTTGCTTCATCCGCTTCCGAAAGCAGATCCCGCAGCCCAGACGTTTCATTTTCGGTGGAATCCGATGCCGGATCGTGTGCGGCAAGCCTCAACGTGACGGTAAATGTCGAGCCTTTGCCTTCCTGGCTTGTAGCGCTGATGGCGCCACCCATTGCCTCCACGAGCAGCCGGGTGATCGCCAGGCCTAGCCCGGTGCCGCCAAAGGATCTCTTGGTGCTGTTGTCGGCCTGTTCGAAGCTTTCGAAAATCCGCTGGATCTTGTCTTCCGCGACGCCGATGCCCGTATCGGTGACACTGATGGAAAGCGGCACCTGGCCATCCTGCGCCTGACCGGCGGTCAGCAACAGAGCGACGCTGCCTTCTGGCGTGAACTTGATGGCATTGCCGACCAGATTGATGATGATCTGCCGCAAGCGTCCCTCGTCGCCAATCAGCAGGCCGGGCGCCGGGCCTGCCTGTTCAAGGCGATATCCAGGCCTTTTTCGTCGGCCTGGGGCCGCAGCAGATCGACGACATCTGCACACGATTCTTCTATCGCAAACGGGTCGTTATCAAGCTCCAGCTTGCCGGCTTCGATTTTGGAAAAGTCCAGAATGTCGTTGATGATGGTCAAGAGGGCATTGCCGGAATTGACGATGATGCCGGCGAATTTGGCCTGGCGCTCGTTGAGATCTGATTTCAGAAGCAACCCGGCCATGCCCAGAACACCGTTCATCGGCGTACGGATCTCGTGACTCATGGTCGCCAGAAATTCCGACTTGGCCCGCGATGCCGCCTCTGCCGCCTCTTTCTGTTCTTCCGCTTCCGATTGAGCCGTCAGGATGCGCTTTTCCAACGGCATGAAGATGAACAGGCCGGTGGTCAGAACGAGGCCGATTGTCAGAAACAGCACAACAGTTCCCAATTTTCCCAGATTGCCGGATGCCGTGGTCAAGGCGTTTTGCTCGGTTTGCTTCATACGGTCCAGCACGGGTAAAACCTGCTGGCTTAGTGAAAGACCGACGGAAATGTACGGCGAGGCCGCATCGCCGTACGGCCCATCGAATTCAATCAAGGTCGTTGAAATCGACGCCACGTCTTCAATCATTCCAAGCGGGTCGAGCAGCGGATGTTCCAGCAATGCGATTGTCTCGGCACCAAGTGATCCGCGCCTGGCCAATTCAATCAATTGGTTGCGGGCTGCAATCAGCTTCCGATTGGCGCGTCGAATCTCGGCGCGGAATGGCGCAGCCTGCTCAGGGTCGTCGGACGATAACAATTCCTGCAGATTGATAATGATTTCCGCCGTCGAAAGCTGCGCCCTGTCCAGTGCGGTGGTCACGTTGGTTTTCTGCGTGACCTGGTTCTGGGAAGAATGTCCGACAAAATATGCCACGATCGCTGCCACAATGATCAGTGTCAGCGCCGAAAAAATTCTCAGCCGCAAATAGGTCTTGGTAATGTTGTAACCGGACATCGATGGTTTATTTCTGGTAAACATCTGGAGTAATTGATTAAAATGTGGACCACTTATGATTGATATCGAATTAACGGCGGGTTGGTTCGAGGTCCGCAACAGCCGAATTCACCGGTTATGGTCACGGTAACCGTAACGTTGTCGCGAAAACGCCGTTAGCGGCTGTAAATCCTTCAACTCTGGATGATTTTGCGGTCGCGGAGTCGCCTCAGGTTGAAGTGCGTTGATGCGATCAGCCGGACGTTCCGGTCCGAAACAATCGCCGCGAAAGATCAGGCGGCGATACCAGGCATTTTGGTTGCGATACGTGCCGGTTATCCGCCTTCGGTGACGAAATGCACGACTTCGATCCGGTTGCCGTCCGGATCATGTACGAACGCCGCAAAATAGCGCTCATTGTATTCCGGCCACATTTTCGGTTGTGCCTCGGTAGTTCCGCCGGCGCCGATCGCCGCGTCATGAAATGCTGCCACCGCATCCCGGCTTGCCGCCCGCAGGCAGATATGCGCCCCGCTGCCCGCACCGACCGGTGTCATGCCGGCGCGAAGATTGATCCAGAATTCCGGATAACGCTTGCCGAAACCTATGGTGCCGGGCTTTTCTACCAGCCGCTTTAGGTCGAGCGTCCCGAGCACAGACGTGTAGAAACGGTCGCTGCGCTCAAGGTCGGATATCGCGATGGAAACATGGTCGATCATGGCGGACTCCTGATTGATCATGAAAGCATGTTTGCGCTGATCCGTCTTCATCAGGAGGTCGATCTTCCGATCGCAATTTGATAACTGTCTGCATTATGCAGGACCGCAAAAGCCGCTGGTCATATTCGATTGGAAGAGACATGCCGATATTCAGCAAATCCGAACTGGAAGATGCAGCGCGTCTCGTTCACACGTTCATGCCGCCGACACCGCAATATGTCTGGCCGCTGATCTGCGACGCAACAGGTGCAACGGTCTGGGTGAAACATGAAAATCATACACCGGCCGGCGCGTTCAAGATCCGCGGCGGCATCACCTTCGTCGACTGGCTGCAGCGGGAACACCCGCAGAGCCGGGGGGTCGTCACCGCCACCCGCGGCAATCACGGCCAGAGCCAGGCGCGGGCGGCGACCGCCGCCGGGCTTGTCGCCAAAATCCTGGTGCCGCGCGGCAATTCGGTTGAAAAAAACGCAGCCATGCGTGCCTTCGGCGCTGATCTTGTCGAATATGGCGACGATTTCGATGAGGCGCGCATCGAAGCCGGCCGGCTGGCCGAGGTTGAGAACCTGACCATGGTGCCGCCGTTCCATACCGAGCTGGTGCGTGGCGTTGCCACCTATGCTCTGGAAATGTTCACCGCGGCACCGGACCTCGATACCGTCTATGTCCCGATCGGCTGTGGCTCCGGTATCTGCAGCATCATCACTGTGCGCGATGCTCTGGGTCTCAAGACGAAGATCGTCGGCGTTGTCTCGACCGAGGCGCAAACGGCCAAACTGTCGTTTGAGGCAGGGCGATTGATTGAAACCAATTCCGCGCAGACCTTTGCCGACGGCGTGGCTGTCCGTGTCCCGGTGCAAGAGGCGTTCGATATTTATTCAAAAGGCGCTGACCGGATTGTCGCCGTCAGTGACGACGAAGTGGCGGAAGCCATAAGGATCTATTACCGCTGCACCCACAACGTCGCCGAGGGTGCCGGCGCCGCGCCGCTGGCCGCCCTGATGCAGGAACGTGATGCCATGAAAGGCCGCGAAGTCGGTGTGATCCTGTGTGGCGGCAATATCGACACAGACAAGTTCGTCACCGTTCTGCAGGGCAATACGCCGACGGCCTGATGAAGTAAGTTGCCGCAGCGGTCTCGAACGGACGCGGATCAGCTGTTCAGCAGGATCGTGTCGGAGGCCGCCCACGACACCCAGACGCTATCGCCGATGTCGATAGTGTTGACCGTATCGCGGGTGTGGTTCTGAATGTTGACGGCAAGCCTCAATCCGCTTTGTTCGGTCTCCACATACATGTGGCTGGTGTCGCCGTAATAGGCCCAGTCCGTGACGCGCCCCTTGGCGGAGATTGAAGTACCGGATGAACCGCCGGCGGGTTCGTCCTTGCCGATCAGCATTTTTTCCGGCCTCACCGCCAGCGAGACCGCTCCTTCCGCAGTCCCCTCATGGGGCACGGCGAGGCGTCCGAGCCCGGCGATCTCGATGGAAACATTGCCACCTGAAATACCCGTGACCTTGCCATCCAGCAGATTGACCTTGCCGATAAAGTCGGCCACGAACCGCGATTTCGGGTCTTCGTACAATGCACCCGGTTCGGCAATCTGGCGGATCTTGCCGCTCTCCATCACGGCGATCCGGTCGGCCATCGACAAGGCTTCGTCCTGGTCGTGGGTGACGATGATGAAGGTGATGCCGACCTTCTGCTGCAGGTGCATCAATTCAAGCTGCATCTGCTCGCGCAGCTTGGCGTCAAGTGCGGAAAGCGGTTCGTCAAGCAGCAGAACTTTCGGCCGTTTGACCAGCGCCCTGGCCAGCGCAACCCGCTGCCGCTGGCCGCCGGACAATTGGTCCGGCATCCGGCTTGCAAGCCCGGGCAACTGGACCATCTCCAGCGCCTGGCTGACCCTTGGCGCAATGTCGGCTTTCGGAATTCCCGACACCATCAGGCCATAGCCGATATTGTCCGCGACATTCATATGCGGAAAGACGGCATAGGACTGGAACACCATATTGATCGGCCGCTGGTTGGGCGGCATGTCCGACATGTCCTGGCCGTCGATCCTGATGCTTCCGGCGCTTGGAATTTCCAGCCCGGCAATCATCCGCAACAAGGTCGTCTTGCCGCAACCCGATGGCCCCAGAAGAGCGAAAAACTCGTTCGGTTTGATATTGAATGAGACATCGTCGACGGCCGTGAAGCTGCCAAAGCGCTTGGTCACGCCTTCGATGGAAACCATATTCTCGCTCATCGCTTCATCCCTCACGGCGCTTCCGATTTGTCAGGTGATTGAAACTTCATTGCCAGTATGGTTGCAATGACCGTTATCACGATCAGCGCCGTTGACGCGGCATTGACTTCCGGCGTCACGGAGAACCGCACCATCGAATAGACCTTGACCGGGAAGGTGATCGTATCCGGCCCGGAGGTGAAAAACGTGATGACGAAATCATCCAGCGAGAGCGTAAACGCCAGCAGCGCTCCGGCGACGATGCCGGGTTTCACATAGGGCAGGATCACATGGCGGAATGTCTGCCACTCGCTTGCGCCGAGGTCTTTGGAGGCCTCTTCGAGTTCGCGGTTGAATCCGGCCATGCGCGAGCGCACGACGATCGCCACAAACGGAAATGAAAACGCGATATGGGCCACCGTGATGGCTGACAGATTAAGCGGCCAGGGCATGCCGGTCGGCCAGCCGATGCGGGAGAAAAACGCCAACATCGCAACGCCCATGCAGATTTCCGGAACAACGATCGGCAACGCCATGAAACCCTCAAAAGCCGATTTGAACGGGAACCGGAATCGCCACAGAAACAGGCCGACCGTGGTGCCAAGGATCGTTGCGAAGACCATGCAAAGCACGGCAATGGTGAGTGAGTTGGCAAAGGCTTCAAACAGCGCGTCATTGTTCCACGCCTTCTGATAATATTTGAAGGTGAATCCACGCCAGACGACATTGCGCCGGGAATCGTTGAAACTGAATATCACCAGCGTGATGATCGGTGCATAAAGCAGCAAAAAAGCCAGACCGACAAACAACCGCAACCAAAGGCGTTTGGAATAAGCCAGAGGCTCCTGCTGCCGCTTTCCGGCCAGCCGGCGCCTGGCTTTAACGGGCGGCCGCACAGTGTCCGCCTTATCTGCCTGGGGGCCGGCTGAAACCAGATCGCTCATGCCTCCAGCCCCTGCTTGCGTCCGACCAGAAACGCCCTGAGCGCCAGCGCACCGAAGGTGGCATACATCAGCAGAAATGAAAGCGCTGCGCCGAACGGCCAGTCGTTGGCGGATTTGAACTGCCGCTCAATCACATTGCCGATCATCTGGGCATTGGTGCCACCAAGCAGATCCGGCGTCAGGAAGGATCCAAGGCAGGGAATGAACACAAGGATTATCCCGCTGATGATGCCCGGCATGGTGAGCGGGACGGTCACCGACCTGAAGGTCCGCCATTGCGAGGCGCCCAGATCCAGGCTCGCCTCCAGATAGGATTTGTCCAGCCGTTCGATCGTTGCATAAAGTGGCAGCACCATGAACGGCATGAAAACATAAACCAGTCCGGCGATGACGGCGAAATTGTTATAGAGCAGGGGCAGGGGCTCAAACGGGCCGATCAGCCTGTCCATCCACAGGCCGTCCCACAAATACTCAAGTCCGAAATTCACAAAACCACGGGTGCGGAATACGGCAACCAGCGCATAGGTGCGGATCAGAAGGTTGACCCAGAAGGGCAGGATGACGGCAATCAGCAGAAACAGCTTCCACCTTGCCGGCGCGAACGAAATGGCGAATGCGACCGGGTAAGCAAACAGCAGGCAAAACAAGGTGGCCAGCGCGGAAATCCAAAGCGATTTCCAGATCACGATCAGGTAGACGGCCTCGCTGGCGCGCCAGTAATTGGCGAATGTGCCGGTGATGGCGACGTCGACGAGAGATGTTTTTTCTCCGAACGACAACACCCAGACAAGGGCGAGCGGCGCCAGAAAAAACGCCGCCAGCCAGATCGAACCGGGAGCCGCCAGGATCCAGAAAACGCGCCGGTTGTTTTTCCAGTTCTCCATCGTCGTCATCAGCCGGTTTCAGCAGTGTGCAAAAAACGGCCGGCGGATTTCAGCCGCCGGCCAGCGTGATATTCCTCAGGCGGCGTTGATCCGCGTCCAGGCTTCGTCGATCATTCTCGTATGTTTCTCGCCGAGATAGAGCTGAGCCTCGGATTTGGCGACGGCTTCCTCAGACGGGAAGATTGCCGGGTTTTCATTATATTCGTCCGGCAGCAATTCGCGCGCTGCCGCATTCGGCGTTGCGTATTGAATATAATCGGCAATCGCCGCACCGGCTTCGGCGCTGAGTATGAAGTCGATGAATGCGTGCGTATTGTCCGGGTGCGGCCCGCGCTTGGGAATGCACAGGCAGTCCTGCCACAACAGGCCGCCTTCCTTCGCCACAACGTAGCCGATATCGTCGTCTTCGGCCATGATCTGGAGGATGTCGCCGTTCCATTCCTGCGCCAGGTCGACTTCGCCCGACGCCAGCAGATCCTGGCCATTGTCCGGTGCAAACACCTTGATGCGCTGTTTCTGTGCGATGATCAGTTCCTCGGCCTGCTTGATTTCTGCCGGATCGACGGAGTTCAGCGAATATCCGAGATATTTCAATGCCATGCCGATAACCGTCTGACCATGGCCCAGCAGCGATATCTTGCCGGCATATTTGTCGGAATCGTATAGCCATTTCCAGCTGTCGGGCGTTTCCGAAACCTTGCTCGGACGGTAACCGATGCCGACCGTACCCCACATATAGGGCAGGGAATATTTGCGGCCCGGATCGAAACTGGCCTCCTGAAACTGTTTCTCGATATTCGAGATGTTGGGTATCTTGTCATGGTTGAGCGGACTCAGCATGTCGGCCGTGATCATCCGCTCGACATAATCGTTTGTCGGCACGATCAGATCATAGCCGGGATTACCCTCTTTCAGCTTGGCAAACAGTTCGTCATTGTCTGCAAACAGATCCATCTTGACCTTGATTCCGGAGGCTTCCTCGAAATCGTCAAGCGTGGTTTCGCCGATATAGGTGTCCCAATTGTAGAAATTCAGCGTTTTCTCTTCCGCAGAGAATGCGCCGCGCGGCATCAGCGATATTCCGGCAGCGAACGCGCTGGCTCCCGTCAGAAAGCGGCGGCGCGTCGGTTGAAGACGTTGTGGTTTCTGTGTCATGGCCTATCCCTTATGTTCGTTACGCCGTGACTAAACCATGCTGGGCACGTTCGTTCCGGCACACGAATCTATTCACACTTGGATTCATAAATTCAGAGGCCATTTTATCTCATGGCGGCTCTAACGCATGTTCACAAACTGATGGGATCACATGACAAATTCCCATGCAAGCCGTATTTACCGCATACGCCATTCGCGCTTGGGCTCAGGCACCGGACCAGCTAGAATCCGTTTGGTGGGAATGCCCGTATCGGGATTGCCCAGATAAGGATATTGAATGAAAATCGACCTAGACGACATTGCCACCCATGACGCGTCGGAGGATTGCGTCGCCTGCCGCGCCCAGGATCTGGTTTCGTTCATGCTGGTTCCGGCGGTTGCGGCCTGGGAACATGCCAACCAACTGCCGCAGCATGCTTTGTCATTGCATGGCGCGGCCGGACTGATCGGCTTCATGATGCAGGAGGGCGCCCGGCGCGAGGATATCGAGCGCGCTGTCGGCAAGCTCGTCGACGAAATGGAATTGCAGATCGCCGAAGAACAGGCCTTCGGCGGCCCGACCCAGGGCACGGCCTGATCAAAGAACCTGCTGCATGAGGCATTGGCGTTAAACGCGGTCCTTGATCCGGCCCTGCCACAAGGCTGCTGTGACCATGGCGCGGCGCATCCAGTCCCAGTCGGCCAGTTGCGGAATGGCGAGCCGGGTGTAGAGCGCCAGATGGTCCAGCGCTTCGCGGTCAGCGTTTCGACCGGTAGCGCTGAGCGCCTGTTCCGCCAGGAGTTTGCCGACATAGGGCGCCAGCGCCACACCCTGGCCGGAATAGCCGCCAGCCGCCCAGACGCCGGGCTGCACTTCGCGCACAAACGGCATGCGCGGCGCGGTGACCGTCACCAGCCCGCTCCAGCCATGGGCGATCGGCACACCGCTGAGCTGGGGATAGATTTCCTCAAGATGCGGCCGGACATAGGCGGCAATATCGCCGGGAATGGTGCCGGAATTGTTTTCCCCGCCGCCGAAGATCAGCCGGCCATCGGCGCTCTTGCGCCAGTAGCGGACGATATACCTTGTATCGTCGGCGCACTCGTTGCCGGGCAGAATGTCTGCCGCCGAGCCCGCGCCCAGTTCGCCCAGCGGTTCGGTTGCAACAATGAAGGAATTGATGCCCAGCGCACAGCGCCGGCTGATCTTGTCGATCTCGCCGGAACGGCAGTCGGTTGCCAGGATAACATGGTCGGCTGAAATCGTGCCGTGGGTCGTTACAACGGTGCGCCCGGAGCGCAATAAAATGGCGCGGGTGTCTTCGTGCAGCTTTGCGCCGGCCTCCTGCGCTGCCCTGGCAAGACCGAGCACGAACCGGTAAGGGTCGAGGTGGCCGGCACCCTTGTCGCGAAATCCGCCGGCATAAAACTCCGAACCCAGCGCCTGCGCCGTTTCATCCTTGTCCAGCATGGCAATGTCGCGGTAGTTGAAACGGTCCTTGAGCGCGTCGACCAGCGCCGCGGTTTCCTCCATCAGCGACGGTTTGTGCACCGCTTCGATCAGCCCGCCCGCAAGATCGCAGGCGATCTCATGGCGTTCCACAAGATTGCGGACATGAGCCTTGGCAAGCTCGCCGATATCCCAGAATGTCCGCGCCGCCTCGAAACCGACTTTTTTCTCCAGCCACAGGACATCCTGGCGCTGGCCGGAATGCAGTTGGCCGCCATTGCGCCCGGACGCGCCGTAACCGATCCGGCCCGCCTCCACCAGCACCACATCGGCGCCCGCCTGGGCCAGATGCAAAGCCGCCGAAAGGCCGGTAAAACCGCCGCCGACAATGCAGACATCGGTTTTTGCCGAGCCGCCGGGCGGCGCGTAACGCGGTGCGTCGCCGGCGGTCAGGTGATACCAGGATGGCGGGTGGGAGGGTTGAGACGAAGCCATCGGATCAGACGTTGAGCAGCAGATATTCCCGTTCCCACGGGCTGATCACATTCATGAAGGTTTCAAACTCCGTTTCCTTGATGCCGCGATAGGTGTGCACGAAGACGCTGCCGAACAGATCGGCAATCTCGGGGGTCTCTTCCATCAGGTGAACGGCGTCGAGAATCGAACGCGGCAGCGTGTGAGCCGGATCCCGATTGGCGCCCTCGATCGGCTTTTCCGGCTCGATCTTCCTTTGCAAACCGAGATAACCGCAGGCCAGCGAGGCCGCCAGGGCGAGATAGGGATTGGCGTCGGATGAGGGCACGCGGTTTTCCACCCGGCGCGCATCCGCATCCGACAGCGGAACACGCAGTCCGACCGTGCGATTGTCATAGGCCCAGTGAAGATTGGTCGGCGCGGCGGTTCCGCGGGCAAACCGGCGGTAGGAATTGACATAGGGCGCCAGCATGCAAAGCACGCTTGGAAGATAGGTCTGCAACCCGCCGATGTACCAGAGGAAAGCCTCGCTTGCCTTGCCGTCATCCTTGGAAAAGATGTTGCGGCCGCTTTTGCTGTCAATGACGGAATGATGAATATGCATCGCCGAGCCCGGCTCGTGTGCGATCGGCTTGGCCATGAATGTGGCATGCATGTCATGCCGCAAGGCCGCCTCGCGGATCGTCCGCTTGAACATGAAGACCTGGTCCGCCAGTTCGATGGGGTCGCCGTGCCGCAGATTGATCTCCATCTGCGCCGTGCCTTCTTCATGGGCGAGCGTGTCGATTTGCAGGCCCTGCGCCTCGGCGAATTCATAGACATCGTCGAACAGTTCTTCGAACTCGTTGACTGCGCTGATGGAATAGAGCTGCCGGGCCCGTTCCGTCCGGCCTGACCGACCGACCGGCGGTTCCAGCGGATAGTCGGGGTCGACGTTCGGTTTGACGAGATAAAACTCCAGTTCCGGCGCGACGACGGGCGTCAGTCCGGCCTGGTCGTAAAGCGAAACGATGCGCTGCAGCACCCGGCGCGGCGAAAGGTCGAATGGCCGTCCGTCCCTGTGAAAGGCGTCGTGTATCACCTGGGCGGTCGGATCACTGGCCCACGGGACCGTCGCCAGAGTGGAATAATCCGGCATGAACACCAGGTCGCCGTCGGTCTGGCCTTCCGGAAAAGCTTCTTCTTCAGGCGCAAAATTGCCCGTGATCGTCTGGGTGAAGATTGATGCCGGCAGGGTCATCGGTTTGCCGTCGAAGAATTTCTCCGTCGGCATCAGCTTGCCACGGGCAACGCCCGCCTGATCCGGGACGATGCACTCGATGTCCTCAATACGCCTGGCGTCACACCAGTGGCG
The DNA here is from genome assembly GCA_947259045.1 of uncultured Afifella sp. Classification (GTDB taxonomy): domain Bacteria; phylum Pseudomonadota; class Alphaproteobacteria; order Rhizobiales; family Afifellaceae; genus CAMYKZ01. The sequence goes on from CAMYKZ010000045.1 coordinate 26,283, forward strand.
TGCCGCATCAAGGTCCGGCACGCCGCGTGCGGCGCTCACCGTTTGACCGGCAATAATCTCTGTTGGTTTTTTCATCGAATCGGCCTCGCCCTCTCATAGCCGCTTTTTATCCGGCTGGGGAGGGGAAAGCGATTCGGATGTGATCAGGCCAGTGTGATCAGGCCAGTGTGATCAGGCCGGTGTGGGCAGCGCGACATTGCGGGCGTCGGCGAACGAAATCAGACTGCGGCTATCCTCATCCCACAATGCCAGCTTCACGCAGCGGAAGCTTTCCCACAGCGTCAATCGGCCGATCGATCCCAACTCTGGATGGTCGCCGATCACCTCATAGAGCCGGTAATAGGGAATGCGGGCGCACAGATGATGGATGTGATGAGCGCCGATATTGGCGGTAAACCAGCGCAGGACATGCGGGAGGTCGTAATGCGAACTGCCATGAAACGCCGCTTCATGAACGTCCCAGTCTTCTTCGCGTTCCCAATGGGTCTCATCAAACTGATGCTGGACGTAAAACAGCCAGACACCGATCGAGGCGGCCATCACCACAACAGGAATGTGGATCATCAGGAACGGAACCACGCCGACGGCCCAGATCACCAGGCCGACGATCAGCGCGAAGACCGCGTTGGTCGCCATGGCGCTGACCCACGGGGTCCAGCCGGCGCGCATATAACCGACCGGCAGCCGGTGTTCGATGATGAACTGATAGGCCGGCCCGATGCCGAACAGGATAAACGGGTTGCGGTAGAGCCGGTATTGCAGGCGTTTCCAGAGCGGCCGCTCCTTGTATTCACGCACTGTCAGCGTCTTGACATCGCCGATACCGCGCCGTTCCAGATTGCCGGAACTGGCATGGTGCGTGGCGTGGGACCGGCGCCACAGATCGTAGGGTGTCATCGTAAACACGCCGAGCGCCCGCCCGACCCAGTCGTTTGTTTTCTTGCGGCGAAAAAACGAGCCATGGCCGCAATCATGCTGGATCAGGAACATGCGGATCAGCAACCCTGCTGTCGGTACCGCCAGTATGAGCGTCAGCCAGTATCCGACCTGCAGGCTCGCCAGCATCATCAGCCAGCCGGCCATGAACAAAATGCCGGTCAGCGCAATTTCGCTTAACGACCGCACACGGCTCTGTTCCCGATAGGGTGTGAGAATGGAAATCCAGTCTTTTGCCGAAATGGTTTTGGCCGCCCCGCCCGCATGTGTCATCGTCATTCAGAAAACTCCGCTTGGTCCGCTCCGGGACCTTTGTTTTGCCAATTCAATCCTCAATGGCATTGCCGTTTCGCCGCCGTAACCGGGCTTTTCACGTCTCGCGTGTCTGCGAAAACGGCACACTCTCAAGCGGCCAGATATACATGATTGGTTAAAGCGCTGTTGATTTTCATTGTTAATTCCGCCGCGCCCCCGTGCAATCCGCATCAAAGCGGATTCCGTGCAAGACACCTAGGGCTTTCCGGACATCTCCACAAGTCACAATGGCTCAGATGTACAATTCATGCGATTTATCCGTTCAAAATGGTCTGACGGAGCTGTGAAAGGTCCATCGGCTTGCCACCGGACCCGCATTGCGGCATTCGGGTCGGTGTTAAAATCCTGCAGGAAGGTTACGAGATGGCACTGCCACCGCTTGATACATCCGGTTTCGGACCGCTGACCCGGTTGCGCGCCGGTCTGATTTTCCGCTGGGTTGCCGCCAATAACCGCCGCGCCGAAGCGAAATTGCGCAAGATGCCGGCACTGTGGGCCGATATCGGGCATTATGTCGCCATATCCAGTGCCACCGGCGCGTCGATGTCGGACTATCTGACGCTTTACGAAGAGGTGCGCCGGCTGAAGCCGGTGGAGGTTCTGGAACTGGGGACCGGCGTCTCCACCGTCGTGCTTGTCCATGCGCTGATGGCCAATGCCGCCGAGGGTTTGCCAATGGGCCGCGTCACCTCGATGGAGGAAAGCGCCGACTGGACCGCCATGGCACGCTCCGCCCTGCCGGAGCATATCGCAACGCACGCGGAACTTCTGCACAGCCCGAAGATCGACGGCATCTACAAAATGTTCCGCGGCGTGCAATATACCGAGATCCCGGACCGGCCTTACACGTTCGTGTTCTCCGACGGCCCACAGCGCCACTCGCCGGTCAATGGCGACAAATTGTTCGATCTCGATCTGATCCACATCGTCCGCCGCTCCGGACGGATGGTCAATGCGCTTGTCGACAATCACTATCTGACATTCTATGTGCTGCAGAAAGTGTTCGGCCCGGAGCTTGCGCGTTATGATGTCTCAAAGCGGCTGATGTTCGTCGGACCGGTGAGAGATGCCGATGTGCGGCATTTGAAAAAGGAAAATTTCCTCCCCGATCTGCGCCTGTTCGGCCGCACCGAATTGAAACTGAGGATGGCGCTGGACGACTGACATGGCACCGCCGGATGAGCAGATCGACCACAGGGCAGTCATCGCCGGGCTGAACCGGGATCAGCGTGAAAACCTGCTGATGCGATCCGACCGGCGCGGCCTTGCACGCCTTGCCGGCCATTGGGGCGCGATCGTTCTGACCGGCAGCCTGATCGCATTTGATACGCCGTTCTGGCCGGTGCTGGTTTTCATTCACGGTGTGCTGATCGTCTTTCTGTTCACCACCCTGCACGAAACGGTCCATGCGACGGCGTTCCGTTCCGGCTGGCTGAACGATCATGTCGCCGGTATCTGCGGTTTCCTGATCCTGTTGCCGCCGAACTGGTTCCGCTTTTTCCATTTTGCCCATCACCGGCATACCCATAATCCGGAACAGGACCCGGAACTGGCCGCCGGAAAACCGCAGACATTGGCGCAATACGCGCTTTATCTGTCCGGCCTGCCGTACTGGCTGGCGCAAGTACGCACGCTAGCGGTCAATGCGGCCGGGCGGAATGCCGACAAATTCGTGCCGCCGAAAGGCAGGGGCAAGATCACTGCGGAAGCGAGAACATTTCTGCTGCTCTACGCCATCCTGTTTGCCGGATCGCTTGCCCTGAAAACCGATATCCTGATCCGGTTATGGTTGTTGCCGGTACTCCTTGGCCAGCCGGTGCTGCGCGCCTATCTGCTGGCGGAACATACGTTATGCCCGCATGTCGCCAACATGCTCGACAACAGCCGCACCACATTCACCCATGCCATCGTGCGCTATTTTGCCTGGAACATGCCCTACCACGCCGAGCATCACGCCTATCCGTCGGTGCCGTTTCACAGGCTGCCGGAATTTCACAACGTCACGCGTACCTATCTCAGCCAGACGGAACGCGGTTATCGGCGGTTTCACGGCAAACTTGTTCGGCAATTGCGGATGTAACCTGGCGGCTTCAACTGGCGGCGGATACGATACGCCGACGGTTCATCAATGCGGACAAATGCGATTTCCGTCCGATCAGGAATGACCACAGACGGTTGTCGTAGTCATCCGCCACCGCATGCCGGATCGAGGGCCGCCGGGAAAGCGCCAGGCGCCAGGCTCCGGCTTTCGGCTTGCCGGCCATGATCGAAAAATCGCCGATCCGGTCAAAAACATCGAAATAGCGGAAAACCGGGCCGAACACGGCATCGACAAGCGAAAATCGCCGGCCGGCAAAATAGGGGCCGGTATCCAGTCGGCTTTCCAGCTGTTCAAAGCGGTCCGCTAGCCGGCTGATTTTCGCATTGAACGTCTCTTCGTCTCCGGCGCTGTAGAAACCGGCGATATCATTCAATATCGCCGATCCGAATTCCATCCAGGAGCGGTGATCGGCACGATCGAGCGGGTCGGCCGGAAGAAGCGGGTTGGCCTGCGTTTCTTCCAGATATTCCAGGATCACCGCGCTCTCGAATATCGTCCGGCGTGCCACCTGCAGCACCGGCGTCTTGCCAAGCGGTGAAATGTCAAGAAACCAGGCGGGCTTGTTTGCCAGGTCGACATTGCGCCTCTCGAAGCGGACATTCTTTTCCGCCAGGGCAATCGCGGCCCGCTGAACATAGGGGCAGAGATGGTGACTGATCAGGATCAGGGGCGTGTTCGTCATTTTCAACTCCATGCGTTTGCATGTAAATAGATGCGACTGCATTTAATGTCAAGCTTGATGCGATTGCATGAATATGCAATCTGGGATCATGAGCCGGAAATCCAATGATGCCGTTATCAGCGCATGGGTTCGTCTGATGCGGGCGCAACATGCCGTTCTGTCTCACGTCGAGACAGCGCTGAAGCGCGAAGACCTGCCGCCGCTGGTCTGGTATGATGTGTTGCTTGAAGTCGGCCGCAAGCCGGAACGGGGATTGCGGCCATTTGAGATCGAGCAGGACATGCTGCTGCCGCAATACGGTCTGTCGCGGCTTCTCGGCCGCATCGAACAGGCAGGTTACGTCAAACGGGAGAAATGCACCGACGACGGGCGCGGCCACCGGATTTTCATTACGCCTGCCGGCCAGGCCGTGGCCGACCGGATGTGGCCGGTCTATCGCGCTGCCGTTCAGAAAGCTCTGGGCGACAGGTTGACCGCCCGGGAAACGGCACAGCTCGACGGTCTGTTGGGCAAGCTTTCCGACCCACCGGCGCAATGAAACCTGCGGCGGACCCGCATGGGCAATCCGAGTGCAAATTTTCGTTCCGAGCTAGGTCCGGAGCCGCAGTTCCGTTAACCTGCGAAATTGTGAGGGGAGCATCAGGTCTGACATCATGCCGGTTCGGGTTCAGCACGCCTGTTTGATCGACTTTGCATCCCGGTGTTACCA
>CAMYKZ010000046.1 GCA_947259045.1 uncultured Afifella sp.
GATGTCCAAAGAGAAGTTTGAACGCACTAAGCCGCATGCCAACATTGGAACGATTGGTCATGTTGATCATGGCAAGACGACGCTGACGGCGGCGATTACGAAGTTTTTCGGCGAGTTCAAGGCGTATGACATGATTGATGCCGCGCCTGAGGAACGGGCGCGCGGGATCACGATTTCGACGGCACACGTTGAGTATGAGACGGATGCCCGTCACTATGCGCACGTTGATTGTCCGGGGCACGCCGATTATGTGAAGAACATGATCACCGGTGCAGCGCAGATGGATGGCGGCATTCTTGTCGTATCTGCAGCCGACGGTCCGATGCCGCAGACGCGCGAACACATTCTTCTGGCCCGCCAGGTGGGTGTTCCAGCCCTTGTGGTCTACATGAACAAGGTCGACCAGGTTGACGATGAGGAACTGCTTGAGCTTGTCGAGCTTGAGGTTCGCGAACTTCTGTCGAGCTATGATTTTCCCGGCGACGACATTCCGGTGATCAAGGGATCGGCGCTTGCCGCACTTGAGGGCAACAATCCTGAGATCGGCGAGAATTCGGTTCGCGAGCTGATGAAGCAGGTTGACGAATATATTCCCACACCTGCGCGTCCGATCGACCAGCCTTTCCTGATGCCGATTGAAGATGTGTTTTCGATTTCCGGGCGTGGCACGGTTGTGACGGGTCGTGTTGAGCGCGGTGTTGTCAATGTCGGCGACGAGATCGAGATTGTCGGTATCCGCGACACGCAGAAGACGACGTGTACGGGTGTTGAGATGTTCCGCAAGCTGCTTGACCGCGGCGAGGCGGGCGACAATATCGGCGCGCTGCTGCGCGGTATTGACCGTGAAGGTGTTGAGCGCGGTCAGATCCTGTGCAAGCCGGGATCTGTCAAGCCGCACACCAAGTTCACGGCTGAGGCCTATATCCTGACCAAGGACGAGGGCGGCCGTCATACGCCGTTTTTCACCAATTACCGTCCGCAATTCTATTTCCGCACGACGGATGTGACGGGTGTGTGTCATCTTCCTGAAGGCACGGAAATGGTGATGCCGGGCGACAATGTGGAAATGACGGTTGAACTGATCGTGCCGATCGCGATGGAAGAGAAGCTGCGCTTCGCCATCCGTGAAGGCGGCCGCACCGTCGGCGCCGGCATCGTCGCAAACATTATCGAATAACAATTGCAGAAACAGGGCGTTGCATGATGCAGCGCCCGTTTCTTAAGAGGCAAAGACATGAACGGACAAAATATTCGCATCCGGCTAAAGGCCTTCGATCACCGTGTGCTCGATACGTCTACCGCTGAAATCGTTTCGACGGCGAAACGGACGGGTGCACAGGTTCGCGGACCGATACCGCTGCCGACCCGGATTGAGAAGTTCACTGTCAACCGCTCACCGCATATTGACAAGAAAAGCCGCGAGCAATTCGAGATTCGCACGCACAAGCGCCTTCTCGATATCATTGATCCGACACCACAGACGGTTGACGCGCTGATGAAGCTCGACCTGGCTGCCGGTGTCGACGTCGAGATTAAGCTTTAAGTGGCCATGAGCCCCTACGAGGATATGAAAATGCGTTCTGGTTTGATCGCAAAAAAGGTCGGTATGACCCGGGTTTACACGGAGAGTGGAGAGCATGTCCCTGTGACTGTTCTGCAACTCGACAAGAATCAGGTTGTTGCCCACCGGACTGCGGATAAAGACGGTTATACGGCTGTCCAGATTGGTTGCGGCCACGCCAAGGCCAAGAATACGAACCGCGCCATGCGCGGACATTTCGCAGCTGCCAATGTGGAGCCAAAACGGAAACTGGCGGAGTTTCGGGTAAGCCCGGAAAACCTCGTTGCGGTTGGCGCCGAACTGACGGCTGATCACTTTGTTCCGGGCCAGTATGTCGATGTGACCGGCACATCTGTCGGCAAGGGTTTTGCCGGTGCCATGAAACGGCATAATTTCGGTGGCATGCGCGCCACTCACGGCGTGTCGGTTTCCCACCGTGCCCATGGTTCCACCGGTCAGAACCAGGATCCCGGCCGTGTCTTCAAAGGCAAGAAGATGGCCGGCCAGATGGGCAACACCCGGGTAACGACACAGAACCTGCAGATTGTTCGCACCGACGTTGATCGTGGTCTGATCCTGATCAAGGGTGCCGTTCCCGGTTCAAAGGGCGGTTTCCTGACGATCAGCGACGCGGTCAAGAAGACGTTGCCGGAAAATGTTCCGGTGCCTGCTGCATTCAGAATGCCGGAAGGCGTTGCGGCCGAGGCAAAACCCGGCGTGGCGGATGCAGCCCCTGCGGCTGAAGCCGAAAATTCCGGTGGAGACGCGTGATGGAACTGAAAGTAACAACCCTCGACGGCAAGTCCGCCGGCAAAGTCAGCGTTTCCGATGAAGTCTTCGGACTGGAGCCGCGCGCCGATATCCTGCACCGCATGGTGCGGTATCAGACGCTGAAACGCCAGCAGGGCACCCACAAGACGAAACGGCGGTCGGAAATTTCCGGTACGACGAAGAAGATTTATCGGCAGAAGGGGACCGGCGGCGCCCGGCACGGGGCCAAGACGGCGCCGATCTTCCGCGGCGGCGGCAAGGCGTTCGGCCCATTGCCGCGCAGCCATGCAATCGACCTTCCCAAGAAGGTTCGCGCCCTGGCGCTGAAGCATGCTTTGTCTGCCAAGATGAAATCGGATGCGGTGATCGTTGTTGATGATGTGACATCGGCCGACGGCAAGACAAAAAGCCTGACGTCACAGCTGTCGGGTCTCGGGCTTGCCAATGCGCTGGTCATTGGCGGCGCGCAGATCGATGCGAATTTCGCCCGGGCGGCGCAGAACATTCCGCAGATCGATGTTCTGCCGATCCAGGGCATCAATGTTTATGACATTTTGCGGCGCGACACGCTGGTCCTGACAAAGGCTGCAGTTGAAGCCCTCGAGGAGCGTTTCAAATGAGCGACCTTAAACATTACGACGTGATCGTCGCACCGGTGATCACGGAAAAAGCGACACTGGCATCAGAGCACAACCAGGTTGTTTTCCGGGTTGCCGACAAGGCGACTAAACCGGAGATCAAGCAGGCTGTGGAAGCTCTGTTCAATGTAAAGGTGAAGAGCGTGAACACGCTTGTCCGCAAGGGCAAGGCGAAACGGTTCCGTGGCATTCGTGGCCGCCAGCGCGACTTCAAAAAAGCGATCGTGACCCTCGTTGAAGGTCATGCGATCGACGTGACGACGGGGCTCTGAGGCAAAGACGATGGCTTTGAAAACATATAATCCCACGACACCGGGTCAGCGCCAGCTGGTGACTGTCGACCGGTCTGGTCTGTGGAAGGGCAAACCGGTCAAGGGCCTCACTGAGGGCCTGACGAAATCAGGTGGCCGAAACAATATGGGTCGCATGACGGCGCGCCGGCGCGGTGGCGGACACAAGCGGACCTATCGCATTGTCGATTTCAAGCGCCGCAAGATGGACATGCCGGGGATTGTCGAACGGCTGGAATATGATCCGAACCGGACTGCGTTCATTGCGCTGATCAAATATGAGGACGGTGAACTGTCCTATATTATTGCGCCGCAGCGGCTGGGTGTTGGCGATCAGGTGATTTCCGGCGAGGCGAATATCGACGTCAAGCCCGGCAATGCCATGCCGCTGAAGGTCGTGCCGGTGGGGACGATCGTCCACAATGTGGAACTGAAGCCCGGCAAGGGCGGGCAGATCGCCCGGGCTGCCGGATCTTATGTTCAGCTTGTCGGCCGTGATCAGGGTTATGCGATCCTTCGGCTCGGTTCCGGTGAACAGCGGCTGGTGCATGGCAATTGCTTTGCAACGGTCGGTGCGGTTTCAAACCCGGATAATTCCAACACCAGCCTTGGCAAGGCCGGCCGCTCGCGCTGGCTTGGCCGGCGGCCGAGCGTTCGCGGTGTTGCAATGAACCCGGTTGATCATCCCCATGGCGGCGGTGAAGGCCGGACGTCGGGCGGGCGCCATCCGGTGACCCCGTGGGGCAAGCCGACAAAGGGCAAGAAGACGCGTTCCAACAAGGCGTCTAACAAATTTATCCTACGCTCGCGGCATGCCCGCAAAAAGGGCCGCTAGGGCAAGGGACAGGAGAAAAGACAGTGTCACGTTCTGTTTGGAAAGGCCCGTTTTTCGACGGTTATCTGCTGAAGAAAGCAGAGAAGGTCCGCGAATCCGGCCGCAAGGAAGTTATCAAGATCTGGAGCCGCCGGTCGACTATTCTGCCGCAGTTCGTGGGTCTGACGTTTGGCGTCTACAATGGCAAGAAGCATATTCCTGTTCTCATTTCTGAGGACATGATCGGCCATAAATTCGGTGAATTTTCGCCGACGCGGACCTACTACGGTCATGCGGCGGACAAGAAGGCAAAGAGGAATTAGGCCATGGGTAAGCCCAAGCGCGAACGGGTCCTCAAGGACAATGAAGCAAAGGCTGTGCAGCGGATGATCCGCGTCAGCCCGCAGAAGCTCAATCTTGTCGCCGGACTTATCCGGGGCAAGAAAGTCGCTTCGGCGCTTGCCGACCTTGAATTTTCCCGCCGGCGGATAGCAGGCCAGGTCAGAAAGACCCTGGAAAGTGCGATCGCCAATGCAGAGAACAACCACGATCTTGACGTGGACAGCCTGATTGTGGCGGAAGCCCATGTCGGCAAGGCGCTTGTCATGAAGCGGTTCAAGCCGCGGGCTCGCGGCCGGGTCGGCAAGATCTTGAAACCATTCTCGAACCTGACGATCGTGGTTCGTGAAATCGAAGAAGCCTGAGGAAGACATTATGGGTCATAAAGTAAATCCGATCGGTCTTCGTCTGGGCATCAACAAGACGTGGGATTCACGCTGGTATGCTTCAGTTTCGGAGTATGGGGATCTTCTGCACGAGGATCTGAAAATCCGCGATACGCTGATGAAAGACATGAAGCAGGCTGCGGTCTCGAAGATTGTCATTGAACGGCCGCACAAGAAATGCCGGGTGACAATCCACACGGCACGCCCTGGTATTGTGATTGGCAAGAAGGGCGCCGACATCGAAAAGCTGCGCCGCAAGGTCGGGTCGATGACGGATTCAGACGTGCACATCAATATCGTTGAAGTGCGCAAGCCTGAAGTCGATGCCAATCTGGTCGCGCAGTCGATTGCCCAGCAGCTGGAACGCCGTGTTGCATTCCGCCGCGCCATGAAGCGGGCCGTGCAATCGGCGATGCGTCTGGGCGCCCTGGGTATCCGCATCAATTGCGGCGGCCGGCTTGGCGGCGCGGAAATCGCGCGTACCGAATGGTATCGTGAGGGCCGGGTGCCGCTGCACACGCTGCGTGCCGACATTGATTACGGAACCGCGACGGCCCACACGGCCTACGGTACCGTCGGGATCAAGGTCTGGATCTTCAAGGGCGATATCCTGGAACACGATCCGTTTGCGTCGGAAAAACGTCTTCTCGAAGGCACCGATGCTTCCCGGCGCGGTTCCTGAATTCGGTCCGGACAGAGATTAAGAGAGAAAAACAATGCTGCAACCCAAGCGCACAAAATTCCGAAAGGCGCACAAAGGCCGGATCCATGGCACCGCCAAAGGCGGAACGGAACTGACATTCGGTTCTTATGGACTGAAGGCTATCGAACCGGAGCGTATTACCGCGCGCCAGATCGAGGCGGCGCGTCGGGCGATCACCCGGCATATGAAGCGTGCCGGCCGTGTCTGGATCCGGATTTTCCCGGACCTTCCGGTGTCCTCCAAGCCCACCGAAGTGCGGATGGGCAAGGGTAAGGGGTCGCCGGAATATTGGGCGGCGCGGGTTCATCCCGGCCGGATCATGTTCGAGATCGACGGTGTAGCCGATGACACTGCGCGCGAAGCCCTTCGGCTTGGCGCCGCGAAACTGCCAATCAAGACACGCGTCGTTACGCGTGTCGGTGAATAAGGGTTTTAGCCATGAAAGCGGCTGACGTTCGAACAAAAAGCATGGATGAGCTCACCGATGAGCTGACCAGCCTGAAGAAAGAGCAGTTCAATCTGCGTTTTCAGCGCGCCACAGGGCAGTTGGAAAATACATCGCGGGTGCGGCAGGTACGCCGGGACATCGCCCGTATCAAGACAATCGCAGCGCAGAAACGCGCTGAAGAATCCAAGGCTTAGAGGAGCAAGCAATGCCCAAACGGCTATTGCAAGGCGTGGTGGTCAGCGACAAGGCGGATAAAACCGTTGTGGTCAAGGTCGAGCGCCGGTTTACCCATCCGCTTTTGAAAAAAACGGTTCGGCGGACAAAAAATTATCAGGCCCATGATGCGGACAACCGCTTCAAGACCGGCGATCAGGTTTCCATTGAGGAAAGCAAGCCGATTTCGAAGACCAAGTCCTGGGTCGTGATCGGTCAGGAAGCCCCCGCTAAGTAGGGGCAGATGCAACACGCAAACGGCGGGGATGACCCCGTACGTGCAAACAAGAAGGATGGCGGCCATGATTCAAATGCAAACGAATTTGGATGTGGCGGACAATTCTGGAGCGCGCCGGGTGCAGTGCATCAAGGTTCTGGGCGGTTCCAAGCGCAAATATGCGCATGTCGGCGACGTAATTGTGGTTTCCGTTAAGGAGGCCATTCCACGCGGTAAGGTGAAAAAAGGCGATGTCATGCGGGCCGTCGTGGTTCGGACTGCGAAGGATATTCGCCGTGCCGACGGCAGCGTCATTCGCTTTGACAGCAATGCCGCCGTTCTGGTGAACAACAACAAGGAACCGGTCGGAACCCGTATTTTCGGCCCGGTGCCGCGCGAGCTGCGTGCCAAACAGCACATGAAGATCATTTCGCTCGCGCCGGAGGTGCTTTGAAATGGCTGCGAAGATCAAAAAGGGCGATCGCGTGATCGTTCTTGCCGGCAAGGACAAGGGTCGTTCCGGCGAAGTGATCAAGATCATGCCGGCGGAAAACCGTGCGCTGGTCCGGGGCATCAATATCGTGACCCGCCACCAGCGGCAGTCTGCCGGCCAGGAAGGTGGACTGGTGCGCAAGGAAGCATCGATCCATCTGTCGAACATTGCGGTTGAAGACCGTGACAGCGGCAAGCCGACGCGGATCGGGTTCAAGGTTCTCGAAGACGGCAAGAAAGTCCGTGTCGCAAAGCGTTCTGGAGAAACAATCGATGGCTGAAGCAGCACTCGACATGTCGAATTACGAGCCGCGGATGCGGGCTCTCTATCGCGATGTCGCCGTTCCGAAAATCAAAGAGGATTTCGGCATCACCAATCAGATGCTGGTTCCCCGGGTTGAAAAAATTGTCCTGAATATGGGCATCGGCGAAGCCGTGGCCGACAGCAAGAAAATCCAGTCGGCCGCTGATGATCTGTCCAAGATCGCCGGCCAGAAGGTCATCATCACCCGGGCGCGCAATTCAATCGCGACATTCAAACTGCGCGAAGGCATGCCGGTTGGAGCGCGGGTGACACTGCGCAAGACGCGAATGTGGGAATTCATCGATCGCCTGGTGACGATTGCATTGCCGCGGGTTCGTGACTTTCGCGGGCTGAACCCGAAAAGTTTCGATGGCCGTGGCAATTTCGCCATGGGCATCAAGGAGCACATCGTGTTTCCGGAAATCAATTATGACCAGGTTGATGAGATCTGGGGCATGGATGTTGTTGTTTGCACCACGGCGCAGAATGACGACGAGGCGCGCGCGCTGTTGACGGCGCTCAATTTTCCGTTCCGGCAATAACCGGACGACGAGAGAGGTACACACGATGGCGAAGAAAAGCGCGATCGAAAAGAACGAAAAGCGGCGGAAGCTGGCTGCGAAATACGCCGCCAAGCGCAGCAAGCTTAAGGAAATGGCTATCGACAAGTCCCTGAGCGATCAGGAACAGTTCGCAGCCCGCCTCAAGCTGGCCAAACTGCCTCGGAATTCGGCTCCGAGCCGTGTCCGTAATCGTTGCGAAGTCAGCGGGCGTCCGCGTGGTTATTATCGCAAATTGAAAATGAGCCGTGTGGCTCTTCGTGAACTGGGCAATCAGGGCAAGATCCCTGGCCTTGTCAAATCGAGCTGGTAGGGGACAACAGACATGTCAATGACAGATCCGCTCGGGGATATGCTGACGCGCATCAGGAATGCACAGGGTCGCGGCCGTTCAAAGGTCTCGACGCCGGCTTCCACATTGCGGGTACGGGTTCTCGAGGTCCTGCAATCGGAAGGTTTTATCCGCGGTTATTCGCAGACCGAATATGCCACGGGCAAGTCAGAGATTGAAATTGAACTGAAATATTATGAAGGCGAGCCCGTCATCCGGGAGATCCAGCGGGTCTCCAAACCTGGCCGTCGGGTCTATTCTTCGGTGAAGAATATTCCGACCGTCCAAAATGGACTGGGTGTTTCGATCCTGTCTACACCGCGCGGTGTGATGGCTGATCATGAAGCGCGCGAGAATAATGTTGGTGGCGAGGTGCTTTGCCGGGTCTTCTAGGCCGGCAAGCAGAACGAGGCGAGTAGAACATGTCACGAATTGGCAAAACGCCGGTCTCCCTCCCTGATGGGGTGAAGGCGAATATCGAAGGTCAGAAGATCGTCGCGAACGGCCCGAAAGGGCAGCTCGAGGTGGTCCTGGTCGATGAAGTCACCGTTGAAATGACGGATGACGGCATCAAGGTTTCACCGATCGGTATGTCCAAGCGGTCGCGGTCGATGTGGGGCATGTCGAGAACTCTGGTGCAGAACATCGTCACCGGTGTGTCGGAAGGTTTTGAAAAGAAGCTTGCGATCAACGGCGTCGGTTACAGGGCTCAGGTGCAGGGCAAGAACCTGCAGCTGGCGCTCGGTTTCAGCCACGACGTTTTGTACCCGATTCCTGAGGGCGTCGATGTTGCATGCCCGAAACCGACCGAACTGATCGTGACCGGGATCGACAAGCACAAGGTTGGCCAGGTGGCCGCCGAGATTCGCCGTTATCGTCCTCCGGAGCCCTACAAGGGCAAGGGCGTGAAATATGAAGACGAATATATCTTCCGCAAGGAAGGCAAGAAGAAGTAACGGATTTTAGAGATGGCAAAGATATCAACCGATTCACGGCGGAAAAACCGGGTTCGCAATGCCCTCAAGCGCGTTGCCAACGGGCGGGCACGGCTTTGCGTTTTCCGCTCTTCGAAACAGATTTATGCCCAGGTCATCGATGATCTGGCCGGCCGCACGATTGCGTCTGCATCGACCCTTGATGGAGACCTGAAGGGGTCGTTGAAATCGGGTGCGGATAGTGCGGCTGCTGCCGCCGTCGGCAAGCTTGTGGCTGAACGCGCCAAGAAGGCCGGTGTCGAAAAAGTTGTCTTCGACCGCGGCGGTTACATTTATCACGGCCGTGTCAAGGCGCTCGCGGATGCCGCGCGCGAAGGCGGGCTTGAATTTTAAGGCTCGCATTTTGAAGCGGGCATTCCTATTTGAAAGATCGGATTGAGAACGATGGCGCAACGGGAACGGCAACGGAACAGAGATCGGGATGATCGCGACAGCGAATTCGTCGACAAACTCGTTCACATCAACCGTGTGGCGAAAGTGGTTAAGGGCGGACGCCGGTTTGGTTTTGCGGCATTGGTCGTGGTTGGCGATCAGCGCGGGCGTGTCGGTTTTGGACACGGCAAGGCGCGGGAAGTGCCTGAAGCGATCCGCAAGGCGACGGAAGCGGCGAAACGCAACATGATCCGTGTACCGCTTCGCGAAGGCCGCACACTGCATCACGATGTTGCAGGCCGGCACGGCGCAGGCAAGGTGGTTCTGAGAGCCGCACCTGCGGGTACGGGGATCATCGCCGGCGGCCCGATGCGTGCGGTTTTTGAAACACTGGGAATGCAGGATGTGGTTGCCAAGTCGATCGGCACTTCCAATCCCTACAACATGGTCCGCGCGACATTCGATGCGCTGAAACACGAAGACAGCCCGCGTTCGGTTGCATCGCGCCGCGGTCTCAAGGTTTCCGCGATCCAGTCACGCCGTCGCGAGGGCGATCAGCCCGGCGGCGAAGCCTGAGGAACAGAATAATGGCGAAAGCTGGCAAGACAATTACCGTGGAACAGATCGGCAGCCCAATCCGCCGGCCTGCAATCCAGCGTCAGACACTGATTGGCCTGGGTCTTAACAAGATGCACCGCCGCAGGACGCTGGAAGACACGCCTGCAGTTCGCGGCATGGTCAACAAGATCAGCCATCTTGTGCGTATTGTTGAAGAAGACTGAACGCCGATTAGCGAAGATTGACTGCGAACGCAGCAGCCCAGTGGGACGAATGTGATGAAACTGAATGAATTAAGTGACAATCCCGGCGCTACGAAAGACCGCAAGCGCGTTGGCCGTGGTATCGGATCGGGTACCGGCAAGACCGGCGGACGTGGCGTCAAGGGTCAGAAGTCGCGCTCAGGCGTTGCGATCAAGGGTTTTGAAGGCGGCCAGATGCCGATTCACCGCCGGTTGCCGAAGCGTGGCTTCAACAACATTTTTGCCAAGAAGTTTGTCGCGGTCAATCTCGGCCGGCTGCAGACGGCGATTGATGCAGGCCGCGTAGATGCCGGCAAGCCGATCGATGGTGCGGTGCTGAAAGAGGCCGGTGTCATTCGCCGGGTCAAGGACGGCGTCCGCATTCTGGGCGGCGGCGAGCTGACCTCCAAGGTTTCGCTTGATGTTGCGGGCGCATCGGCTTCTGCCATTGCGGCGATTGAAAAGGCCGGTGGTTCCATCAAGGTGACGGTTGTCGAAGCCGAGACCGAATAAGGCCCTGGTGGCCGGACGGTCACAGGCAGTTACAGGATAGACCCATGGCGTCAGCAGCAGAGCAACTTGCAGCAAACCTCAATTTTTCGGCCTTCTCAAAAGCGGAAGAGCTGAAGAAGCGAATCTGGTTTGCGCTTGGCGCTTTGCTGGTTTATCGCCTGGGCACCTATATACCGTTGCCCGGGATCAATATCGAAGCCCTGCAGCAGGCCATTCAGCAACAGTCGCAGGGCCTGCTTGGTGTCTTCAACATGTTCTCCGGCGGCGCCATCGGCCGGATGGCGATCTTCGCCCTGGGCATCATGCCCTATATCTCCGCCTCCATTATCATGCAGTTGATGACAGCCGTCGTGCCGACGCTGGAGCAGTTGAAGAAAGAGGGCGAGCAGGGCCGCAAGGTCATCAATCAATATACCCGCTATCTCACCGTGGTTCTGGCGGTTGTCCAATCCTATGGCATCGCCGCCGGGCTTGAGGGCGCGCAGGGCGGAGCAGGGGCGTCCGTCGTCAGCGATCCCGGGCTGTTTTTCCGGCTTACAGCGGTGATTACATTGACCGGCGGCACGGTTTTCCTGATGTGGCTCGGTGAGCAGATCACCTCCCGGGGTATCGGCAACGGTATTTCGCTGATCATCTTTGCCGGTATCGTTGCCGAACTGCCGCGGGCAATTGCCGGCACGCTTCAGCTTGGCCAGCAGGGTTCGATCTCGACGCCGGCCATGCTGGCGATCTTTGCGATCACCATTGTCGTGATTACGGCCATCGTCTTCATGGAGCGGGCCCAGCGGCGGCTGATTATCCAGTATCCGAAGCGCCAGGTCGGCAACAAGATGTTCCAGGGCGATTCCTCGTTCCTGCCGCTGAAACTGAACACTGCCGGCGTCATTCCGCCGATCTTCGCGACCTCGCTGTTGCTGTTGCCGATCACGATCGCGCAGTTTTACGCCACCTCCGGCGATCTTGGTTTTATCGCAACGATCACGTCGCAGCTTGGCCGCGGACAGCCGCTTTATCTGTTTCTGTATGGCGCGCTGATCGTGTTTTTCGTATTCTTCTACACCTCCATTGTCTTCAACCCGACCGATACGGCCGACAATCTCAAGCGCCATGGCGGATTCATTCCCGGGCGCCGGCCCGGCGTGCAGACTGCGGAATATCTGGATTATGTGCTGACACGCATCTCGACGCTTGGCGCCATCTATCTGGTGATTGTCTGTCTGCTTCCGGAAATGCTGTTTTCCAATGCGCCGATCACGGTGTTCTTCGGCGGTACCTCGTTGCTGATTGTCGTCAGCGTGACCATGGATACGGTTTCGCAGATCCAGGGCCATTTGCTGGCGCATCAATATGAGGGGCTGGTGAAGAAATCGCGCCTCGGAGGCCGCCGTAAATGAGGTTAAACCTCATTGGCCCGCCCGGTGCCGGCAAGGGCACGCAGGCGCATCGTCTGGTGGAGCGGCACAATCTCGTGCAGCTTTCCACAGGCGACATGCTGCGCCAGGCCGTGACCGCCGGGACGGAGATCGGACTGAAGGCAAAATCTGTAATGGATGCCGGGCAGCTGGTATCGGACGAGATCGTCATCGGCATCATTTCGGAACGGCTCGACAATCGCGACGTTCGCAATGGATTTGTCCTCGACGGGTTTCCCAGGACACTGGCCCAGGCGGATGCGCTGGCCGGTCTGCTGGAGGAAAAACGGATGCCGCTTGACCGGGTCATCCTGCTGGAGGTTGACGACGAAGCGCTTGTGGAACGGATTTCGGGGCGGTTCACCTGCAGCAATTGCGGTGCGGGATATAACGACACGCTGGCGCCGACGAAACAGCCGGGTGTTTGCGACAAATGCGGAGCGACTGAATTTTCCAGGCGCAGCGACGACAATGCGGAGACGGTTCGCGAGCGGTTGCTTGCCTATTACAAGAGCACATCGCCGTTGATCGGTTATTACCACGCGAAAGATTTGCTCAGCCGGGTTGACGGTATGGGCGAGATGGAGGCGGCAGCGGCGGCGATTGAAGAGATTCTGGCTGCAATTCGCGGCTAAGAAGGCAGAATTGCGTTAGAGCGGTTGACGGGCTGCTGCTTTAACATTATTGACCGGCACTAATCCTGTAGATTCTGCAGCGGTGCCGGAGCCCGTTATGGCTTTGGGCCGGTTTTTTGCGTTTTCCGGTCTCGCAATTATCTTGATTCTCGCATGGCCGGGAATCATCGCAACAGAGGAGTTTCGACGTGGCTCGTATCGCTGGCGTCAATATACCGACGAACAAGCGCGTGGTTATCGCGCTTCAATATATCCATGGCATCGGCGCAGCCAAAGCCCGGGAGATCACCGAAGCGGTGAACATTCCGGTGGAACGGCGCGTCAACGAATTGTCGGATTCCGAAGTCATCCAGATTCGTGAGGCAATCGATCGGGACTATCAGGTGGAGGGCGACCTCCGGCGTGAGAACTCGATGAATATCAAACGGCTGATGGACCTTGGCTGTTACCGCGGTCTGCGCCATCGGCGCGGCCTTCCGGTTCGTGGCCAGCGCACACATACCAATGCGCGCACCCGCAAGGGTCCTGCCAGGGCAATTGCCGGCAAGAAGAAATAAAGCCGGAAGAGGGATTTTATATCGATGGCCAAGGAATCGACCAAGACGCGCCGCCGCGAACGGAAGAACATCACTTCCGGTATCGCGCATATCGCATCGACATTCAACAATACGATGATCACCATCACGGACGTCCAGGGAAATACGATTTCCTGGTGTTCGGCCGGTGTGGAAGGCTTCAAGGGATCGCGGAAATCGACCCCTTATGCAGCCCAGGTTGCTGCTGAAACCGCGGCAAAAAAGGCTCAGATACACGGCATGCGGACGCTTGAAGTGGAAGTTTCCGGACCGGGTTCGGGACGGGAATCGGCACTGCGCGCACTTCAGGCTGCCGGTTTTACGATCACGTCGATCCGCGATGTGACACCGATCCCGCACAATGGCTGCCGGCCGCCGAAACGCCGCCGCGTCTGACCTGACTATTTATGCTCGCGTATTTTGCGGGCGTCCGCCTCTGGCGACACTCGACATTATGAGGACAAGCTCGTGATCAATAAAAATTGGCAAGATCTGATCAAGCCGAACAAACTCGACATCAAGGCGGGGAACAATCAGCACAGTGCGACCGTTGTCGCAGAGCCGCTTGAGCGTGGATTTGGCCTGACGCTCGGCAACGCGCTGCGGCGTGTTCTGCTGTCTTCGCTTCAGGGTGCTGCGGTAACCAGTGTTCAGATTGACGGCGTGCTGCATGAATTTTCGTCGATCCCGGGCGTACGTGAAGACGTCACCGATATCGTTCTGAACATCAAGGAAATCGCCGTCAGCATGGAAGGCGAGGGCCCAAAGCGCCTGACGCTGCGCAAGCAGGGTCCGGGTGTCGTCACTGCCGGAGACGTCCAGACGGTTGGCGATATTGCAATCCTCAACCCGGAACTGGTGATCTGCACGCTTGATGATGAAGCCGATATCCGGATGGAAATGACCGTTGACATCGGCAAGGGATATGTGCCCGCCGACCGCAACCGGCCGGAGGATGCTCCGATCGGTCTGATCCCGGTCGATAGCCTCTATTCGCCGGTGAAAAAGGTTTCTTACCGGGTGGAGAATACCCGTGAGGGCCAGGTGCTTGACTACGACAAACTGATTTTGAACATGGAAACCGACGGGTCCGTGACGCCGGAAGATGCGCTCGCCTTCGCCGCCCGCATTCTTCAGGATCAACTCTCGATCTTCGTGAATTTCGAAGAGCCGAAGAAAGAGGTCGTCGAAGACACCGCGCCTGAACTGTCTTTCAATCCGGCTTTGCTGAAGAAAGTCGATGAGCTTGAGCTCTCCGTCCGGTCAGCCAACTGCCTGAAGAACGACAATATCGTTTATATCGGTGATCTGATCCAGAAGACGGAAGCGGAAATGCTGCGCACGCCGAACTTTGGCCGCAAGTCGTTGAACGAAATCAAGGAAGTCCTTGCCGGCATGGGTTTGCACCTGGGTATGGACGTTCAAAGCTGGCCGCCGGACAATATAGATGAACTGGCCAAGCGTTTCGAAGACCAGTACTGAAACAATAACATCGTCATCTCAGCGGCGTGAGCCACCGGTCATGATGAAATCAAGGAGTTGAGGAGATGCGCCATCGCAAAGCAGGCCGGAAACTGAACCGGACATCCAGTCACCGCAAGGCCATGTTCGCCAATATGGCGGCTGCGCTGATCAATCACGAGCAGATTGTGACAACCTTGCCGAAAGCCAAGGAATTGCGGCCGTTTGTGGAGAAGCTTGTGACGCTTGCCAAAAAGGGCGATCTGGCATCACGCCGTGCGGCGATCTCCAAGGTCCGCGATCTGGAAATGGTTCGCAAATTGTTCGACACGATCGGTCCGCGTTATGAAGACCGTAACGGCGGTTATATCCGCGTACTGAAGGCCGGTTATCGCTACGGCGACAGTGCTCCGGTCGCAGTGATTGAGTTCGTCGATCGTGACGAAAGCGCCAAGGGTGCAGAAGATCGTGCGCGCATGGAAGAAGCCGATAATGTCGAGGAAAACGTTGCCGCCTGACGGCATCGCTCATTCCTGAAAAATCAAGGGCGGTCGTTGACCGCCCTTTTTGTTTGCCTCCTTTCGGTTGTTTGCTCCCTGGCGGATACGCACGCGAATCCCCAGCCGATGGCTTTCGCCGGAACGGAACACGCGGTAGGTTGTCCTGAAGATCAATTGATGCTTGCGATTAAAATGGGAGGTCGTGCCGTGACGACAAAAAAACCGGCTCTTGCGCTTCATGCACTGGTCCTGGCCTGTCTGCTGGCAGCCGTGTTTCCAGCTTCCGCCCAGCGGATACCGTCAGACGAAAATGAAATTCGCCTCAGTTTTGCGCCGATCGTGCGCAGAGCGGCCCCGGCGGTCGTCAATATTTACGCCACGCGGGCGCAGGCCGAGCAACGGCCGTCGCCGTTTTCCGACGACCCGTTCTTCAGGCGGTTTTTTGAAGGTCGGCCGTTTGGTGTGCCGCGCAACCGGATGCGATCGTCGCTTGGTTCCGGCGTCATCGTCGATAGCGCGGGAGTTATCGTCACCAATCATCATGTCATCAGCGGCGCGACCGACATCAAGGTCTCGCTGGCAGACGGGCGCGAATATGTTGCTGACATTCTGATCCGTGACGAGACCACCGATCTGGCGGTATTGCGGGTCCGCGATGCCGATGAACGGTTTGACGCGCTGGATTTCGCCGATTCAGATGACATCGACGTCGGCGATCTGGTATTGGCAATCGGCAATCCGTTTGGCGTCGGCCAGACGGTGACCAGCGGTATCGTCTCCGCCGTTGCCCGTACCGATATCGGCGTCAGCGATCTTTCGTTTTTCATCCAGACCGATGCGGCAATCAATCCGGGCAATTCCGGCGGTCCGCTGGTGGATATCAACGGCGATATTATCGGCCTGAATTCAGCGATCTTCTCACGTTCCGGCGGATCCCACGGAATTGGTTTTGCCATTCCCTCCAACATGGTGCGCAGCGTGGTGGCCCAGGCGATCGCCGGCAGCACGCAAGTGGAGCGGCCGTGGATTGGAGCATCATTCCAGCGTGTCACGCCGGAAATCGCAGAATCGCTCGGGCTTGCACGCCCACGCGGCGCGCTTGTGACGGACGTTGAACGCAGGTCGCCTGCAGCCGAGGCTGGCCTGATGCAGGGCGACCTTGTTCTCCGGGTCAACGGCCGGCGCATCTCCAACCCGGCGGCAATGGAATACCGTCTTGCGATCCTGGGTATCGGCGAGACGGCACGGCTGATTATCATGCGGCGCAATCAGCGCCTGCAGGTCGTGCTGCCGCTGATGAAGGCACCGGAAACGGTCCGGCCGGATCGGACATTTGTCGAGGGGCCATCGCCGCTTTCGGGTGCAACGGTCGCCAATATTTCGCCGCGGATCGCGCAACAGGTCAAACTGCAACGCAACCGCGAGGGCGTTGTTGTTCTCAGTGTCGAGTCGGGGTCGGCGGCGGCCCGTCTGCGGCTGAAGCGTGGCGATGTGGTGGTGTCCGTTCAGGGCCGCAATATCACCTCCGTCGACGTGCTGGAGGAGCTTGTGATGCGCCAACGCAGGGTCTGGCGCCTGACAATCGATCGCCGGGGTCGGATTTCCAACATCGTCATCAGCGGATAGCCGGACACTATGAGCGAGCCGAACCTGTTCCAGGCAGCCGGGCTTGAGGAAGATGCGCCCAGACCGCTGGCTGACCGTCTGCGGCCGCAGGCGCTTGCCGATGTTGTCGGCCAGGATCATCTGACCGGGCCGGACGGGACGCTGACCAGAATGCTGCGCTCCGGCCGGATCGGGTCGCTGGTGCTTTGGGGTCCGCCGGGGACAGGCAAGACGACGGTGGCGCGCCTGCTGGCGGAGGAGACAGATCTTGCTTTCCAGCAGATATCGGCGATCTTCACCGGCGTCGCTGATCTGAAAAAGGCATTTGAAGCAGCCCGGGCACGACGGCAGGCCGGCCAGGGTACGCTACTGTTTGTCGACGAAATCCATCGTTTCAACCGCGCGCAGCAGGACAGTTTCCTGCCGGTGATGGAGGATGGCACGGTCACGCTTGTCGGTGCGACAACTGAAAACCCGTCGTTTGAACTGAATGCCGCTCTGTTGTCGCGCGCCAGCGTTCTGGTCTTCAGATCGCTTGACGCCGAGGCGATCGATCAGCTGCTTGGCC
Source organism: uncultured Afifella sp. (assembly GCA_947259045.1). Taxonomy (GTDB): domain Bacteria; phylum Pseudomonadota; class Alphaproteobacteria; order Rhizobiales; family Afifellaceae; genus CAMYKZ01. The sequence continues at coordinate 17,504 of CAMYKZ010000046.1, forward strand.
GCGCCGAAGCGGAAGCCGGCACACCTTTGCCGCTGAACGACGAGGCGCGCGGAGTGCTGGTGCGCATGGCCGACGGCGACGGCCGGGCCTGCCTGTCGCTGGCTGAAGAAGTCTGGCGTTCCGCCAACGAAGGCGAAACGTTCGATGCAGAGCAGTTGCAGGCCGTGCTGCAGCGCCGTGCGCCGATCTACGACAAGAGCCAGGACGGCCATTACAATCTGATATCGGCGTTGCACAAATCGGTGCGCGGCTCCGATCCGCAGGCTGCACTTTATTACCTTTGCCGGATGTTGGATGCCGGCGAGGACCCGATGTATCTCGCCAGACGGCTGACCCGCATGGCGGTGGAGGATATCGGCCTGGCCGATCCGCAGGCCATCGTCCAGTGCAATGCGGCGAAAGAGGCCTATCATATGCTGGGTTCGCCGGAGGGCGAACTGGCGCTTGCCCAGGCGGCGGTTTATCTGGCCACAGCGCCGAAATCCAATGCGCTCTACAACGCCTACAAGAGCGCCCGCCGGGTGGCGAAGGATGCCGGATCTCTGCCGCCGCCCAAAACCATCCTGAACGCGCCGACGAAGCTGATGAAATCAGAGGGTTACGGCGCCGACTATGCCTATGATCACGATCAGGACAATGCCTTTTCCGGCCAGAACTATTTCCCCGACGATCTTGACCGGCAGGAGTTCTACCGGCCGACCGGACGCGGGTTTGAAAAGGAACTTTCGCGCCGACTGCAATTCTGGGTCGAACTCAGGGAAAAGAAACAGACGCTGGAGGGAAATTGACCAAGCGCAAGGCGTGACGGACGGGTCAGGCGATAATTTCGGCAATATATGCCTGTCCGGAGGTCCGACAAATGGATGTGCTGATCTGCTACACTTCGACAGAGGGACAGACCCGCAAGATTGCTCTGCACGCTGCCGAAACATTGGTGCGGCTCGGCCACAAAACCAGGGTCAAACAGGCTTCGATTGCCGAAGCTGGCGATTTCCAGCAATGCGACGCGGCGATCTTTGCCGGCTCTTTGCATATGGGCCGGTATCAGCCGGCATTGATCGACTGCATCACAAAACGGCTCGAGCAGCTGCAAGGCAAGCCGTCAGCCTTTATCTCCGTGTCGCTGTCAGCGGCTGGCGATGAAAGCGATCAGGAGGATGCACGCCGCTGTGCGATGAAGTTCGCCAACGAGACCGGCTGGACAGCGGATATGATCCACCACGCTGCCGGTGCGTTTCGGTTTGGCCGTTATCACATCTTCAAACGCTGGCTGATGTGGCTTGTTGCCATGCAAAAGGACAAAACCGTGGAAATAGGCCGGGACAGGGAATATACCGACTGGAACGCGCTCGATCGGTTTGTCGGCGAATTTGCTGAATTTGCCGCAGACAGAAAGGCGGCTTAGCTCAGAATTCGGATGCTGATTTATATGCCGCCAATCATGGCTTGGCGTTTGCCGTGCAAGCCGTTATCTGGTGGCCATGACACATTTGTTTCTTGTCGCCGCAGGCGGCGCCGTCGGCGCATCCGCGCGCCATCTGTTCGGGTTGGCTGCAATGCGGCTTTTCGGCACCGGCTTTCCGTACGGCACGCTTGGCGTGAATATTATCGGCTCGTTCCTGATGGGGACACTGATTGCCTGGCTGGCGTTCAAGTCACAGACCGGCGGGCAGGGGCTTCGGCTTTTCCTGGCGACCGGCGTTCTGGGCGGCTTCACGACCTTTTCGGCATTCTCGCTTGAAACCATGTTGTTATGGGAGCGCGGCGAGGCCGGTCTTGCAGCGATCTATGTCCTGGTGTCGGTCGTATTGTCGGTTTTGGCGCTGGCCGCGGGGCTGGCGATTGTGCGGGGACTGGCATGAGCGACGTCAAAACCCTGACGGTGGACCGGGATGAGGCCGGCATGCGCATCGACCGCTGGTTCAAATTGCATTTTCCCGGCCTCGGTTTCGGGCATTTGCAGAAACTGCTGCGCTCAGGCCAGATCCGGGTCAATGGCGGCCGGGTCAAGACATCGACGCGGCTGGCAGCGGGCCAGTCGGTCCGCGTGCCGCCGATCCAGATTACCGACAAACGGCAGCCGGCGCCGCAGACGCCTGCAACCATGCGCGACCGGCGTGATGAAGACGTTCTGATGGCCAACATGCTCTATCAGGACGAAACCGTGTTTGTGCTGAACAAGCCTGCCGGTCTGGCGGTTCAGGGCGGCTCCGGCGTCAACCGCCATGTCGACGGCATGCTGGAGGCGTTCCGTGACCGCAAGGGCAGCAAGCCGCGGCTGGTACACCGGCTGGACCGGGACACGGCGGGCGTGCTGGTGATTGCCAAGACGCGCAGCGCCGCAGCCTTTCTCGGCAAGGCGTTCAAGGACCGCGTCACCCGCAAGACCTATTGGGCGCTGGTCAAGGGTGTGCCGAAAAAACGGTCCGACCGGATCTCGACCTATCTGGTGCGCGATGAAGACAAGGAACGGATGCGTGTCGCCCGGCATGGCGACCCCGATGCCGATCATGCGGTTTCGACCTATGAACTGGTCGATCAGGCTGGGTCGAAGCTTTCCTGGCTGATCATGCGGCCGGTTACAGGCCGCACCCATCAGCTCAGGCTGCATGCCGCCCATATCGGCCATCCGATTGTCGGCGACGCGAAATATTTCGATGTCGACAACTGGGATCTGCCCGGCGGCATCCAGAACAAGCTGCACCTTTTGGCACGGCGCATTGTTATCCCTCATCCAAATGGCGGCAAGATCGACGTCAGCGCGCCGTTGCCGCCGCATATGCACCAAAGCTGGGCAGTGCTGGGATTTGAAGAGAAGACGGCGGATGAGTTGGAGGACGGTTCAGCGTGATACTCGTTCTTTTCGATTGCGACGGTACGCTTGTCGACAGTCAGCACATCATTTCCGATGCCATGGACAGGACCTTTCTGCATCACGGCCTGGTGGCGCCTGGCGTGGCGCGGACGCGCACCATTGTCGGCCTGTCCCTGCCGATCGCCATCGCGGCGCTGCTGGAGGAGCCCGATGGCGACCGGTCGCAGGCGATGGCGGAAACCTACAAGGATCAGTTCATGGCGCTGCGATCGTCAGCGGATTTGAACGAGCCGCTGTTTCCGGGCACGCGTCAGGTGCTGGACCGGCTGGGCGGCCATGATGAAGTGATCCTTGGCATGGTGACAGGAAAATCCCGGCGCGGTGTGCGCGCGATTGTCGATCATCACGATCTGGACGGCGTCTTCCATGTTGTTCGCACCGCCGACGATTGCCCGTCGAAGCCGCATCCGGCGATGGTGCTGGAGGCCTGCGCCGAGACCGGGTTTGAGCCGAAGCGCACCATTGTTGTCGGCGATACGCGGTTTGACATGGAAATGGCTTCAGCCGCCGGGGCAATGCCGGTCGGCGTGTCGTGGGGATATCATCCGGTCGACGAATTGCAGTCCAGCGGCGCCGCTGTGGTGATCGACAGTTTTGAAGCGCTTGATCCGATTGTCGATCGGGCGCTGGCCGGCCGCGTGACGGAGATCTGATTATGATTGAGCGGCGGGACGAAACGGATCCGGTATCGAAAGCGCGCAGACTATCAGCGCCATCCTTGCCGAAGCGGTTTTATAAACAGGCGGAAACCGTCGTAAAAGAGGGGCAATATGTCCTTCAACTGGATGGGCGAACGGCCAATAGTCCTGGCCGCAACCGGATCATTGTCCCATTTGCCGATCTTGCGGCCGCCCTGGCGGACGAGTGGAACGGCCAAGGCGAATTTATCGACCCGGCCACCATGCCGGTGACCCGGCTGGCCAATACGGCGATTGACGGGGTTGCCCCGCGCATGAACGAAGTGCGTGCCGACATTCTGTCTTTTGCCGGTACGGACGCGCTATGTTACCGGGCGGAAGAGCCGGAAGGCCTGGTGGCGGAGCAAAGCCGGCACTGGGATCCGGTCCTGCACTGGGCGGAGGAAAGGCTCGACGCCCGCTTTGTACTGGCTGCCGGAATTGTCCACGTCGCCCAGCCGCAGGCGACGATGGAGGCGATCGAGGAGGCGTTGCAGAAAATCGCTGAGCCGTTCGTTCTGGCCGGATTGCATGTGGCGACAACGCTCACCGGCTCCGCGCTTCTGGCGCTGGCGCTGCATCGGAGGGAACTTGACGGCGAGCAGGCCTGGGTGGCTGCCCATGTAGACGAAGACTGGAACATCCGGGCCTGGGGCGGGGATGTGGAAGCAGAAGCGCGGCGGGCGAAACGCTATCTGGATTTTCGGGCGGCCGAACTGGCCGTCAGGGGCGAATAGTCGCGCAGCGATCAGACTTTCGGCCCGCTTGCTGAATTGAACTGGCGTGATATCCCTAGTTCAAACGGACAGGACAAAGTTGGGGGTGGAACCATGCGTGATGTGCTCGGTGAATTGGAATCCCGCCGTGAGGCGGCGCGTCAGGGCGGCGGCAGGAAGCGGACGCAGGCCCAGCACGCCCGCGGCAAACTGACGGCGCGCGAGCGGCTCGATGTCCTGCTCGACGGTGGCAGCTTTGAGGAGTTCGACATGTTCGTCGAACATCGCTGCACCGATTTCGGCATGGACAGGTCGCGATACTCCGGCGATGGCGTCGTCACCGGATGGGGCACCATCAATGGCCGGCCGGTCTACATCTTCGCCAAGGATTTCACCGTGTTCGGCGGTTCTCTGTCAGAAGCCCACGCGGAAAAGATCCAGAAAGTTCAGGATATGGCGTTGCGCAACCGCACGCCGATCATCGGGCTGTTCGATGCCGGCGGCGCGCGCATCCAGGAGGGCGTTGCAGCACTGGGCGGATATGCGGAGATCTTTCAGCGCAATGTGCTGGCCTCTGGCGTGATCCCGCAGATTTCGGTGATCATGGGGCCATGCGCCGGCGGCGATGTCTATTCGCCGGCGATGACCGATTTCATCTTCATGGTGCGCGATACCTCCTACATGTTCGTCACCGGACCGGATGTGGTCAAAACCGTGACCAACGAAACCGTGACGGCGGAAGAACTGGGCGGAGCCTCGGTGCATTCGACGAAATCATCTGTTGCCGACGGGGCTTTCGACAATGATGTTGAAGCGCTGATGGAGATGCGCCGGCTGTTTAATTACCTGCCGCTGTCCAACACATCCGATCTGCCGGAGATCGAATGTCACGATGCCGGCGACCGTGTCGAGGATGCGCTGGATACGCTGATCCCCGACAGCGCCAATGTGCCCTATGACATCAAGGAATTGATCCTGAAGGTTGCCGATGAAGGGGATTTCTTCGAGATTCAGGCAGCCCATGCGCAGAATATCGTCACCGGATTTGGCCGCATGGGGGGGCGTACGGTTGGTTTTGTCGCCAATCAGCCGATGGTCCTGGCCGGTGTTCTGGATGCCAATGCCAGCCGCAAGGCGGCTCGCTTTGTCCGCTTCTGCGATTGTTTCAACATTCCGATCGTAACCTTCGTCGATGTGCCTGGGTTTTTGCCAGGCACGGCGCAGGAATATGGCGGTTTGATCAAGCATGGCGCGAAGTTGCTGTTTGCCTATGCGGAGGCGACCGTGCCGAAAGTCACGGTGATTACCCGCAAGGCTTTTGGTGGGGCATATGATGTCATGGCGTCAAAACATCTGCGTGGCGATATCAATTATGCCTGGCCAAGCGCGCAGATCGCGGTGATGGGCGCCAGGGGAGCGGTTGAAATCATCTACCGCAAGGATCTCGACGATCCGGAAAAGATCGCCGAACATACAAAGGCTTATGAGGCCCAGTTCCTGTCGCCTTTCGTGGCGGCGGAACGCGGATACGTGGATGATGTGATCATGCCTCACTCCACCCGCCGCAGGGTGGCGCGGGCGCTCCGGCTGCTGAGAACCAAGGAACTCAGTAATCCGTGGAAGAAACACGACAATATTCCGCTCTAGGGCCAACCCGCAGAATATACATTTGCCGTGGCAGGTTTTTCGGCGAATTTTGCCGTCCGGTTTCACGCTTCGCTAACCCTTATCGATTATCGTCTCCGGCAATTGACTTGGGGCTGACAAATGTTGGTGAGCGATATCATGACGCATGTTTCTGCTACAAAGCACCTGACCGGAGAGCACGCGCTGACGATGCGGCGCGCTGTTTACAAGGACGGCAAGATTGATTCCACAGAGCTGGATTCACTTTTTTCTCTTGATGAAGCGGCCGAGCGCCGTGATCCGGAATGGGTCAATCTGTTTGTCGAGGCAGTGGTCGACTTTCTCGTTTATCAGCAGCACCCGGAGGGTTATGTCGATGAAGCCAACGCACAATGGCTGATTGACCGGATTTCGCGCGACGGTGACGTCAAGACGGATTCTGAACTCGAAGTGTTGGTGAAGGTGCTTGAAAAAGCCAAATCCAGCCCGGATTCACTCAGCGCGTTTGCCCTGCGGCAGGTCAAAACAGCAATCCTTTCCGGCAGCGGTCCGGTTGCCCAGCACCGCAAACTGGCGCCTTACGAAGGTCTGGGCAAACCCGGCCACGGCGCTGATCTTGCAACGGACAAAATGGTTCTCGATCCGACGTCCACCGACGGCGAACTGACGCCGGGCCGTGTCGGCGCTTCGGAAGTCCAACTGCTGCGACGCATTCTTTACGCCTTTGGCGGCGACGGCGGTGTCGCGGTATCGCGCTCTGAAGCCGAAGTTCTTTTTGACATCAATGATGCGACAGAAGGTGCCGACAATGATCCGTCGTGGACGGATCTGTTTTCCAAGGCTTTGGCAAATACCGTCATGGCTGCATCCGGTTATGTTGCTCCAAGCCGCGACGTGGCTCTGAAGCGGGAAGACTGGCTGGATGAAGAAGATGGCGGCGTCGGAGATTTTTTCGGCCGCATGCTTTCAGGCGGATTGCGGGGCATTCTGGATAGCTACAAGGACCCGATGGGTGAGGCCTGGAAGGAACGCAATGACACTATGGATACGTCTGTCCGCTCTGCTGAAGTCATCGATTCCGGTGAGGCCGACTGGCTTGCGGAGCGAATCATGCGCGACGGCAAGGTCAACGAGGCGGAACGGGCTTTGCTGAAGTTCATCGCCGAAGAATCGCCGAAAATCCACCCGTCTCTGAAGCCGCTCATCGAGCAGGCCGCATAGGTTTTCATCTAACAAGTTCAGGTACTGCGTACGGGTAGGCCGCAGCGGGAAACCGTTGCGGTTTTTCTCGTTTTGAACCGGTCGCAGCCGTGCTATCTGCTGTGCAGATAACGGGCGACAGGGTTAGACAAAGCGAATGGCCGACCAGAACATGACACGCGTCAGCCATGAGCGTTGAGACCGGAAAAGCCGTATCATTCCTTTCGGAACGCAGTTCAGGTTATCTGCTTGCCGGTTTTGGGGCTGCATTGTTTTCCACCAAGGCAATTATCATCAAGCTCGCTTATGGCGCAGGTTTTGCCGATGTCGACGCCATCATGCTGTTGGGTCTGCGGATGGCATTCGCATTGCCGGTCTACCTGTTGATCGGCTTCTGGCTTCTGCGCGGAAAATCCAGGCAAATCCGGAAGGAGCTGTCGCCAAAGCTGGTTGTTGCAAGCGGCCTGGTCGGCCTGGTCGGCTATTACCTTGCCTCATATCTCGATCTGGTCGGGCTGATGTATCTGACCGCGCAGCTTGAGCGGCTGGTGCTGTTCACCTATCCACTTTTTGTGATGATCCTGGGCGCCATGTTTTTTGGCGGACGGATCACGCGCTGGGGCCTGTTGTCACTGGCTCTCGCTTATGCCGGCATCGCGCTGGTCTATTTCCGGGGTGCGATTGCCGGCGGCGATCATGTCACAATCGGGGTTCTGTTCGTGCTTGGCGCGGCATTCTGCTTCGCGTTTTACCAGCTTTTGGCGCGTGCGCTTGTCGGCAGGTTAGGCAGCATGCTGTTCACCTGCGTCGCCATGTCTGCGGCTGCAACCGGATCGCTGATCCATTTTGTTGCCGACGGCCTGTACTCCGGCGCGGGTTTGGATCTAACCGCAATTCCAGCGGAAATTTACGGGCTTGCGGCTATCCTGTCGATCGCTGCCACCGTGGTGCCGTCCTTCATGCTCAATGCGGGGCTGGCCCGGATCGGTGCTCAGGCAGTCGCGATGATCGGCACGATCAGTCCGATCATGACCATTGTTCTGGCAATCCTCATTCTTGGCGAGCCGTTTACCCTGGTCGATGCCGCCGGTGCGTTGCTGGTAATCGCCGGCATCGGCATCTTCACCTGGAAGGATTCGCGAAAACCGGCCGGTCCGGTCAGCCCGATATCGGGTGCAGCTGTCTTGAGTGCCAGGCCAGATGATCGTCCATGAATGTCGATATGAAAAAGTAGGAATGGTCGTAGCCGGGCTGCAGGCGCAGAACCAGAGGAATGCCGGCATGGGCGCAGGCGGATTCGAACCTGTGCGGCTGTAGCTGGGTTTCCAGAAAATCATCGGCATCGCCCTGATCAATCAGAAACTCCCGGTAGCGTGCGCCGTCCTCAATCAGGGCGCAGGCGTCATAACGCCGCCAGGCGTCACGGTCATCGCCCAGATAGGCCGGGAAAGCCTTCTCGCCCCACGGCACGTTCATCGGACCGACAATCGGCGCAAATGCGGAGCAGGATCTGTACTGGTCGGGACTTTTCAGCGCCAGCGTCAGAGCGCCGTGACCGCCCATGGAATGGCCGAAAATTCCCTGTGCATCCGGGTTGACGGGAAAATGCTCTGTCACCAGGCTCTGCAATTCGTCGCGGATATAGGTTTCCATGCGGAAATTCTTGGCCCAGGGCTCGCGGGTGGCATCAAGGTAGAAACCGGCGCCCTGACCGAGGTCATAAGCCTCGTCATCGGCAACATCGCCGCCGCGCGGTGATGTATCCGGGCAAACGACAATGAGCCCGAGTTCTGCTGCCTTGCGGCGATATTCGCCTTTGTCCATGACATTGGCATGGGTGCAGGTCAGGCCGGACAGATACCAAACGACCGGGCAACGCCCGGCATCGGCCTGGGGCGGCAGGTATACGGCGAAGGTCATCTCCGTGCCGGTGGCTTTGGATGCGTGTTTGTAGACGCCCTGGGTTCCGCCATGGGCGGCGTTCCTGGACAGAATTTCGAGTGCCGACATCTCGGTGTTCCTGACTGATTGGCCCAGATAAGGGTGTAGCGAATTAGATGCAGAAGGCCAGCGGGATTTTCCGGAAATTACTGCCGGTCATTCAATCTTCGACGATAGGCGAGCTTGCCCGTTTGCCTTGCGGCGCATAAAGCTTGTCGGGGAGAAGAGGGCTGACGATGTTCAAGAAAATCCTGATCGCCAATCGTGGCGAAATTGCCTGCCGGGTGATCAAGACGGCGCGTCGCATGGGGATCGCCGCAGTTGCGGTTTATTCCGACGCCGACCGCGACGCGCTGCATGTGACGATGGCCGACGAAGCGATTGCGATCGGGGCGGCGCCTGCATCTGAAAGCTATCTGGTGATTGAGCGGATCGTCGACGCCTGCCGCAAAAGCGGCGCAGAGGCGGTGCATCCGGGATACGGGTTTCTGTCGGAAAATTCGGCTTTCGCCAAAGCGCTTTCCGATGCCGGGCTGGTTTTTATCGGTCCGCCGACCGGTGCCATCGAGACGATGGGCGACAAGATTGAATCGAAGACATTCGCCGGCAGAGCAGACGTTAGCACAGTGCCGGGCCATATGGGGATCATCGCCGATGCCGACGAGGCGGTGAAGATTGCCGGCGATATCGGTTACCCGGTGATGATCAAGGCGTCGGCCGGTGGCGGCGGCAAGGGCATGCGGATTGCCTGGAACGACGGGCAAGCCCGCGAAGGGTTCCAGCTTGCCGGTTCCGAGGCCCGTTCATCGTTCGGCGATGACCGGATCTTTATCGAAAAGTTCATCGAGAACCCGAGGCATATCGAAATCCAGGTTCTGGCCGACGGCCACGGCAATGTGGTGCATCTGTTTGAACGTGAATGTTCGATCCAGCGTCGGAACCAGAAGGTCATTGAGGAAGCGCCTTCGCCGTTCCTGGACGAAAAGACCCGCGCCGCGATGGGCGCCCAGGCCGTTGCGCTGGCAAAGGCAGTGGGATACCAGAGCGCCGGCACGGTGGAGTTCATCGTCGACAAGGCGCGCAATTTCTATTTTCTGGAAATGAACACCAGGTTGCAGGTGGAACATCCGGTGACCGAACTGATCACCGGTATCGATCTGGTCGAACAGATGATCCGTGTTGCAGCCGGCGAACCGCTGCAGATCAGCCAGGACGATCTGGCGATAGAGGGCTGGGCGGTCGAGAGCCGGGTCTATGCGGAAGACCCGTACCGCAATTTTCTGCCTTCGATCGGCCGCCTGACGCGCTACCGGCCACCGGCGGAAGGCCCCGATGACGCAGGCGCCGTGGTGCGCAACGATACCGGCGTCTACGAGGGGGCGGAGATTTCCCGCTTCTATGATCCGATGATCGCCAAATTGTGCACCCATGCGCCGACGCGGGCGGAGGCGATTTCCGCCATGTCCGATGCGCTTGACGGATTTCTGGTTGGCGGCATCCGGCACAATATCCCGTTTCTTTCCGCGTTGATGGCCCATCCGCGCTGGCAGTCAGGCGATCTGACAACAGCGTTTATCGACGAGGAATATCCGGACGGGTTTTCCGGTGCTGAGGCGGGCGCAGAAGAGCTGGCAATATTGGCGCTGATTGCAGCGGCTGCCGGCCTTGTGGAACGGGATCGGCTGGACCGGCTGAGCGGCCGGCTTCGGCCGCATTCCGGTGCCATGGCAAAAGATTGGGTCGTCGGTCTTGACGCTCAGATGTTGCCGCTTCGGTTGGTGGCCGGGCAGGTCGGCGTACCGTTTGAAGCCGAGCTTCAGCTGGCAGGCGGCGGTATCCGGGCCGTTCGTTCGAACTGGCGACCTGGCAATCCGCTCTGGCAGGGCACGATCGACAGCCGGCCGGTGACCGCACAGCTTTCCAATCAGGGCCATCGGCTGGTGGTCTCACGGCGCGGTGTCGAGAGGAGCGGGCGGCTGCTGACGCCGCGAATTGCGGAAATTGACGTGTTGATGCCGGTCAAGGAGCCGCCTGATATGTCGCGCTACCTTCTCTGTCCGATGCCCGGGCTGGTGGTTTCAATCGCGGTATCTGAAGGCGAAAGCGTCGAAGCCGGACAGGCACTGGCCACCGTCGAGGCGATGAAGATGGAAAATGTCCTTCGAGCCGAACGCAATTGCGTCGTTGAAAATGTCAATGTGTCTGCCGGCGACAGCCTGTCTGTCGATGAAGTGATTATGGAGTTCCAGTAATTAATTGTTATTCTGGCTGGCTGTGTAAAGCTGCCGGGTTTCACGACTGAACATCAGGAGGGTATTATGCGGTTACTGGATAACATGCTGACATCGTTCGTACAGAACGGCAGAATGACCCTGATCGATGCGGATGGCATCACGCATGTTTTTGGCAGCGGGCAGGACGGCCCGGATGTGACATTGCATTTGCATGACAAGGCACTGCACTGGAAACTTCTTGTAAACCCGGAACTTTATGCCGCCGAGGCCTATATGGATGGGACGCTGACGTTTGAGAACGACAGCAATGTCAGCGATTTTCTCGGTCTGTTTTCGGTCAACCGGCGCGGGCTGTTCAATACCGGTTGGCAGCGTGTGTTGCAGGGGCTGTTCCGCAGGTTGCGCCGGCTGCATCAGTTCAATCCGATGCGCAGGGCCGTTGCCAATGCCCAGCATCATTATGATCTCGGCGATGACCTTTATCGGCTGTTTCTCGATGAGGGCATGAATTATTCCTGCGCCTATTTTCTTGACCCGGAAACGGAAACGCTGGAACAGGCGCAGGACAACAAGTTGCGGCTGATTGCCAGAAAGCTGAAACTCGAACCGGGCATGCGGGTGGCTGAAATCGGTTCCGGCTGGGGTTCGCTCGCCATTCATCTGGTGAAACACCACAATGTCCAGGTGACAGCAATCAATGTCGCGACTGAGCAGCTTGCCACCTCACGGCGGCGCGCAGAGGAAGCCGGCGTTGCCGACCGCATCGAATTTGTGGAGAGCGATTACCGCTTGCTGGAAGGCACCTTCGACCGGGTTGTGTCTGTGGGCATGATGGAGCATGTCGGCGTGCCTCAATTCGATACCTATTTCGGCAAGGTGCGCGATTTGCTGGAACCGGAAGGATTTGCCCTGATCCACGCCATTGGCACCCGTAGCCAGCCCGGATCGACATCGCCGTTCCTGCGCAAATATATCTTCCCGGGCGGCTATTCGCCGGCGATGTCGGAAGTCTTTGAATCGGTGCAGCGAACCGGGCTGTGGGCTGCCGACGTGGAGTTTCTCCGGCTGCATTATGCTTGGACGATCGGCCATTGGCGGCGGCGTTTCGAAGACAATCGCGACAAGGTGGCGGCGCTTTATGACGAGCGATTCTGCCGGATGTGGGAATTCTATCTCAATGCGGTGGAACTCGGTTTCATGCACGGCTCTTCGATGGTGTTCCAGATCATGCTGGCCAGAACCCGTGACGCCGTCCCGGTCCGGCGCGATTATATGCTGATGGACGATGAGGCTGCAGAGAAACCGGCGAAGCGGAAGAAAAAGGTGAGCGAAAGTGCCTGAGCGCGGGGTCCAACCAATGACCTCGCCGGCAACACCCCGGAACCGATCTTCTACTCGCGCTCCCTGCTGATGGAGTGTGTCGGCCGGTTTTGATCCGACATCTGCTTTTTCAGACCCGTCACATAGTTTGCCGCTTCAATCCGGCCCATGCCCTTGCCGAAGCGGGCCAGCCGTACAGCCGGCCCGGTGCCGACCGGGCCGATCAGGGCTTGTCGGATGGAATCGTCGATCAGATCGCTGTCCGGCAGGCTCAGGAATCGGCGGAGATTGCCGGCGATCTCGCCTGGTCTGGCTCCGTTGACGAAGGATGCGAAGGTCAATGGTACGCTCTCGCCGGCGATCACCAGCGCCGGCCGCGTCTTGAGACTGTTATCCTCAGCCTTTGACCTGTGGCTTGATTCGATGATGACGTTTTCAATGAGATCGAGTGGGCCCTCGCGCTGCGCAACCGGTTTTCCGGCGCGGGTCTGGGTCAGCACAAACCGGTTCTCCGACCGGTCGAACACGGCCCGGCTGTCAACATTGACATGATCGGCCAGTTTCCAGAAAAGACCTGCGGCAAGCAAAGCGATGATGAGCGACGCCAGATTTCCGCCGAGTATCGTGCTGATAAATA
>CAMYKZ010000047.1 GCA_947259045.1 uncultured Afifella sp.
CCTGATCAGGCCCATATAGGCGGGGATCACCGCATCGCGCACCTCGTCGCGGTGGAACGCCCTGCCGATGGCATTGTTCATGAACTGCTCATAGACCGGGTGCGGGTTTTTGCGCTCGTCGGCATGACGGGTGGCGCCCGGCACATGATTGCCGCCATACATATTGTGGTACGGCGCCGGCACGATATAGGGCCAATGGGGTTTGATATAGGACGCATGGCACATCCACGATTCATCATCGCCGTCACGGCTTTCGATGAACCGGATCACCTCACGCGTCAGCCAGGGGGTTTCAGAATCCTGTTCAGCGATATTGGCCGCTTTGGCCGCATGTTTCATAAACCAGCCTGACGCCATGTCGCCATTCTCGTCGACGCCGGCATTTGCGTAATCGTGCCAGGGGTTTTCACCCTCATAACCTCTGGATTTGAGATATTCATTGTAGGGCGAGCGGCGCTGATCGTAGAAGCCGTCAGGACCTTCGCCCCAAAGCCCGTCGTCGCGAACGAAAATATCGAACCCGCATTCCGATACCCGCGCTCCGATGACGCTTTCATGGCTTATGCCGAGCCGTTCCATCCCCTCATGATCGACCGCCATATGGGTTTTGCCGACCAGCCAGGAACTCATGCCGAGCTTGCGCAGATGATCGCCGATTGTCTGCTCGCCGACCTTGAGGGGATAGTTGTTCCACTGTGCGCCGTGGCTGCTGACATATCTGCCGGTGTAGAAACTCATCCGTGATGACCCGCAGATCGGCGATTGCACATAACATCGCGAGAACCGGACGCCCCTGTTGGCGATCGCATCCATATGAGGCGTTTTTAAATGCGGGTGCCCGGCACAACTGAGGTAATCGAACCGCAATTGGTCAAACATGATGAAGAGAATATTTTTGCGGGTTCGCGCCGTTCCCAGAATGTCCTGGTGATCACGCATCAGAATGCCAGCGTTTTGACCTGGATGACATGGGGCAGCGATTGCACCTTGGCCAGCGTCGGGCCGTCAATCTCCCCGTCAACGGAGATCAGCGCAATTGCGTCGCCGCCTTCGTGATCGCGCCCCAGCTGCATACCGGCAATATTGATCCCTGCATCGCCGAGCGTGGATCCGAGCGCGCCGATGAAACCCGGCCGGTCCTGATTGGTGATATAGAGCATCTTTTCCGACAGTTCCGCTTCCATGTTGATGCCCTTGATCTGGATGATGCGCGGTTTGCCGTCGGCGAAAACGGTGCCGGCGACGGACCGTTCCTGCCGTTCGGTCCGAACCGTCACGCGGATATAGGTTTCATAGGCGCCGCTCTGGTCGCGGCGGACTTCCTCAACCCGGATGCCGCGGTCTTTCGCATAGGCCGGCGCCGACACCATGTTCACCGTCTGCAGCAGCGGCTGCAGGAAACCGGCCAGAGCCGCCGCCGTCAGCGCCTTGACGTTCATGTCAGCGACCGTGCCTTCATATTCCAGTTTGATCGACTGGACGCCGGAATCCGTCAACTGGCCGGCAAACGATCCAAGCTGTTCGGCCAGGCGCACGAACGGCGTCAGCCTGGGGGCTTCTTCCGCCGAGATCGACGGCATGTTGATGGCGTTCTGCACCGCGCCGCTGATCAGGTAATTGCTCATCTGTTCCGCCACCTGGATGGCGACGTTTTCCTGCGCCTCGCTGGTGGCCGCGCCCAGATGCGGCGTACAGATGACGTTCGGCGCATCGAACAGGACGTTTTCCGTCGCCGGCTCCTGCGAAAAGACATCGATTGCCGCCGCCGCCACCTTGCCGGATTTCAGCGCATCGGCGAGCGCCTCCTCAACCACGAGGCCGCCACGGGCGCAATTGATGATACGGACCCCGTCCTTGCATTTGGCAATGGCGCCGGCGTCGATGATATTGCGGGTCTTCTCTGTCAGCGGCGTATGCAGGGAAATGAAATCGGCACGCCGCAACAGCGTGTCGAGATCCACTTTCTCAACACCCAGTTCCATCGCCCGCTCTTCAGACAGGAACGGATCGAACGCAATCACCCGCATGGCCAGCCCGCAGGCCCGGCTTGCGACGATCGAGCCGATATTGCCGCAACCGATAATGCCCAGTGTCTTGGCGGTAATCTCGACACCCATGAAGCGGGATTTTTCCCATTTGCCGGCCCGGGTCGATGCGTCGGCGGCGGGCAATTGCCGCGCACACGCCATCATCATGGCGACCGCATGTTCCGCTGTCGTGATGGAATTACCGAACGGCGTGTTCATGACGATCACCCCCTTTGCGGTCGCCGCCGGAATATCGACATTGTCGACGCCGATGCCGGCGCGGCCGATGACACGGAGATTGTCCGCATTCTCCAGCAATTTGGCCGTGACCTTGGTGGCGGATCGGATGGCAAGGCCGTCAAATCCGTTGATTGCGGCCAGCAAGGCATCCTTGTCCTTGCCGAGATCCGGCTGGAAGTCCACGTCAATGCCGTGTTCGCGGAAGACATTGACGGCGGTGTCGGAAAGTTTGTCTGAAATCAATACTCTGGGGGTCATCGTTCAACCTCTGTATCGGTCGGCGCACTCAACGCTCAGGCACCTGGATTGTGGAAACTTTCGGGCTGGCGGCCGCGCTGACACGCGGACACGGCGTCAGGCTGCCTGCTGCTGCCCGGCAAGAATTGTCGCAAAGGCCCAGTCGAGCCATGGGGCCAATGCAGCAAGGTCCGATGCCTCGACGGTCCCTCCGCACCAGATCCGCAAACCGGCGGGTGCGTCGCGGTAGGCGCCGATATCAAAGGCCACGCCCTCTGCGTCGAGCAACTCCGCCATCGCCTTGGCGAAAGCCGCCTGCCCGGCGACTGCCAGACCGGTGACGGCCGGATCCTTGATCACCAGACAGACCGATGTGTTGGACCGCGTTTCAGGCGCGACCGCGAGATAATCGACCCAGGCCGTGCGGGCGACCCAGTCGGCAATCACCTGAGCATTGCCATCGGCGCGGGTGATCAGCCCGTCGCGCCCGCCAATGGAGCGCGCCCATCCGAGCGCATCGCAATAATCCTCAACGCACAGCATCGATGGCGTATTGATCGTCTCTCCCGCGAACACGCCGCCGATCAGCTTGCCGCCCTTGGTCAGCCGGAAGATCTTCGGCATCGGCCAGGCCGGCACATGGCTTTCAAGCCGTTCCACCGCCCGCGGCGACAGCACGAGAACCCCGTGCTGGGCTTCGCCGCCGAGCACTTTCTGCCAGGAAAAGGTGACAACGTCGAGTTTGTCGAACGGCAGATCCTGCGCGAACACGGCACTTGTGGCGTCACACAATATCAGGCCCGCACGGTCGGCAGCGATCCAATCGCCATCGGGCACTTTCACGCCGGACGTGGTGCCGTTCCAGGTGAAGATCACGTCACGATCGCAATCCACCGCGCCCAGATCCGGCAGCTTCCCGTAATCGGCCTCCAGCACCCGGACGTCGTCAAGCTTCAACTGCTTGAGCACATCCGTCACCCAGCCCTTGCCGAAACTTTCCCAGGCCAGGCAATCGACGCCGCGGGCGCCGAGCATCGACCACATCGCCATTTCGAATGCGCCAGTATCGGAGGCCGGAACGATGCCGATCAGATGATCGTCGGGAACCCCGAGAATGGCACGGGTTTCATCGATCGCGCTTTGAAGACGCTGTTTGCCGGGCCTGGACCGATGCGACCGGCCGAGTACGGCATTGCTGAGATTTTCAGGAGACCATCCTGGCCGCTTTGCAGTCGGGCCGGATGAAAAACACGGATTCGCCGGCCGCACAGCCGGGCGTTCGATCGTCGTCATGTGGCTATCCTTCCAGATAGAAGCCCTTCGTTGGGGAAGGGTGTCCCACGGACGCCGATAATGCAGCGCAACAAAAAATGCAACGGGAAACTGGCCCGGACGAAGCAAATGATCGGCTTTGTGCCGCTACTCTGTTGGATAGATCGGCGGCAGTCTTCGTTCAACGGGCGATGACTGAATGATTGAAGTATTCGTCATTGCGTGGGAAATCAACTCGTCAATCAGCTTCTCCAGCCGGGCGACGGATTGGACATGGGCGCGGGCGATGAAACAATCCTCGCCGGTGACGCGGTCACACTCGACGATTTCGGGGAGACCGCGCAATATCTCTGCCACCTTATGAAGTTCTCCGGGAACCGGCCTGATCCGGAGCCACGCTGAAATCGGAAATCCAAGGGATTCCGGATTGATTTTCACAGTGTAACCTTCGATCACGCCCGCCTCTTCAAGCCGCTTGATCCGCTCCGCTACACTGGGCGCCGACAATCCGACAAGCCGGGCAATCTCTGCATTGCTGGTGCGGGCATTGGAGATCAAGACATCAAGCAGCTTCTTGTCAATCCTGTCCACGGCACCGTTTTCATATCGAAGGCGTTTTATAATTTTCTCCTTCATTAAATCTGAAAAATGATTGCAAAACTGAATGATACCCATCTCATTTCGATGAACATGCCTCCACAATAGAGCCACAAGGAAACAATGACGGCAAGGGATAATGACGTTCAACAAAGCCGCTGATTCGGTGCCACCCCATACATGGTTCGGCGTGAGCGCGATTTTCCATTATCTCGGACCTTCGTTTGCCGTCCTGCTCTTTCCGGCCGTTGGCGTGTTGGGCGTAGCGTGGTTCCGAATTGGCTCCGCCGCCCTAATTTTCGCGCCCTTCACCAGGCCATGGAAAACCATTTACGAGGCCGACCGCGAAAGCCGGCTGTTGCTCGTTGGCCTCGGCATCTGCCTCGCGACGATGAACACATGCTTTTACCTCGCACTTGACCGCCTGCCCATGAGCCTGGTTGCGGCCATGGAGTTCGTCGGAACAGTCGGTGTCGCGCTCTATGGCCTTCGCACGGGACGCAATGCGTTCGCCCTCGCATTGGCCGTGCTGGGCGTCTTCATACTCATTGACGTGAAATGGTCGACGGACCCGCTTGGCCTGTTCTGGGCGGCTCTCAACGCGGCTCTCTTCGTCGGTTACATCATTCTCGGCCATAAGGCCGCTGAAGGTGGAGCAAGCGGCGGGGTGGAACGTCTCGGGGCTGCAATGTCGATAGCGTTCATTATCCTGATGCCAATTGGCTTCATGCAGGCATTGCAGGCATTCAGTGCGGTCTGGCTGGTTCTAGCGGGCATCGGCGTCGGATTGTGTTCATCCGTGATCCCCTACATTTGCGATCAGCTTGCAATGTCGCGATTGCCTCGCGCATCGTTTGCCGTTCTTCTCGCTATGTTACCTGCCACTGCCACAATTATTGCCGCCATAGTCCTTGCCCAGATTCCCTCGCTGCAGGATATATCCGGGGTGGCTCTGGTCATGGCCGGCGTGGCGGTCCACAGGCCTGCTCAGCGATCATGAAGATGAAATCCGCCGACAGGATTATTCGAAAAAATCACCGAATGTGTAGCGGAAGCCAATCCGGACTTCATGGCTCATCAGGTTTTCGTAGCGTATGTCGCCGTTCAGCGCCGCGTTGTCATCCACGATATTGCCTTCAGGCACATTCAGGAACCGGTAGCCGGCATCGATCGTCCAGTTGGCATCGACGTCGTAGCTCAGTCCGGCCATCAGCGCATAGGTGAACCGGACATCTTCGTTGGAGAAATTTCCAAGCCCGCCATTGTAATCCCAGTTGAGATAGGACAGGCCTGCGCCAACGCCGACATAGGGCGAGAAACCGTCGTAAAAGCCGAGATCGGCGTATCCGTTGGCCATCAGCGAAAACATCTGCAAATCGGCACGTTCGACCGTCGCGCAGGTTCCCGGCCCGCAGGGACCAACAGTCCCGCCCCTCAGATTGGCTTTGGCGGCATATTCCAGTGTCATGTCACCACGGAACCAGTCGCCGAAGCGGTGCCCGATACCGACATCGACCCGCGCGGTATTGCCGACATCGGCATAACCAAAATTCAACCGGCCGGCATCTTCGTTGTAGACCACATTGGTATCTTCATTGACGGTATAGGCAATGTCGCCGCGCAGATACCAGCCGCCGAGGGCTTCCGGCGGTTCGGGAAGCGGTTCCGGCTCGATCACGGGAAGGGATTGGCCGAGCGCAGAACATGTCAGCGCAAGCCCGGCGACAATGCCAACCAATCCTGTTTTTGCGTATTCCAACATCGCCAGACCCTGCACACGAACTTTGCCAGGGTCATGCAACCTCTGGCCGGTTTCGTCAGAATCTAACCACAGTTTCTTAAGAGGGGCTTAACCATGCTGCTTAACTTTGTATCCAGCGGGGTCACCCGTCACAATGACTTGCACCAGACCGCCCGTCGGGTTATCGCCAAGCCTGCAGGCTCTGACGTCCACTGTGCTTGATATACGGGCGAAATATCATGAAACATCATCGCGGCCTGCCGGAATGGACGGTTTTGTTCTTTCTGATCAGCGCCTGGGGCTCATCCTTCGCGTTCACCAAGATCGCTGTCCAGACGATCCCGCCAATCTGGGTGCCGGCGATCCGCCTCTCCCTTGCGGCATGTCTGCTGGCTGCGGTACTGGGTATCGGCAGGGCAAGCTGGCCGCGCGGCATCAGGAGCTGGCTGTGGCTTGGCTGGTTTGCCGTCATCGGCAACATCCTGCCGTTCTTTCTGATCACCTGGGCGACACTGCATGTGCCATCCGGCCTTGCCGGCATTCTAATGGCGGTCAATCCGCTGCTGGTGCTTTTGCTGGCTCGTGCGCTTCTGCCGGACGAACCGATCCGCGCCAATAATGTCGCCGGCTTTCTGATCGGGTTTATCGGCGTGGTCACACTGATCGGACCGGGTGCATGGTCGGAGTTTGATGCGGCCGGATCAGGCCTGCTGGCGCAATTTGCGCTGATCCTGGCAGCACTCGGATACGCCTCCATGAATGTCACGGCACGGCTGGCGCCGAAAATGGATCTGATCGCCATGTCGGCCGGGACAATGGCCGTCGCCGCCATCCTCTCAATGACAACAGCGGTGCTTCTTGATCCCCGCGGGCTCGCGTCTGCGACGACGGGTGCCTATGTCTCAGTGACAATCCTGGGAATCTTTCCGACCGCGCTTGCAACCGTGGCCGTCTACTGGCTGGTGCGCCGGGCCGGTTCGCGATTTCTGGCCACGTCGAATTACGCCGTACCGGTCTTTGCCATTCTTGTGGGTTGGCTGTTCCTCAAAGAAACACTGCAGGTCACTGATTTTGCAGGTTTTGCCCTGATCAGCGTGGGCATCCTGATCAGCGAAACCGGACTGATGAGGCTTGTTCTCAGGCGGCCTTCTGCAGGACCTCAATGATATCGTCCACCACCCGGCAAACCAGATCGGCATTATCGCCTTCGCCCATGACGCGGATGACCGGTTCCGTGCCGGACTGACGGATGACCAGACGGCCCTGGCTGCCAAGCTTGTCGCGGGCATCGGCAATGACTTTTTTGACCCCGTCATCCTCAAGCGGCTTGCCGCCCTTGAAGCGGACATTCTTTTTCACCTGCGGTACCGGATCAAACCGATGACAGACTTCGGAAACCGGTTTCTGTTCCTGACAGACAACAGCCAGGACCTGCAGCGCTGCAACCAGTCCGTCACCGGTCGTGGAATAATCCGACAGAATGATATGGCCCGATTGTTCGCCGCCGACATTGAAGCCGTGCTCGCGCATATGTTCGCTGACATAGCGGTCACCGACCGGCGTGCGCACCATCGCCAGCCCCTGCCCGGCCAGATAGCGTTCCAGCCCGAGGTTGGACATGATCGTCGTGACGATGCCATTGCCCGACAGCCGATTCTCCGATCGCCAGAATGCCGCAACAAGCGCCATCAGCTGGTCACCGTCGACAACATTGCCCAGTTCATCGACAATCACGACACGATCGGCATCACCGTCCAGTGCGATACCGACATCGGCCCGTACTTCATGCACCTTGCGCGCCAGCGCGCCAGGAGACGTTGATCCGACATCCCGGTTGATATTGAAACCATCTGGCTCGACGCCGACCGAAATCACCTCGGCGCCAAGTTCCCACAAAGCCGCCGGCGCCGCCTTGTAGGCCGCGCCGTTTGCGCAATCGACAACAACCCGCATGCCTTCGAAGTTCATCTGCCTCGGCAGCGTCCGCTTGGCAAACTCGATATAACGGTCGACGACCCCGTCGACACGTGTGGCGCGGCCGAGATCGGACGGCGACACGAGACTTTGCATCGGATCGGCCTCAATAAGCCGTTCGATTTCCATCTCGACGTCATCGGAAAGCTTGAAACCGTCCGGGCCGAAAAGTTTGATGCCATTATCGTCAAACGGATTGTGCGAAGCTGAAATCATCACACCGTAATCGGCGCGCATTGACCGTGTCAGCATGGCGACGGCCGGTGTCGGTATCGGCCCAAGCAGGAACACATCAACGCCAACGGCGGTAAAACCGGCTACAAGAGCATTTTCGATCATGTAACCGGACAGACGGGTATCCTTGCCGATCACCACCCGCTGGCGATGTCCGTTACGGTAATAGCGCCCCACCGCCATACCCACTTTCATGGCCACGTCAGGGGTCATGGGAAACTGGTTCGCCTTGCCGCGAATCCCGTCTGTTCCAAAATATCGCCGGTTCATTGTTTTTCCGTCCGCGTCGTGCGCGTCTTCATGTTGCTGTTGCCGGTATTCGCCTTGCCACCGCGAAGGGCAATTGGCCCCGGTTTGTGCGGTTCAAAAGGCAGTAGCCGCAAACTGGTTCAAAAAGGATGACCAAACCTGGAATGTATAAGGCCCGAACAATGTTCGGGCCTCAATTATTGTATCAGAGCGATACATTGCAGGCAGAATCCCCGGAAAACAGCGTTTCGAGCCTGCATTTTCGAGGCATCAGGCGTCATCAAGTCGTCATCAAGTCGTCTGGGGTTCCATGCCCGTATCCTTGCCGGGTTTCTTGCGCACACCTGCCGACGGCACGGCAGAGCCGGTCGGTTTGGATGAATCGTCGCTCGGATCTTCACGCGTCGGCCGTTGGCCCTTGTCGAGAAGGTCCTTGATTTCCTGACCGGACAGCGTCTCGAATTCAAGCAGTCCCTGTGCCAGGGTTTCAAGGTCATCGGCTTTCTCTGTCAGAATCCGATGCGCTGTCTGATATCCTTCGTCAATCAGCCGCCTGACTTCTGAATCGATCTTGCGCGCCGTATCTTCCGAGACGTTCTGTGTCCGCGCAACGGAATGGCCAAGAAATACCTCATCCTGGTTATCGCCATAGGCAACCGTGCCGAGTTCCTTTGAGAACCCCCATTGCGTCACCATCGCCCGAGCGATTTTCGTCACCTGGGCAATATCGCTCTGGGCTCCCGCAGTAACCTTGTCATTGCCGAAAATCAGCTCCTCGGCAACCCGGCCGCCCATTGCCATCGCGAGCTTCGACGTCAATTGCTCGTAGGAATAGCTGACCTGATCGCGCTCCGGCAGAGACTGAACCATACCAAGCGATCGACCGCGCGGGATCACCGTCGCCTTGTGAATCGGGTCGCTCGCCGGCGTGTTCAGTGCCACCAGCGCGTGGCCGGCCTCATGATAGGCAGTATTGCGCTTCTCGTCCTCCGACATGACGAATGTGCGGCGTTCGGCACCCATCAGAACCTTGTCACGCGCATCGTCGAACTCACTCGCCGTCACCAGCCGCTTGTTGCGCCGGGCGGCCAGCAGGGCGGCTTCGTTGACAAGGTTCATCAGATCCGCACCGGAGAAACCCGGCGTTCCGCGGGCAACCACCTTCAGATCGACATCCGGTGCCAGCGGCACTTTGCGCACATGCACCTTGAGGATCTTCTCGCGGCCGATAATGTCCGGGTTCGGCACGGTGATCTGGCGGTCGAAGCGGCCAGGCCGCAGCAGGGCCGGATCGAGCACATCCGGGCGGTTGGTGGCGGCGATCAGAATGATGCCCTCATTGGCCTCAAATCCGTCCATCTCCACCAGCAGCTGATTGAGCGTCTGTTCACGCTCGTCATTGCCGCCGCCGAGACCGGCGCCGCGATGACGGCCGACCGCATCGATTTCGTCGACGAAGATAATGCACGGCGCATTCTTCTTCGCCTGCTCGAACATGTCGCGCACGCGGCTTGCGCCGACGCCGACAAACATTTCGACAAAGTCGGAACCGGAAATGGTAAAGAACGGCACCCCGGCTTCGCCGGCAATCGCCCGGGCCAGAAGCGTCTTACCGGTGCCCGGAGGGCCGACAAGCAGCACGCCGCGCGGAATACGGCCGCCGAGCCGCTGGAATTTCTGCGGATCGCGAAGGAATTCGACAATCTCCTCCAGGTCTTCCTTGGCTTCATCGACGCCGGCGACGTCTTCAAAGGTCACGCGGCCATGGGCTTCCGTCAGCAGCTTGGCCTTCGACTTGCCGAAGCCCATCGCACGACCGCCTGCACCCTGCATCTGGCGCATGAAGAAGATCCACACTGCAATGAGAAGCAGCATCGGGAACCAGCCAAGCAGCACCTGCAGAAGGTTCGTCTCTTCCTTGTCGGGGACCACATCGACCGGGATTTGCTTTGCCACGAGGGCATCGACATATTCGGAATTTTCAGGCGCGGTCGACTTGAAGGACTTGCCATTGTCGTAGGTGCCGGAAACTTCCTGGCCCTTGACCGTCACTTTCTTGATCTTGCCGTCATTGGCGTCCTCGATGAACTGGGTGAAACTGATCGGTTCCGAGTTCACCTGTGTCACCGGGTTCTGGAAAAGCTTGAACATCGCGATCAGCAAAACAAGGATCACTGTCCACAGAGCTAAGGTGCGAAAATTCTGGTTCATATTGTTTTGGTCCCCAAGCGCTAAAACCAAGCGCTAAATTTTAAGCTAAAACCGATTGTACACTAAATAGGTTGTCGCTCCGTTGATGCCAAGGTGTTGCAGCGAATGTTTCAAATCCAGACACATTCACTGTGTGTGACACAGATCAGGCAATTTTCAGGCCACGCTAGCACAATCGCGCCCGCAGCGTATCGGCGTGATTGGTTCCAGGGTTAAGAAGCCGGCCCGCCGCCAGGCTGCGGCACGTGAACCGGCCGGGTTCTGCGGACTTATCCCGATGGCCGATCCGCGGCAGTGCAAACAGGGAGTTTCCGGCGAAAAGCCCGGGAACGGTGCGCAAAACCTTCGGATCCGCTTCACTGGTCAAATCGCGAAAACCATTACCAAGCGGCGCGGCGACGATCCCGTCCGGCAAATCCGGCGGCAGGTTCAGAACAAACCGGCCGTCCCAGACCAAATCGCCCGAAATCGCTGCAACCTGTCCCGGTCCGGCACGTCCCCATTCCCGGTACACACAAAATTGTCCCGATTTGAGATCGATGACACAGCCATTCAGGGTTCTGCGCAGGCTGCCGGAACCGGCAATTTCCACTCTGACTGCCCTCAGCAATTGCTCCAGCCGGTCAAGCCGTGGCGTATAATCGGAGCCCCTGACGATCTGCAGCAGACGAGCGAAGGCCCGCAGCTGGATTTCCTCCGGAACATCCTTGAACATCAGGGCTCTGACTGTCGCGCTGCCAAACGCATCGACGGAAACATGAGACCGCAACACTTCACCGGCATAATGGTCGAGCGCGTCTGCAGCACGCTGCATCCGCTTTGCTGTTTCAGCAATCCGTCCGCTCGTCGCCCCGGCCTCGGCAAGTTGCGGCAGCATCGTGCGCCAGCGGATCCGGTTAAACGCCAGGTCCCGGTTCGAGGGATCATCGACGCAGGCCAGCCCGCTTTCATCAGCGATTCTATGGAGAAGCGTTTTGTCGACGTCCAGAAATGGCCGCACAAGATTCAGCTCGTCGAGCCTGACGCAATGCCGCATCGCGCCGAGACCATAGGCGCCCGATCCGCGCGCCAGCCTGATCAGAAACGTTTCCGCCTGATCGTCGCGATGATGCGCCGTCACAATCGTATCGCATCCGGTGTCGCGGGCTGCGGCAACCAGGCATTCGTATCTGGCCTGCCTGGCCCGCGCCTGGACATTCCCGCCCGACCGGTCATGCCCGCCCTCAAGGCCGGCTTTGAGAATAATGCAATTCAGGCCAAGTGTTTCGGCGTTTCTCGCCACAAGGTCCGTTTCCGCCACAGCTTCCGGGCGCAGTCCATGGTCAATTGTTGCAACATGCATCGCAACCGGCCTGTCCAGACGATCACGCCACCGGGCGGCGAGCACCATCAGTGCGGTCGAGTCCTTGCCGCCGGACACGGCAAGCAAAACGCCTTTGCTGGCCAACAACGGGTCAAAATATGCAGCCGGGTCGATCACGCTTCCATCTGCCTTGCCTGTCCGGTTAAGCCCTGTCCGGTTAATCGCGGGCGATCAACACTTTGCCCGCTGCTGCTCGCTCGCAGCCCGGCTCATTGTCGCACCGGTGGCATCGGGATATTTCTTCGCTACTTCGGAGAATGTCGCGCAAGCCGCGTCCCTCTCACCCAGACCCACCAGCGCAATACCAAGCTTGATCAATGTATCCGGCCCTTTGGAATTGTTCGGAACGCGCTTGTGCAAATCCAGAAACCCGCTCGCCGCATCCTGATGCTTGCCCTGGCGTAACTGGCTCTCAGCCAGCCAGAAGCGGGCATCATCAGCCAGCTTGTTCGATGGAAATGCGCTGATCCAGGCGCGGAAATGGGCTTCCGCCAGCGGAAAGTCTCCTGTCAGGACGTATCCGTAAGCCAGGTCGTATTCATCTCTCGCGTCGCCGGAGATCGATGCCGTAAGCTGTTGACCGCCCTCGACAGGCTGTACTCCGACAATGCCTGTCTGCGTGTCCTGACCACCGATTTGGCCGCCTTGCTGACCGCCTGCCAGGGCAGACAGATCCAGGGGTGCACCCGCGCCGCCCGCGACCGGCTGATCAATTGGCTGACCTGGTTGCATTTCGTCGCCTGCGGTGACCTCAGCACCTTGGCCATCAGGCACAATCAACGGATCATCCTGTGCGACAGACCCATCCTGACCCACGCCCAAGGTACCCAGATCCTGGGGTGGCGCGCCCCGTTCGACGCTGCTGTTGTTCTGCGGATTGATCGTACCGCGGACAATACCGGGCTCGATACCGGCGGTCGGCTGGTCGCCTGTCCCGGCCTGAGCGCGCATTTTGCGCAATTCGAAACGCAGTTGTTCATTTTGTCCGGTAAGATCGCGGACCTGCGCCTCCAGTTGCTGGATATAAAGCCGCATTTCGCCGACCTCGCGGCTTGCCTGCGCCGCAGCCGGCGCGGACTGCGCCAACAGCATCAGACAGATAGAAAACAAGGCTGTAAAAACTTTGATCATGATCGTTTCTCGTGTCCTGTTGGTCGGACCGGCAAGCCGGCGATATCGCCCGTTGAGGCGATATACGGAACCCGTCAGCCATATATATGGATTCAAACCATGGCAGAAATAGAAAAAAGGCGACCGCATCACAAGATGCAGCCGCCTCAGGTGCCGGATCAAGACCCGGTCAAGTGGATTCGAAATTAGCTGGCCGGTCCATCCAGCGCGGTCACCGCCCGCCTGTTCTGGCTCCAGCATGAAATGTCATCGCACACGGCAACCGGCCGTTCCTTGCCGTATGAAATGGTTCGCATCCGCCCGGGCTGAACGCCCTGGGCAATCAGGTAATCGCGCGTGGCGGCCGCCCTGCGCGCACCCAGCGCCAGATTGTATTCCCGCGTGCCCCGCTCATCGGCATGGCCTTCGATAATGAAATTGTACTGGCCATAACGCTTCAGCCACTCCGACTGGCGCGTCAGGATTTGCTGCGCCTCGGGCGTCAGAGCCGACGAATCGACGGTAAAGAACACACGATCACCGACATTGACCTGGAAATCCTGGGCACTGCCGGGCGAAGCGGCTCCACCGACTGCCGCATCCAGGCCT
Source organism: uncultured Afifella sp. (assembly GCA_947259045.1). Classification (GTDB taxonomy): domain Bacteria; phylum Pseudomonadota; class Alphaproteobacteria; order Rhizobiales; family Afifellaceae; genus CAMYKZ01. Next base: position 13,865 of record CAMYKZ010000047.1, read on the forward strand.
TTTCGGGGATTTGAACAACCTCCTGCAACGACAAGCGAGGCCAGCATAATCGCCGCCATCAGCCGTGCGGACATAAACTGAACCGTCATGACGCAAACTCCTATCCCGGGAAACCGGGTTCTGTTGTCTTGCCAATAATTCATTAAGGTTAATTACTGGTCAAAAATCATGGTTAAAATTCGGTTACCGCATTTTATCGCAATGCGGGTAAGCATGGATTGATTTTCGGTGTGGATAAACTTAGTTCAGCAGCGCCGACCAGGACGGATCGGATGCGAAACTGGGCGATGGAACCTGTTGTTCATTGTAGCCGGTAAGGTCAACCGACCACAATTGCGGCCCGCCGCCGGCCCCCGGCGATTCGCGGAAAAACATGATCACGCGCCCGTTTGGCGACCAGGTCGGCCCTTCATTGTGAAACCCTTCCGTCAGGATGCGCTCGCCCGACCCGTCGGGGGCCATGACGCCGATGGAGAATTTTCCGCTTTCCTGTTTTGTAAATGCGATCTGGTCACCCCTTGGTGACCAGACCGGCGTGCCGTATCGGCCGGTTCCAAAGCTGATCCGGTCCGCCTGGCCGCCATTGGCGTCCATGACATAAAGCTGCTGCGACCCGCCGCGGTCGGATTCAAAAATGATCCGGCTGCCATCAGGTGAAAATGACGGCGCAGTGTCGATCGAAGGCGACGCTGTCAACCGGGTCAATTGCCGGGTTCTCAGATCAAGCTTGTAGATATTGGAATTGGCGCCCTGCAACAGCGACAGCACGACCTGCTGACCGTCGGGCGAAAAGCGTGGGCTGAATGCCATGTTGGGGAAATTTCCAACCAGTTCGCGCTGGCCGGTTTCAATGTTGAGAAGATAGATCCGCCATTGGTCTCCGGAGAGCGACGAATAGGTGATCTCCTGGCGCGACGGTGAAAACCGCGGCGTCACGACCAGATCGCTGCCATTGGACAGATAACGCACATTGGCTCCGTCCTGGTCCATCAGGGCAAGCCGTTTGATGCGCTGATCCTTGGTGCCGGACTCGTCGATAAAGGCGACGCGGGTATCGAAATAACCGCTCTCGCCGGTCAGCCGTTCATAAATCGCATCGGAAATGATATGCGCCACCCGCCGCCAATTGTCGGGCGTTGCAAAAAATTGCTGGCCGGACAATTGCTGGCCGGAGATGATGTCCCAGAGACGGAATTCCGCCGAGATCCGCCCATCGCCGGTCGGCATGACCCGGCCCGCCACCAGCGCCTGTGCGTTGAGCGGCCGCCAGTTGGCGAAATTCGGCGTTCCTTCGGTGCTGACCGTCGGTTCGATGAAGGCCGCCGGATCGATCGGCAGGAACAGCCCGGAGCGCTGCAGATTGGCTGTAATGACAGCCGCGACATTGCTGCTCAGTTCGTCGGGCTGGCCGCCGGCGCCCAAAAACGCCGGAATGGCAATCGGCATCGGCTGGATATTGCCTTTGGTGATATCGACATTGAGCTGGGCGCCGGCCGGCATCGCCAGTGCAGTAAAAAAAACCGCGATAAACCATCGATAGAACATGAACGAAAACTCCTTGTGGCCGCGCCTCAGGCTGCAGCCGGCCTATCCACCCAGCATCTGACTGGGATCAAACGTAAAATTGATGCTGCGCCAGACATGATATTTCTCGCGCGGCAGAATGTCATAAGGCGCACAGATCTGCACGGCCCGCACCGCACTTTCAGCAGCGATTTGCGACAATGGATCAAATCCGGCGCCGACGATCTGCGGCGGCCCGGCAAGCGTTCCGTCCTGATTGAGATTGATGGCGACCTGAACACGCAGATTGCGCGCCTCGCGGACGCCGCGCGGCGGGTTCCAGCACTGATACAACCGCGCTTTCAGCGCCGCAATCTCGTCCTGGGTCATGTCCGCCTTCTCCGCGCCATCGATAGACCCGAACGTCTGCGGATCGTTGGCCGGGTCGGGACTGCCGCCACCGGCCGGATCCCGCTTGTCGAGCAGGGCCGTGATGTCATCGGAATTGAACTGCAGTTCCTTTTTCGCCGGTTTCGTTGCCGCCTGCAGTTTTGGCGGCGTTGTTTGCTTCGGCGGTTTGGGGCGCACCTTGGGAACAGGAGCCGGAGCCAGCGCTTCGACCGGCTTCTGCGGTTCAGGCTCCGGTGCAGGTTCGGCCTCAGGCGGTGTTATCGCAGCAATTTTCTTTTCAACCTTTGCTTCCGGCTTTTTGTCTTCAACGACTTTCGGCAATGGCGCAGGTGTCGGTTCCTTGGCGGTTTCGACCGGCTTTTTTGCGACCTTCTCCGCCGGCTTCGGTTTTTCGACCTCCGCCTTGACAGTCGGCTTGGGTTGAGGCGGAGCGTCAGGCGCCTTGAGCGGCTCCGCCTTGCGACTGCCGCGCTGCAGATCCGTCACCTCCTTGATCGGCACAAGCTCCACCGGCATGGCTTCGATCGCGTCCGGTTCGATCAGCCTGGCATTGGGCAAGCCGATCACGGCTGCGGCAAGAATTGCCACATGCAGACCGATTGAAATGCCTATGCCGGTACGCAAGGTTCAGCCCTCCAGATCTTCCAGCGTGACCAGCCCGATCCGTTTGTAACCCGCCGCGTTCAGCCGTCCCATGATCTGCATCATCGTCCCGTAGTCGGCATCCCGGTCGCCGCGCACAAAGATCCGCTCATTCAATCCATTTGCGGCAATCGCCTGCAGCGTCGCAACCAGTTTTTCGCCCGAGACTTCTGCATCCTGCAAAAAGATCCGGCCATCGGAGCGAACCGAAACCGTCACAGGCTCCACGTCACCCTCCAGGGGCTTGGCCTGGGTTTCCGGCAAATCGATCGGTACGCCGACGGTGAGCAGCGGCGCCGCCACCATGAATATGATCAACAGCACAAGCATGACGTCAACCATCGGCGTGACATTGATTTCCGCGATCGGCGCGTGACGCCGGCGTATCCGCCGGCGCCTGCCGCCGCCGGTCGGTGCGATCATGCCGGCGCCCATCAGGCCGCGCTCCGCTCATCGATCTGGCGCGACAGAATGGCGGCGAATTCATCGGAAAAGCCTTCCATGCGGATGGTTATCCGCGTCACCTGGCTGGCGAACTTGTTGTAGAACATCACTGCCGGGATAGCCGCAAGCAGACCCAGCGCCGTTGCCAGCAAAGCTTCGGCAATGCCGGGCGCGACGACCGCGAGACTGGTGTTTTTCGAGGCTGCGATCGCCTGGAACGAACTCATGATTCCCCAGACGGTGCCGAACAGGCCGATGAACGGCCCGGCGGACCCGACGGTCGCCAGGACAAGCAGCCGCCGTTCCAGCCGGTCCACTTCGCGGGCAACCGTCACATCCATGACGCGGTCGATACGCGATCCCAGTCCGTGCAGCGATTTTGCGCCGGATTCATAGGTCCGTTTCCATTCCTTCATGGCAGACACGAAAATCGCCGCCATGCCATGGGCATCGCGGCCGGAGACCTGTTCGTAGAGTTTTTCCAGCGACTGGCCCGACCAGAAGATATTTTCGAACTTGTCGAGTTGTCTGCTCGTGCGGGCAAACAGCATGATCTTGTCGAAGATGATCGCCCAGCACCAGACCGATGCGACAATCAGGCCGATCATCACCAGCTTGACGACAATATGGGACTGCCAGAACAATGACAGAATGGAGAAGCTCGCCGGCGCAGCGAGCGCGGTTTGGATGACATCAGGTTGCATGGGGTATGATCACTCTGTTCGATCTCTGCTCTGAAATGGTCCCAGAATGTGTCAAAACCGGGGCTTGGACACATCAAGGGCATTACCACCACCAGAAGCATGTCTATGGTTAATGAAGTCTTATCAATTGATTCAAAGTGAGACAGAAACAGGCCGCGACCGGGATTGTTTTATGTCAGCGCCGCACGGATTGCAGCCGGCAGGCGGGCCGGTTTTCCGGCCCGGTCGACCAGCGCAACGCTGACTTGTGCCACCACGAGCCTTTGTTCATCACGCAGAATTGTCTGATCCAGCACGATCCGCGCACCGCCGATTGTCTTTGGAGCGGTGACGATCGTCAGCATTTCGTCAATCGATGCGGCCACCAGGAAATCGAGCGTCATTTTGCTGACCGCAAAAGCCAGCCCCTGCCCGGTCAGTTCGTGATGATGCACGCCCAGCAGCCTGAGATAATCCGACCGGCCGCGTTCCAGAAAATGCAGATAGCGGGCATGGTAGACCCGGCCGGAAAAATCGGTGTCCTCAAAATAAACCCGCTGGCGCAGTTCGTGGCCATCGGCGGTCAGTTGTCCGGCAAGGTCGGTCATGGATCATCCGCATCGCCGTTGGCGAAAAGACCGATCTGCGCCGCAGGATCGCGCTGTGGCGTTGCCATCCCCAGATGGTCGAACGCCTTTGGCGTCAGCAAGCGCCCGCGCGGCGTGCGCTGCAGAAAACCCTGCTGGATCATGTAGGGCTCGACAATATCCTCAAGCGCATCGCGCGGTTCCGACAGGCCGGCGGAGATGGTTTCGATGCCGACCGGCCCACCGCCGAAATTCTCCGCGATCATCTTCAGATAGCGCCGGTCGAGCGAATCGAGCCCGCGCCCGTCCACCTCCAGTGCCAGAAGCGCCTGATCGGCGATCTCGCTGGTGATCTCGCCGGTTCCCTTGACGGCCGCAAAATCGCGCACCCGGCGCAACAGCCGGCCGGCGATGCGCGGCGTGCCGCGGGCGCGCCGGGCAATTTCCTTGGCGCCACTATCGGTGATGGGGACGGCTAGGATGCGCGCGCCGCGCCGGACGATGGTCTCAAGCTCGGCTTCGTCATAAAATTCCAGCCGCACCGGAATGCCGAACCGGTCGCGCAATGGCGTGGTCAAAAGCCCAAGCCGGGTGGTCGCGCCGACAAGGGTAAATTTCGCCAGATCGATGCGCACCGAACGCGCCGCAGGACCCTCGCCGATGATCAGATCGAGCTGGAAATCCTCCATCGCCGGATAGAGGATCTCTTCCACTGCCGGATTAAGCCGGTGGATCTCGTCGATGAACAGCACGTCGCGCTCTTCCAGGTTGGTCAGCAGCGCCGCCAGGTCGCCGGCCTTGGCAATGACCGGCCCGGAGGTGGCGCGGAAATTGACGCCAAGCTCGCGCGAGACGATCTGCGCCAGGGTGGTCTTGCCGAGCCCGGGCGGGCCGACAAACAGCACATGATCGAGCGCATCGCCGCGCCCGCGCGCCGCGTCGATAAAGACCTGAAGGTTGGAGCGCGCCTTGGCCTGGCCGACAAATTCGCCCAGCACCTGCGGACGCAGTGAAACGTCCGGTTGGTCGGCCCCGTGCGGGGCAGGTGAGATCATGCGGTCTTCGGTCATCCCGCCAGTTCCTTCAGCCCGAGCCGTATCAGCGCCGCTGTGTCCGACCCCTCGCCGCCGTCGCGCATGGCTGCTGCAACCGCTGCCGAAGCCTGCGCCTGACCGTAGCCCAGATTGACCAGCGCCGAGACCGCATCGGTTGCCGGCGCCGCTGCAGCGCCGTCACCGATACCCGCCTGCAGTTCGGCGACGATCGGGTCTATGCCGGCGAGGCCGGAAAGCTGCGGCGCCTTGTCTTTCAGTTCGGTGCAGATGCGCTGGCCGACCTTCGGGCCGACACCGGGCGAGCGGGCGATCATCGCCTTGTCGCCGAGCGCGATCGCCGAGGTGAGATCGGCCGGCTTCAGGGTGCCCAGAATGGCCAGCGCCACCCGTGTGCCGACCCCCTGCACCGTCAGAAGCAGACGGAACCATTCACGCTCCACGTCGGTGGCGAAACCGAACAGGCGAATCTCCTGTTCACGCACATAGGTCTCAATGGCGATCGTCACCGCTTCGCCGACCGGCGGCAGCCCCTGCAATGTGGTGGTGGAACATTGCGCCACATACCCGACGCCGTGCACGTCGATGATCACCCAGTCGGCGCCGTAGGAATCCACCGTGCCTTTCAGCTTGCCGATCATCGTGCGCCTCCGGCCGCGATCTTTTGGCTCACCGCAATCCGCGCCGCAGCCGAACCGCGATGATGGGCATGGCAGATGGCGATCGCCAGCGCGTCGGCGGCATCGTCGGTCTCGAACACCGCCTTCGGCAACAGCACCGACACCATGGTGCGGATCTGCTGCTTGTCGCAATGGCCGGCGCCGACTACCGTCTTTTTCACCTGATTGGGTGCATATTCGGCGACCGGCAGCCCGGCCTGCGCCGGCACCAGCATGGCGATGCCGCGCGCCTGGCCGAGCTTCAATGTCCCTGCGCCGTCGCGGTTGACGAAAGTCGCCTCGACCGATGCCTCAGCCGGCTGGAATTCGTCGATCACCGATGTCAGACCCTGATGCAACTGGTTCAGCCGCTCCGCCAGCGTGACTTTTTGATCTGAATGCACCGTTCCGGCCCCGACAAAGGATAACCTGGAGCCTGCGCTCTCCACAATGCCCCATCCGGTGCGCCGAAGGCCCGGGTCAATACCGATGATGCGAATCGCCTGTGTCATGGCGCGACCATAAACGAGGCAATTGCCCGCGGCAGCAACAAAAACAGAACGCTGCTACGGCTATTGCCGACCCGGGCATTAATCGCCGGGCCGCCGTTCGATCAAATCCCATTTGTTGCCGAACGGATCCTGGAATACCGCCACCCTGCCGTAATCCTCATCGCGCGGCGTCTCCAGAAACCGGATACCGTTGGCAACAAAGGCTGCATGGTCGCGTTCGAAATCATCAGTGTCGAGGAACAGGAAGACCCTGCCGCCCGTCTGATTGCCGATCGCTTCTTTTTCGGCTTGCGAACCGGCCTTTGCCAGCAGCAGCCGGGTTTGCGCCCCCGGCGGGGCAACCAGCACCCAGCGTTTTGCCGCTGGCATGGCCGTATCCTCGACAAGTTCAAATCCCAGCACACCGACATAGAATTCTATCGCCACATCATAATCGGGAACAAGCAAGGCTACGGACGATATATTCTGCATCATGGCCGCATCAATAGCAGTCCCACTGCACAGTCGTAACCCGGCGCAGTGCAATCAGGCGCCAGGCGTCGCGCCGTCGTCGTCCCGCGCCATCGTCTTGAGAAAATCGCGCAGCGTCCGGCCGCGCTCGATGCTGAACGGTCCGGCATTGACCGGCTCGCCGATCCGGTCGACGCGGAAGATGCGGAAATCCTCGCGCAATTCGCACCATGCGGCCAGTGTCCACACCTTGCCCCAATAGTAGAGCCCGAGCGGCCGCACGATACGGGTACTGCGCTCGCCGTTGAGCCGCTGATAGGCCAGATCCAGCCGCTGCCGCTGGCTGATCGCCACGTCAAGCCGGTCGAGCATCGCCCGCACCCGGTCGGATTGGTCGAATCCCACGGCATAGAGCGGCGTCTGGCGCAGTTGGGCGCGCTCGGCTTGCGGCAGCACCGCCTCGATCTTGACCAGGGCTTCTTCTGCCGCCAGCGCCATGCGCGCCCCGCCCCACGCTTTGGCCAAACGTGCGCCAAGCACAAGCGCGGTCACTTCATCGCGGCTGAACATCAGCGGCGGAAGATCATAACCTTCACGCAGAATGTAACCGACTCCGGCCTCGCCATCGATCGGCACACCGGTCGATTGCAGATCGGCAATATCGCGGTAGATCGTGCGTTCCGACACTTCCAGCCGCTCCGCCAGATCGCGCGCGACAACAAGCCGGCCGCCCCTCAGATATTGCACGATCTGAAACAGGCGGTCGGCTCGTCTCATGTCATCATCCGGTTCAGGTTTCAGTCCCGCGTGAACAGGCCGAACTGGTTATCGTCCGGGTCGGTGCAATAGGCAAACCGCCCGGCGCCGTCCGGCAGCGGAATGATCTCCGAAATCACCATGCCGCCGGCTTCCTTGACCCGGCCAAGCGCCTCCTCAAGCGGCGACGGACTTGCCAGATGGACCAGCGGCGCCGGCCCGCCGGCAGCCTTGGCATTTTCGTAAATGTGACCGCCGACGCCATCTTTCTGCACCGGAAACAGGGCAATATCGTTCGGCCCCATATTACTTTCAATTGTCAGGTCGTTTTTGAGAACGTTGCCGTAAAAGTCCATACCCGACTTCAATTCGCGGACCGGGATTTCAAACCAAACCGCAGCATTTTGCGGCTGACCGTTGTTGCTCATGGATCACACTCCTTTCGTGTTGATCCGATGATCATCCCATACCCCTCCTGACAGCGTTCTGTCAGGAGCGTTGCGGCGCTGAAACTGGATTACCCGCCCTTCGACAAAGCTCAGGAAAATCCGGTAATGACGAGGCGCAAACGCGATTGCTCATTCCTCATCCACGTCGACGGTATAATTCAGCGGCAGGCGGCCGCCATCGGCATAGATTGTCTGGCCGGTCATGTAACTGGCATCGCTGGAGGCCAGAAACGCGGCGATCGAGGCAATCTCCGACGGTTCGCCGATCCGCCCGAGCGGCGTTCGCGACATGATCTTGCGGCGGGCTTCCTCGTCGCCGGCGACGGAGGCCAGAATGTCGGTCATGATCGACCCCGGACCAATCGCATTGACGCGGATATTGTATTTCGCAAGCGACAGCGCCATCACCTTGGTCAATTGCGCGACACCGCCCTTGGAAATCGAATAGGGCACCTGATTGGCGATTGCGAACACGGCGTTGACGGAGCTCATATTGATGATCGTGCCAGGGTCTCCACCGGCTTCGATCTGTTTGACCATGCGCCGGGCAACCGCCTGGCCAACCAGAAAAAAGCCCTTCAGATTGACGTTCAGAACCCGGTCGAAATCCTCTTCCTCAAGATCGAGGAAATCGGCGCCGTGCACGATACCGGCATTGTTGACCAGAATATCGATCCGCCCGAAGGCGTCGACGGTCTCCGCCATGAGATTGCGGACACCAAGCCTGTCGGTGACGTCACAATGGAAAAACCGCAGTTCGTCCGGCGCGGCGATGGTTTCGACCGCATCCTTGCCGGCCGCCTCATCGACATCGGCAATGACCACCCGTGCGCCATCGTCGAGATAGCGCCTGGCAATCGCCAGGCCGATCCCGCGGGCGCCACCGGTGACAATTGCAACCTTGTTGTCCAGCGACATGATCCGCTCCCTGTTGTTGGTGACAGGCTCAATCGCGCATCCGGCAGGCCGCCGTCAATGGAGACTTGGCGGCATCAGGGGACGGAATGATCACTTTTAATATTCCAATTTTCATATATGTTGTCTGAAAACCTGACGGAGATGATGATGCGTTCCAGTGCCGCCCTCGCCTTGACCCTGTTGTTCGGCCTTGCCGGAACCGGCATTGCCTCAGAAGACATTGCCGACCAGTATCCGGCCTCCATGCTCTATTCCAAGCCGGTTGAAGTCATTCCCGGCGTCTGGTCGTCGATCGGCGCGACAGGACCGTCGACCTGGGATAATGCCGGCCATAACAACAATCTGAGTTTCATTGTCACCGGCGACGGCGTTGTCGTCGTCAATGGCGGCGGCGGCTACCTGCTGGCCAAGGCCCTGCACGATGAAATCAAAGTGATTACCAGCCAGCCGGTAAAGCTGGTCATCAACGAAAACGGCCAGGGTCATGCCATGCTCGGCAATTCCTATTGGGCGGAACAGAACGTGCCGATCCTCGCCCATGCGGATGCGGCGGAAGAATTCGACGATCGCGGCCCGCAGATCCTCGCCGGCGCGCAGGCGCGGCTGAAAGACCGAGCGGAAGGCACGTTCCAGAGGGGGCCGGACGAGACGTTCGAGGATGAAAAGATCATTGAAATGGGCGCCTTCCGCATCGAGGTGAAACATCTGGGACCGGCGCACAGCCCAGGCGACATTCAGGTCTGGCTGCCGCAGCAAAAGCTGGTGATTGCCGGCGACATGGCGTTTCACGAACGGCTTTTGCCGATTTTCGACGATACCGACACCGCCGGCTGGCTGGAAACCTGGGAGACCGGATTCGAGGCGCTTGGGGCAACCTATGTCATTCCCGGCCACGGCCACCCGACCAACATGGATCAGGTGCGCCGCTATACCCGCGATTACCTTGTCTTTCTGCGCGGCAAGATCGGCGAACATCTGGAAGCCGGCGGCGATCTGGCGAAAGCCTATTATGTCGACCAGTCGCCCTGGGCGCACCTCGACACGTTCGAGGAACTGGCCACCCGCAATGCCGGACGGGTGTTTGAACAGATGGAATTTGAGTGAGGGGATGGCCTGCAGACAAGTAGCAAATGCCGCGCCCAGACTTTGCGGTACAATAGGTATTTGATATCCGCCGAAGTTTAATTGCTAATTATCACTCCTTCCCCAGCGCCGCCGCGATCTCGTCGAGGATCGCCGGATCGTCGATCGTCGCCGGCATCTTGTAATCCTCGCCGTCAGCAATCTGCCGCATCGTGCCGCGCAGGATCTTGCCTGAGCGGGTTTTCGGCAACCGTTGCACCGTCACCACCTGTTTGAAGGCGGCGACCGGGCCGATCTCCGCGCGCACCTTGGCGATGCATTCCTTCGCCACCTCGGCCGGATCGCGGTCGCGGCCCGACGTCATGACGATGAAACCGCACGGGCTCTGGCCTTTCATCGCGTCGGCAATGCCGACGACGGCGCATTCGGCGACGTCCGGGTGACCCGCCAGCACTTCTTCCATTGCGCCGGTCGACAGCCGGTGACCGGCGACATTGATGATGTCATCGGTGCGCGCCATGATGAAGAGATAACCGTCCTCGTCCTTGTAACCGGCATCAGACGTTTTGTAGTAACCCGGGAACTCGTCCAGATAGGCATCGCGGAAACGCTGGTCGTTGCCCCAGAGCGTCGGCAGGCAGGAGGGCGGCAGCGGCAGTTTGACGACGATGTTACCGAGCTTGCCGGCCTCCACCGGATGGCCGGCATCGTCGAGGATCTGCACGTCGTATCCGGGCATCGCCACGGTCGGCGACCCGTATTTGACCGGCAACTGGCCAAGGCCGACAGGATTGCCGGCAATCGTCCAGCCGGTTTCCGTCTGCCACCAATGATCGATCACCGGCACCTTGAGCTTGTCTTCCGCCCAGTGGATCGTATCCGGATCCGCCCGCTCGCCGGCCAGGAACAGGGTCCGGAAGCGGGACAGATCGTACCGGCCGATGAAACTGCCGTCCGGATCATCTTTCTTGATGGCGCGGAAAGCGGTCGGCGCGGTGAACAGAGCGGCCACATTGTGCTCGGAAATCACCCGCCAGAAGGTGCCGGCGTCAGGCGTGCCGACCGGCTTGCCTTCAAACACGATGGTCGTGCAGCCATGCAGCAGCGGCGCGTAGACGATATAGGAATGGCCGACCACCCAGCCGACATCGGAGGCCGCCCAGAACACCTCGCCCGGCTCGATGCCGTAGATCGCCTGCATCGACCATTTCAGCGCCACCATGTGGCCGCCATTGTCGCGCACCACGCCCTTCGGTTCGCCGGTGGTGCCCGACGTATAGAGAATGTAGAGCGGGTCCGTCGCCTTGACGGCGACACAGGGCACGTCGCGGCCGCGCGCAGCGGCGACGGCATCGGCGTAATCCGCGTCGCGACCGGCAACCAGTTCGCAGCCCTGCTGCTCGCGCTGCAGCACCAGACAGGAACCCACCTTGTGTCTTGCCGTCTCTATCGCCGCGTCCAGCAACGGCTTGTAGGCGACGATCCGGCCGGGCTCGATGCCGCAGGAGGCGGAAATGATCATTTTCGGCGTGGCGTCGTCGATGCGGGTCGCCAGTTCGTTGGCGGCAAAGCCGCCGAAGACGACGGAATGGACAGCACCGATCCGGGCGCAGGCGAGCATGGAAACCACCGCTTCCGGCACCATCGGCATGTAGATGATCACCCGGTCGCCCTTGACGATGCCCTGGTCGGCAAGCACCGCCGCCAGCGCCTGAACCTCCGACTGCAGGTCGCGGTAGCTCAGTGTGCGCTTGGCCCCGGTAATCGGGCTGTCATAGATCAGCGCCGCCTGATCGGCCCGGCCGCCTTCGACATGACGGTCGACGCAATTGTAACAGGTATTGCACCGCGCGCCGGCAAACCACTGGCCGTAGACGCCCATATCGGGATCGAAGACGGAATCCCACGGTTTCGACCAGTCGATCGCCTGCGCCGCTTCGGCCCAGAACCGGTCCGGATCGTTCTGCCATGCGGCGAAGAGTTGGTGATAGCGGCTCGACATTTCCGGATCCTCCCATTTGCCGCAGAAATAGCCAATATCGCCGCCCCCGTCCATTGGTCGTTCGGCTGATGAAGACGGATTGAAAAACCCTTTGCCCGCAGCGCCGCACCAACCTATATGCTGGACTTGTGCAGCTGCCCGGTTTGTCAGGAGACGTATTCCCGGGGCCTTATCGATCCTAAAGGGAGCTGTCCCTGACCAGGCCCGTGGGCTCGGTCACACGGCGCCCACCTACAATGTAGGTTTCCCGGGATCGAAAACTCCGACGGCTATGGCGGCTGCGCAACCAGATTTTCAAACAGAGCAATCCAGAAAGTGCGATCCGATGGCGGCAACGGCCTCCAAGGCAGAGTTGCGGGAGTTGGCGCTGGCCAGACGCTCTGCGCTCGGCCAGTCAGAACGGGCAAAAGCATCGGAAATCGCAGTTCGCTATCTGGCCGGCCTTGTCCGGCTCGGTGAAGCGGTCTCGCTGTTTTCGCCTATCCGTGACGAAGTGGATCCGACCGGTCTTTTCGACTGGATCCGCGTAAACGGAGGCAGGGTTCTGCTGCCGGCCGTCGCCGGCGCGCAAATCGTCTTTCGTCTGCATGAAGCCGGCGCACCGCTGGAAACCGGCAGCTTCGGCACCCGGCACCCGCCTGACACCGCGCAAAGCTTCGACCCTGATCTGATCATCGCGCCATTGGCGGCATTCGACGATAATGGCAACCGGATCGGTTATGGCGGCGGCTATTATGACAAGGCGACTGCCCGTCTTGAGAAGGCCGGTCACCCGTTCCGCTTTGTCGGCATTGCATTTTCCTGCCAGCAGGTTGAAGCTGTGCCGGCGGAAGTCCATGACCGCAAGCTGGATGCAATCATCACTGAAAACGGCCCGATCTGGTTTCCGGAGCAACAATGAAAATCCTTTTTCTTGGCGATATCGCCGGCCGGTCCGGCAAGGATGCGGTGACGGAACAATTGCCGCAACTGATTGAGCAGTTCAATGTCGACTTTGTCGCCATAAACGGTGAAAATGCCGCCGGCGGCTTTGGCATTACCGAAGAAATATTCCAGGCGGTGGTCGATGCCGGCGCCGACTGCGTGACCACGGGCAATCATGCCTGGGACCAGAAGGAAGCGCTGGTCTTCGCAGAACGCCAGGACCGGTTCTTGCGGCCGATCAATTTTCCGCCGTCAACACCCGGCCGCGGCGCAAATCTGTTCGTTGCCCGAAACGGCGCCCAGGTTCTGGTGATCAATGTCATGGGGCAATTGTTCATCGACGGAATGGACGATCCGTTCGCGGCCATGGAAAAGCAGCTGGAGAGCTGCAGACTGGGCCGCGACTGCGATGCGATCCTGGTTGACATGCATGCCGAAGCGACCAGCGAAAAACAGGCCATGGGTGCATTTCTCGACGGCCAGGTGACCCTTGTCGTCGGCACCCATACCCATGTCCCGACAGCCGACCACCGCATCCTGCCGGGCGGCACCGGCTATATCAGCGATATCGGCATGTGCGGCGATTATGATTCCATTATCGGCATGGAAAAGGACGAGCCCCTGCACCGCTTCGTCACCAAGATCAGATCAGGCCGCCTGATCGCGGCCTCGGGGCCGGGAACATTATCGGGCGTGGCAGTGGAAACCGACGACGCGACAGGTCTGACCATAAAGATTGAGCCGCTGCGGATCGGGCCCCATTTGTCGCCCTGCCATCCCGACCTTTAACCGCTGTTTTCTGAAAGGGATATCATGGCCAAGGAATATAGCGGCTGCTGCTTCTGCGGCGCAGTCGGCTTCACGCTGACGGGCGAACCTTTGCAGGTCTCATGGTGCCACTGCCGCGATTGCCGCCGCCAGACCGGCGCGCCGGCCGTGGTGTGGGCCGGTTTCGAAAAGGTAGCCCTGACCTGGAGCGGCAACCTGGCAAGCCGCCGCTCCTCGGAAAAAGTGACCCGCAGTTTCTGCGCTGAATGCGGAACGCCGATCGCTTATGAAGACGACCGCCTGGCCGGAGAGATCTACATCCATGCCGGCCTGTTCGATCAGGCTGATCGCCTGGTGCCGGACCGGCACGCCTACACGACAAGTAAATTGTTCTGGATCCATCTTGAAGACGGCCTGGAGCGTTTCGACGCCACCACGCGGGGACGGCCGGAAGACGAACAGCCCGGTTGAATTGGCCGGAATTGTCACTTTGTGATCCGGCTTTCTGCGTCTGGACGCGCCCGCGAGAGGCCCCTATAAGCGTCGAAAGATTTTGTTGCAGACACAGGCGCAGACAATGGCCGGCCATTCACAATTCAAGAACATCATGCACCGCAAGGGCCGCCAGGACGCGGTTCGCTCGAAACTGTTTTCCAAACTGTCGAAGGAACTCACTGTCGCCGCAAAAATGGGCGATCCGGATCCCGAAACCAATCCGCGGCTGCGCCTGGCGGTGCAGAACGCCAAGTCCCAATCCATGCCGAAAGACAATATCGAACGCGCCATCAACAAGGGCAGCGGCGGAGAAGGCGAGGATTACGAGGAAATCCGCTACGAGGGTTATGGGCCCGGCGGGGTTGCTGTCATCGTTGAAGCAATGACCGACAACCGCAACCGGACCGCAGGCGCCATCCGGTCCTATTTCACTAAATCCGGCGGCTCGCTCGGCGAAACCGGGTCCGTCGCCTTCATGTTCGACCGGGTCGGCGAAATCGTCTATCCGGCAACGGCCGGCGATGCCGAGACTTTGTTTGAAGCCTCAATCGAGGCCGGCGCCGAAGACGTATCGAGCGATGAAAACGGCCATATCATCATCACGGCCTTCGAAGAGCTGAACGATGTCGCCAAGGCGCTTGAAGATGCGCTCGGCGAGCCGGACTCCGTCAAGCCGATTTGGAAGGCGCAGACCGGCACGCCGGTCGATGAGGAAAAGGCATCCTCGCTGATGAAGCTGATCGGCACGATCGAAGACGACGATGATGTCCAGAACGTCTACACCAATTTCGAAATCGACGACGAGGTACTGCAGCGGCTCACTGCGGCGTAAAGCGGTCCGTCAGTCTCACCGACGCCGGTTCGCCGGAGTCAGTTCGGCGGGACCGTGCCTGCTCTGACGCCGAGACACATTGTGGATTGAGCCCGCCTGCCATGTGCCTGCACACGATGAGGGGGCGAAAGGTGCGCGATGAAAATTCTCAGACTTGGCGCCATCGTCGTTGCGCTGTTGGCTGCGCTGCTCTTCGCACCGCTCGCCTATCTCATGGTTACGACGCCAATCGTCGACATCGAAAATGCCCGCCCGGCCGATGCCGCGCTGATTTTTGGCGCACTGGTATCAGACGGCAAAATCTCTCCGCTGCACGAAGAGCGCCTGAAAGCCGGCCAGATGCTGCTTGACGGGCAGATCGTCGGAATTGTCATTGTCTCAAACTCAGTGCATGCGGCAAAGATCATGGAGCGATATCTCGTGAACCAGGGTGTTGCGCGGCATCAGATCCAGGTCGACGGCGCCGCAGACAAAACACCGGACACCTGCCGGAACGAACTGTCATCGAACCCGCCGCGCAGCGTCATCATGATCAGTCAGCGCTTTCACCTGCCCCGCGTGGCGTTGCAGTGCAGGAATATCGGCATCACGGGCCAATATTTTGCGGCAGATCGTTTACCGCGGCGTTCGGCCGGCATCTGGACCAAAATCCGTGTGCGGACTTACCGGTATTCCCGCGAAGCGGTGCTGATCTGTGCAGAGATATCAGGCCTTTATCAGACCAGCTAGATCCGCAGGACCGTGGCAGCGGACGCAGGCGGAACGTCGCCCGGTCCAAATGCCGACCACGACGTTTCCACCCGATTGCCGTAACCGGGAAGGCTTCACCGGAAAAGACCTGACCCGACATTGAGATCTGCTAAAGATCATCGCTTTTCAGCGACTTCAATTTGGCAAAGACGGAATCGGCGTCCATCTCTTCTTCCTTGTCCTCATCCACCCGCGGTTCAAGATCAGGCAATCCGATGCTTGGCTCGGCCGGCTCGGCCGTCGTTTCTTCCGCAGACAACAGCCGGACACCTTCGTCTTCCGCCACTTTCGGCGCAGATTTTGCGGCTTTGCCGACTTCCAGATCAAGTTCCAGCTGCGTGCACAGTCCCAGTGTTACCGGATCGGTCGGCGTCAGATTGGCTGAGTTCCAGTGCGTCCGCTCGCGAATCGCCTCAATCGTCGGTTTCGTTGTTCCGACCAGCCGGATCACCTGGGCATCCTTCAGTTCCGCATGGTTGCGCACCAGCCACAAAATCGCATTCGGCCGGTCCTGACGCTTTGAGACCGGGGTATAACGCGGGCTGCGGCGTTTGGTTTCCGGCACCCGCACTTTCGGGGCTGCCATGGTCAGTTTGCGGTTCGGGTCCGCTTCGGCCTTTTCGATCTCGTCGCGGCTCAACTGGCCGGTCAGAACCGGATCCAGCCCCTTGATGCCCTGGGCGGAATCGCCGTCGGCAATGGCTTTGACTTCAAGCGGATGCAACCGGCAAAATCCGGCGATCTGGTCAAAGGTCAGTGTTGTATTGTCAACCAGCCAGACAGCGGTCGCCTTCGGCATCAACGGTGTCGTCGACATGATATAGGTCTCCTGTTTGCTTTCCCCACCGGCCGGCGGAAAAAGCCTCGATTCGCATCGAATTGACGGAAAATCGCCACCCTTATAGTGCCGGCGGCATTCCGGCGCAACC
>CAMYKZ010000048.1 GCA_947259045.1 uncultured Afifella sp.
GGCCAGCGAACGTCTTTGTCATCTGATGCTGGAACTCTGGCACCGCCTGCGACTGGTCGGCGACGTTGACGGACCATGGTTCGACATGCCGATGACGCAGGAGGTTCTGGCCGACACACTCGGATTGAGTCACGTGCATATCAATCGGCAGATGCAAAAACTGAAATCCAGGGGCCTGATTTCCGTCGACAAACGCCGCGTCAGGCTCAACGATATCGAAAAGCTGATCGCGTTGAGCGAATTCGACGTCAAACATCTTGCCGAGTTTCGCCTGTAACCTGCATCCGTTGCGTGCCGATGAACAAAGGCCGTCACATGCTGCGGAAAATTCCCTGACTGATGATCATCACAACGAGACAGACGATCCAATATCCGGCGTCGACATTGCGGGAATAGCTGGATTTCCGGGTAAACAGGCCGCCCGAATAGGCAAGGATCGTGAACGCGGCTGTCGCGAGGATGACAGTCAGCAGCGCATTCGACACCGCGGTCACCCCGACAAACCAGCTCATCGCCAGCAGGCCGACGAATTGCGTCACCATGGCGGCGACGGGCATTTCTCCCGCAGTCCCCATTTGCACACCAACGCCTTCGGCCCATTTCTGTCCGAAGAGTTTCGGCGAATACCATAACCAGCCGGCAAGAAACGAAACCACCGCTCCGACGATGACACCGAGCCAACTGACGCCTGTTGTCAACTCACCCATCTTTCACCTCCCCGTCCTGTCAAGGTTGTCTATTCTCAGCCAGGCAATCCTACCACAAAATGGAATGTTACGCTTTTTTCGACCGGTAAACGCCGGTTCGGACGTCGCCTGCATTTGCTGAATTCGGCGTTCAGGCCAGGCTCTACCCGGCATCCCAGCGCCAGAATTCATCGCCCTCCTGGCCGTAAAACCGCGCCAGTACCATCTTGTGCACTTCGCTGGCGCCGTCCACCAGGCGGGCGCAGCGGGCGTAGCGGTAGATCCATTCCACGATCGTATCTTTTGAATAGCCGCGCGCGCCCTGCAATTGCAGGGCCGTGTCGGCAGCCAGGTGCAGCGTGTCGGCGACATGGTTCTTCGCCATGGAAATTTCCTTGCGGGCATAATCGCCCCGGTCGAGCTTAAAGGCGGCGTGCGCCACCAGCAGCCGTCCGATCTGGATGGCGTGCGCCACCTCGCCCATCTTGATCTGCACGCTTTCGCGCTCCGACAATCTGACGCCGAACCCTTCGCGCCGGCCGGTATAGTCCGCGGCGATCGCCATGCAGCGCTTGGCCATGCCGAGCCAGCGCATGCAATGGGTGAGCCGGGCCGGGCCGAGCCGGATCTGCGTCACCTTCAGGCCGTCGCCGATCTCCATCAACCGGTGTTCGTCGGGGATTTCCAGCCCGTCGAACTTCAGTTCGCAAACGCCGCCATGCTCATCCGGCCCCATATTCTCAATCCGCCGGACAATCTCCCAGCCCGGCTGGTCGCGCTCAAACAGGAAGGCGGTGAGGTGGCGGCGCTTTTCATCTGGATTATCGTCGGTGCGCGCCATCAGGATAAACTTGTCCGCCGCCGCCGCGCCGGAAATGTACCATTTGTGGCCGTGCACGACCCATCTGTCGCCGCGCTTTTCCGCCTTCGTGCGGATCATGCCGGGATCGGACCCGCCGCCGGGATGCGGCTCCGTCATGGCAAAAGCGGAGATCACCTTGCCGTCGGCGATCGGCCGCAAGAACCGCTCCTTCTGCCGATCCGTGCCGACCTGCTCCAGGAGACGCATATTGCCGTCATCGGGGGCGGAACAGTTGAACGCCAGCGGGCCGAACAGCGATCTTGTCGCCTCCTCGTAGAACACCGCCTGTTCGCTCATCGTCAGGCCAAGTCCGCCCCAGGCTTTTGGCAGTTGCGGCGCCCAAAGCCGGACCGCCCGGGCCTTTTCGCGCAAAATATCGCGTTCCGACATTTTGATATTCTCAAATTCGTTCCACTTTGAACGGTCCGCCTCGACCGGCAGGACATGCTCGTCGACAAAGGCGCGGACCTTCAGCCTGAGGGCCTCCAGTTCCGGGGAAATGGTGAAATCCATTTTGAATACTCTTGTGCTGGGCGCAGGCGCGCAGGGCTTTATATCAGACTTCCAGCGTATGTCCGCCATCGACGGTGATCAAGCCGCCGGTCATATAGGCTCCGGCCCCTGAGGCCAGCAGCAGCAATGCGCCGTCAAGATCGGCCTCGCCGCCAAACCGGCGCATCGGGTTTTTGCGTTTCATGACATCGCCCATATCCGAATCGAGAAACGCATCGTTGATTTCGGTGCGGAACCAGCCCGGCGCAATTGCATTAACGCGGATGTTGTGCCGCGCCCATTCCAGCGCCAGGGCTTTCGTCAGCTGGATCACACCGGCCTTGGAGACGGCGTAGGCCGAAACGCCCTTCTGCAGATGCGTGCCGAGCACGGAAGCAATATTGATGATGGACCCGGATTTTTCTGCCTCGACCATCCGCTGCGCGCCTTCCTGGGCAACATGGAACACCGCATCCAGATTGGTTGCCATAACCGAGCGCCATTCAGCATGCTTGAGGTTCAGCGCGCCGCCGGCATGGGCAATTCCGGCATTGTTGACCAGGATTGTCACAGGCCCGGCGAGATCTTCTGCCTGATCGAACGCCAGGGCGATCTGCGCGCTGTCGGTGACGTCGCAAGCGACGGCAAATGCCTTGCCTCCGGACCGTTCGATTTCCGCAACCAGCACGTCCAGCCGGTCGGTCCGTCGGGCGACCACGATAACGGTCGCGCCGTTTGCTGCCAGTACCGCGGCAAAACGCTTGCCAAGGCCCGACGATGCGCCGGTTACCAGCGCCAGCTCTCCACTCAGATCAAACAATTCGCCCGCGCGCATCAGAACCCCGGATAAAGTACCGTCGGCAACCATGTCGCCACACCCGGCAGATACCACAACAGCACCAGAGCGAACACCTGGATCAGCACAAACGGAAGGATGCCCTTGTAAATGTCCATCGTCGACACGCTGGCCGGCGCCACGCCGCGCAGATAAAACAGCGCAAAGCCGAATGGCGGCGTCAGGAACGACGTCTGCAAATTGACTGCCATCATGATGCCGAGCCAGACCGGGTTCATGGTCGAGCCATCGGGCATCTCAAGCTGCAAAAGCACCGGCGCGACGATCGGCACAACGATGAAAACGATTTCCAGGAAATCGAGGAAAAAGCCCATCACGAACATCACCAGCATGACGACAAGAACCGCCGTCAGCGTGCCGCCCGGAAGTTGGTGCAGGAAATCCTTGATCACATCGTCGCCTTCGAAGCCGATAAACACGGTGGTGAACATGCGCGCGCCGATAATGATGACGAAGACCATCGCCGTGACGACCATGGTTGATTGCGCCACCGAAGCCAGAACCGTGTCGCCATCGTCGCTTACCTGCCTGAAGGTGCGCCAAAAGGCGGTCAGCACACCGAATGTCAGTCCGGCCGTCAGCACCACTGCGGCGGAAATGGCAATCCATTCGGTCGTTGTGATCACCGTGCGCTGGGCCCGAAGGTCGAAATACGATGTCAGAATCAAAAGTCCGACCATGCAGAGCGCGCCGATCAGGATCGGCAGGCCGCGGCGTTCGTCGATCCGGTAGCCGGCGAGCATCGTCGCGCCGATCGCTCCAACGCCGGCAGCTTCCGTCGGTGAAGCCAGACCGCCGAGAATGGAACCAAGCACGGCAATGATCAGGGCAATCGGTGCGACCAGCGAATGCGCCATCCTGGCCCAGAATTCACCGCGCGTCAGCGGTTCGCCTTCCTCCGGAATGGCCGGCGCGCCCTCAGGCCGCAGTAAGACATAGCCGATCTGGTAGAGAATATAGAGCCCGACCAGCATCAGGCCGGGCAGCAATGCGCCGGCAAACAGATCATTCACCGAAACCGTGTCCGGCGCAAAGATACCCATCTGAAACTGGGCGTTCTGGTAGGCTACCGACAATTGGTCGCCAAGCAGCACAAGCACGATCGACGGCGGGATGATCTGGCCCAGCGTCCCCGATGCGGCGATCGATCCGCAGGCAAGCGGCTTGTCATAACCGCGCTTGATCATGGTCGGCAGCGACAGCAGACCCATCGTCACGACAGTAGCGCCGACGATACCGGTCGATGCCGCCAGCAGGGCGCCGACGATGCAGACGGAAAACGCCAGACCGCCGGGCAGTTGGCCGAACAGGCGGCCCATATTGTCGAGCAGTTCTTCCGCCACCTTGGAGCGTTCCAGCATCACGCCCATGAAAATGAACAGCGGAACCGCGACCAGGGTTTCGTTTTCCATCACGCCAAACACGTTGAGCGGAAAGGCCGTCAGGCTCGACAGCGAAAATTCGCCGAGCAGATGGCCGATGCCGGCGAAGATCAGCGCGACGCCGGCCAGCGTGAAAGCGACGGGAAAACCCGCCAGCAGGCAGAGCACTGCCACGAAGAACATCAGCAGGCAGAGAATTTCACCGGAAATCATGATCTAATCTCCAGCCAGCCCGGTGCGCCCGCCGGCCGAATAGGTCTGCGTATCGCCGCGCAGATAGGAAACCGCCCGCAGCAGCAGCGCCACGCCCTGCAGGCCCATGAGAAAGGCCCAGCCGAGAATAACGGTTTTGAGCAGGAAAATGCCACGGATGCCGCTGGCCTCCTTCGATCCTTCGAAGATCTTCCAGGAATTGATCACGAACGGCGTCGTCAGGATCAGCGTCATGATGCAGAGCGGCAACAGAAAAACCAGACAGCCGATGAGATCCACCATCGCCTTGTTGCGCGGCTCCGCCTCGCGGTAGATCACATCGACACGCACATGCCCGTCCATCAGCAACGCATAACCGGAGCCGAGCATGAACATGGTGCCGGACAGGTACCAGATCAGCTCCTGCATCGGAATGAACCCGATGGAAAAGACGTAACGCATGATAACGACGGCGAATTGCACCAGCGCCAGAATGACGGCCAGCCACATAACGGAACGGCCGACGGCTATATTGATGGAATCGATTATTCTGATGATCGCGGCCAGCGTCTCATCTCCCCTGGTTTCATGGCCTTGAGATTGACCTTATGGATTGGCGGTCGCCACCGCGAAAAGAAAGGCGGCCAACCGGCGGCCGCCTTTCAGATCAGTTGCTAACCGAAATCGGTCAGGGCGCGTTTGTTCATGTACGACCTGTCGGAAAGGTCGGACCAGCGCAGCGCCTTCTTGCGGAAGTCCAGGAAGGACGCATAGACCTTGCCGGAAACCGCATCGGACGCCCCGGCGGTCGCCAGCACGTCCTTGGCGGCTTCGCCGAACGCTTTGTAGAGCTCATCTGAGAATTCGTGCAGCTCGACATTATGCTTGGTCAGAAGCGTTTCCAGCGCCTGGGTGTTGTTGGCGTTGAACTCGGCAAGCGTCATATTGTTTACGCCCGCGGCAATGTGGCTGAACATCGCCTTGTCGGCATCCGACATACCCTCCCACAGGCCCTTGTTCATGCCGAACGAGAGCATCGAACCCGGCTCGTGGAAGCCCGGATAATGGTAATGGCTGGTCACCTTGTAGAATCCAAACGCCAGGTCGTTCCATGGGCCGACCCATTCTGCCGCATCGATGGTACCCGATTGCAGCGCCGGCAGGATTTCCGAACCGGCCAGTGTCACTGACGTTCCGCCAAGCGCATTGACGACATCGCCGCCAAGGCCCGGGATACGCATCTTGATGCCCTTGAAATCCTCAAGCGTGGTAATCGGCTTGCGGAACCAGCCACCCATCTGCGAGCCGGAATTGCCGCCGACCAGATGCTTGACGCCAAACTGCGCGCCGACCTCGTCCCACAATTCCTGGCCGCCGCCATGGTGGATCCAGGCGTCGATTTCGTCCGGCCGGAAACCGAACGGCACGGCCGTGAAGAATGCATAGGCCTTTGTCTTGCCCTGATAATAATAATCGGCGGAATGGTACATTTCCGCCGTGCCTTCCTGCACCGCGTCATTGCATTTCAGCGGCGGTACCAGTTCGCCACCGGCGAAGACCTTGACCTGATAGCGGCCGTCGGATGCGGAATTGATCGCTTTGGCGAAATTTTCAGGGGCCGTGCCCAGACCCGGAAAATTCTTCGGCCAGGATGTGACCATCTTGATTTCCGTGACATCCTGGGCAATGGCCGGAGCGGCCAGCGTGGTGGCGGCTGCGGCGCCGGTGGCCAGACCGGCTTTCTTGATAAAGGAACGGCGATCCATAAAGTTACTTCCTCCCTAGATTGGTTCAGATTACGCGGGAAGGTGGCATGTCGCGCCGAAACTGTCTAGATTGAAGTGCCGGCCGGGGCCAGCGACATTCCGGCTGATGGTTTCCAATCGAATCACGATTGTAAACGCCCGGCAGGTTCTGATCGGGACGAAACGAACGGCTCTGCCGGCTTTGCAGCGAGCCAGGCGACAATTTGATCAGACAGCCGGCTTGACGGAACGCCGGCAAGCGGCTCTGATCGCATCTCGAAATGGCCTCCGCGACCCAGGAGTGTATTGTTCCAGAACAAAGACTGACGCCCATGACACCATTCATTCTTGTGACATCCGATGTGAAGCAGGTCGACGGATATAACTGGCACGCCGCCATCGACACTTACCTCAATGCGCTGACATATGCCGGCGCCATGCCGGTCATCCTGCCCAGCCTGGGCAGCGATATCGATCTGCAATCCGTGCTCGGCCGTGTCGACGGCGTTCTGATCACAGGTTCGCGCTCCAACGTTCACCCGCAACATTACGGCGTGGAGGCGGACAAGGCCTACGAACCCTATGACACCGACCGCGACGCCACGACCATGCCACTGATCCGCGCCGCTCTTGACCAGGGCGTTCCGATGCTGGCGATTTGCCGCGGCCTGCAGGAGCTGAACGTCGCGTTCGGCGGCACTCTGATCACCGAAGTCCAGGAACTGGACGGACGGATGGACCATCGCTCGCCGCAATCCGACAGCCACGACGAGCGTTTTGCCCTGGCGCATGATATTCATTTTGAAGCCGATGCGGGCCTGGCCGGTATCGTCGGAAGCGACACGGTCAGGGTAAATTCGCTGCACCGCCAGGTGATCGACCGGCTGGCTGACCGGCTGATCGTCGAAGCCAGGGCGGAAGACGGGACCATCGAAGCGGTGCGCGTTGCCGATGCCCGAGCGTTTGCCTTCGGTGTCCAGTGGCACCCGGAATACTGGGCCGCAATCGACAATCCGTCCGGCACGATCTTCCGCGCTTTCAGCGATGCGGCGCGGGAATACGGTTCACGCCGGATGGACGATGCAGCGGAATAACGCCGCGCAACAGGCAGCCGAACAGAGCCATGAAAAACTGACGGGACGACGTTAATGAGCGGCCATGAACATGACAAACATCAGCACGGGCACGGTCATTCCCATCTGTCCGACATGGATGTGAGGGTGCGGGCGCTGGAAACCCTTCTTGTCGACAAGGGCTATGTCGACCCGGCGGCACTCGACGTCATCATCGACACCTACGAAAACCGGATCGGCCCGCGCAACGGCGCCCGGGTCGTCGCCAAGGCGTGGACCGATCCCGCGTTCCGCGAGCAACTGATGGCTGATGCGACGGGGGCCATCGCATCGCTGGGGTTCACCGGCCGCCAGGGCGAACATATGGTGGCGGTGGAGAACACGCCCGACCTGCACAATATGGTCGTCTGCACCCTGTGCTCCTGTTATCCGTGGGCGGTTCTGGGCCTGCCGCCGATCTGGTACAAATCACCGCCCTACCGCTCCCGTGCGGTCGCCGACCCACGCGGCGTGCTGGCGGATTTCGGGGTCGAACTGCCGGCCGGCACACATATCCGGGTCTGGGATTCAACGGCTGAGATCCGTTATCTGGTCATACCCATGCGCCCGGAGGCAACTGCGGGATTGAGCGAGGACCAGCTTGCGGATCTGGTGACCCGCGACAGCATGATCGGCACCGGCCTTGCCCTGCCGGCAAGCGGAAAGACCGCAGTCGCGCCCGGAGCCACGTCATGAACGGCGCGCAGGATCTTGGCGGCCAGCACGGTTTCGGCCCCGTCCGGCCGGAAACCGGTGACATTCTGTTTCATGCCGCTTGGGAACGGCGGGTGCTCGCCCTCACCGTCGCCATGGGTGGAACAGGCGCCTGGAACCTGGACATGTCCCGTCACGCCCGTGAACGCATGGCGCCGGCCGATTATCTCGCCTCGACCTATTACGAGATCTGGTATCACGGACTGGTACGGCTGCTCGTGGAAACCGGGCTGGCGAATGCGCAGGAAGTGACCAATGGCAAAAGTGAAAACGCGGCCAAATCGCTGCCGCGCGTTCCAACCGCCGCGACAATCCCCGCAGCACTTGCCAGTGGATCGCCAGTTGACCGGCCGGCCGGTCAACCAGCGCGCTTTGCGGTCGGCGACACTGTCCGCACCCTGATCGCCAACCCTGAAACCCATACACGCCTGCCGCGTTATGGCCGCGGCAAGACCGGCACGGTGGTCCGCGTACACGGCGTTCATGTTTTCCCCGACAGCCATGCCCATGGTCTGGGCGAAGATCCGCAATGGCTCTATGCAATCGCATTCGATGCGGCCGCGCTATGGGGAAATGATGGACAATCGGGCAGCGAAGTGATGATCGACCTCTGGGAGCCCTATCTTGAGCCGGCCTGACGCAGCGGTCGCGCTGGCAGCGCTGCCATCGATACCACGCGATGACGAAGGGCCGGTTTTTCCCGCGCCCTGGGCTGCAACCGCCTTTGCCATGACGTTGGTCCTTCATCAGCGCGCGCTGTTTACCTGGCCGGACTGGGCGGAACGCCTGGGCGCTGAAATCGTATTTCAGGGGGAGGCAGATGCAGACGATCCGGAAACCTATTGGCGCTGCTGGCTGGCCGCCCTTGAAACCATGATCGCCGGTTGCGGATTAGCGGCAAATAGCGACCTTGAGCGATTGCAGGACGCCTGGCGCGACGCTGCAGATGTGACGCCGCACGGTGAACCGATTGCCCTGTCGGCAAAGGTCAAAGCTTCGCTCAACCGCTGAGCGCCCCGGCCAGAAGCAGCAAGCCGAAGGCGGTGATGACCAAAGCGCCGGCCACTTCCAGACTTGTCATGACAAGAGCTGCGCGACCGCTGCCCGCGCCCGCCAGCCGGGAGGCAAACCCCTTGGCGTAGAGCGCCGTTACCGCAAGCACGGCGATCGTCAGCGCAGTGCCGGCCCCCATCAGGAATGTCGACGCGATACCGGCCCAGAATATCCCCTGGGTGAGAGCAAACACGAGCACGATCAGCGCCCCTGAACAGGGCCTGATCCCTACCGACAAAATAGCCGCAACAGCACCGCCCAGGCCGCTGGCTTTCATGGCCTCTTCCGGCGACGGTGCGTGGCTGTGACCGCAATCGGCATCATGCTCATGCTCATGCGCCGTGCGCCGGCTCGCCAATTGCCACAGCTTGCGGACCAGCAGGAACAGGCCCAGGCCGGCAATCAGCGCATAGGAGCCAAGCTCAAAGAATCGTGCCGTCTGCGTCATTGCGATGCTGGTCATGTTGAGCAGGATCGCAGCGACGCCGACAATGGCGACCGCCATCGCGGCCTGGGCCATCGCCGCAAGGAATGCGATCATGACGCCGCGGCGCGCACTTTCCTCGTTGGCCATCAGATAGGAGGAGATCACCACCTTGCCATGGCCGGGACCTGCGGCATGAACAACGCCGTATGAAAACGACAGGCCTGCCAGCCACCAGAAGGCCTGGCCGTTTTCTCGCAGCGCCTTCAGCGCCTGTGTCAGATCGCGGTAGAATTCCTTCTGCAGGCTGGATATCCAAGGCAGCAGGCCACCGGAACTTTGCTCAGGCAATCCAACGCCGAACGGAGACTGGGCGGCCATTGCCGAGCCATGCCATATCAGCGCACCGGCCGCGATGGCAGCAAATGCAATCAGCAGGGGGTGTGTTCGGTGCGGGCGCATGATGATCGAATTAATTGCAGGTCAGGGTTGCGGAATTGTCGAGATCTTCCGTCAGAGCTTTCAGATCCTCCGGCAGCTGGCGCTGTTCGGGACCGATTTCGGCAAGGGCCGCAGCCGCAGTTTCATCGAGTTCCCGAGCCAGCTGAACCCTGAGGCCGCAATCTGCCGGAGCTCCGGCCAGGCGCACTGCATCCTCGGAAGGAAGTGCGAAGGCAACAAAATATTCCGGGTCGTAAACCTCAAGCACCACCGCACCGTCCGGTTTGAACGGCCGCGCCAGCGGCAGCGTGAAGTGCAATGTCAGAAACCCGTCTTCCAGATCGAGCCAGTATTCCTGCGGCGCGGAAAAGCCGGCTTCGTATTCGCCCGCCGTCAGGAAGGTGAAAAACTCGAATTCGCTCAGCGAGGTGACATTCACCTCCGCCAGCGGATCCAGTTCAGCGCGGCTGTATTTGCCGTCGCCATCGGTATCGAGACCCTGGATCGCAAAAGCTGAAAACGCCTCGTCGAACCGCCAGTGATGGCGGACCGCGGCAATCTGTCCGGTTTTGTCGAAGACGATCTCGGAGGCGAAATCAATCAGAACGTGGGGATGAGCCGCCGCCGGCGCGACAAACCAAAACCCGCAGGCCGCAATGGACAAAAGCCATTTCATCATTGTGCCTCGCTTCGCTGGCCACCGCAGGATCGGGCGAATCCCGGTCCGCATTCCCCGTCAATTAAAGTTGCCGGCTTCAGCGTTCAAGTGGATGGTAAATGTATCGTTAAAAAGGCGAAACAAGATTTTTCCGCTTATTGGTATCAACTGGAAAAATCGTGCTCAAAATTATGAATGAATTGCGGATTAAATCGTCATATTCCGCACAGAATCAACCATGTTCCCATTATCGGTAGCATTAAGGAAAATGCCAATGTCTCTGTCGATGAACATGTTGAGCCAATCTCAATTGTCGGGTTTTTCCGATTTTGACGACCATCAGACGGTTTACACAATTCGCGACGATGCAGCGGCCCTCAATGCGCTGATCGCCATCCACGACACATCGCTTGGCCCGGCCATGGGCGGCTGCCGGATGTGGAAATATGATGCCCATGACGCCGCAATCGTCGACGCGCTGCGGCTGTCACGCGGCATGACCTGCAAGAACGCGCTGGCCGGGCTGCATTACGGCGGCGGCAAGGCTGTGATCATCGGCGACCCGCACAGCGACAAGAGCAACGACCTGTTTCATGCTTTCGGCCGGGCGGTGGAAAGCCTGTCAGGGCAATATATCACGGCTGAAGATGTCGGCATCAATGCCGACGACATGGCCGTCATGAGCGAAACAACGGCTTATGCCCGCGGCACGAAAACAAACGGGCTCGGCGATCCCTCGCCCTATACGGCACTTGGCGTCTTTCACGGCATTCTGGCGGCTGTGCGGCACAGGTTCGGCGCCACCGACCTGACCGGGCTGACCGCTTCGGTGAAGGGCCTCGGACATGTCGGCATGCGGGTAGCGGCCAAACTTCACCTTGCCGGCGCCAGACTGATTGTCTCCGATATCAACCAGGCCAATGTCGATAAGGCCGTCAAGGCATTTGCGGCCAGGCAGACAGAAGCCGACGAGGCGCATCGCGCAGATGCGGACCTTTTCGTGCCGTGCGCCCTTGGCGGCGGCCTCAATGCCGAAACGATCCCGCAGATCAAGGCACGGATTGTCGCCGGCGCCGCCAACAACCAGCTTGCCGAGCCTGACGATGCGACCCGGCTGATGGACCGCGGTATTCTCTATGCGCCCGATTATGCCATCAATGCCGGTGGCGTGATTGCGGTAGCCCTTGGCAGGCCCGGCTCGAAAGTCTCCGATGTCACGGCAAAAGTCGAAGCCATTGGCGCAACCCTTGCCGCCATATTCACCAGAGCCGATCTGGAGAACCGGCCGACGGCAGAGATCGCTGACCGGCTGGCGCAGGAACGGCTTGCCGCAGCCCGTGCCCGGGCAGCCGCCTGAAAGCGCAAGCTCAGTCCGGCTTCCCGGCCTTGCGGTTGCCATCATACCAGGCAACGAGATGGTCGATGAAGGCGCGCAACTTTGCCGGCATGCGTTCGCGATGCGGATAGACCGCGTAAATGCCGAGTTCGTCGAATTCATAATCGTCGAGCACTGTCACCAATGTCCCCGCCTTCACATGGGTGCGCACAAGCGGCCACGGACCGCGGCTGAAACCAAGGCCTGCCAGCGCCGCCGAAACCGCCGCTGTCGGGCTGTTCACTTCAATCCGCGCCTTGACCGAAACAGAGAGTTTTTCCGGCCCGTCGCGATAGGGCCAGCTGAGCGGTGTTCGCGCATTGGTATCGACAATACACGACAGCCCCGACAATTCAGACGGATGCTCCGGCCGGCCATGAGCGGCAATGATCTGCGGCGCGCAATATGTGACAATCCGGAAGCCGGCCAGTTTGCGCGCGATCATGCTGGAATCGGCCAGCGCGGCAATGCGGATTGCCACATCGTATCCCTCTTCCACCAGATCAACAAAACGCTCCTCAAGCCTGAGATCCATGCGGATATCGGGATAGGCGGCAAGAAACTCCATGATCGCCCCACCAAGTTCGCCGTCGCCCTCCGCCCGCGGCGCAGAGACTTTCAGCCGGCCGCGCGGCGCGGCATTTGCGGCCTCGATCGTCTCCCGCAACTGACCGACCCGGCGCAGCACCTCCTGCGCTTCTTCGAGGGCGGCCTCACCCGCCTCCGTCAGAGAAATCTGCCGGGTCGTGCGGTTCAGAAGCCGCGCACCGAGCTCGTCCTCCAGCTCCGAGACATATTTCGACATCAGCGCCTTGGAACGGCCGGTTTCGCGGGCGGCGGCGGAAAAGCCGCCGGCGTCGACGACGGCTATAAACGCCTGCATGCGGGTCATCGTGTCCATGCCGGCCTCAGTGTCGCGCCACGATGGCGGCCGCCAGTTCGACAAGCGCCCGGTCCGATCCGCGCGGGCCGAGCAGCGAAATGCCCAGCGGGCAATCATCCAGGCCGGCAAGCGGTAAAGAGACCTGCGGCAATCCGGAATTTCCCGAAATGCAGAGGATCGCCAGCGCCCGTTCGCGAAACGCCTGCAGATCGTCGCCGGAGGCATCGCGCATCGGCGCAATCGAGGGAACCGTCGGCAGGATCAGAACGCCGTCCGTGCCGAGCAGATCCTCAAGTGCGGCCGTGATGACACGCCGCTTTGCCTTCGCAGCATCGACCTCGGCAGATGTCCGGTCGCGGCCAAACTCAAACCGTTCGCGGACACCCGGCGTCATCTGCGGATCATGTTCGGTGATCCAGGCGCCGTGGACCTGCCAGGCCTCATGCGCCTGGATATGGCGGAAGACCCAGTAGCCGGCATCAAGCCCGTCGGCTGCCAGGGTCACCGATTGTGCATCGCCAAGCACGCCTGCGATCTGCATCTGCGCCGGTTTGAGCGCGTCGGCTTCGCGTTCCGACATCAGCATGGCAAAGGCATCGTCGGCGCGAAGCGGCCGGCTCAGAGTAAACGCAGTTTCATCATCGCCGAGAAACACCGGCGCGGCCTTGAGAAAGATCTCCGCATCATCGGCAAAATATCCGGCGACATCGTAACTCGGCGCCAGCGGCATGGTCTTGTCAAGCGGCACCCGGCCATGGGTCGGGCGAATACCGAACAGGCCGCAATAACTCGCCGGCGCCCGAACCGAGCCGCCGGTATCGGAACCGATCGCCAGATCGCACAGGCCCGCCGCCATGGCCGCCGCGGATCCGGAAGACGATCCGCCGGTGATCCGGCCGGGCGCGCGAACGTTGACCGGTGAGCCGGTGTGCATGTTCTGGCCGTTCAGGGAATATGCCAGCTCGTCGGTATTGGTCTTGCCGATAAACTCCGCGCCGGCATCGAGCATGCGCTGTACCGCGGGCGCACTGGTCCGGTGGATCGGGCTTTCCGCCAGTTTGATCGGACTGCCGCAGCCGGTCGGATACCCGGCAACATCGTAGATATCCTTGACGGCCAGGGTCAAACCGGCAAGCGGCCCGTCTGCTGCATGGTCGACCTCAACCGCATTATAGGCCACAAACGCGCCGAATTCGTCATTGATTACACCCATAGGGTCAGCCGCTTTCAATCATGTTTCGCAAGCCGCCGAGCATGCCCGCATAAGGCCATTGTTTCAATATGCGAATGGCGGTTGTCCGGAAACCATGCTGGATGAAACAGCTTGGGTCTGGATCGATTAGTCAGCCGGCACGACGATGCTTTGAGCCCGAAGCGATCCATACTTGGTGATGCATCGATCGGCACTTTCGTCTAGTCCCGGTCCGCAGAGCAAGCCTATCTCTGTTCCAGTGCCAGCCTGACCCCCAGAGCCACGAAAATTGCAGCAAGGGTCCGATCCATCCAAAGCCCCACTTTAGGATTGTCCCGCAAGCTTCTGGTCAAGCGTTCACCAAGCAGAACCAGCGGCGGCTCGATCAAGGCTGCGACAACGATGATCAGCATGCCGTGCAGGAAGAGCTGCGCCCAAGTCGGCCCTGCGCCCGGGACGACAAATTGCGGCAGAAACGCCAGAAAGAAAATCGCGACCTTCGGGTTGAGCAGCGAAACCAAGACACCTTGCTTCAGGACTGTCGGGGGCGACATGCCGATTTTGGTGCTGTCAGGCGTGAAAGACCCGCCCTTTGACCTGAGCGCCGCAAGTCCAAGCCAAATCAGGTAGGCCGCGCCCGCCCATTTGACGATAGAGAATGCAACGGCAGAGGTCGCAAGGATTGCCGACAGCCCGGCAGCGGCGAGAAGCACATGGCAGAATGCACCAGTCCATATCCCCGCCATTGCTGCAAACCCCGCCTTGCGCCCGCCGCGGACAGTCTGGCCAAGAATGAAGGCGATGTCGGGACCGGGCGAAAGGTTCAGCAGCACGGCAGCTGTCAGAAAAGTTGTCCAGTGAAGAATGGAGTAATCGAACATTTATGTAGTCCTCCGGACAGGGATCTTACCTTGGCAACAGTTTTGACCAAGGAGCCGTAGAAAATCCACATTTCGACCACTCCAAGCCTGAAAGCGGACGTCAGACCGACGACGGATTTATCCGCGTCCCAATCATCCGGCCTCTGACCGATCAACAGATCCTGATCCCAGGTCGGGTCGGCTCAGGCAGTGCCGTTGCGGCTGCATACGCGACTGTCAGATTGCTTTGTTCATGTATACGCTAACACCGCCCATAAAGTCTTCTTCCCGCTCTACCTGATAGCCAAGCCTGTGATAGAAGGTCACATTCCCGGCAAAAAGTTTGTTGGTGTAGAGCTTGATTTCAGAATACCCCAATGAAGCGGCAAGACGCTCCGCATGGTCGAGCAATTTCCGTCCCAACCCTTTACCCTGGTTGGATGGCGACACCGCAATATTCTTGATCAGCAAATGGTCGTCATGTGGAATCGTCTCTATCAACGCGGCAAATTCCCCTTCCCAAAATAACAGGTCGAAACGGTGTTTATTCAACGCTTTGTGATAGTCTGCTGACATTGGAAGCGGCTCGCGTCCTACAAGCGGAACCCACTTCGCGTAGGCTTCTCGCGTCAGTGAGCGGATAGCGTCCGCATCCTCTTTGTCTGCCTGCCTTATTTCAATTTCGCCACTCATCATCAACCTATCTGAGCCGTCTACATCTTCGCCCTGGCGATCCACCCTTCAAGGCGCATTGCCTTTTGCTCTGATCAGTTGCTTTTTGGGCTAAACGACCAAAGGCAGCCATGATCAAAATTGTCCGATGACCAGATCGGGTCCTGAGCGGGCTTTTGAATTGCGCGAAAATCCCGATTTCAAGAACTCAACATTTCGTGGTTACAAGGCGGTAGCCGAAATCATACTCATCGAGGTCGAGCAGTTCAGAATATCGCCGCGCCCATGCACCGGAGTCCAGGTCGCCGGCAAGCTTCTTCAACGCCGCGGAAACGTTGTCCATCGCCCAGAAGCAGGAAATGGCGTTCCGGATCTTGGGATCGAGATAGGCCGCTGGCCGCCGCCAATAGGCACCCAGGAAACCATCGGTACAGTCATGAGGTATCGGAACGGGCGTGATCTCCACCGGCCCAAGCCACTCTCCATAATCTGTCATCCTTGGCATTTGCGCCTCGTCCAACGTCACAAGCTCCGGAAGATAGTCGGCAAGCCAGAACGCCTGGTGCAAAGGGTCGAATGTCAGTATCACGACCGGCCCCCGCGTCACACGACGCATCTCCTTGAGGCCTTTTTGTTTGTCGGCCCAATGGTGAACCGTCAGGACCGCCATCGACGCATCAAAGGAATTGTCGTCGAAGGGCAAGTCTTCGGCGTAACCCTGAATGACCGGAGCTGCCGACGCACTGCGCTGGCAGATCATTTCGATTGAAGGCTCGATGGCCGTGACTGATCTGCCGGCGGGCTCGCACGATCCCGTTCCGGCGCCAACATTCAAAACGGATTTGGCAGTTCCCAGAGCTTTTGAGATCACCATTTCAATCCGGGCGTCAGGTTTCCTGAGATCAGAATAATTGACACCGATCGTATCGTATGACGTGCGCATAGTGCCTGCTAACATAGTGCGATAGTTTTGTCGGAAGAGGTTCGTCCGGCCTGTGAAAGATCGCCAGGCTCTGATCCCGGATCACGACGGTTCAAGCAGCGCCCTTGCCGCGGCGATCCCGGAGAGATACGCCGCCTCCACCCGTGGGCCGAGACACCAGTCGCCGCAGGCGGCAAGCCGCCGGTTGCTGGCGACCAGGCAGGGCGTGCCGACCGCCGTTTCGACGGCGGCATGACGCCATCTGTGGCCGGACTGCCAGGTGACATCCGGCAACGTACCGCCGGCCAGCGTCCGCAGAAATTCAAGAATCCTGCCGGCGATTTCCTCTCTCTCCAATTCCAGATTGCGCCGCGACCAGAAATGGCTGGCATGCACGACCCAGCATTCCGCGCCGCCGCGCCCGGCCTTCGACGAATTGCGAACCGCTGTTGCGATATCGCCATGCGGCGAGGCAAGATAATCCGCCTCCAGCGGCACCCGGGCCTCAAAGGCAAACATTCCGGTCAGCGTCGGCTGCATACCGGCGGCGGCGATATCGCCGAACGGTTTGCCGTGCGC
Source organism: uncultured Afifella sp. (assembly GCA_947259045.1). Classification (GTDB taxonomy): domain Bacteria; phylum Pseudomonadota; class Alphaproteobacteria; order Rhizobiales; family Afifellaceae; genus CAMYKZ01. The sequence goes on from CAMYKZ010000048.1 coordinate 17,101, forward strand.
CTCCAGCAGGGGCGCGGCCTGCGGCGCCGGAATGGCGACCAGCACCGCGTCGAACGGTCCCTGCGGGCCTTGATCGGTCTGCAGCGAATAGCCTTCGCTGGTGGAGCCTATCCGTTCAACGCGGATTTCACGAATGACCTGCAAACCTTCTGACAGCGGTCTGACAAGCCCGCTCATGCCCTCAAGCCCGACAAGCCATGGTTCATTCCTTGGTTCATTCTTGGGGTCATCACCGGTTTTGCCGGCTGGCGCCCAGCCGGTGGCATGACCGGCGAACACGGTTTCCTGCATCAGCGCCTGAAATCCGGCGTCCCGCGCGGTGACATATTGCGCGCCATGATCGGCCGAGCCGCTGTCAAACCGGCGCGTCGCCAGCCGGCCGCCGAGACCGCGCGATTTCTCAAGAACAACGACATCGACACCGGCCCGTTTCAGTTCGGCCGCAGCCGTCAATCCGGCCATTCCGGCGCCGACGACAGCGCAGTTTTTCATGGGTCACCTGTCAGTCAGAAACAGCGATAATTGTGAATACATATGCCCGGTGAACAAATTCGCAATGGCTAACGAAGCTCAGCCAGAAATGCCTCCAGCGCCGCATTGACCGCCTCCGGCTCTTCCACCGACGAGGTATGGCCGGCGCGTGCAATGCGCGCCAGTTTCGAGCCGGCGATCTTCTCATGCAGCCGCTCCGCCCTGGCCGGAACCGTCGCGACATCTTCCTCGCCGACAATAATCAACGCCGGCAGGTCGATCTTATCCAGTAGACCGTAAACGCCGTCGCGGCCGACCACGCCATCGACCGCCCTGGTGATCGCCATGCGGTTATTGGCCAGAATGCGTTGCCGCCAGACCGCCCGCTCATCCGCCCGCGCCGGGTCGTTCAGGAATGTTGCCCCGAACATGATCGGCATCACTTTCGCCACCACCGGCCAAAGGCCGATCCAGCGGGCGACAATATTCAGCCGCCGGTATTTGGAAATATTCTCCGCCGGCTCCGGATCGGCAGAGGTTCCCATCAAGATGATTGAGCGCAACAGCTCCGGCCGGCGGATAGCCAGCCGCATGGCGACAAAGCCGCCCATCGACAGGCCGGCAAAATGGCACCGGCCGGGACCAAGCTTTTCAATCAGCGCAATGGCGTCATTGGTCTGGGTATCCATATCGTAGCCGTCTTGCGCGGGCGAACTCAGACCCTGGCCACGATGGTCGTAGGCGATACAACGATAGCGGGCCTTCAGGTGGTCAATCTGCTTTTCAAATATCGCGCCGCTGAACAGCAGGCCGTGGGAAAAGACGATCGTTTCCGCGCCCGATCCGGTGTCGGTGTAATGAATCCTGACCCCGTCGTGGTCGAGATAGGGCATGCTGTGTTTCCTGTTTCCCGGTAAGGCCGGCCGTGTTCATCCTGACCCTGGACCTAACCCATCTTCCCTGCCCGGGTCAGCTCATCGAGCGTCACATCCAGCGTCGCCCGCGCCCGCGCCACCAGATCGTCAACCTCGTCATGGGAAATGATCAGCGGCGGGCAGACGATCATCGTGTCGTTCACCGAGCGCATCACCAGGCCATGGGCAAACGAATGTTCGCGGCAGATCAAGCCGACCTTGCCGGCATCCTCGAAACGCCGGTGCGACGGTTTTGCCGGCACCAGCTCCAGCGCGCCCATCAGGCCGATCGCCCGCGCCTCACCGACCAGCGGGTGGTCACCGAGTATCGTCCAGCGCTCGCGGAAATAGGGCCCGATATCGCCGGCCACCCGCTCAACCAGCTTCTCTTCTTCGATAATTCGCAGATTTTCCAACGCCGCCGCACAGGACGCCGGATGCCCGGAATAGGTGTAGCCGTGGAAGAATTCCACGCCCTCGCGTCCGAGCACATCGGCAACCTTGTCCGATACCATTACCCCGCCGATCGGCAGATAGCCGGACGACAGCCCCTTGGCGATCGGCATCAGATCCGGCTCAAGGCCAAAATGCTCCGACCCGAACCAGTGGCCGAGCCGGCCAAAGCCGCAGATCACCTCGTCGGCGACAAACAGGATGTCGCGCTCCGCAAGGATTTTCTTCAGTTCGCGCCAGTAACTGTCCGGCGGCACGATGACGGCGCCGGCGCCCTGAACCGGTTCGGCGATGAAGGCGGCAACCTTGTCTTCGCCAAGCTCGTCGATCGCTTCACCAAGCGCGCGTGCGCGGGCCACGCCAAAGGATTCCGGGTCCATGCCGTCGGCCTCGTCGAACCAGTAGGGCTGGTCGATATGATGGACGCCGGGCAACGGCAGATCGCCCTGGCCGTGCATCGCCTTCATGCCGCCAAGGCTGGCGGAAGCGACCGTCGAGCCATGATAGGCGTTCCAGCGCGAAATGATGGTCTTCTTCTCCGGCTTGCCCATCAGGTCCCAGTAGAGCCGCACCATGCGAAACACGGTATCGTTGGCGTCAGAGCCGCCGGAGGTAAAAAACACCTTGTTGAAATTGTCCGGCGCCAGGCTCGTCACCTTCTCCGCCAGTTCAGCGGCCGGCGGATGGGTGGTCTTGAAGAACGTGTTGTAGAAGGCAAGCTCAGACATCTGCTTGTGAACCGCGTCGGCGATTTCCTGGCGCCCGTGGCCGACCTGCACGCACCATAGCCCGGCCATGCCGTCGAGGATCCGGTTGCCGTCGGAATCGGTCAGCCAGACCCCCTCGCCCTTGACAATCACCCGGCTCTTGTCGCGCGCCAGGCCGAATTGTTCAGAAAAGGGATGCAGATGGTGGGCGGCGTCGAGCGCCTGCAGACGGCCGGTCTGATTGGCTTTGATGTTTGCAGTCATGGATTGGAACCTGATGGTTGGATTGACGTCGATCTTTGATCTTATTTGCACACTCCGTCAATCGAAGCCGGTGCGGGCTATCGCAACAGAAACGATGCCGTCAGCACCAGCCCAAGCCCGGCAACGGTGCCTCTCAGCAGCCATTCAGGCACTTTGCGGGTAAACCACGCGCCGAGATATCCCCCGGCCAGCCCGCCGGTCATGACCGATGCTGCGGCTACCCAGTCGATCAATCCGGACAGACCCAGCGGCACGATCGCTGTCGTGTTGATGAAAAAAGCGAAAACGATCTTGTTTGCATTGGCGCGATGCAGGCCGACCCCGCCCGCGACCGACAGAACCGCAATCAGCATGAACCCCAGGCCGGCTCCGAAATAGCCGCCATAGAACCCGGTTCCGAACAACAGCGCTTGCGATGCGTATTTCAGCCGGTTGCCGGGAAAGATCCGCTGCAAAAGGCTGGCGGTGCGATTTCCCAGGATAATCGCAGCCACGGCGAGCAGCAGCAAAGCGGGGATGGCGGTCAGGAACGCGGCTTCGCTGGAAAAGATCAGCGCGAGGGCGCCGCAGAACGCGCCGGCCAGCGCCGGCAGCAGCTGGACAATGAGTGCGCGCGGATCCTCGTTCAGATCTTTGCGGAGCACCCATGCTGCGGGCAGTTGCGCGGGCCACAGCGCGACCGTGCCGGTCGCGTTTGCCGTCAGCGGCGGAAGGCCTGCAGCAAGCAGCAGCGGAAAGACAAAAAGCTTGGCCCCGCCCGCCGCGGCATTGACGATGCCGCCGACGATTCCGGCGCCGAGAAACAACCAGGTATCGGGAGGAATCAAAGTATCATGCGTCGGCGTCGGCGCCGGCCGCCGACGCTGCTTCCGCGAGGCTTGAGGCAGTCAGCGTAAAATGGCGTTCGGTCAGCGTGCAGGCCATGTCGGCGTCTCGCGCCAGCGTCGCCCCGGCAAGGGCCTGGTGCTCCGCATGCAGATCGCGCTCGCCAAGTTTCCGGTAGATTGACGCACGGCGGTATCGTTCGCACTGGTCATGCAGACCGTCGCGCATACGCAACAGCCAGTGCGATCCGCAGGCCGCGACCAGGGCCGCATGAAAAGCGCCATTCGCCTGTTCCCAGGCATCGGTCACGCCGTCGCGCGCCTTCAGCAGCGCGGCATCTTCCTTCTCCATAAGGTAATTTGCAGCAACGACCCTTGCTTCCCAGTCATTGCCGCCATTTGCGATGGACAGCCGCAGGGCCGCAGTCTCAACAGCGATCCGCGCGACGGTGAGATCTGCGAACTCCTTCAGATCAAGCGGTGCGACCGTGAACCCGCGATTGCCTTCCGCCCGCACCAACTGATCGGAGACCAGCATCTGCAGCGCTTCGCGCAACGGCGTCGGGCCGACATTGTAGATCGTCTTGAGCTTTTCGATGCGCAGCCGCTCGTCAGGGCTGCGAACGCCGCGAATGATATCGATGCGCAATGCACGGCAAGCAGCCTGCGCCAACGTTTCGCCCGTATCGGGCCGCACATCGGTCGCCTCGAAGGCGCTTTCGAGTTGTTGCGCGAGTACCTTGGTCAAATGAAATCCTTTTGCCGCCGGATTGCTATCTCGCGATTCTGCCTACGTCTCGAGGCCGTGTTTGACAAGCCGGTTTCCATATGTAATCAATTTTTATCGATAAAAACAGATAATAACGAGAAAATGAAGATAGTCACTTTCGAAAAGGCCGGGCAAACCGCTGCAGGATATCTGGATGGAGACCAGATCGTCGTCTGCGCTGAAGGGCCGGATGCCTCCAACGCGGTGCAGGCGCTTATTGCAACGGGCGCGGCCGGGGTCAGGGCGTGGTCGGAAGTGGCCGGGCCCCGCGCCGCCATCGCCGATGTCAGGCTTCTGGCGCCGATCCCGGAACCGAGGCGCAACATTTTTTGCGTCGGCAAGAACTATTACGCCCATGCAGCCGAATTCCATTCCAGCGGCTTCGATTCAAGCGGCAAGGAAGAGGTGCCTTCCGCGCCGATCATCTTCACCAAGGCAACGACCAGTGTCGTCGGTCCCGACGCCACTGTTCTGGGATCGCTCGATCCGACAGGCAGTGTCGACTATGAAGGCGAACTGGGTGTGGTGATCGGCACTCAGACATTTCAGGTCGGCAAGGACGCGGCCTACGACCATGTCTTCGGTTATGTTATCATCAACGATGTGACTTCGCGCGAATTGCAGCGGTTTCATAGCCAGTGGCTGATCGGCAAAAGCATCGATACATTCTGCCCGATGGGGCCGTGGATTGCGACGGCCGACGAGATCGGCGACGTTGCCGGAATGGAACTGGTAACCCGTATCAACGGGGAAATCCGGCAGCAGGCTCGGGTGTCGGATCTGATTTTCGACATCCCGACGCTGATCGAAACCATGTCGCGCACAATGACACTGCTGCCGGGCGATATTATCGCGACCGGCACGCCGGTCGGTGTCGGACTGGGCTTTGAACCCCCGAAATTTCTGGCCGAGGGTGACCAGATGAGTATCAGCATCACCGGACTGGGGGAGCTCAACAATAAAATCGGCTGATGTAATCGCGGACGGGTGGTCCACACGCCGTCGTGTTTGTCTACAATCCAGGGAGGATCGACCAATGATGAAAACATTGACATTCGCCGCAGCCACGGCTGCATTACTAGGGCTGGCTCCTGCCCCCGCCGGGGCGCAGGACGGTCATTTCGCGGGTAAAACAATCGACGTGATCGTGCCCTTCGGGCCAGGCGGGGCGACATTCGTATCGGCAAAGTTCCTTGAGCCTTTCTTGGAGAAGCACCTGCCCGGCAATCCGGAGATCAACGTGATCGACCGGCCGGGCGGCGGCTCGATCCTCGGCGCCAACTGGTTCGAACAGAACGCGAAATCCGACGGTACCACGATCCTATTTACCACCTCGTCAACCGCCAACCCGTACGTTCTCGGCCAGAAGGGCGTCGAGTACAAGCTTGGCGACTACCGTGTAGCTTACAGCCATCCGTTCAGCGCGGTGGCCTATGTCTCGCCGTCCACGGGCGTGACCAGCGCAGCCGACATCAAGAACGCTTCGCAACCGTTGATCTATGGCGGCATCGCGGCCGCGGCGTCGGATCTGCCGGGACTGCTGTCCTTCGAAGTTTTGGGACTCGATGTGAAATCCGTGCTGGGCTTCAATGGTCGCGGACCGGTGCGGCTTGCCTTCGAACAGGGTGAAGTCAATATCGATTATCAGTTCACGCCCGTCTACCTGACCCAGGTAGTGGCTTCGGTCGAGGCCGGAACCGCCGTGCCATTGTGGACCGGTGGCAGCACCGATGCCGACGGCAAGCTGACCCAGCGCGACCCGATCGCTCCGGAGCTGCCATCCGTCTACGAAGTCTACGAGCAGATCAACGGCAAGGCCCCTTCGGGTATCGAGTGGGAAGCTTTTCAGGGCATCGCTTCAGTAACTTACGCCTATGGGCTGACCGGCTATATGAAACCCGATACCCCGCAGGAGGTGCTGGACATCTTCGCCAAGGCCGTCGCCGACATCAATTCCGATCCGGAATTCCAGGAAGAGAGCAAGAAGGTCACCAATGGTGCCCGGCTGAGCGCCGGTCCGGCAACCGAGGCGGCGATCAAAGCGGCGCTGTCGCCATCCGCCGAGGTAAAAACCTATCTGCGCACGCTTCTGTCGGAAAAATTCAAGGTCAAGTTCTGAGACTGGCGTGACGCGCGGGCCCGTGCCATTCGCACGGGCCCGGTCAATTTCAAGCAAGACCGCTCCGCCGGTCTGACAGGGTTCAAAAGGTTGCCTTGATGTTCGAACACGCCTTTGCCGCCCTGGACGCTCTCTTCGATCCAATCCGCCTTTTGGCGCTTTTCGGAGGGATGCTGGTGGGGATGGCTTTCGGCATGCTGCCGGGATTGGGCGGCGTGGCGGCCGTATCGATCCTGTTGCCGTTCATCTACTATCTGGACGATTTTTCGGGCCTGGCAATGCTGCTGGGCGCGGTGTCGGTCGTCTACACCTCCGATACGATCACATCGGTCCTGCTCGGCGCGCCCGGCTCGCCGGCCTCTGCTCCAACAGCCATAGAGGGACACGCGCTGGCCAAGCAGGGCGAGGCCGCCCGGGCGCTCGGCGTCGGATTTCTCGCGTCAATGGTCGGCGGATTGATGGGCGCCCTGATCCTTTTGGTCGCGATCCCGGTGGCCGGGCCGATCGTGCTGATGCTCAGTACGCCCGAGCTGTTCATGTTTGCGCTGGTCGGCCTGTTCTTCGCCAGTTCGATGATCGGCAAGGATCTTGCCAAAGGGATCGCCGCCGCCTGTCTTGGCTTGTTTCTGGGGGTCGTCGGCCCGGCCTCGGCGGCGGCCGATTTCCGCTTTACCTTTGATCAGGTCTATCTGCTGGATGGATTTTCACTCACCATCGTGGCGCTGGGCCTGTTCGGCGTGGCCGAAGCGATCTCGATGCTGGCGGCAGGCGGCGGCATCTCGCATATTCCAATCACAGTCAGCAATTGGGGCAGCGGATTCCACGATTTCTGGAAAAACAGATGGCTGGTCCTGCGCGCTTCGATCATCGGCGTGTTCGGCGGTTTTGTTCCAGCCGTCGGCGCATCCGCATCGACCTGGGTCGCTTATGGGCACGCCATCCGCTCCACCAAGGACCGGTCACGCTTTGGCAAGGGCGAAATCCGGGGCATCGCGGCCTCCGAAGGCGCCAATAACGCCACCGTCATTGCTGATCTTGTGCCGACGCTGCTGTTCAGTGTTCCGGGCGGGCCGGCGGCGGCGATCTTCCTCGGCGCGCTGTTTTCCTTCGGCTACTATCCCGGCCCGAGAATGATCACCCAGAATCCGGAACTGATGTTCCTGATCGTCTGGAGCGTGGCACTGTCTTCGGTCGTGGGGGCCGCGCTCTGTTTTGCAATCACCCCGGCGCTGGCGCGGCTGACGCGCATTCCGTTTGGAATCATCGCCGCGCCGCTGATTCTGATCATGGTCGTCGGCGCCTATCAGGCTACCAGCACGATGGGAGACATCTTCCTGCTGTTCGCGCTCGGCGCGCTCGGCTGGATGATGAAACATGCCGAATGGCCCCGAGCGCCCGCACTGGTGGGCTTCGTGCTCGCCAAACCGATGGAGCAATATTTCTGGCTTGCCAACCAGATCCACGGCTGGTCATGGCTGCTGCGCCCGGGTGTGCTGATCATTGCTTCTTTCATTGTCGTACCGCTGCTGGTCAACCTCTGGCGCTGGACGCGCAGGTCCGGCGGGCCAAGGGAAGATGCCGCCGCCACGGCGGCCCTGAAGCTGCCCGAATCCAGCGATCACAAAACCGTTTCGCTGATCCTGGCGGCCCTTGTATCGATCGCTTTCGCATACGCAATATGGGAGATGACGGGCTTCAATCCGTCATCGCGCCTGATGCCGTCTCTGGCGTTGCTGCCCGGTCTGCCGCTGGCTCTCTGGCTGCTGTTTCGGGCGATCCGCGATTACGCGCCGCCTGCGGATCCGGGTTTCAAGGAACCGAAAATCCTGCTGGTGCTGATCGGGTATGCCATTGCTGTCTGGGCGATCGGTTTTTCCATCCCGACCCTGGCGCTGCTTTTCTGGATGCTGTTCGTCCGCGCGGGGATGCGGCCTTTGTCGGGCGCAATCTACGGCGTGATTGTCTTTGGCGCCGTATGGCTGTTGTTTGATATTTTACGCGGCGACGCGCCGGTCGGCGCGTTGACCGGCCTTGGCTGAAACACTGAAAATGGAAACTGTCATGATCGATCCCGATATCATCGAACCCAGTATCGACCCGGATACAAAGAAGATCGGCATCCGCCACGTGAAGGCCAGTAACGCGGCAGGCACCCGCACCAGGATACAGGTGCGCGATTTCGACCCGGTCTATACCGACGAACCCGCTTCGCTGGGCGGCACGAATTCAGCGCCCAGCCCGCTGGAAACCGTGCTCGTGGCGCTGGTGGGATGCGACGGGGTCATCATCAACGGCGTGGCAAGCGCGATGGGGTTTGCCTATACGGGCGTCGATTTCGCCTGCGAAAGCCAGATCGACGTTCGCGGCCCCAAGGGCGTTCCGGGGATCCGTCCCTATTTCGAGACAGCCAAGCTGGACATCATTGTCTATACCGACGAAAGCGGCGCCCGCTTTCAGCAACTGCGGAAGAATGTCGAGTTTCGCTGCCCGGTGATGAACCTTCTGAATGCCGCCCAGGTCAAGATGGACGTCCAGTGGACCGCCCGTCCCGCCGGTGACTATTCAGGCAATGTGGACTGATCCCGGCGCAACCGCGGAATTCGGATCAAGCTTTCCGTACAGGCCGAATTTCAACATGACGACTGTTAACCTGCGAAATTTCGACCGCCTGCAGACAAGCAAATGCTGATTGACGCAGAGGCGATGCAGGATCAGTTTGGCGTCAACGACGATTCATAATCTGTCCCGGACATGCTGATCTTAAATTGATGATGGCCGGGCAAATGGGCTGGGGCCAATGTCCGACAAACAATCTGAAACAAACGAGGGCGAGGCCTATCTCGCCGAAAACCCTGATCTGGAAGCGATGGAGTTTCTGATCTCCGACACCAACGGTGTGCTGCGCGGAAAATGGTCGCCGGCGGAGGCGCTGTCGAAGGCGTTTTCGGCCGGCATCAATTTCCCGCTTTCCATGTTCGGGCTCGATGTCTGGGGCCGCGAGGTGGAGGCGACCGGACTGCATATCGAATCCGGCGATGCCGACGGATTCTGCATCGGCGTGCCGGGTTCCATCCGGCCGGTGCCCTGGGCGGCCAGCCAGACCGCACAATGCATTCTGACCATGAACCACGAAGACGGCCGGCCGTTTTTCGGCGACCCGCGCAATGCGCTCACTGCCATAACCGACAAGCTCAAAGCCCGCGGCCTGAAAGCCTGCGCCGCTTTCGAGCTGGAGTTTTTCCTGCTCGATCCGGATTCCGACAGTGACGATGAGGGTGTCATCTGGCCCATCAACGTCACCGATCTCGGCCCCGACCGCCAGCATATGTATGCAATTTCGGAATTGTCAGAACTGGAAGGCCTGTTCAGCGACATCCGCAACGCCGCCAGAGCCCAGGCAATTCCCATCGATACCATGGTGTCGGAAGCCGCGCCGGGCCAGTTCGAGATCAACCTGAAACATCGCGACGATATTCTGGCGGCCGCCGACGATGCCGTCATTCTCAAGCGCCTTGTCGGCGAAACCGCCCGCAAGCACGGCCTGCGCGCCTCCTTCATGGCTAAGCCGTTCAACGAATGGGCCGGCAACGGCATGCACATCCATGTCAGCCTGGTCGGCAAGGACGGCATCAATATATTCGCCAACGAGAGTGACGGCGAAACCCGGCTGGCCCATGCAGCTGCCGGGCTTTTGAAAACCATGTGCGAAGCGACGATTTTTTTCGTGCCCACATTCAACGGCTTTCGCCGTCTGCTGCCCGGTTCCTACGCGCCGACCCGGGTCGCCTGGGGCCGCAACAACCGCTCCGTCGCCGTGCGCATCCCGCCCTCTGACGCCGCCGCCAATCGTATCGAACATCGCATCGCCGGCGCCGACGCCAACCCCTATCTGGTGGGTGCGGCGGTGCTGGCCGGCATGCTGGAAGGCCTGGACGACGCCAGGGACCCGCCGAAACCGATCGACGGCAATGCCTATGCGAGCCAAACCCTGAAACATCTGCCCGACAATATGCCCGACGCCATCGAACTGTTCGAAGCCTCCGATTTCATCGCCCGCCATTTCGGCGAACCGTACCGGCAACTCTACACGGAAACGAAAAAGGCGGAATGTCTGGAGTTTCTGGCTGAAATCACCGCGCTGGAGCGGGAGACCTATTTATAGGGCGCAGCCTGGCCCGCCGCGTCGCCGCCCTTGCGCATCGGGCTGAGCGCAGACCAGCACAGCCAGTGCATCACGCCGGCGCCGGCGGCAAAGGCCAGCGGCCACGTCCACAGCGGCAACAGGGGCTTGTCGAGCGGGTTATAGGCGACGATGCCTTCAAGCGACTGACTGAACGGGCCCTCCTTGGCATAGAGCAGGAGGGTCACGGCTTCGCCGAACACCAGACCGATATAGGCAATCAGCACGAATATGGCGCTGCGGACGATCTGCGGCAATTGCCGCTCGTCGAGCCCGCCGCCGGCGATCGGCCATGCCGGCAGGTTCTGGACGAGATGATACCAGACAAGGCAGGCAAAAGCGCTGGCGACAAGCACGGCGATCGGCAATGCGACCAGCGAATCCCGCTCAGACAATACCTCAGGCCAGAACGACGCATCAAACAGGCCCGCCAGAACACCATATGTTCCGATAAAGCCGATAAAACCGGCAAAACCGATCCAGATCCGCGGATATCGGCGAAAAATACGCGTCGAATTGATACCGTTCTGCATTTCAAGCTCCGATTGTTGCCTTTGCGTAACACAGACATGCTTAATCGGCGGTGAATCGCCGGATCTGCGCTCGAACGCCGGCATATGAACGGCGAAAATGGCCCGGAAGCGGAAATCACTGAAACAATGGATTTCCCGCTACTACTGATTGTGATAGAGCGGCGGATCGAATGTATGGGGTGATCACGGTCATGCGGACGTCGACGACACTGATATGCGCTTTCCTCCTCGCTGTGTTTGCACGGCCAGGGCAGGCCTCCGATCGAGCTTTCCCCGGCATCATCGATACCGATGACCGCCAGATCGTCGACAGCTGGGATCCGCCGTGGAACGCGGTTGGCAAGATCAATACGCCTTCCTGGCGGCGGCTGGGCGAATGCAGCGGAACGCTGATTGCCAGCGATATTGTCCTGACCGCCGCCCATTGCCTTTTCAATGAGGTGTCCGGCAGACCGTTCCGCAGCGAGGATATTCATTTTTCCGCCGGCCAGAGGCGTGATCAGAAGATCGGTCATTCGGTGTCGCGCTGTGTGCGGTTTGCCAGCGATTACCGGTTCAAGGACCGGATCCAGCCGAAATCCATCGCCAGGGACTATGCATTCATCGTGCTTGCCGAGCCGATCGACACGGTTCCGGTCGGGCTGCTTCCACCGGAGGCGTTGAAGGCCGGCCTGACCGTCACCCATGCCGGCTACGGCCGCGACCGCCGCTTCCTGCTGGTGGCGCACAGGGCCTGCACCATTTCCAATGTCCGGGGCAGCCTGCTGCACACCGATTGCGATACCAATCATGGCCAGTCCGGCGGCCCACTGCTGGTTGAACGCGATGGCGGCTTTGCGGTAGCGGGCGTCATGTCCGCGACCCTCGCCAATGTCTACAACCAGGCCGCCTCGCCGGCCGCCGACACGATCGATCTGGACGCGATCCGCGCCTGCCGGTAGCTGTCATGATTTCAGGCACCGCCGGCCGGGTATGAAACACCCGCTTTGAGGCCGGGGCATCACAGCACCGGAAACCAGTCCTCGCGCAGCCGTTCGCCGTCTTTCATGCCGTGGCCCGGGAATGGCGGCGAGGTTGGCCCCGGCCGTTCCACATAGCGCGCATCGTCGCCGACAAGGCGCAGTGAAAAGGCGCGCCGGCGGGTCTTTGCCAAATTGCCGCGCGCGCCGTGCACGGTGCGAAAGTGAAACGCCACCGCATCGCCAGGCTGCATCGGCCATTCCAGCACCCGGTATTTTTCCGGCTCCGCATCCGGGTCGGGCACGGGCAGATAATCCTCGTCGGCGGGGTAAAAATCCTCCTGCGAAAGCCAGCGCGTCGGCAGCACCATCTTGTCCCACAAATGCGAGCCGGCGATGAAACGCAGCGTTGCCTCTTCAACCGGATCGACCGGCGCCCAGAACGAAACCGTTTGTCGGCCCTCGACAAAATAATAGGGCGCATCCTGATGCCACGGCGTCGGCTTGGCGGTGCCGGGCTCCTTGACCAGCACATGATCATGAAACATCTGCACGCCTTGCGACCCCATCAGCTCGGCCGCCGCGTCCCGCGCCGGCGATTTGCGGATCACATCGGAAAACGCCGGCACCCGCTGCCAGTTGCAATAATCGTCGAAGAACCGGCCGGCTTCGCCGGGTTTCAGGTTTTCCGCGGCGTAGGGCCCGGGTTCGGCCATATTGTGTGCGATGCCTTCGGCGATCCGGTCGACAAAACCTGAAAACAGGCCCGGCAGCAAAACTGCACCGTCACGCCGGAAATCGGCAATCTGCTGCCTGGTGACAAAATTCTCGGTCATGGCTTTTCCCGGTGCTGACGTTTTCAATACCAATGATGCAACAGTACCCGCCTACCCTGCCAGAATTCCCGCCCATACGGCAATTGCCAATGATCAAGACATGCCGTTACCGGGTGGACACAGACGGGGATTCATCAAATTGAAGGTTTGCCAGCCGAAGCGGCAACCGCAGGACCGGTCAGGAAATCCGCCGCTTTCTTGATTGTGATCAACACCATGGAACCATGTCACGCTAGGATTGTTGTTTCAGAGAGGGCGCAGGAAAGAATATCGAGGATTGTTATGAAAACGTTGAGTTCCACTCTTTGCGCTACCGCTATGGCATTTTCCATTGCGGCAGGTGGCGCGACAACCGCAAGCGCCGGCCCGGC
>CAMYKZ010000049.1 GCA_947259045.1 uncultured Afifella sp.
TCTCGAACGATACCGTCGAGGTGGCGGAACCCGTCTGGCCCATCTTGCGCTCCGGTTTGCCGACCGTCAGGCCCTGCGCGCCGGCCTCGACCAGAAAGCAGGAGATGCCCTTGCCTTTGAGCGCATCCGGATCGGTCACCGCCCAGACCACGAACAGGCCGGCATATTCGGCCGACGAAATATAGATCTTGGAGCCGTTCAGCACCCACTCATTGCCGTCCATCCGCGCTTTCAGCACCATGCCGGCCGGGTCGGACCCGGCGCCGGCCTCCGTCAGGCAGAAGGCGGCGGCGGGAAACGTCCCGTCGCAGAGCGGCGGCAGATATTTCTGCTTCTGCGCGTCGGAGCCGACAGACTGGATCACCTCGCCGACCATATTGTTGACGGAAACGGTGACGGCAGTGGAAGCACAGGCGTTGGCGAAGGCCTCGATGGACAGCGCATAGGACACGGCGCCGGCATCTGAGCCGCCATGCCCGGCATCGATGTTGAGCCCCATGAAGCCCTGTTCGGCCAGCACCTTCAGGTTGGCCAGAAGGTCCGCCCGGCCTTCGCCCCGGTCAAGCCGGTCGGCAAGCGGCGCGAGCCGGTCGGCAGCGAGTTTTTCCGCCGTCTCGCGGATCATTGTTTCTTCGTCGCTCAGCGCAAATTGCATTATAATTGTCCGTTCATCGTTTCGCTTGAATGTAGTTGCAGGCTTGCCAGACGGCAATGCGGCGGCTTTGATGAGCGGGCGGCAATCGGAGGACAAGATGAACCTGTTTGAAATCATGAACCAGGCCCAGGGCGGCGAGGCGTTTCGCGCACTGGCGCGGCAATACGGGCTTTCCGACGACCAGGTGGAATCGGCCGTGCAGGCGATGATGCCGGCATTTGCCACCGGCCTGAAGCGCAATACCGCCGACCCCACCGGCATGCTGAAGTTCATGCAGGCGCTGGCCGGCGGCCAGCACGCCAGTTATTTCGACAATCCGGCCAAGGCCTGGAGCGGCAGCGGCATTGATGAGGGAAATGCCATTCTCGGCCATCTGTTCGGCTCCCGGGAGGTCAGCCGGGCGGTGGCTAACCAGGTGCAGGCGGCAACCGGGATCGGCGAAAATATCCTGAAACAGATGCTGCCGGCGCTGGCCTCCATGGTGATGGGCGGCCTGTCGAAACAATCGCGGTCCGGCTCCAATTCCATGCTCGGCGATATCATGAAGCAGATGGCGGAAAATTTCGGCGGCGCTCCCGGCAAGGCAGGCGAGGGCCCGCTTGACCGTTACGAAAAAGAACATGCCGGCGACAATCCGTTCGGGAAAATGATGGAACAGATGATGGGCGGCGCACTTGGCGGCGGCGCAGACAATCCGCTTGGCCGGATGTTCGAACAATTTACCGGCGGCTCAGGCAGCGCTTCCGGCAGCAAGTCAAAAGCACCGTCAGGCCAGGATATTTTCGGCGAGCTGTTCGAGCCCGGCCGACAGATGGGAGAGGCCTATCAGAAGAATATGGAGAGCATCTTCGACCAGTATCTCAGCGGTATGGACAAAAGGCGTTAACGACCCGATCGGGGGTGGGCCGCATTTTTCCTTGCGTATTTCGATCGCCTGTTCCAGTTCCATCATGGCAAAAAAAATTCTAAGCTCGCGCGCTTACGTGAGTGAATTTGATCATCTGTCTGGCAATCATCCGGATTCGAAAATCGGATCCTGAATCCGGATTTCGAGACCGGAAGACCTTGAGGAACGACCCGCATGGCGCGCGATACGGCTGATGAAACCCCGATCGAAAATCTCGACCAGCTTGCCGCAAGCATGGCCGCTGGCTGCAAGCCGAAGGACAAATGGCGCATCGGCACCGAGCATGAAAAATTCGGCTTCTACCATGACGGCCACGGCCCGGTGCCTTATGACGGGCCGAACGGTGTCAAGGCGCTGCTTGAGGGTATGGAAGCCCTGCTTGGCTGGAACCCGATCTTCGATGACGGCAGGATCATCGGCCTGGCCGATCCGATCGGCGGCGGCGCGATCTCGCTGGAGCCCGGCGGCCAGTTCGAACTGTCGGGCGCGCCGCTGGAGACACTGCACCAGACCTGCCGCGAGGCGAACAATCATCTGGCTCAGGTGCGCCAGGTCGCCGATCCGCTCGGCATCGGCTTTCTCGGCCTTGGCATGAGCCCGAAATGGACCCGCGAGCAGACGCCGGTGATGCCGAAATCGCGCTACCAGATCATGGCCAATTACATGCCCAAGGTGGGCAGCCACGGCCTCGACATGATGTTCCGAACCTGCACGATCCAGGTCAATCTCGATTTCGCCTCCGAGGCCGACATGATCCGCAAGATGCGGGTCGGGCTGGCGCTGCAGCCGATCGCCACGGCCCTGTTTGCCAATTCACCGTTCAAGGAGGGCAAGCCGAACGGCTTTATCTCCTATCGTGGCGAAATCTGGCGCGATACCGACAATCAGCGCTCCGGCCCGCTGTCGCTGGCCTTCGACGACGGGTTCGGCTTCCAGGCCTATGCCGACTGGGCACTCGACGTGCCGATGTATTTCATCGTCCGCAACGGCAAATACCGCGACATGACCGCCTATACGTTCCGGCAATATCTGAACGGCGCAGCGCGGGCCGACCATCCGGATGCGGAGCCGGATATGGGCGACTGGACCAACCATCTCTCCACTTTGTTTCCCGATGTGCGGCTGAAGACGTTTCTTGAAATGCGCGGCGCCGACGGCGGCCCGTGGCGGCGCATCTGCGCCCTGCCGGCTCTGTGGGTCGGCCTGCTCTATGACGATGCGGCGCTTTCCGCCGCCGAAGAGCTGATCGCCGACTGGAGCGAGGAAGAGCGTGTCGGGCTGCGCGACCGGGTGCCGGAACTGGGTTTCGCCACGCCGTTCCGCAACCGCACGGTGATCGATATCGCCAGGGACATGGTCGGCATATCCCGCGACGGGCTGAAGGCGCGCGACCGCATGAGTTCCGGCGGCTATGACGAGCGCGAATATCTCGCCCCACTGGAGGAAAACCTGGCGCTCGGCAAGACCATGTCGGACAGCCTGTTGCACCAGTACAAGACCCGCTGGGGCGGATCGGTGGAGCCGGTGTTTGACGAGTGGGCTTATTGAGGGCGTGGAACGCCGCAACGCCATGACAGACATCATCTCCCAGCAAACCGCCGACTGGCCCGCCGACATCCACCGCACATTGGCGAGCCTCGCCGTGCGCCAGATCGCCTACGTTCCCGATGCCGGCCACAAGCGCCTGCTGGAACTCTGCGCCGCCGATGCGGCCATGCGTATGGTCAAGCTGACCAGCGAAGAAGAGGCGATGGGCCTGCTGGCCGGAGCCTGGCTGGGCGGCGAGCGCGGGGTGCTGCTGATGCAGTCCAGCGGCGTCGGCAATTGCATCAACGCGATTGCCTCCATCACCCGCACCTGCCGGTTTCCGCTTCTGATGCTGGTGACGATGCGCGGCGAGTGGGGCGAGGGCAACCCGTGGCAGGTGCCGATGGGGCAGGCGGTATCGCCGGTGCTGCAAGCGCTTGACGTGCAGATCGCCCGCTGCGAGCGCGCCGCCGAGGTCGGCGAAACCGTCGATGCGATGGCCGGGCTGGCGTTCAAATCGTCGCGCGCCGCCGCGGTGCTGCTCAGCCAGCGGCTGATCGGCGTCAAGAGTTTTCAGGATTGATGTGATGAACGGCAGCCCTGCCCAAACATCGAATCCGCCGCTTGACCGGCGCACCGTGGCGGCCCGGCTTCTGGCCGACAGGGGCGATCTTCTGGTCGTCGCCGGTCTCGGCGGCACCGCCTGGGATATCAGCGCCGCCGGCGACAATGATCTCAACTTTCCGCTCTGGGGCGGCATGGGCAACGCCGCCATGGTCGGCCTCGGCCTGGCGCTGGCGCAGCCTGAGCGCCCGGTCCTGGTGATCACCGGCGACGGCGAGATGCTGATGGGCCTGGGGTCGCTTGCGACGATTGCCGTGCAGCAGCCGGCAAATCTGTCAATCGCCGTCTTCGACAACCAGCATTACGGTGAGACCGGGCAACAGGAAACCCACACCGCCGACGGCGTCGACCTGGCCGCGATCGCCCGCGGCGCGGGCATCGAGGAGGCGCTGACGCTGACGACTATGGATGAGGTCGGGCAACTGGCATTGCGCATTCATCAGCGCACCGGCCCGCTGTTTGCGCAGATCAGGATCGGCATGGCGCCTGCGCCTTTGGTGCTGCCGCCGCGCGACGGACCGCATCTGAAAACGCGGTTCCGGATGGCGCTGCTGGGCGGCGAGGCGGAGTAGGTTGGCAAGGGTCAGCCCGATGGAATCGGGGGGTGGGGCTGTCGCCCCTATCCCGAGCACTCGAGAACACCACTGTTCGATCGAAAATGCACGCCGAACATCGGTTGATCGACCCCACAGGCCAGTTGACAGGATTGGCCGGATCGGTTTTGCCTGTCAATCTGATTTTTCTCCCGCGGCACGAGGATCACCGTCCATGGCATTGACATTGAGCAGACCGAAAACGATCACGTTCATCATTTCCGCCGTTTTGGGGCTCCTTTCCCTTCTGGTGACCTATGGCAGCGTTGCGATCCCGGTTGTCAGCGGAAACGCCTATCTCGCCATGGTCATCGCCTGGGTGGTGTTATTGGCGGGCAATCTGTTGCGTGAGGTCTGAGCGGCGGGAACGCTGAGCGCACACGCCGGCAATCGCAATTCCGGTTCGGAAACGAATTCAGGGAGCCTGAAAACTGGCCGGTCATCACCACCATATCGATCCGGACGCGGGTGACGCCCGCATCGGCTGGGCCGTTGCCGTCAATCTGGGGCTGACGGTCGCGCAGATCGCCGGCGGCATTTTCTCCGGCAGCCTGGCGCTGATTGCCGATGCGATCCACAATCTGTCGGATGCGATCTCGCTGATCATCGCGTTTTTCGCCCGCAGGATCGCCAGACGGCCGGCGGACGGAACGATGACCTTCGGTTACGGCCGGGCCGAACTCGTCGCCGCGCTGATCAATTATACGACTTTGATCGTCATCGGGCTCTATCTGGTCTACGAGGCGGTATTCCGGTTTTTCGATCCCCAGGCCGTTGACGGCTGGATCGTGGTGGTGATTGCCGGAATTGCCCTTGTCGTCGACGCCGTCACGGCGCTTTTGACCTATTCGCTCTCCAAGCAGAGCATGAATATCCGCGCCGCCTTCCTGCACAATGTTGCCGACGCGCTGGGCTCGATTGCGGTGATTTTCGCCGGCACGCTGATCCTGCTTTACGACTGGCGGCTGATCGATCCGATCGTCACATTGCTGATTGCCGGTTACATTCTCGTCCAGTCAGTTTCCGAGGTCGGCGCGGTGATCCGCATCCTGATGCTCGGCAGTCCGCCTGAACTGGATATTGCGCAGGTGCTTTCAGAGATCGAGGCGGTTGACGGGGTGGCAAGCGTCCATCATCTGCATCTTTGGCAGATGCAGGAACATGAAAGCGCGCTCGACGCCCATCTCGTCATCGCCGCAGGGCAATGGGGTAACGCCGATGCCGTCAAGAGCGCCGTCAAAAGCAGGCTGCACGACCGGTTTGAGATTTCCCATTCGACGCTTGAGCTGGAATGTTTCGGCCATGCCTGCAGCGATCCCCGGATGATCGGGCATGACGATAGCGGGCATGACCACGAAGCCGGTCACGCCGGCCATGCGGGCCATGGTGCCGGAGATGAAGCGGGCCGACAGGATTGAAGCGATTTCGCCGGCGGCGAAATGCCGGGTCAGATTATCATCGATCCCGCTGGTTATTCAGCCATCACCAGTTCCGGCCAGCGCGCAAGCGCCGCACTTGCTTTCCCAGCCTGCGTGGCGGTTGCCGCCAGATCGGGGTTCGGCCTCAACACCATATCGAAAATATCCGCCAGCCCGAAGGGCGCAGCGATCGTCAGCCGGCCGTCCGCTTCCAGCCGGACGGCAACCGCGTGGGCGGTGAACAGGCATTGCGGCAGCATGTCGTCGGTCTTGCCCAGCGCCGGATAGGGACGGCCGAATTCAGCCTCGAACCAGAGATGAACCCGCGCCTGGTTGACCACTTCCACCTGCGCCCGCAATTCTTCCGGCAGAAGCGCCAGAACCGCCTGCTGCCGCGTCGCTTCAGACGCCTGCGACATATCGGCATCGAAATAGCCGATGTCATAATCCTGGATGCCGTAATCCGCCGGTCGGCCGGTCAAAGCGTTCCAGACGGTCTGGTAAACCGCGCCGGCAAACAGCCGCCAGTCCGGCAATTGTGCCGCGCGGGCCGCTTCAAGCACCTGCATGACGTTCGGGCTCGCCCGAAGATGATATTCGAGGCGGGCGGCGAGTTTAGCTTCCGGCATGACTGACCTTTTTTTGTCCCTTTGCAAACTTGTCGTCGAATTCCGCACGAAGATATATTTATATAGCGAGACTGGAAGCCGGGAGCGTGGAAGCTGCAGAAACCGCGGCCGGTAAGGGCGATTGATTATGCTGTTGGAAATCGAAAACAAAAAGCCGGTTCACGTGGACATGTTTCAACTCGTAGAAAAAGCTTTACGGCGATTGAAAAGCTATGGGCCGAGCTCATTCGCGTGCCTGTCCGACGCTGACGGCGCTTATGTGCAGATTGCCGGGGGCAGGGTGACTTGCGTTGTCGAGCGCCGGATGCCCTCGGGCGGGCGGCATTTCAGGGCCTATTTGGCGAGTGCAAGGGTTCCGTTCGAAGGGACACAAACTTTGTCTTTCGGCGCAGGCCAGTTGAACATGGAGCCGGATGAAATCCTGTTTATTGATGATGTAATTCCAGTTTTTGAGGCGTTCTTCAATTCGGAGCCGTTACCATCGAATATCTATTGGCGTGATATGTCGGACTATTTTTCAGAGCCGACCGTGTCAACCTGAAGCTTTAGATGATCCCGCATGGCGAACACACCTGGCGAATACTGAGGTTGAACCCTTCATCCGGCGCCGGCGGCGAAAAATCGCGTGATCAGATCGAAATCGGCCTCGCCGAGGGCGATGTTGACCACAAGCAGTTGGGATGATGTTCACGGGCCGGCAATCAAAATGAGGATCAGGGTAGGAAACAGCACAAGGCCAAATTCGCCATTTCCGGTGAATGAACGCCAGACTGTCGAAAGCAATTTCGCCGCCGTTCCGCTCGCAGGCATCATCAGCCCAAGCCACGCTCCGAAACCGGCGCCGGTGCTAATTGCAATCGCGCCGATTGCCAGTGGCATTTCCAGATCGGCCGTATTGAACAGGATCCAGGCAAATGCCAATGCCGCGACGCCGCAGACGACCATTGCCGCGGCAATGCTCTCCCAACGGAAACTCTCTGCAGATCGGGCCGAACTCAGTCTCTCGTGGCGCAGGTTTGACAGCAGCGTCTTTGGTTTGTCTTCGCCTGGCGCCGGATCTTCCGATGTTTTCAGATCGCTCATCACGGTGGAACTTTAACGCGGGTCTGGATGAAACGCATCATCTGGTCATGAAATCTTTATTGCGATGCAGCATATATGTTGCATTGCACAATAAATGCTGTAATGTCATGGAAACCCCCAGAACGCCCGCTTCCGAATTGGACCTGTCGCCTTGATCAAGCCAACGCTTGCCGCTTTTGCCGGCCATCTTCCCGGCATCGCCCGGCCCGCATTCGACCCCGCCGCGTTCACGCCGGCCATCATCCGCACCGAATTGCTGTCCGGCCTTACCGTCGCGCTGGCGCTTGTGCCGGAGGCGGTGGCGTTTGCCTTTGTCGCCGGCGTTCACCCGCTTGTCGGGCTTTATGCGGCGTTTATCGTCGGACTGATCACTGCGATATTCGGCGGCCGGCCGGGCATGATTTCCGGCGCGACCGGCGCGCTGGCCGTGGTCATGGTCTCGCTGGTTGCGCTGCACGGGGTCGAGTACCTGTTCGCAACCGTCGTGCTGATGGGCATCCTGCAACTGCTGGCCGGCGTATTCCGGCTCGGAAAGTTTATCCGACTGGTGCCGCATCCGGTGATGCTGGGGTTTGTCAACGGCCTGGCGATCGTCATCTTCATGGCCCAGCTCAGCCAGTTCCAGGTCGCCGGTCCCGGCGAGACAAAGGTCTGGATGAGCGGCTGGCCATTGTTTTTCATGCTCGGCCTGGCCGCGCTGACCATGGCGATCATCTGGCTGACGCCGAAAATCACCAACATCGTGCCCGCACCGCTGGCCGGCATCGCCATCGTCGCGGCACTTGTCATCGGCTTCGGCATCGACGTGCCGCGCGTCGGCGACCTGGCATCGATCAAGGGCGGCCTGCCGGCGTTCCATATTCCCACCGTCCCGTTCACCCTGGAGACACTGCGCATCGTCTTCCCCTATGCGCTGATCCTGGCCGCCATCGGCCTGATTGAAAGCCTGCTGACGCTCAATCTGGTCGGCGAGATCACCGGCAAACGCGGCGGCGCTTCGCGCGAATGTCTGGCCCAGGGTTTCGCCAACAGTGTCACCGGCTTTTTCGGCGGCATGGGCGGCTGCGCGATGATCGGCCAATCGATGATCAACGTGAAATCGGGTGGCCGCACGCGGCTTTCCGGCATTGCCGCGGCCCTGTTCCTGCTCGGCTTCATTCTGGTCGCCTCCGGGCTGATTGAGCAGATCCCGCTGGCGGCACTCGTCGGCGTCATGTTCATGGTGGTGATCGGCAAGTTCGCCTGGCAGAGCCTGACCATCCTGCGCCGCATTCCGCTGACCGATGCCCTGATCATCGGCCTGGTGACCATCGTCACGGTGATGAGTGATCTGGCGATCGCCGTTATTGTCGGCGTCATCGTCTCCGCGCTCGCTTACGCCTGGAACAACGCCACGCGTATCCACGCGATTGCCCAGGAAACGGCGGAAGGCGCCAAGGTCTACCGCATCGAAGGGCCGCTGTTCTTCGGCTCCACCGACGGTTTTGACGAGATCTTCAAGCCAGAGGAGGATCCGGATCTTGTGATCGTCGATTTCATGTACAGCCGCGTCGTCGACCAGTCGGCCCTGCAGGCGATCGAGGCGCTTTCAGGCAAATATCAGGTGCTCGGCAAGACCCTGCAACTGCGTCATCTGTCGAAGGACTGCCACCGCCTGCTCAACCGCGCCGGCCAGCTTGTGGTCGATTCAGACGACGATCCGGACTACGGCGTGGCGGTGGACTATTCCGTCAAGACCGGAATTTTCGGCGGCGGGCATTAGCGGCTGCACACCGGCAGAACCGGGGTGGCGGGGTGGTGACAGCCCGACGGCCACAGATCCTGAGCAGCCAAGGCTGCACCGGCATCAATTCAGTTTGATATCATAACGTTCGTTTGCGGGCAGGGAAATCAGCCGCAGAAAGATTTCGGTCCGGTTGCGGTTGACACTGATCTTGTAATTGCCCGGCTTCACGTAACCGATGAAATATCGTCCGTCTCCACCGGTCCGGAAGCTCAGTTTCGTGCCGGTTCTTTCCAGGTGGACCGAGACGCCGATCGCCGGTTTGCCGTTTGGCCTGTAAACCGTGCCTGTGACAAACGTCTGTTGCGCCTGAGCGTGGGACTGCAGTATCGGTGCGAGCGCAAGAACAAGACACGCCACCACAAAATTTCGCCGATCTGCCCGGAATTTCGACACTCTATTGCTCGCCTTTGACCTCGTATTTGACGCCGACGACCACATTGGCATCGTTCTCAAGCTGCTTGTCGTCACGCAGCGGACCCCTCGCTTCGATCATGGCGCGTGAATCGAACTGGGCGTTCGGGTCTATGCTGATGATCAGGTTGTAAAAACCGTCCGGGACATTCTGAAACACGAACTCCCCCTGATCGTCGGTCGTCCGGTGATGCGTGATGATCGAAGACAGATCGAGGGATGCATTGCGGGCGGGCTCTGCCCGGCCATTGACCGATCTCAGGACCGTCCCCTTGATCAACCATGTCCGGCTGCGTTTTCTGGCCTCAGCCAGTGCCGCATTGAGGTCGGTAATCTGAGTTTCGAACTGATCGGCTGCAGTTTTCCTGGCGGATTCCAGTTGAACGATTTGAGCTTTCAGCTTGCCGATTTCTTCCTTGTCGGTTTGCCGCAGCGTCGGGATGATGCCGATCCAGGCGACCATGACGGTACCGGTCACGCCGATCAGCGCCGTTATGATCGCTGTTTTGCCCGCGCCTGTTGTCTTGGGTTCGCTCATGCCATGCTCCCGATAGCTTGTGCTCCCCCGCCAGCAGTTGTCTGATCGAAATTCATAAAAGCACTGGTTGCATTTGGCGTCAATCAGCGAAGACTGAAATTGAGGATAGGGGCGGTCGGATCGTTACCCGGTTCTTATCAGTAGACAGCGCGGGCAATATCAATATATGCCACAACTGGCTGTTACGAATGGTGTGTAAGATGGGGTATCGTCTTTCGGCGGTGGTTTGCACCGTATTTTTTCTTGCCGGATGTTCCGGCGACAATGCCGGAGAGGGTGGCCAGGGTGCGCCGCCTGCGCCATCCGTCACCGTTGCAAAACCGGTTGTCCGGGAAATCGTTGAAGACGACGAATTTGTCGGCCGTTTCGAGGCGGTTGACGATGTCGAGATCCGCGCCCGTGTGGGCGGTTATCTTGATGACATCCACTTTACCGACGGCGCCCGGGTGGAGGCTGGAGCCCCTCTGTTTTCCATCGACCGCCGGCCGTTTGAGCTTGCGCTTGAACAGGCGAAGTCGCAGCTCAGCGTCAACGAGGCGCAGCTGGAATATACCCGCTCTCAACTGACGCGGGCAGAAGAGCTTGTCGGCCGCGGCAATACGACGGTCGCGACCCTGGATGAGCGGCGGCAGGAATTTCTGTCCGCCCAGGCTCAGGTTTCCGGCGCCCGCGCCGCCGTTGCCCGCGCCGAGCTGGACCTTGAATATACCGAGATCGCCGCGCCGATCGGTGGCCGGATCGACCGCAAGCTGGTCTCCGCCGGCAATCTGGTGCAGGCGGACCAGACAGTGCTGACGACAATTGTGTCGCTCGATCCGATCGATTTCTATTTCGATATCGATGAGCGCTCGTTCCTGTCCTATGCGCGCGACGCCAGGGAGCGCGGCGTCGCTCTGCAGGAAGGCGGCGGCGGGCTTGATGTCGTCGTCCGGGTTGCCGACCGCGAGTCGGAATCGTTCAAGGGGCAGCTTGATTTTGCCGAAAACCGGCTGGATGAAGCCAGTGGAACATTGCGCGTGCGTGCGCGGTTTCCCAATCCCGACCTGATCCTTCAACCCGGGCTGTTCGGCCGTATCAATGTGCCGGCTTCACTGCCCCATCGCGGCATTCTCGTACCCGACGAGGCGGTCGCCTCCGATCAGGGTCGCAGGATTGTCTATGTCGTCGGCGACGATAATGTCGTGGCGGCAAAACCCGTCCGCCCCGGTCCGCGGATTTATGGCTACCGGGTGATCCGCAGCGGCCTGACCGGCGAGGAGACGATAGTCGTCAACGGCCTGATGCGTGTGCGCCCGGGCGTCACGGTCACGCCGGAAATGGTCGAACTGCCGCCTGAAAACGGCGAGGAGGGCTGAGCCTTGGGCTTTTCGCATTTCTTTGTCGACCGGCCGATCTTCGCCTCTGTGGTCTCCATCGTACTGGTGATTCTCGGCAGCCTGGCCTATTTCCAGCTGCCCGTTGCGCAATACCCGGAGATCGCCCCGCCGACCATTGTCGTGCGGGCGGTCTATCCGGGCGCCGATGCCGAGACCGTGGCCGCGACTGTTGCTACACCGATCGAACAGCAGATCAACGGTGTGGAAGGCATGCTCTACATGTCCTCCTATTCGACCGGCGACGGCGCCATGGCGCTGACCATTTCGTTCCAACTCGGCACCGACCTCGACGCCGCCCAGGTGCTGGTGCAGAACCGGGTGGCGATCGCCGAACCGCGGCTGCCGGAAGAGGTTCGCCGCCAGGGCGTGACGACAACCAAGAGTTCGCCCGACCTGATGATGGTCGTGCACATGCTGTCGCCCGACGAAAGTTACGATCAGCTTTATGTGTCCAATTTCGCCCGTTCGCGGGTGCGCGACGTGCTGCTCCGGCTCGACGGCGTCGGCGATCTGATCATTTTCGGCGAGCGGCAATATTCCATGCGGATCTGGCTCGACCCGGAGAAACTTTCCGGCTACGGCATGACCGCCGGCGATGTGGTGAATTCGCTGCGCGAGCAGAATGTCCAAGTGTCGGGCGGCCAGATCGGCGCGCCGCCTGAGGCCAACGAAAACGCCTTCCAGTACAGCGTCACCACCCAGGGCCGTTTCGACGATGCCCGCCAGTTCCGCTATGTAATCGTCAAATCGACCGAGGACGGACGCCTGATCCAGTTGCAGGACGTTGCGCGGATCGAACTCGGCGCACAGGATTACATCACCAATTCCTACCTCAACAACAAGCCCGCCGTAGCGCTTGCCATCTTCCAGCGGCCGGGCACCAACGCATTGGGCGCCGCCGAAGAGATCATTGCGACCATGGAAGAGCTTGCGGCGGAATTTCCGCCCGGTATCGGCTATCAGATCGTCTACAATCCGACCGAGTTCATCGCCGAATCCGTCGATGCGGTTTACGTTACCATCTACGAAGCGATGGCCCTGGTCATCCTGGTGATCGTCATCTTCCTGCAATCCTGGCGCACCGCGCTGATCCCGATCATTGCCATTCCGGTGTCATTGATCGGCAGCTTCGCGCTGATGCAGGCTTTCGGTTTCTCGCTCAACATGCTGACCCTGTTCGGCCTGGTTCTTGCGATCGGCATTGTCGTCGACGATGCGATCGTCGTGGTTGAGAATGCAGAGCGAAATATCTCCGAAGGGCTGAACCCGCGCGAGGCGGCCCACCGTACCATGAACGAAGTTGGCGCGGCGGTGATTTCAATCACACTGGTTTTGATTGCCGTTTTTGTGCCGACAGCCTTCATTCCGGGTATTTCCGGCCAGTTTTATCTGCAGTTCGCCGTCACCATTGCCGTGGCCACGGCCATTTCCGGTCTCAATTCACTGACGCTTTCGCCGGCGCTTGCGGCGCTGCTGCTGAAACCCCATTCAAACGAGCCGCCGCGCAACCCGGTGACCCGTTTCGGCAATCGGCTCGCAGACGGTTTCAACCGCGGTTTCGATGCTTTTGCACTTCGTTATGCCGCAATGATCCGGCTGCTGATCGGGCGCGCAGCAGCGCTGATCATCATGCTTCTGGTCTTTGCCGGGCTGCTTTCTGGCACGGTGTTTCTGCTGCGGACAACGCCGCAGGGCTTTATCCCGCAGATGGACCAGGGCTATGCGATCATTGTCGTGCAATTGCCCGACGGTGCGGCGCTCAGCCGGACCGATGCGGTGATCCGGGAAGCGTCGGCGATCGTCAAGGAAACGCCTGGTGTCGTCGATGCGGTGGCTTTTGCAGGGTTTTCCGGCGCAACCTTCACCAATGCATCGAATGCCGGGGTGATCTTCGCGCCGTTCGACACGTTCAAAAACCGGCTTGAAGCCGGATTGCCGGCCAGTGCCGTGATCGGCCAGATCTATGGCCGGCTTCAGGCCATTGAAGAGGCCTTCGTCATTGCGCTGCCACCGCCGCCGGTGCGCGGCATCGGCAATTCCGGCGGTTTCAAGATGCAGTTGCAGGAGCGTGAATCCGCCGATGTCCGGCGTGTGCTCGCTACCGCCTATCAGATGATGGGCGCAGCCAACCAGACGCCCGGCCTGAGCGGTGTTTTCACAACCTTCTCCGCCTCAAGCCCGCAGTTCTTCCTGGAGATCGAGCGGGACAAGGCACGCATGCTGAATGTGCCGATCCCGAACATCTTCGAGACATTGTCGATCAATCTCGGTTCGTCCTATGTCAATGATTTCAATGCCTTCGGGCGAACCTATCAAGTGCGCGCGCAGGCCGATACGCAGTTTCGCGCCGAGCCGGAGGACATTCTGCGCCTCAAGGTGCGGTCGGCGACCGGCGCCCTGGTGCCGCTGGGTTCGCTTGTGACGATCCGCGACGTGACCGGGCCGAACCTTGTCCAGCGCTACAACATGTATATCTCGGTGCCGCTGCAGGGCAATGCCGCGCCGGGTGTCTCGAGCGGCGACGCGCTTGAAAAGATGGAGGAAATCGCCGGACAGATGCTGCCGGCGGGAACCTCGTTCGAATGGACCGAGCTTGCTTTTCAGGAGCGCCAGACCGGTAATCTCGCAATCTATATATTCGGCCTGTCAGTGCTGTTCGCATTCCTGGTGCTGGCGGCGCAATATGAGAGCTGGACGCTGCCGTTCGCCATCGTTCTGATCGTGCCGCTGTCCATTCTTGCGGCTTTGATCGGCGTCACCTTGCGCGGCCTGGACAATAATATCCTGACCCAGATCGGGCTGATCGTGCTGGTCGGGCTGGCGGCCAAGAACGCCATTCTGATCGTCGAGTTCGCCCGCCAGCTGGAAGATCGCGGCCAGGCCCTGGTCGATGCGACGGTAGAGGCCTGCCGATTGCGCCTGAGACCGATCCTGATGACGGCCTTTGCCTTCATCCTCGGTGTGGTGCCGTTGATGATCGCCACCGGGCCGGGTGCGGAAATGCGCCAGTCGCTCGGCACGGCGGTGTTCTCCGGCATGCTGGGCGTGACGTTTTTCGGGTTGTTCCTGACGCCGGTATTCTACGTTGCCATACGGCTTCTGACCGGTGCACGTCTGTCGACGCCCGAAGCGCCGCAGAAGCGGATATCGGATGCGGAAGACGGGTTGCCGGCTGGCGAGTGACCACGGATCATCTTCATGTCATTGCTGCTGATTGTTCGCATCAAAGTTACTGACTCGACGCGAGGGCAGTTCACCGTCAATGTGCCGTTTTCAAGCCCGGCGTGATTCCCGTGAGCGTGACCCAAACAGACCCGAAGCGGGCGCCCGGCGCTGCGCCTGCCGAGGATGTGAACCCGCCCTTCGGCACGCTCGATCTCGGCCTTTACGCGATGACGGTGTTTGCCTGGAGCACCAGTTGGCTGGCGCTGAAATGGCAGGTCGGCGTGGTCGATCCGCAAGTGTCGCTGGTCTGGCGGTTTTCGCTGGCGGCTTTGCTGATGCTGACGATCTGCGCGCTGAGCAGGCGGCGGTTGCGGTTTCCCTTTCGCCTGCATCTGCGTTTTGCCGCCATGGGTGTGTTGCTGTTTTCAACGAATTTCCTGATGTTTTATTACGCCGCCTTCCATCTGGTATCCGGGCTGCTTTCAGTGGTGTTTTCAACCGCGTCCGTAACCAATATTCTCATGAACACGCTGGTGCGCCGGCAGCCGCTCAAGCCTCGCGTCATGCTTGGCGCGTCTTTCGGCATTACCGGGATCGGCTGTCTGTTCTGGCCGGAAATCGGCGGCCAGGAGCTGGGCGGTCCGGCCCTTGTCGGGCTGGGTCTCGGCATTGCCGGCACATTGTGTTTTTCCGCCGGCAACATGATTTCAGCGGCCAACCAGAAAGAGGGCATTCCGGTGTTTTCCGCCAATGCCATCGGCATGGTCTATGGCGCGCTCAATTGTCTGCTGATTTCGCTGATTGCCGGCAGCGAGTTCATCATTGAGCCGAACCTGCGATATATCGGCTCGCTGTTCTGGCTCGCCTGTATTTCCACCGTCCTCGCTTTCTGCGCCTATCTGACGCTGCTCGGCCGTATCGGCGCCGACAAGGCGGGTTACGCCACGGTGCTGTTTCCGGTCTTCGCGCTGATCATCTCAACCGTTGTGGAGGGCTACCTTTGGACACCGATCGCGTTTTTTGGCGTGGCGCTGGTGGCCGTCGGCAACATCATCATCCTGTCGCGCCCGAAACCGCGCGTCAAACCGCGTCAGCCGATGATCTGACGGTGATTCAGCGCCAGTCGCCGATCACCGACTGAACCAGCGCCAGCGCGGCGACCGCGGCGGTATCGGCGCGCAGGATGCGCGGTCCGAGCGAGATCGGGATGACATAGGGCAGGCCGGTGAGGCGCTGGCGTTCGGCTTGCGAAAAACCGCCTTCAGGGCCGATCAGGACGGCGATTTTTGTCTGCCCGATCGCCTCAAGTGCGGCTCCGGCGCTGCCGGCAGCGACGCCTTCGTCGCAGAAAATCAGCGCCCGGTCCGCCGGCCAGCCCTGCAGTACGGTATCCAGCTTTTCAGCCTCGCTCGTCTCCGGGATTGACAGGATGCCGCATTGCTCCGCCGCTTCGATGGCATTGGCGCGCATCCGCTCGCAATTGACGCGGCTGACCTGTGTGTTCTGGGTCAGCACCGGTTGCAGCCGGCCGGCGCCCATTTCCACCGCCTTCTGCACCATATAATCGAGCCGCGCCTGTTTCAGCGGCGCAAACAGATAGGCCAGATCGGGCTCTGGCGGCTGCGGACGCGTCCGGCTGAGCGGTGTGAGCCGGCAGCTTTTGCGGCCGGACGTTTCGATCCGCGCCAGCCACTCGCCGTCGCGGCCGTTGAACACAAGCACCTCGCCGCCGCTCTTCATGCGCAAGACATTGACCAGGTAATGCGCCTGATTGCGGTCGGCCTCCAGGCTTTGTCCTGCGGCAAGCGGCTGGTTGAGAAAAAGCCTCTGGCTTTTGAAATCGTGGGCCAATGTCTGTACTCGTGTCTTTGTGCGGGCTCGTTGATTTGCCTGTTGATAGCGGCTTGCAGAGAAGCCGCCGCCGGGTCAAGAGTAAGCTGATGGATGAGCCTGCAAGCAACCTGCTCGAATTTACCGTATCGGAACTGTCCTTCAGCCTGAAGCGGACGGTGGAAGAGGCGTTCGATCATGTCCGGGTGCGCGGCGAGATCGGCCGTATCTCAAGGCCCGGATCCGGCCATATCTATCTCGACCTGAAAGACGAACGCTCTGTGCTGAACGGCGTCATCTGGCGCGGTTCGGTGTCGAAGCTCAAGTTCAAGCCCGAACAGGGGCTTGAGGTGATTGCAACCGGCAAGATCACGACGTTTCCCGGCCAGTCGAAATACCAGATCGTTATCGAACAGATGGAGCCTGCCGGCGCCGGCGCGCTGATGGCGCTCCTGGAAGACCGGCGCAAAAAGCTCGCCGCCGAAGGCCTGTTCGACGAGGGCCGCAAAAAGGCGCCGCCCTATATGCCGCGCATCATAGGCGTCGTCACATCGCCGACCGGGGCGGTAATCCGTGATATCCTGCACCGGCTGCGCGACAGGTTCCCGTGCCGCGTGCTGGTCTGGCCGGTGCGTGTCCAGGGCGAGGGCAGCGCCGAGGAGGTGACCCGGGCGATCAACGGGTTCAACGCACTCGCAGTCGGTGGCGATGTTCCCCGGCCCGATCTCCTGATTGTTGCGCGCGGCGGCGGCTCGCTTGAGGATTTGTGGTCGTTCAACGAGGAAAATGTCGTGCGCGCCGCCGCGGCCTCCGTCATTCCGCTGATTTCAGCCATCGGCCACGAAACCGACTGGACGCTGATTGATCATGCCGCCGACAGGCGCGCGCCGACACCGACCGGTGCGGCTGAAATGGCGGTGCCTGTGCGCTCCGAGCTTGTCGCCGGCCTTGCCGAACTCGACAATCGCCGGAGGCAGGCCTGGGTGCGGCTTTCACAGGCCCGGAGCCGCGAGGTCGCCGCACTGGCCCGCGCCATTCCTTCGCTGGCCGACCTTCTGGCGGTGCCGCGACAACGGCTCGATCACCTGGCGCTCAGGCTGCAGCGCAGCCTTGCGACGCTTGCCCAGATCAAGCGCCGGGATCTCAATGCAGTGGCCGCGCGGCTGTCGCCGCAACTGCTGGCGCGCAACAAGAATGCCATGAGCGAGCGGCTTGGCGCGCTGGCTGAGCGAATGACCCGTGCGGAGGCGGCGCTGCGCATCCAGGCGCGGCGCAATTGCACCCGGGCGGCCGACCGGCTGAAACCGGAACTGCCGGCGCGCATCATCAGCCAGCGGCGTGACCGGCTGGCCCAGCTCAGCCGGCTGCTGGCGTCGCTGTCCTATACGTCCGTTCTGGAGCGCGGTTTTGCCCTGGTGCGCGATGCCGACGACCGGCCGGTCCGTGCCGCCGCGGCGATTTCCGCCGGCGATGCGCTGAGCCTGCAATTTGCCGACGGCACTATTGCCGCGACGGCGGGTGAGGGTGGGGCTGTGCCTTCCGGTGGAGCGCAAAAGCCAAGCGGGCGGAAAGCGCCGGCAGCCAAGCCGAAACCGTCGCAGGCGCAAGCTCAGAAAAAAGCCAACAGGCCGGAAAGGCAAGGGGACCTGTTCTAGGATAAGGTGTCGCTAGGGATTTGCAAGTTTGAAAGGCATTGGCAGATGAAGTCGGAATTCGATATTGACACATACTTTGAAAAGGCAAGAAATCACCTTGCGGCGCTCACTGAATGGTCATCAGGAAATTTGGCAGATTGGCGCTGCCGATCGATGGGACGTAGATCAGGAAATTGGGAATATCTGGTGGACCTTTTCAGATGGTGTCATTGCCAGCGCACCTGTTCAGATTGTCGGAACCTACAATTCGCTCGACAGTACGTTTCTATGGGCTTGGGACCACCCCTCAATTCTTGAACCTTTGCGAAAAGACGCACAGGCGGTATTGGCGTTCGCAAAAGCGAATGATGTTGAGTTCCTGTGTGACAGGATGATTGAATGTTCCGAAGACACAGCTTGGAATCTGGTTGCGTTGGCAACACTGATCGCCGACCGGCAGGGTGCCTATCGCGGTCCGACCGGAGCGACCGCTACGTTCATGACCTTCGGTGAAGTCAAGATCAGCAAGAGCGAATGATTTGTAGAAGCCGGATGACCATGGGAGGGATGCGTGCCTGACATGACGAATCCGGCGACCGTGCCCGATACGCCCCAGATGCGATTCCATCAGCGAACGCATGTCCTGATGGTGTGCCATTGAGGCTGTCAAATCCCCGAATCCAATCGGTCAGCATCCAAACGATCATCATCCAATCGATCAGCGCGTTCCTCTCAATGTCATCCCGTGCGCACTGCAGCATCTTTGATGATGCGGTGCAGACACGGGACCCACGAAACATCAAACATCAATGACCAGTCGCGCTATTATGCCAGCCCGGCCGGAACCCCGCCTTCAGAACCTGGACAATCGCCGCCGGCGTAATCAGTTTTGCGCTGCGTCCGGCGATTTTTTCCGGCCTGCCATAACCGCCGAACGACCAGGGCAGCATCTGACCGTCCTTCACCGCAAAGGCGTCACCGGCGATATCGACCATGGTCCCGGCCGGAAGCGCTGCAATCTCTTTCGGGCCCATTGCGTTGGCGCTTTCACGGCTTGCCAGCCGTTCTTCATGCAGGATGTCATCCATCTCGCCCGCCATCATCCGGCCCGAGCGCCCGGCAGCATCGGCCCACAAGGTCGCAAAGCGTTTTGCATCCCGATTGCGGCATTCAAAACAGGGGCGGTGGCCGGCGGCCAATGCAGTGACCTCATCGAGAAAGAACATTGCCGTATAGGTCCGGCCCCAGACATCATGCTGCCGGCCGCGGAAGTCCGTCACACAGCAGATCCACGCCCGGCTGGCCCAGCGCCGGCTTTTGAGCTGCTTCTTATCCGGATCATGAATGCGGCCGCCGCGGTTGCCCATCATGTCGCCGTGTGCGCTGGTGGCGTGCAGGGTTCCAAACGGGTCGCA
The DNA here is from genome assembly GCA_947259045.1 of uncultured Afifella sp. Classification (GTDB taxonomy): domain Bacteria; phylum Pseudomonadota; class Alphaproteobacteria; order Rhizobiales; family Afifellaceae; genus CAMYKZ01. Next base: position 19,592 of record CAMYKZ010000049.1, read on the forward strand.
GCGGTTCTGCAGCGGCATCAGTCGGGATTGACGACGATAATGTGCAGCGAGCGCGGCCCGTGCGCGCCGAGCAACAATTTCTGTTCGATATCGCCGGAACGCGACGGACCGGTGATCATGTTGAGTGTGCGCGGCAGGGCGTCAACGCCATGGATTTCACGCAACTTCGCCCAGATGGTTTCATAGTCGCCGGCAATGTCGCCGGCGTCGACCACGACGATATGGGTATCGGGCAGGAAATTGACGCTGGTCGGATTGTCGGCGCCGGAGGTCAGCATCAGGGTGCCGGTTTCCGCCACGCCGCCAAAGGCATGGCTCAGGCCGACCATGTCGCGCCCGTTGGACGCGCCCGGCAGGCGTTCCAGATGGGGCGCGCGGTCCCAGGCAAGGCCCGTCAGACGCGGATCGGCACCCATCCGCAATGCGGCCGGCAGATTGTGATCGCGCAGATAGCCCGCAATCGCTTCGGGCACATCGTCCGCTGCAGCCACCCGGGCGGTGCTGGCCTGAACCTTTTCCGCCATCTCGCAGAACAATGCGATCTGGGCGCCATGATCAAGCTGCCCGCGGGCGGGAATCAGCGCCGGCTTTCTGGCGGCCAGCCGGTCGGACACGGCCTTTGCCCGTTCGCTGTCGTCGCCGGGGACGGCAAGGGCTCTGCGCACCTTGCCGAGAACAGTGTCGCGTGCGCTCATCGGCGCATCTCCGCAGTGGCGATGGCGGTTGCGCTGAAGATGAAAAAGCCGCCGGAAACCCGGTTCATGATGGTCATCCGCCTGATATCCGTCACGAGCCGGCGGACGGGCGCGCCGGCGAGCGCATAACCGGCATAAACGACAAACAACACCGCCAGCGCCGTCGGCGTCAGGATCATGGCCTGGGCGAGCACCGGCATCTGCGGGTCGATGAACTGGGTGAACAGGGCCGCATAACTCAGGATGGCTTTCGGATTGGACAAGGAGATCAGGCAGGCCCGCCGGATCAGCGCCAGCGGGGCCGGTTTCAATTCATCCTGTTCGGCAAACGGCCTTGCATCGGCGCGCCATAATTTGATGCCGAGCCAGGCGAGATAGGCGCAGCCCATCAGTTTCACCAGCGTAAACAGGCCGGCCGCAGCGCTCAGCAATGTCACAATACCGAGAAACACCAAAGTCTGGAAAATCACCGAGGCCAGCAGAAGCCCGATGATCGGCCAGGCCATCGCACGGACACCGTAAAGGGCCGTCACCAGAATGCAGTTGAAGGCGTTCGGCCCAAGCGGGACGGTTGCCAGAAACCAGATGCCGGCGAAAGCCAGCCACTCACCGGCACTCATGATGGTCTCCCGCTTTTCTTCTGATCGGCTTTCCACTGATCCATGAAGGTTCTGCCGGCAGGCGCCGGTAGGTCACGATGTTTTGTCCAGCCGCCGGCCAGCGGCAGGGATCGGAACCGGCCGCTTCGACCGCCGGCCAGTGCCAGCGCACGCATCGCGATGCGACTGCCGAGCCGGTAGAGTTTCGGCCGGTTGGCGAACCAGGCCCAGACTTTCAATCCGGCGCGCTGTGTGGCCGGGCTGAGGCCGCGTTCGAATTCCTTTTCCCGCCAGTGCCGCATCAGTTTCGGCAGCGGAATGCGCATCGGGCAGACGGATTCACAGCGGCCGCAGAATGTCGAGGCGTTGGGCAGATGGCCGGCCTTGTCGATCCCGAAAATCGCCGGCGACAGCACTGCGCCCATCGGCCCGACATAGGTCGCGCCATAAGCATGGCCGCCGACGGCATGATAGACCGGGCAATGGTTCATGCAGGCGCCGCAGCGGATGCAGCGCAGCATTTCCTGGAACTCGGTGCCGAGCATCGACGTGCGGCCATTGTCGAGAATGATGACGTGATATTCTTCCGGCCCGTCAGGGTCGCCGGGCTGCTTCGCGCCGGTCGACAGGGTAGTGTAGACCGACATGTCCTGACCGGTGGCGGAACGCGCCAGTACCCGCAGGATCGTTGAGGCGTCCTCCAGGGTCGGCACCACCTTTTCAATCGAGGCAATGACGATATGGATGCGCGGCAGGATCTGCGTCAGGTCGCCGTTGCCCTCATTGGTGACGATGATCGAGGTGCCGGTTTCGGCGACCAGAAAATTGGCCCCGGTAATGCCGACATCGGCGGCCAGGAACTTGTCGCGCAGCACGCCGCGGGCTTCCGCCAGAAGAGTTTCCGGCTGACTAAGGTCGCGGTTCGCTTCCAGATGGCTATGCACGCGGCGGAAATCCGCCTCCACCTGATCAGCGTTGACATGCACGGCCGGCGCAATGATGTGGCTCGGCGGCTCATGACGCAACTGGATGATATATTCGCCCAGATCCGTCTCGACCGGTTCAATGCCGTTGGCTTCCAGATGATCATTGATGCCGATCTCCTCGGCGATCATCGATTTGCCCTTGGTGACGGTTTTTGCATTCGCCGTGCGGCAGATGTCGAGGATCTGTGCCCGCGCATCATCTGCTGTTTCCGCCCAGTGGACATGGCCGCCGCTGGCGGTCGCGTTTTTTTCGTAAGTCTCCAGGTAAAGGTCGAGATGGGCAAGCGTATGGTCCTTGATGTCGCGTGCCGCGTCGCGCAGGGCTTCAAATTCCGGCAGTGCGTCGACAGCCTTGCGGCGCTTGTCGATGAAACCGCTTTTGACATTGTTCAGCGCCCGCTGAAGCTGCTCGTCACCAATGGCCCGGGCGGCGTTTTCCTTGAACCGCGGTGCGGTGATCTGCATGTCATTCGTCTCCGTCGACGGGGACTGCTTCGCCGATCGCCGGACCGTCCGTCATGCCGGCCAGGACTTCAGCGACATGGCGCGCCCTGATCGGCCGGCCCTGACGGCTCAATTTGCCGGCCATGTTCATCAGGCAGCCGAGATCGCCGGCAAGCAGGGTTCCCGCTTCGCTTTTTGCAATCGATGCGGTTTTCTTTTCCACGATGGCGTTTGAGACATCCGGATATTTGACGCAGAATGTGCCGCCGAAACCGCAACAGACGTCGCTGTCTTCCATTTCCTTGATTTCCAGCCCTTCAATCGTCTTCAGAAGCGCACGCGGTTGCTCTCGAACGCCCATTTCGCGCAAGCCCGAACAACTGTCATGATAGGTGACCGTTTCGGAAAATGCCGCGTCGACCGCCGTCACCCCTGCGACATCGGTCAGAAAACTGACGAGTTCATGGGTCTTGTCGCTGAGTGCGCGGGCGCGGGCTGCAAAATCCGGCTCGTCGTCAAACAAAGCCGGGTAATGCTTGCGGATCATCGCTGCACAGGAGCCGGACGGCGCGACGACATAATCAAACGGTTCGAATGCGGTGATCACGTTGCGGGCGATGGCCTTTGTATCGGCCCGGTCGCCGGAATTATAGGCCGGCTGGCCGCAGCAGGTCTGGGTTTCAGGGACAGAGATCTCCAATCCCGCATCCTGCAGCAATTTTACAGCCGCAAATCCGACATTGGGCCGGAACAGATCAACCAGGCAGGTGACGAACAGCCCGACAGTCCGGCCTTCGGTTTCAGTCTGTCCCGTCATTGAAAATTCCTCGTCGCATTCGTGGCTTGCCTGATCCGGTTTCCAGACACAGGTTCAGCCGGCACGGCGATTGTCAACCTTGACCATCTTGCCCAGTTTAAGTTTGGAGACCGCTTCGCGCTCATCAACACGGGCAACCGTTTTCAGTGAAGTTTCGATAAAATCGACATGGTCGCGGGCAGCTGCGCCGGCTGCATTCGCGTCTCGCGCCATGATGGCCTCAAAGATCGCCCGGTGCTGGTCGAACAGCCGGTCGCGCCAGCCGGCATTGGAATAGAGTTTCTCACGGTTGTGAAAAACCGCCTGCACCATCAGCTGATAGCAGGATCGCATCATGTGCATCAGAACCACATTGTGCGCCGCTTCAATGATTGTCGTGTGAAACTCCACATCGACACGCGCTTCCTCAGCCGCGTTTCCCGCTTCGTGGGCCGCCAGCATCGTTTCAAACATCCGTTGCAGGATCTCTCTGTCGGAGTCTGTTGCCCGTTCCGCCGCATAGGCTGCGGCAAATCCTTCCACGTCGCGGCGGAATTCCAGATAATCGAAGACGGCGCGTTGATGACGCCGCACCAGATCGATCATCGGCGTCTCGAAGACGGTGCCGATGACATTGCCGACATGGGTGCCCTCGCCATGTTTTGACCGGATCAGGCCGCGGTCTTCCAGTTCTTTCAAGGCAAGGCGCAGGATCGGTCTTGAAATATCCAGAAAGCCGGACAGTTCCCGTTCCGCCGGCAACCGGTCGCCGGGCCGCAAAACGCCGTCAAGGATCAATTCCTCAATCTGTCTGACGGCGGCGTTTGCCGTCTTTTCCTGGGTGATTTTCTGGAACATCAGGCTCGGAAATCCGTGATCAGGTGAGCAAATGATAGATCGCCTTGTATAAATTGGTCAACATTGTTATCCAATTTACCGGTCCAGAGCACATGTTAATCAATGTATACGTTAATCTGACAAAGGGGCTGGCCTATCGTGCGGCGGTCGGGTTAGTGTGCCGCTGGCATTAATGCTTTAAAAGCCGCTCGAACGGTTCAGGCGGCTGTTTTTTAGGTTCTCGGGAGGAACTTTCATGAAAAGATATTTGACTGCGGCAGCTCTGTCGCTTTCCCTCGCCATGCCAGGCGTGGCAATAGCCAAGACGAAGCTCAACATGGCTTCGACCTATCCCTCCAGCCTGACGCAGCTGGGTACGCTGGGCGTCAGCCTGTCGGCGAATGTCGAAGCGATGTCCGGCGGCGAGCTGGAACTGAAATTCTTCGAGCCGGGCGCACTTGTGCCGGCCCTGGAAGTGTTCGACGCCGTCTCCAACGGTTCTGTCGACGCAGCCTGGTCGACACCGGGATACTGGCAGGGCAAGGAGCCCTCTCTGGCATTGTTCTCCGCTGTTCCGTTTGGGCCTGATGCCCGCGAATTCGGCGCCTGGCTGCTGTTCGGCGGCGGCGAAGAAATGATGCAGAAGGTTTACGCCAAATACAATATTCACTCCATTATCTGCGGCGTCATCGCGCCTGAAGCATCGGGCTGGTTCCGTGAGCCGGTCAATTCGATCGAAGATCTGGCCGGCAAGAAAATGCGTTTCTTCGGCCTTGGCGCCAAGGTGATGCAGAAGCTCGGTGTTGATACCCAGCTTCTTGGCGCGGCCGATATCTATCCGGCTTTGGAACGCGGCACCATCGATGCGACAGAATTCTCGCAGCCGGCGATCGATCTGAAGCTCGGCTTCTATCAGATCGCCAAACATTATTACTTTCCAGGCTGGCATCAGCAGTCGACCTCGTTCGAGCTGATGATCAACACGGAACGCTGGAATGCATTGAGCGATGCCGAAAAAGCCATGCTGACCACGGCCTGCCGGGCCAATTATGCCCTTGGCATGGCTGAAGGCGAAGCCATCCAGGGCGCGGCTTTGGCCGAGCTGGAATCCAAGGGTGTGACCATCCACAAATGGGACCAGGCAACGCTCGACAAGTTTGAATCAACCTGGAACGAAGTCGCGGCGGAAATCGCGGCGTCGGATGCAGCCTTCAAGGAAGCCTGGGATTCGCTTTCGGCATTCCGTGCGGAATACAAAAAGTGGAGCGATGTCGGCTACCTGAAGTAAGCCGGTACATGTACTGAACCAACAATATCGAGCCCGCGTCCCGGACTTCCGGGGCGCGGGCTCTGGTCAAACAGCCGGCCGGCAGCTTTACTGGCGCTACGGTTAAACTGCGGCGGTTTGACTTGCGGTACAGGGGAAACCGCGCACGCAAAAGGCGGGGAACAACAAAATGCAATCACTATTGACTGTGTCAGCGATCATCGACCGGGTGCTGGCAACGATCGGGCGGATTGGCGCCTGGGCCGGGTTCCTGCTCGTCGTCGTTGTCTGTTATGACGTGGTGACGCGATATTTCGGCGTACCGAAACCATTTGGCCTGAATTCCACCCAGATCCAGGAATCGGAATACTGGCTGCATGCCTATCTGTTCTCGCTGCTTATCGGCTACGCCTATATCAGGCAGGCCCATGTGCGCATCGATCTGATCCGCGACCGGGTTGCGCTGAAATCGAAGTTCCTGATTGAGATCCTGGGCTGCCTGTTTTTCTGCATCCCCTATGCGATTCTGACGGCGTATCTGTCGGTCGGCTATTTCATGCAATCGTTTTCGTCCGGCGAAGCCTCCAAATCGGTCATCGGCCTCAGCCATATCTGGCTGCTGAAGTTATCCATGCCGATCATGTTCACGCTGCTCGCACTGGCCGGCATTTCCGTGCTCTTCAAGGCAATTGCCGGTTATGCCGGCGCACTTCCCGACGAGATGGTTGCCGAGACCGTCGGCGGCGATCATTAGGGGCGCATATCATGGAATTTATTGCTGACAATCTGCCGCTCTTCATGTTTGCCGCCCTGGCGATCCTGTTGTTCTCCGGTTATCCTGTGGCCTTTGTGCTTGGCGGAATCGGCCTGTTTTTCGGGTTTATCGGCATCTATTTCGACGAATTTGTCTTCGTCCAGTTCCGCGCCATGTCGTCGCGTGTGTTCGGCATCGAAGAAAATCTGATCCTGACGGCGATCCCGATGTTCATCTTTATGGGGACGATGCTTGAACGCTCAGGCGTCGCCCGCGATCTGCTCAACTGCCTGCAGGTTCTGTTGCGCCGCGTTCCCGGCGGGCTGGCATTGTCGGTCACCATCATGGGAACAATCCTGGCGGCGACGACCGGAATTATCGGCGCGTCTGTTGTCATGATGTCGCTGCTGGCTCTGCCGATCATGATGGAGCGCAATTATTCAGCGCCGCTGGCCACCGGCACAATCGCTGCCTCCGGCACCCTGGGCATTCTCATTCCGCCGTCGATCATGCTGGTTATCATGGCGGATCTGCTGGAACGTTCGGTGGGCAATCTGTTTGTCGCCGCCGTGTTCCCCGGTCTGATCCTTTCCGGCCTCTATATGGTGTACATTGTCGTCTATTCCGGCATCAAACCTGAAGCGGCGCCACCGCTTGCCGCCAATATAGGCCCGCAAACGCGTGCGGGCGTCGGCATGATGGTGCTGCGGTCGTTTTTGCCGCCGGTGTTCCTGATCTTCCTGGTGCTCGGTTCGATCCTGGCCGGTTGGGCGACGCCGACCGAAGCCGCCGGCGTCGGTGCATTCGGGGCGTTCTTTCTGGCGCTGATCAATCTGGTTCTGTTACCGGCGCTGGGTGTGCCGGAAATACACTTTGAAGGTGAAGCCAAGGTGGATTTTGATGATCATGCCGTCGGTGGCGGCATCTGGTCGGAACTGAAGCATTTCTGGTCGATCGTCTCCGATGTCGTTCAGCGCACCGCACTGACCAATGCCATGCTGTTTGGCATCTTTATCGGCGCAACGCTTTTCGCCTATGTCTTTCGCGCACTTGGCGGCGACGATCTGGTCATCGAACTGGTCGACGCGCTGGGGCTGGAGTCCTGGGGACTGCTGTTCCTGATCCTCGGCATCGTTTTCTTCCTGGGTTTCTTTTTCGACTGGATCGAGATCACGTTGATCGTGCTGCCGGTTTTCGCACCGGTCATCGAGCTGCTCGATTTCGGCACCCATGTCGACAAATTTGAGGTGATCTACTGGTTTGCCATCCTGATGGCGGTCAATCTGCAGACCTCGTTCCTGACGCCGCCGTTCGGATTTGCGCTGTTCTACATGAAGGCGGTTGCCCCGCCCTCGATAAAGATCGAACAGATCTATCTCGGCATCATTCCCTTCGTCCTGCTGCAGCTTGTCGGCCTGACCGCGGTGATCATGTTCCCGGAAATCGCGCTCTGGCTGCCGCGGGTGATGCTGAATTAGGGTTTCTCCACACAAGGCGCACCTTCGCGAACCAGCCAGTCCACAACAGCCTGAATGGCAGAGCTCACCGGTTTGACCTGCGGCGTGACAATCCAGTGCGCTTTCGGCAAATCCACCGCGAGATCGCCAAACGGCGCAATCAGCGTCCGGGCATTGACGCTGTCGCGCGCCAGACGATCCCGGGCAAGTGCAACGCCCATGCCCTGTTCGGCGGCGCGCAGGACGAGATCGGACGATGTGAACCGCGATCCGGCCCGGACATCCAGATCCGCCGGCCCGTGTTGCTTTTTCCAATGTGACCACGCGGTCTGCGGATCCCTGTCGTGGATCAGCTTCAGTCTTGCAAGATCCGCAATCTTGCCGGGTTTGCCGTTGGAGCGCCAGGCATCCGGGCTCATCACCGGATAAAGCGCATCATCCATAAACGGAATGCAGGTCTCGCCCGGCCATGGGCCGCGGCCCATCCGGATGCAGATGTCGGCGCCGGCCTCAGCCGGCGTCTTTCTGCGCTGATCGACAAGTACGGACAGCTGAATCCATTTGTGCGCCTGCTCGAATGTTCCGAGCCGGGGCAGCAACCAGCGGACCGCGAACGACGGCGTCGTATCGATCGTCACGGAGTTGCCCGGCCGAACCTCGCTGATCGCGGCCACCGCACCCGCCAGTTCCGACAGGCTCGACAGTGCGGCCTTGCCGAGCGCCTCGCCCTGCGGCGAAAAAGCCAACGAGCGTTTTCCATCCCGGTGTATCAGCAGGTCTGAACCGAGCCAGGCTTCAAGCTCGCGGACGTGGCGGCTCACAGATGAATGTGCGACGCCCAATGTTCGTGCCGCCGGCCGGATGCCGCCGGTGTCATAAACCATGGCAAAGGCACGCAATGCGTTGAGGGGCAGGTGCAGCATGGTCAATAAAATAGACCAAAACAGGAGAATTAGGCAACAGACAACGGGATCTACCGACCTTATGTTGAGATCGTTGAACCGGCGGGGCCAATGAACGGACCTGCTGTCGCGATGAAACGAAATTCGTCAATTTGCCGGGAGAACACAGCAGATGGGTATGCTCGCAGACGGTCGGTGGCAGGACGAAGACAGGGTAATCGAGGACGGCGCCTATGTCCGGCCGGCCAGTCCGCTGCGGTCGGCCCACAAGCGGGAAACCGTTCACGCGATTGCGCAAGAGCCCGGTCGCTACTGGCTGATTGCGTCGTCGAGCTGTCCATGGTCCCATCGGGCAACCATCGCCCGCCGGCTGAAGGGACTGGACGATCTTGTGCCCATGCACATGGTTCATGGTCCGCGGCTTCAGGGGTATGCGATCGCAGGCGGAGAGAGCTGGAACGTGCCCGGCACCGCGCAGCGGATATGTCACTTGCATGAACTCTACACATTGGATGACGAACATTATACCGGGCGGGTTACCGTGCCGGTACTCTGGGACAGCAGGAATCTGGCCATTGTGTCGAACGAATCGGCCGATATTGTCCAGGCGTTCGACGCTGTCGCGACAGGCGAAGCGCCGGATTTCACGCTGAGGCCGACGGAGCTGTCCGCGGAGATCGATGCAGCAAACGACTGGATCTACCAGGCGCTCAACAACGCGGTCTACCGCGCCGGTTTCGCCCAAAGCCAGCAAGCTTATGACGACGCAGTTGCGCTGGTATTTCAGACGCTTGACCGGCTGGAGAAGCGTCTTGCCTCGTCGCGCTATTATTTCGGCAACACGCTGACGGAGACGGATATCCGCCTGTTTCCAACGCTCGTCCGTTTCGACGCCATCTATAACATCCTGTTCAAATGCTCGCTGCGCCGGCTTGTCGATTATCCGGCTCTTTGGGCCTATGCGCGCGATCTCTACAATTGGCGCGGCATTGCAGAAACCGTGGATTTCCAGGCGATGCGCAATGCGAGTTATCTCGCCGATACCAGCGATCCCCATCCTTTGGTCGCGATCGCGCCTGAGGCAGACTGGGGGTCCGCCCATGAGCGGGAAAAAATCGCCGATGCACATCTTGCGCTGCGAACCGGAGCATTGCAGGTCGTGAATCCGAAGACATTGTTGCCGGCGACGGGGTCCTCCCGATGATCATGCATTGGTCGGCAATCGGCATCCTTGTGGTGGCCGCCATCACGCCGGGGCCGAACAATATTCTCGTCATGAATGCTGGAATGCGCGGCGGCGCGAGGGCCGCCATACCCCTCATAGCCGGGATGTCACAGCAGCAGATAGCGCCGTGGTTAAGAAAAGCGGAATGCCGGCGTCGCCAGCCGGCGTTGCCGCCTTCCAGCTGCTGAACCCCAAAGCATGGGTCATGATGAGTGTCTTCGCCGCCACCATGCATGAGGTTGGCGACCGGACAATCAACATCATTGTGCTGATGGCTGTATTTGCGGCCTGTCTGAGCGTCTGGGCCGGCACAGGCGCGGCGCTTTCGCGGCTGCTGCACAGCCGTTCCGGGCTTCGTCGGGTCAATCGGATCATGGGCACGTCACTGATCATTTTCGCCGCAGCCATCGCGCTTCAACAGGCCCAACTGCTTGTGTCCGCATCCCGATAATCGCCGATATTCCGGAACCCCGGTTCAACCGCGCCCGGCGCCTGCCGTCGCCCGCCAGCGATGCGCGCGGCAAACCGGCACATGGTCATTATATTCAAGCAATGATGTAAACTGTCGGGGGGCTGGTTTTGCAGATGGGATGATATCGGATGGCCGATGGGGGTTCACAACAGCGCTTTGGCAGCGCCTTCGGTTATCCGGCCCACCGGTTGCGGCCGGAAATCCTGGGCGAAATTCATTCCCGTCCATTCCATCTGCTGCCAACGCCTCGAATGCTGATCCATCTGGCGTTCATGACCGACCGCGAGAACGGCGATGCGGACAGGGAAGCGCTAACTCGGCTTTGCCGGACCCGCGGACTGTCGGGTCCGGACCGGTCTGCCCGCCATCATGCTTTTGCCTGGGGAAAGGGGACGTTGCGCTGGGAGCAGCATACCGAATTCTCCACCTATGCCTGGGACGGCCCGGCGCAGCGAACAGATGACAGTGACGCCAGCGGGCATCCCTTCGGGGAAGAATTCGCTCCGCCCGGAGACCTGATTTCCGGCTGCCGGCTCGACATCCGGCTTGGCAGCGATGAAACGGAGAAAAAGGCGCTGGCTGCGTTCGACCCGACCAGTCTGTGTTTTTCTGAAATGGATGGCGGCCTGGCCCGCGCCGCAACCGATTTCCGCCAGGAGAGCGATGGCCTGACGCGCATTGTCATTCTCGACAAGGGGCTGGGGCCGGCCCGCGCCGGCGCCCTGGCCCAGCGGTTGATCGAAGTGGAAACCTACCGCACCCTGGCAATGCTTGGCCTGCCGGAGGCGCGGCGCCTGTCGCCTGATATCGCCAGAATCGAAGACGGGTTTGTGCATATCACCGGGCAATTGCGGGAATCTGCCGGCTCCGATAGTCAGGTGCTGCTCGACGAGTTGATTGCCCTTGCCGCTGACCTGGAGGCCGGTGCGGCTGCCAGCCTGTATCGCTTCGGCGCCAGCCGCGCCTATGACGGGATCGTCTCCGGCCGGCTGTCAGCCATCGGCGAAGTGTCGGTTCCGGGCTATGAAACATGGCAGGATTTTCTCGGCCGCCGGCTGCGCCCGGCCATGCGCACCTGCCGCTCCGTGGAAGAGCGCCAGGCCAACCTGTCGCGCAAGCTGGCCCGCGCCGCCAATCTCCTGCGCACCCGCGTCGACGTCGAGCTGGAACGGCAGAACCGCAATTTACTGGAATCGATGAACCGCCGGGCGCGGCTGCAATTGCGCCTGCAGCAGACGGTGGAGGGACTTTCCGTCGCCGCCGTCAGCTATTATGTCGTCGGGCTGGTCAGTACCCTGGCCAAGGGCGCTGAAAGTGCCGGATTTCTGAGATCCGCCGATCCGGCGGTCGTGACGGCACTTGTCGTGCTGCCGGTTGTGCTGGCCCTGTGGTGGTTCGTCCGGCGCATTCGCCGGCACCATCATGCCGACTGAACGGCGAGGTTATTTGCTTTTGCCCTTGCCCTTGCCCTTGCCGTTGCCCTTGTCGTCATCATCATCATCATCATCATCATCATCGTCGCCGTCGTCATCGTCGTCGCTATCGTCGCCGTCTTCCGAGCCGCTGTTGTTGCCGCTACTTGCGCCGTGACTATTCGAAGCCTGTCCGGCCGCTGGCAATTCGACACTCTGCAATCGCCCGCGCTTGCCATGGACAACGACTTTCTGGCCAGGCTGCAGCAGCGCTCTGTCACCGCTGGAGGGATGGGTGACCTGTACCGAGCCCTGGCTGACGGAGACCTCGGAGGAAAATCGGCTCTGCGTAATGGTGAATTTCGTACCTTTGACGACCGCAACGAGATTCGGCGTCGTGACTTCGAAATGCCGGACATTCCGCTTCTGCACGTCGTAGTGCACAATTCCGGATTTCTGCCGGATTGTCGTTCGTCCGTGTTGGCTGGCCGGGATTTCGACCCTTGCACGCGGCCCGATAATCATCGATTCCCGGCCTCTGACCAGGACGACTTTACCGGTTCGCCCGGTTGTCACCTTTGCTGTCCCGGACAATTCCAGGCCCCGGGTCAATGCGACTTTCCGGGCTTTGCTGTCGGTGTCGACCCAGGCATCGCCGATGATCTTGACGACACGCCATTCGGCAGCCTGCGCCTGGCCTGTCACCAGAACCAGCGTGGCGAACGCGATTACACGAAGCATATTCAATCTGATCATGGTGGCCCCAGACACTTGGTTTTCCGGGGTTTTAGCGTTCACAGGTTACGATTCCAGAAACAAACACGCCTAACAAATCAGGTTAACGCGGCTCAACTTCCCGGCTGATATGAGCTGGCATCCTCTTCCGGCATACCATCTGTGTCGAATGTCTTGAGATAGGCGATTACTGCGGCGATCTGCTCGTCTTTTTTCAGCCCGGAAAAGCTCATTTTGGTTTTTGGCACGAATGCCTTCGGTTTTTTCAGATACTCCGTCAGCGACGCGTCCGTCCAGATCAGTCCGGCCTCGCCGGCGGCAATCATTGCCTTGGAATATTTGTAGCCTTCCGCGGTTCCGGCGACGCGGCCGAACAGATCGTTCTGCTGCGGCCCGATCTTGTTCTTGGCGCCTTCGCCGACAGCGTGACAGGCCTTGCACTTCTTGTAGACTTTTTCGCCCAGCGCCAAATCCTGGGCCAGATCCTGAGATTGGGCTGCATGGGCGGCGAAAAGAAACGCCAGTGCGGCAAGGGTTGCCGAATATATCTTCCCGGATTTCATCTTTCGTCTCCAGCAGATTCAGTTTTCAGAACTTCCGAGATGACACGAACGAACCGGCGGCCGCCAAATCAAGCGAGCACACAAGATCGTGACGCAGGCTTCGATACGAACCTCGATTGGGGCTTCTACCGGGGCCTCGACTCGGGCGTGAAAACCGAGTAAGTAAAATTGGTCAAAAAACATTACCAATTGTGAAACGCTGCCTTCAGAGTGGCAAAGTCCGGAGAACCGCCATGTCGGGTATCACAATGCCGAAGCCGAGCGAGGATGCACTGGCGCGGCGCGCCGAGATTGCAAAAGCGCTTTCCGCGATTGTGCCGGGCGAAGGCGTGATCGCCGATGAAGATGGCATGCGGCCGTTCGAATCCGACGGCCTGACCGCCTATCGCCAGTTACCGCTGGTCGTCGTCTTGCCGGAAACGGTCGATCAGGTGAGCCGGGTGCTGCGTTATTGCCATGACAATGACATCAAGGTTGTTCCGCGCGGCTCGGGCACGTCACTGTCCGGTGGCGCGCTGCCGCTTGAAGACGGCGTTTTGCTTGGCCTGTCGAAATTCAACAAGGTTCTGGAAATCGATTATGACAACCGTGTCGCCGTCGTGCAGCCGGGGGTGACGAACCTGGCAATTACGAAAGCGGTGGAGGACCATGGTTTCTATTATGCGCCCGACCCCTCATCGCAGATCGCCTGTTCCATCGGCGGCAATGTGGCGGAGAATTCCGGCGGCGTGCACTGCCTCAAATATGGCCTGACGGCGAACAATGTGCTCGGCATCGAGATGGTGCTGATCACCGGCGAGGTGATCCGGCTGGGCGGCAAGCATCTGGATGCGGAAGGTTACGACCTGCTCGGCCTGATGACGGGCTCGGAGGGGTTGCTTGGCGTCGTCACGGAAGTCACTGTGCGGATCCTGCAGTCTCCGGAAACCGCACGTGCCTTGCTTGTCGGCTTTCCCACCAGCGAGGATGGCGGTCAGTGCGTGGCCGACATCATTGGCGCCGGGATTATCCCGGGCGGCATGGAAATGATGGACAAGCCCGCCATTCACGCCGCCGAAGCGTACGTCAAGGCCGGCTATCCGCTCGACGTCGAGGCGCTTCTGATCGTCGAACTGGACGGGCCGACCGGCGAAGTCGACGATCTTCTGGCCCGCGTTGAGGCGATTGCCCGCAAAAACAAGGCCAGCACATTGCGCGTGTCGGAAACGGAGACCGAGCGCGAGGCGTTCTGGGCCGGGCGCAAGGCGGCCTTTCCGGCTGTCGGCCGGATATCACCGGATTATTATTGCATGGACGGCACGATCCCGCGCAAGGCGCTGCCGCAGGTGCTGGCACGCATGCGCGAGCTGTCGGCTCATTACGATTTGCGCGTCGCCAACGTGTTTCATGCCGGCGACGGCAATCTGCACCCGCTGATCCTCTATGATGCCAACAAACCCGGCGAGCTTCAGCGGGCGGAGGATTTCGGCGCCGACATTCTGAGATTGTGCGTCGAGGTCGGCGGTGTCCTGACCGGCGAGCATGGTGTCGGCGTGGAAAAGCGCGATCTGATGCCGGAAATGTTCACCGAGGACGACCTGAAACAGCAGCAGCGCGTCAAATGCGCCTTTGATGAAAAGCATCTGCTCAATCCGGGCAAGGTGTTCCCGCAATTGCACCGCTGCGCCGAGCTTGGCCGCATGCATGTTCACAAAGGGCATGTGCCCTTTCCCGATATTCCGCGGTTCTGAGGCAAATGGAATGGCAACAATCCTGAAACCGGAAACGGCGGCGGCCGTTCTTGAAACAGTGTCATGGGCTGCCGCAAAAGCGACGCCGCTGGAAGTCTGCGGCCAGGGCAGCAAGCGGGGCATCGGCCGGCCTGTGCAGGCGGAATACAGCCTCGATCTTTCGGCGCTGAGCGGGGTCACGCTCTATGAACCGGATGAACTGGTGCTGTCGGCCCGGGCCGGAACGCCGATCGCCGAGATCGAAAAACTGCTTGCCGGCAATGACCAGGAACTGGCGTTTGAGCCGATGGATATGGGCCTCCTGAACGGCGAGGCTGCCGGGCAGGGGACGATCGGCGGCATTCTGGCCGCCAATGTCTGCGGCCCGCGGCGCATCAAATCCGGCTCCGCCCGCGATCATGTGCTCGGTATTCATGCCGTATCCGGCCGCGGCGAGGCCTACAAGTCCGGCGGCCGGGTGGTCAAGAATGTCACGGGTTACGACCTTTCCAAGGGAATGGCCGGCTCCTGGGGTACGCTGGCGGTTGCCACCGACGTCACATTCAAGGTTCTGCCGCGCGCTGAAACCCAATCAACAGTGGCTTTGCACGGCCTGACGGACCGGCAGGCGGTCGAGGCCATGTGTGCGGCCATGGGGTCGCCATGGGAAGTTTCCTCAGCGGCTCATCTGCCGGCTGCGATTGCTGAATCGATGCCCGCGGGGACAGACAGGGCTCTGACCCTTCTGCGCATTGAAGGTTTCGGACCGTCAGTGGCTTACCGGTGCGGCAAACTCGTGGAACAGTTGCAGCCGTTTGGTGAAATCGACATCATCGACGTTGAAAAGTCGGCTGTCCTCTGGCGCGCTGTTCGTGATGTCACACCGTTGCACGGCACAAACCCGCTCTGGCGGGTCAGTGTCGCGCCCGCCGACGGGCCGTCGGTGACGGCCGCGCTGGACGGTCTGGGCTCGCGCTATTTTTACGACTGGTCCGGCGGCCTGATCTGGATCGAGAGTGACGACGAGGAGAATGCCGGCGCAAAGCCTGTCCGTCATGCCGTGCAATCGTTTGGCGGCCATGCGACTTTGATGCGCGGGTCTCCGGCGCTGAGGACGGCAATTGCGCCGTTCGAACCCCAGGCGCCGGCGCTTGCAGCCCTGTCGAAGCGGCTGAAAGGCAGTTTCGATCCCAACGGCATTCTCAATCCGGGCCGCATGGTTGCGGGCGTGTGACGTCAGACAAGGACCCAGGCCGATGCAGACACATTTTAACGAAAAGCAGCTTGCCGATCCGCTGATCCAGGAAGCGAATTCGATCCTGCGCAAATGCGTGCATTGCGGCTTTTGCACCGCAACCTGCCCGACCTATGTCGAACTTGGCAACGAACTCGACAGCCCCCGCGGCCGGATCTACCTGATCAAGGACATGCTGGAGAACGACAAACCGGCGACGAAACAGGTGGTCACCCATATTGACCGTTGCCTGTCCTGTCTGTCCTGCATGACCACTTGCCCGTCCGGCGTCAACTATATGCATCTCGTCGACCAGGCGCGGGCGCATATTGAAAAAACCTACCGGCGATCGCCGGCTGACCGCCTATTTCGCGGTGTCCTGAGCGCCATTCTGCCCTATCCCGGGCGCTTCCGGCTGGCACTGGCAGCGGCATTTTTCGGCCGGCCTCTGGCGCCGGTCTTTGCCATGATGGGCGGGCCGTTTCGGCGGCTTGGCGCCATGCTGGCACTCGCCCCGGCCAAATTCCCCGAACGGTCCCGTGCCGTTGCAGGCGCAGTGTTTCCGATAAATGACGAGCCGGGCGCAAAGGCCAGGCAGGGTCGTGTCGCACTTCTGTCCGGTTGTGCCCAGCCGGTGCTTGACCCGGGGATCAATGATGCCACGATCCGCCTGTTGAACCGGCTCGGCGTTGAAGTGGTGCTGCCGGCCGGCGAGGGGTGCTGCGGCGCGCTGGTGCATCACATGGGCCGCGAGGAGGCAGCACTTGAGTTTGCCCGGGCCAATGTAGATGCCTGGATGCGCGAGATCGACGGTGACGGGCTTGATGCGATCCTGATCACCGCATCGGGCTGCGGCACGACGATCAAGGATTACGGTCACATGCTGGCTCGGGATCCGGCCTATGCGCAAAAGGCGGCACGGGTTGCAGCCCTTGCCAGGGATATCACCGAATATCTGTCTGAAATCGACCTGCCGGATCCCGATCACCGGCCGGGCCTGACGGTCGCCTATCATTCCGCCTGTTCCATGCAGCACGGCCAGCAAATCAGATTCCAGCCGAAACTGCTGCTGGAAAAGGCAGGATTTTCCGTCCGCGATGTGCCGGAGGGCCATCTGTGCTGCGGATCGGCGGGAACATACAACATTCTCCAGCCCGAAATCGCCCGCCGCCTGCGTGACCGCAAGGTACGCAATATCGAGCGCACGGCGCCGGATCTGATTGCCACCGGCAATCTTGGCTGCATGACCCAGATTGCGACCGGAACCAGAATCCCGATTGTCCACACCGTCGAATTGCTCGACTGGGCCTATGGCGGTGAGAAGCCTGAGATGCTAAACAATGGACCGGGGACGGTATCCGTCGCCTGATGTATGCGTTCAGTAGCCGGGAGTTTTGGGGATGTCGGCAATTCCTTTGGTGGTGGCGGCTCTTGCAGCCCATTTGGGGACTTCCGAGCCCACTGAACAGCAATGGGCAAGCTGCAACGAAGGTGTTGTCGAACAACGTCTTTCTGCCTGCGAACTGATCGCGGAAAACCGGAATTTCGAGCGCTACACCCGTGCCTACGCGGCTGCGACACTAGGTGATATCCACCTTGATCGGCGCGAACTGGCGCCGGCAAAGTCTGAATTTACCCGCGCCATCCGCCTCAGTCCCGATTATGGTTACCCGCACCGCCGGCGGGCTTTCGTGGCGTTCCTGGAGAACAGTTACCAGGAGGCGGAGGCTGATTTCATAACGGCCATCGAGTTGGCTCCGCTCGATCCCTACGCCTTTATCGCCCGTGCCAGCTTCTATCGGCAGACGGAAAGAACGGATCTTGCACGCCTCGATATCGAGCGTGCCTTGCGGCTGGATCTGAACAATTCCGATCTCTATTACGAGCGCGGCCTGCTGTCCCTGGACGTTCGCGATTATGAGCAGGCGGAACTGGATTTTCTCAAGGCGGTCAGGCTTAGCCCGGACGATCATGATGCGCGTTACAATCTGGCAAATGCGCTTCGCTTTCAGTCGCGCACAATAGACGCGCTGCGCGAAATTGAAATTTATATAAAAGACGAGGGTCAGGACCCGCAGGGCTACCGCCTGCGCGGCTGGCTGAACACCGATCTGGAACGGTTCGACAGAGCCCAGGCTGATTTTGTGAGCGCGCTGGATCTCCGGCCCGATGATGCGAGGCTGCATTATGCGCTGGGTTATGTGCATTGGCGGCGCGGTGCCTATCAGCAGGCGCTTGAGGCGTACCGGCTGGCGGAGACGGATTATGACGAGACCGCCTATTTTCATTATGAGCGCGGTTATGCCCGCTTCATGCTCAATCAGGACAGGCTGGCGCTTGACGACGCCAACCGGGCAATCGAACTTGATGACACCAATACGGATGCCATGTGGCTGAAGGGCGCAGCACTTTTCTATCTTGAACAATATCGGGATGCGCTGGCAGTTCTGGACAAGGCCGTGAAGATCGATCCCGAGAGTGCCGACCTGCTGGCGATGCGCGGACGTGTGCAGATCGGCGCTGAACATTATTTTGCCGCGGTCGGCGATCTGACCCGTGCCCTTGAGTTCAACCCCGGCCACAGTTCTGCTGCGGCCTATCGCGCTTATGCGAGTGGATTGGCCGGATATGTCGGCCTGGCACGCAAGACCCTTGATGAGATTATCGACCAGCAGCCTGAAGCACCGCTGACCTTCGAACTGTCAGCCCGCCTGCTTTATCAGGAAAAGGATTTTGAGACGGCCCGGACCTATTCGGAACGGTTGCTCGGATTATCGCCGAAAGACGGCAGTTACCTGGCGCTGCACGGCGATATCCTGCTGGAACTCGGCCAATATACAGAGGCTGCGAGGATCTACCGGGCGGCCCTGAGCAATGTTTCCGAACCGCCGGCCGGCTGGCTTCGCCTCGCAGCGTATTCGGCAATTCTGGCCGATGAAAAGGGCAGTGCATTCAAGCTGTTGAAACAGGCGCGCCTTGCCGATCCGGCCGATAGCTGGACCAGCGGCATGCTGGCGGATTTCTGGCTTGAGCGGTCCGAATTCGACAAGGCCATGCTGGATTTCGATCATGCCATCTCCGGGTCGGACGATGAAAACGATCGGTTTGCCTTCCATCTCGGCAAGGCCAAAGCGCTTGCCGGAGCAGGCAAGCGGCAGGCCGCACTCGATGCGTTGACGCTGCTGGCCAAGCAAAAGCCGGACGATACCGATGTCAGTTGGGCGCGGGCGAATGTGCTGCTCGAGCTTGGCCGGCACGAAGATGCAATCGTCGAGTTTGAACATTACCGCAGACGCAAACCGGCTTCGCTGGAAGCCCATTACAAGCTCATCGACATTATGAGCACGACGGGCCAGCATGGTGATGCGCTGAAACTGGCGGATCGCGTTGTCTATATGGAGCGCGACAAGGCCAAAGGTTACCGGATCCGCGGTCAGATTCGGTTCCAGATGAAGAATTTTGACGCTGCCGCCGAGGACCTGCGCAAAGCGATCGGGCTTTCGCCACGATCAGCCGAGGTTCATCTGATGCTCGCGCGGGTGCTGATTGCCGTCAGCGACGGCGCGTCGGCGTTGGCCTCTCTCGATGCGGCGCTTGGCCTTGAGCCGGGGCTGGCGGAAGCTTATTATCTAAAGGCCATTGCCTATCGAATGACGGGGCAGGTGGAACTTGCGCTGTCCGCACTCAGCAGTGCCATAGCCCTGGACGATGGCCATCTGTCGCCGCAGATTGCCGGGCTGAAGGACAAATTGCGCTGAGCGGGCCACCGTGCGGGGTTTCATTCCGGATCGGGAGGATTATCCAATTCGGCAAGCCGCTGGCCGAGGCGTTCCAGCCGCGCGGCGATCTGGCCTGCCGCCTCGCCGAGGGCGCCGATTTCCTGTTTCAGAAGCCGCACTTCCTGGGTAAAGGAACCGTCGTCGGCAGGCGCCGAGCCGCGCCCGACCAGAAGCCAGATCAGACTGACATTGATATGGCCGGCCAGTGCTCTCAGCCGGTCGGATCTGGGCTCGGACTGGTTCGCTTCCCAATTCGTCAACGTCGCCGTTCTGATGCCGATGCGGCGGGCCAGTTGAGCCGTGCTCAATCCGGCGGCTTCGCGGGCCCGCACGATCCGGCTGCCAAGGGTGTCTTTTTCCGGTGTAACAATATTCATTATATTTACGCCTTTCCTTGCAAATCGACGATCAGGCGGCCAAACCGATGCCGCGGATCAGATTAGTTCCCATCACTCATTAAGAGATCAGGAGAAATATGTATGACGGAACGCGTTAACGCCGGCGGCCTTCAGGTTGCCCGCAAACTTTATGAATTCATCAACGATCAGGCCTTGCCGGGCACTGGCGTCAGCCAGGATGCGTTCTGGTCGGGATTTGAGGGAATAGTCCACGAAATGGCGCCGCGCAACCGCAGGCTGGTTGCAGCGCGCGATGAGATGCAGGCAAAGATCGATGAATGGCATCGGCAGAATCCCGGACCCCTGAGCGATATGGGCGCCTACAAGGCCTTTTTGGGCGAGATCGGCTATTTGTGCCCGGAGGGCGATGGCTTCTCCATTCGCACCGCCAATACCGATCCGGAAATCAACGATGTTGCCGGGCCGCAGCTTGTCGTGCCGGTGATGAATGCGCGTTATGCGCTGAATGCCGCAAATGCCCGCTGGGGTTCGCTCTACGATGCGCTCTACGGCACGGATGCGATTTCGGAGGACGATGGCGCGCAACGCGCTGGCGGGTTCAATCCCAGGCGCGGTGATAAGGTCATCGCGTTTGCCAAGGCGTTTCTCGACCGGTCCGCGCCGCTGGCTGCCGGCAGCTGGC
>CAMYKZ010000050.1 GCA_947259045.1 uncultured Afifella sp.
CCGGCCGATGCGGAAGCAATCCTCCGCTCACTGATGGGCGATCCGGTAAAAGAGGTGAAGATCGCGGCAATCCAGGCGCTGTGCCGGTTAAGGGACAGTGCGTCCATACCGCTGCTTCGCAAGCTGACAAAGGACCGCTGCGATCAAGATGTCGCATGGGAAGAAGTCGGGTTATGGGATGAGTGGCTCGAGGTTCAGGTTGCAGCAATCTCGGCGCTCGGGGCCATGGGTGTTCGCGACGCGGTCGAAGACATGCTTGAAGCGCGCGCGGACGAAATGGGCCAGGATCTGGATCATGTCGTGTTTGCTGCGCTGGCGCAGATTCCCGATAGCGGGATCGCGGCACTTCTCGCAATTATTCGCGGCAGTGAAACGCCTGGCCGCGAGCGGGCACTCAGCGCGCTGTCGAAGACCAGTGGTGATCTCCTGGTGCCGATGCGTGATCTGCTCGTTACCGATGCCAGCCCGGATATCCGGCGCCTGGCGATCAACAGCCTTGACTGCGACGATCCGGCTGTAGCCGATCTTGCGCTCAAAGATCCGGATGTGACGGTCCGCCGCGCGGCTCTCGCTGCGTTTGCGACATCACGTTTTGATATTACAGAAGCCGCACTTGCCGATTCCGATGAGGAGATCAGGGCGCTTGCGCTGAAAACGATTGCGGCTTGCCCGGAACAGACGAGGCCGGAAGACCTTGCTGCAAATGTGCTGGCGTGGATGGAGACAGGCGGCGCCCGTCTGGCAGCAGTCTGTGCAGCGATCGTTCCCAGTGTTTGCGGTCCGGAGGCAGAGGATGCACTCTGCGGGATCGTGGTCGACGCAGGCCGTCCCCAGAACGTGCGGATTGCGGCGTTGCGGTCACTCAGCTCGTTTCATTCGGAGAAATCGATTGAAACGCTCCGAGCTGGCGTCACTGATTCCGTCAGACAGGTCAGAACAACCGCTCTTGCTACGTTGGCGGATATCGCCATGGAAGGACTGGATCCCTTTTGCGCGAAAGCACGAAACATTCTCGTCGATGCCGTACGGGGAAACCTTCTCGAAGCCGGCCGTCGGGCGGCCAAAGTCGAGCTTGAGCGGGGCGAGGACCTTGGTGCACCGAAGTTTGAAGATGCCGCTCCAGGACGAATCAGGATTACTCCGGACGGCGAAATTGTCCCCTTGGAGGATCTGGAGGGTCTTCCGGGTGACGGCGACGACAAACATGATCCGGGTCGCAATGTGATCGAGGGCCAATTTCCGCAATCGACACTTCAGGCCATCCAGACGCCGGCGGCCGGGCGTCCTGATGCGGACGACAACGCGCCTCCGGAGAATGAATTTGCCCATCCCGCCGTTGGCGAACCTGCGGGCCGCCGTCGGCGGATTGCCGTCGATGGCCCTGATGATATTGGCAGTGACATCCGTCTTGTTGCCATCAGAGTTGCAGCCGATTGCCCAGGCGACGAGGTCGAACAGGCAATTGTGGAGGCGTGCGCAGCGGAAGATGAGGGTATCCGTTTCGCCGGCTTTGAGACGATCGCGCGGCGTTCTGAAAAAAGCCCGCTGCCAGAAGGCCTGATCGCGAAGCTGGTCAATGCCCTTGATGATCCCGATCCGCGCATCCGTGGGGCCGCGTCACGAGCGATCGCCAACAGTTCTGCCGAAGCAGCCGATCGCCTCTCAGCGCTGCTTGACGATCCCGATGCGATCGTGCGGTCCGTCGCCTGGAAATCCGTGACTGCTTCCGCTCCTGAGAAGGCCGTGGCCGGTTTCCGGGACAGTTCGGCTCTTGTTCGGCGGTCCGCCCTGGAGGTTATTCTGGAGCGCGGGGATCTGACCGATCTTGAGAACGGCCTGAGAATCTGCCTTGAGGAAGGCCGGACCGAGAGCCTTGTTGATGCAAGCAAATGCAGCGGCGCGGCGCGAGAGATCCTGATTTCAATTGTTGAAGGGGGAAATTCGACCGATCGTCAAACGCGCTTTGCGCTGGAAACCTTGGCCGCTGCTGGTTCTCCGATGCCGGCGGCACGTTGATTGCCACTGTCATTTCGCCTTCAATAGCCTGAGTAGAACGTCTCAGCGCACCAATATGAACCAATAGGCCTCAGACATTCCGTCGCAACCGGGTTTTATATCCCTCCATGCCGACCCATGTGGTTTAAAGACATCGAGCAGGGGGTAATCATGCTGGCGAAGCAGCCATATTCCTACCGCGACGATCCGGCTGTGCCGGATTTTGACGATGACGGGCCGATCATCTTCTTTGACGGCGTCTGCGTCTTGTGTTCCGGGTTCGTCGGATACGTTTTGCGCAACGACCGGCAGCATCGCTTCCGTTTTTGCACCACGCAATCCGAACTCGGTCAGGCTATCTACCGCCATTACGGGCTCGACCCGGTCAACAACCGGACATTCCTGTTTGTGCAGGATGGCCGCGCCTGGCACAAATCCGATGCCGCGCTGCGCGCTGCAGGGCGAATGTGGCTGCCCTGGCCGCTGATGACGATATTCCGGTTTCTGCCCCGGTTTGTCCGCGACGGATTTTACGATTTTGTCGCCAGGAACCGCTATAGCATGTTCGGCAAACGCGACAGTTGCATCATTCCCGATCCGGCTGACGCCAAGCGGTTTCTGTGAGCGAAGAGTCGCGCCTGCGTGTCGTGATAATCGGCGGTTATGGCACCTTCGGCCGCAGGCTTGTCGACCTGCTCGCCGATGATCACCGGCTGAAAATATTTGTCGCCGGGCGTTCGCTGGAACGGGCGCGGCACTGCGTGAGGTCGTGTGCGGCGGCGATTGTCGCGCCGCAGGGTGCAGAATTGGTGGCCGCCCGGTTTGATCGCAACGGCGATCTGGCTGTACAGATGCAGCAGTTAAAGCCGGATATCGTGATTGATGCTGCCGGCCCATTCCAGATTTATGGCGAGGACCCTTACCGGGTCGTCCGGACGGCGCTGGCTGAGAGCGCACATTATCTCGATCTGGCGGACGGGCGCGAATTCGTGCAGGGCATTGACCAATGCAACGAAGACGCCTTGGCCGCCGGGAAATTCGTCCTTTCCGGCGTATCGACATTTCCCGCGCTTTCCGGCGCAGTTGTCCGCACTCTCGCCGCTGATATGGACACGGTAGAGGCTGTCGAAGCCGGCGTTGCGCCATCGCCGCGCGCCGATCTTGGCCTCAATGTCATCAAGGCGATCATCTCATATGCCGGCAGGCGGATCGCGCTTGCAGGCGAAAACGGAGCCCACGGATATGGACTGACAGATGTGCGTCGCCGGACAATCATTGTCCCCGGCATCGCGCCGTTGCCGCAAATGGCCTTTTCGCTGGTCGATGTGCCCGATCCGCCGTTCCTTGCTGCGCATTGGCCGGGGCTGAAATCCGCCTGGTTCGGTGTCGGAACGCGGCCGCAGGTCTTTCACTTCTGTCTTGTCCTGTCCGCCTGGCTTGTCCGGTTGCGGATATTGCCTGGGCTCGGCCGGCTTGCCGGTTTGATGCATTTCGTGACACGCACCTTTACCTGGGGCGATCATCGCAGCGGCATGTTTGTGACGGTGATCGGGCAGGCCGGGGGCCGGACTTCACGACGCTCGTGGGCGGTGATCGCGGAGAGCGATGCAGGGTTGAACATTCCCGTTATCGCTGCGGCGGTCACCGTGCGCAGACTTGCAGACGGAGCGCCGCCGGCCGCCGGTGCACGTGCGGCAGACGAAGATTTCGAACTTGCCGATTACCAGCCCTGGTTTGAACGGTTCGGCATTCGCACGGCCCTCCTTGATGACAATGCCCGACATGCCGACCTGCCGCTCTATCGCAGATTGCTTGGGGCCGCTTTTTCGGCGCTCAGCCCGCAGATTCGGGCGGCGCATGATATCAATGGCCGTCACCAATTTTCCGGCACCGCTGCGGTGGAGCGGGGAGAGGGCATGTTGTCGCGCCTCATTGCAGCGATCATCGGGTTCCCGGTGCCCGGCAAGGATATTCCGTTGAAGGTGATGATGTCGGTCAGCCGCGGACGCGAACTCTGGCAGCGTGATTTCGACGGCGAGCGTTTCCGGAGCCGGCAATTCGCCGGAGCCGGACGGAATAGCGGGCTGTTGATGGAGCGGTTCGGATTGCTCACATTCGGACTTTGTCTGGTCAGGAATGGTGACAGATTGCGGCTTGTGGAGCGCAACTGGAACCTCTTCGGGCCGCCGCTGCCGCGATTTCTGATGCCGAAGATCGATGCCTATGAGGATGTCATCGATGGCCGGTTCAATTTTCACGTCCGGATTTCGGTTCCGCTCGCCGGTCTCATCGTCGGATATGAAGGCTGGCTTGAGCCTGTTGAGCAAGCAGCGCCGGGATCAGCTGCAGTCTGACTGGCCACTGGTCCAGCGCTTGATGTCGCCTTGAATGCGCGGCCCGAGCGGCGTGGCAAGCAGCGGTCCGAACAGTTTGACGCTGGTGCGGGATTTTTCGCGTGAGGCTTCGATGACGAGCCGCGGCAGGCCGCCCGGTTCATCGTCGCGGACGATCAGGATTCGCGGCCGGTTGGTATGGCTGGCCAGTTCCGGCTCGTAGGCATAGCCGGAAAAACCGTTTCCATTGTCGCCGAACCAGCACGTCCGCACCGCCGACAAAAGCCGGTCCGCCACAATTTGCGGCCGGTCCTTCGGCCGGTACTCCAGATAGTCGGTTGATGTCGCGCAGGCCGTCAGAGAGAACGCGATGATCCCGGCCGTGGCGAGCCGCAACGGCATCAGGCCGCTTTCCTGTCCAGACCCTCGACAAGGCTCGCAAACAGGCCAAGGCCGTCTGTTCCGCCATGGGCTGCTTCCACCAGATCCTCCGGATGCGGCATCATGCCGAGCACATTGCCGGCCTGATTGATGATGCCGGCAATATCGTGTTGCGAGCCATTGGGGTTTGTCCCCTCGGCATAGCGGAAAACGATGCGTCGTTCGCCTTCAAGCTCCTCAAGCACAGTCTGGTCGGCGAAAAAATTGCCGTCATGGTGCGCGACCGGGCAATCGATCACCTGGCCTGCAGAATAGTGACTGGTGAAGGCGGTTCTGTTGTTTTCGATCTGCAAGCGGACGCTGCGGCAGACGAATTTCAAGGAGGCGTTGCGCATCAGCGCGCCGGGCAGGAGGCCTGCTTCACAGAGCGCCTGAAAACCGTTGCAGACGCCGAGCACAAGCACCCCGTCCGCTGCCTGGCGGACGACATCGCGCATGATCGGCGAAAGCGCGGCGATGGCGCCTGACCGCAGATAGTCGCCATAGGAAAAACCGCCGGGCAGGACGATCAGGTCCGGCCGTCCCGGCAAAGCGGTTTCCTCATGCCAGACCAGATCCGGGTTTTGTCCGGATGCCAGTTTAAGCGCAGCGATCATGTCACGCTCGCGGTTTGTTCCGGGAAACTGAATGATTGAAGCTTTCATATGCGGCTCCGGTTTATCCTGATTGTCATGCAGTGCGGCATCTTCGATTCCGGTCTTGAAAGCAGCAGGTTCCAAATGCGGCGAGCGGCGTCAAGCCCTTTAACGTTAACGGATTCAATTCGAACAGATAATCTGAACGGAGATTAATTTTTTCCGCTTACCTTGACTGAGTTGATATGGCACCGGACGATGTGGGCAGATCCTTGGAGAATTCCGACGACAGAGTTTTAAGATTGCTGGATTCCGGTCTGCTGATGCTGATCAAGGCCGGCGTCGCCGTCGCCATTCTGCCGCTGATTTTTGCCGGGCTGCGGGTACACGACCATTATGGTTTTGTCCGGGCGGACGCGCAGATTATCAGATCATTCAAGCAGTGCGAGATTTCAAGCGCAGCTGCGGAAGCCATCGGCAAGCGCGCCCGCTGGTGGGATTGCAAGTCGGCAAAAAGTCTGCAGCGCGGTTTCCCGAATATCGACCTTGAGATTGAGAAATCGAATTTCTCCGAGCTCTGGTTTGTCCTGGCGGACGGACAGGAACACCGTGCCTCGATGCGTTTGTCCATGCTGGCATTCAAGAAACCGGAACCTGGAAAGCATGTTCCGATTGTCTACTCGCCGGAAGATCCTGCTCAGGTGAAAGCGCTGTTGACGCTGGCTGATCTGGCCGTGCTTTCATTCATCGGGCTGGCCGGACTGATGATGTCCGGAGTAGCCTGGCGGCTTCGCGAAAGCCGCACTGCTATCGCCAACAGGATCCGCTATCTGATTGGCGATGAAAGTGCTGTAGATGGCGGTTCCTTCGAAGCCGTTGGTGCAAGTCCGGGACCGGCGGGGCCGCTGAACTCCCGTGGCGAGACGCGGCGCACGCTTGGTGTCGGCTGAAGCCCGGCAATACGGATGTCGGCAACGCAGCGGTTGCTGATCAACCGGCGCGTTGGCCATCCCTGGAAAAAACAGAAAGATATTTCGCCGGAACACGGTCCGTCAGCCAGACGCCGTTTTCGCTGCGATAAAAGTGATACCCGTCTTCAGCCATTCGTCCGGCTGCGATCGTGTAGATCAGCCAGGGTTTGGTGCGCCGAACCGCAACCCGTTCGGCTGTTTGTATGTCGGCCGAAAGGTGCACATGATGACGATTGCCCTTGATTAGGCCTTCTGAGTTCTATCGGAACTGAGAAAGCGGCAATTGTTCCATGATAAAGCAGCGCCGGCGGCGGAACCGGTATCAGGCCCAGTTCGACAGTGACGGAATGGCCCTGATTGGCGCGGATACGATCACCTTCGATGATGAAGCGCTGCTTGTCGCTTGCCGCGACGATCCTGCGAATATCCGATTGCGATGCACCGAAGCGCTTTTCCGCCTCTGCACACAGCGCGGCGAGATCCGTCCAGCCGTTGGCGTCGAGCTTCAGGCCCGCCGCTCCGGGGTCGTGGCGCAGGACAAGGGACATGAACTTGGATATGCGGACGTCATTCATTTGCGTTTCAAGGCATTCCGGCCGTCGCGGACCGTTCCGTTCAGACGATCTCGATCCGGTAGTCCTCGATCACGGTATTGGCGAGCAGCTTCTCGCACATCTCCTTCAGGCGCCGGTCCGCCTGATCATCGCTGGCCAGTTCGATGTCGATGACCTTGCCCTGGCGCACGGATTCAACCCCGCCGAAGCCCAGGGCATCGAGCGCGCCGTGAATGGCCTGGCCCTGGGGATCAAGAACGCTTGTCTTCAAGGTAACGAAAATGCGCGCTTTCATGGTTGCGTCCTACTGCACCAGCCGCGGGCCGGAATGGGTCACTGTCTCGTTCTCGTTCATGATGCCAAGGCGGCGGGCGACTTCCTGGTAGGCCTCAAGCATGCCGCCGAGATCGCGCCGGAAACGATCCTTGTCCATCTTGTCGTTGGTTTCGATATCCCACAGCCGGCACGAATCAGGCGAAATCTCGTCGGCGACGACAATCCGCATCATCTCGTTTTCCCAATGACGCCCGCATTCGATCTTGAAATCGACAAGGCGGATACCGACACCGAGAAACAGGCCGGTGAGAAAATCGTTGACCCGGATCGCCAGCGACATGATGTCGTCGATCTCCTGGGGGGTTGCCCAGCCGAACGCGGTGACATGCTCTTCTGAAACCATCGGATCGTCGAGTTCGTCAGCCTTGTAGTAGAATTCGATAATCGAGCGGGGCAGGGCTGTGCCTTCATCGATGCCGAGGCGCTTGGAGAGCGAACCGGCGGCGACATTGCGCACGACCACTTCGAGCGGAATGATTTCCACTTCCCGGATCAGCTGTTCGCGCATGTTGAGACGGCGAATGAAATGGGTCGGAATGCCAATCGTGTTCAGATGTTCGAAGATATATTCCGAAATCCGGTTGTTGAGCACACCCTTGCCATCGATGATCTCGTGTTTCTTGTTGTTGAATGCTGTGGCATCGTCCTTGAAATGCTGGACAAGCGTTCCAGGCTCGGGTCCTTCGTAGAGGATCTTGCCCTTGCCTTCATAAATACGGCGGCGACGGTTCATAATATGTTCGATTCGGGATTGTCTTGAAACTAGCACCGCGGCATTGATGGAATCAAAAGAAGCTGCCCGGCGCGCGGCGGAACCTAGCGGAAAGGGAGCGGCGACACAATCTATCTGTTAATGGAATTTTCCATGCCGGCGGGCAAACATGCAATTGACGTTGCGCGAGGCTGCCGAGCCCGGTAAAACCCGACATCAAAGCGGAGATATTCAGACAATGACCACATTCAACAATCGTGAAAAAGCCTTTGAGAACAAGTTCGCCCATGATGAAGCTCTGAAATTCAAAGCCGAGGCCCGGCGCAACAAGCTGCTTGGCCTCTGGGCTTCCGAATTGCTGGGCAAAAGCGGCGACGAGGCCGACGCATATGCCCGCGAGGTCGTCCGGGCAGACTTTGAGGAAGCCGGAGACGAAGATGTTTTCCGCAAACTTCGCGGCGATCTCGACGCGGCGGGGGTCAGCATATCCGATGAAGACCTGCGTGAAAAGATGATGGAAATGTTGGGCGTCGCCATCGATCAGGTGGAGAACGAGGCCTAGGGCCCCCCGCGACCCGATGGCAGATCAGCTTTCATCAAAGATCAGGTCCGGCAAGGCGGTGTTTTCCGCCTGGTCGGGGATTCCCAGCCAGTATGTTGCCGAAGCCTGTGCCCGCACCGACTTCGACACGGTGACGCTGGATATGCAGCACGGCGCCCAGACGACACAAAGCGTCACCGATGGCATCGGCGCGATCCGCCTGGCCGGCAAGCCGGCGATCGTCCGGATCCCGGTCGGCCGCTTCGATATGGCCAGCCGGGCTCTGGATCTGGGCGCTTCGGCAGTCATTGCGCCGATGATCAATTCGGTCGCCGATGCCCGCGCCTTCGCGGAATCGATGAAGTTCCCGCCGCTGGGCGGCCGGTCATGGGGGCCGCACCGGGCCATCACGCTTGGCGGTTATGAGAGCAATCAGGCCTACCTGGAATCCGCCAATGCCGATTCGCTGGCGATTGCCATGATCGAGACCCGTGAAGCGCTCGATGCGCTGGATGACATTCTGGCGGTAGACGGCATTGACGGCATCTTTGTCGGCCCGTCGGATTTCTCCATCGCCTGGAGCGGCGGCAAGACGGTCAATCCCGTGCTCGACGACATGATGGAAGGTGTCGCCGAAATTGCCAGGCGGGCCAAGGCTGCCGGAAAATTCCCGGCGATCTTTGTCTTCGACCCTGGCGTAGTGGCCCAATATGCCGGTTACGGTTACCAGCTTTTCGCCATGGCGACCGACGGCCTGTATATCGCCAGAGGTGCGGGAGACCTGGTTGCAGCGGCCCGGCAGGCGGTAAAATCGTCTTAGACCGGTTGTGCACGATTGAGGCTTGACCGCTGTCCGCAACCGTCATTGTACCAATGCGAATTCGGATGGTTGCAATATGGCGGATTGGACAATACGCCGGGCAGAGCAGAAAGACGCGACAGCGCTTACAAGGTGTATTGACGCGGCATATTCAGACTATGCGTTGCGTTTGACAGGCCTGCCGGCTGTGTCGGAGGGGATCGCTGATGACATCCAAAACCATCTGGTTTTGGTTGCCGAGCACGATCAATCGATCATCGGCGGACTGATCCTGATCCCGAATGACACGTTTATGCTTCTTGCAAATATCGCGGTTGATCCGCCGTTCTCCGGCTTGGGTCTTGGCCGCCGATTGATGGAACATGCCGAAAGCGAAAGCCGCAGAATGGGCTTGGGCGAATTGCGCCTGAGCACACATGTGGACATGCCTGAAAATATCAGCCTCTATTCTCACTTTGGATGGCAGGAAACGGGAAGGACCGGCAACAAGGTGCACATGACCAAAATTCTGAAACCCGGTGAATAGTGCGACTTTCAGCGATGATCCTGACGGCAATTTGGCTATCATCGCGAACGGTTCAGCCCAAGCCGCGGGGCCTGCTGTTCAGATTTGCTTGAGAAGCCGGGCGAACATCATCAGACCTTCCGGCCACGGACCATGGCCGCTGTCTGAGTTGATGTGCCCGCTGTCGCCGGCATCGAAAATCGCCGAGCCCCAGGCTGCGGCCATGTCGTCGGCGTAACTGTACGCGCCATAAGGATCAGTCTGGCTGGCGATCACATAAGACGGAAACGGCAGCGGATCACGCGGGACCGGCAGGAACGACGCCGTTTGCGGATAGGTTTCAACGATCTGATCGAGATCGGGCGGCGCGACAAGGAACGCTGCCTTGACGTTTGTCTCCGCAAGCATCGGCGCGGCATGGACGATTGTCATCGCCCCCAACGAGTGACCGACAAGCACCACGGGCCGGCTGGCCTCGGCGACGGTTGCAACAAGCCGCTCAACCCAGTTCGCGCAATCCGGTTCGTCCCAGCTGTCCTGTTCCACGCGTCTGGCTGTTGCCAGTTTGCCGGCCCATCGGGAATACCAGTAATCCTCGGTGCCGCCGAACAGGCCTGGCAGGATCAGAATGTCGGCGTCAGCGATTTTCATCGGTCTTAAACGTCACCGAAGACCCGCTGGAAGATCGTATCCACATGTTTGGTATGGTAACCGAGGTCGAATTTCTCGCGAATCTCGTCCTCTGACAGTGCCGCACGCACATCGCCGTCGGCCAGCAACTCGGTCAGGAAATCAGCGTCGGCTTCCCACACACGCATGGCGTTGCGCTGGACCATGCTGTAGGCATCCTCGCGCGAAACACCGGCCTGGGTGAGCGCCAGCAGGACCCGCTGGGAATGGACCAGCCCGCCGAGACGGTCGAGATTGGCTTTCATCCGGTCCGGGTAGATCATCAGTTTGTCGATGACGCCGGTCAGGCGGGCGAGCGCGAAATCCAGTGTCACCGTGGCGTCGGGGCCGATCATGCGCTCCACCGAGGAATGGGAGATATCGCGTTCATGCCACAGCGCGACATTTTCCATCGCCGGCAGCGCGTAGGAGCGCACCATCCGGGCAAGCCCTGTGAGGTTTTCCGTCAGGATCGGATTGCGCTTGTGCGGCATTGCCGAGGAACCCTTCTGGCCGGGCGAAAAATATTCCTCCGCTTCCAGCACTTCGGTGCGCTGCAAATGGCGGACTTCGGTGGCAAGCCGTTCCACGGACGAGGCGATGACGCCAAGGGTCGCAAAGAACATGGCATGGCGGTCGCGCGGGATAACCTGTGTCGACACCGGCTCGGCTTCCAGCCCCATCTGTTCGGCAACATGGGCTTCGACGCGCGGATCGATATTGGCGAAGGTTCCGACAGCCCCGGATATGGCGCAGGTGGCGATGTCCTTGCGGGCTATGATCAGGCGTTCCCTGGCGCGGTCGAATTCGGCATAGGCCTGGGCCAGCTTGAGACCGAACGTCACCGGCTCGGCGTGGATGCCGTGCGAGCGGCCGATCGTCAGCGTGTCCTTGTGTTCCATGGCGCGGCGCTTGATGGCGGCAAGAAGCCCGTCGAGATCGGCCAGCAGCAGGTCTGCGGCTTTGACAAGCTGAACGTTGAAACAGGTGTCGAGCACATCCGAAGACGTCATGCCCTGGTGCACGAAGCGGGCTTCGGGTCCGACGATTTCCGACAAGTGGGTCAGGAAGGCGATGACGTCATGTTTGACCTCACGCTCGATCTCGTCGATCCGGTCAACGTTGAATTCCGCTTCCCGGCCTTTTTTCCAGACCGTTTCCGCAGCCTTTTTTGGAACTGTGCCGAGTTCGGCCATGGCCGTCATCGCGTGGGCTTCGATTTCAAACCAGATGCGGAATTTGCTCTCCGGCGACCAGATGTCGGCCATTTCGGGACGGGAATAGCGGGGAATCATTGAAGCGTCCTTCGGTCCGGCACATGGTTATGCCAGGATCTCTTGATTAAAGGGGCAATTGACCGGTTACGGCCAGATAACGGCCATCCGGCCCTTCAAATCCAACCTGAAGCATGCGGATCAGGAGGGCAAACACCGGCGAACCGGCCTCAGGATAGAATGTATAGATATCGGCGATCTGATAATCCAGCGGGCAGGACCGGCTCTTCGGAATCTGTTCATCGTGTTGCAGGACAACATTGATGTCGTCCGGTCCGTATATCAGCTCGAGATCAAATCCCTTGGTTTGTCCAAAACTTTCGCAATGGCTCGGGCCGGGCAGGGGGAAGGCGGACAGCCGGAACGCATATTGCTGATCGACCGGCGGTACGACGGTGCGCGGGTTGATGAGAACAAAATTGAAATCCGCATTCAGTTGGGTCACCGGGTTGGAGGCCGCATGAACCGGCTGGTTATCGATCTCAAGCTGGCCGAGTTTCGGTTCCGCTTTGCTTCGTGCCTGAAGCCTGACATCCTCAATCGTCGCCGTTTCATCGTCGATGCGCACCCGTATGGGTGTCCCAGGCAGCCAGCGGTCGCCTTCGACTTCGATCAGATAGATATTGGAATAGGGAAACCCGGAACCATCCTGGACGCCGTATTCCTCAAAAGCAAAATACCGGCCATCCGGCGAAAAACCGAAAACATGCCGCTCGGCAAAATCGCCGGCCATAGCGTTGCCGGACAACAGGGCAATACCTGATATCAGGGCAATGGTGCGAAACATCAGGATCAGCATATATCACCTCTGGCGCTTTCGGCAGCCTGCCGGATAGCGCTGATATTTGCACCATAGGAGGTAGCGCCGTGCTTGAAGATTGCCGAGCCTGCCACCAGCACATTGGCGCCGGCAGCGGCAATAGGCCCGGCAGTTTCGACCGTGACGCCGCCATCGACCTGAATATCGATGTCCCGGCCGCCGATCAGCGCCTTGATCTGACGGATTTTGTCGAGCATGGCTGGAATGAAAGCCTGGCCGCCAAAGCCCGGATTGACAGTCATCACCAGCACCATGTCGAGCCGGTCGATTACATGTTCGATCGCTGACACCGGCGTTGCCGGGTTGAGCGCCACACCGGCCTGTTTGCCGAGATCGCGGATCGTCTGCAGCGACCGGTCCAGATGCGGGCCGGCTTCCGCGTGAACGGTAATCCGGTCTGATCCGGCATTGGAAAATGACTCCAGATAGGGGTCGGCCGGGGCGATCATCAGATGGGTATCGAACGGGATTGCGGCAGCCGGGCGGACGGCGGCAATCACCGGCGGGCCGAAGGTGATATTGGGCACAAAGTGCCCGTCCATGACATCCAGGTGTATCCAGTCGCAGCCGGCCTCGGCCGACGCCCTGATTTCATCGCCAAGCCGGGAAAAATCGCTCGCCAGCACCGAGGGTGCAATGATGATGGGTCTCGTCATATCGTCGTCATGTCCATTTCCGGACGCCAGGGCGCCTGTTCGTGGCTGGTTAGGCATTTGTCGAAGCGGAGGCAAGTCCAAGGGCGCAACAGCACTGGAACTATCGCTGCTAATCCCCCGAAATCCCGTCTCAAGGTTCGAACAGCGGCAATGCCGGCGTGTCCTTGACCGTCGCGACAACGATACGCGACTGGACATCGCTGACAAGCTCATTGTCCATCAGTTTGTGGCGCAGGAACAGGTCGTATGACTTGATGTCCTCGGTAACGATCTTCAGGAGATAATCGACCGCTCCGGTGACCCGTTCGCAAAGTTGCACTTCCGGCCATAAATTCACCATCCGGTCGAAAGATTCCATGTTCTGCCGGCTGGGCAGCGCCAGTTTGACGAATGTGTAGGCTGCAAAATCCAGGCCGACCCGTTCGCGGTCGACCAGGGCAATCACGCCGCGGATGATTCCGGCTTCCTTCAGGCGCTTGATGCGGCGCCAGGCGGGGGTCTGGCTCATGCCGGCCTGGCGGGCAATTTCGGCAATCGCCAATGATGCATCCTGCTGCATGATGCGCAGGATTCGGATATCGGCAGGATCGAGTTCGATGGACATGACGGATTCTCCGGACGGCAGTCTATCCGGTTTGAACCCTCCGCTGCAATTCACTTGCGCTGAAACACCTGACATTGGTCCGGCTTGCGTGTCATTGCCTCGGGCGGCGTTCAGACCAGACGGCAACGATGTCATTTGCCGCAGGCGTCGCATGGGCAACGCCACGGGCGATCGCCCGCGCCAGCGTTGCCGACGAAAGAGCCGACGCCTCCACCATGTCGCGAAGACTTGCCGGAGTGTTTTCGCGGCTGGTTGTCAGCGTGAAGATGGTATCGCCGTCCAGTGGCGTGTGCGCCGGATAGACGGCCAGTGCGATACCGTCATGGGCGGCGATGGCAAGCCGTTTCAGCTGTGCCTTGGTTATTGGCAGATCCGTTGCGATGACGGCAATGGTGGTATTGCCGCCGGGTTCCGCGGATCCTTTTGTTGCCGGACGATCGGAGCCTGAAGGTAAGTCTGCCGGAAGCCCGTAACCGCCGAACTCGCCGGCCTTTTCAAACATTGCGGCGCGAAGATAGTGGCTTTGTGCAAAGGTTGCCGAACCTGCTGCATTGACGGCGACAAAGGCTGTCAGGGTCGCGCCATTGCCAAGCGTCGCCGTTGCGGTACCGAATCCGCCCTTGACGTCTGCCAGCGTGGCGCCGGTGCCAGCGCCGACGGAGCCTTCGCCGGTCATCCTCGATGCCATTTCGCAGGCTTGCCGGCCGAGCACTGAATAGGGGTTTTGAGCGCCGGAGATTGCCGATTTGTCGCCGCCGTTCAGAAGATCGAACAGAATTGCTGCCGGAACAATGGGAACTCGCGCGTCGCCGACGGTAAAGCCGCGGCCCTGACCGGCAAGCCAGGTGGCCGCGCCGTCGGCTGCCGCCAGCCCGAATGCCGAGCCGCCCGAAAGCACGATAGCGTCGACTGCTTCAACCGTGTTTTCCGGTGAAAGCAGGTCGGTTTCACGGGTTCCCGGACTGCCGCCTGCAATATGGCAGGAGGCAATTGCCGGCTGATCCGGCAGGATAATTGTCACGCCCGATTTCAGACGTTCGCTGGAGGCGTGGCCGATCGTCAGCGCCAGGGATGATGGTAGTTCAATCATCGCGAAACCCGATAAATTCAGTTCTGGTCCGGCAGCGGCGCATACCAGTTTCCCTGCCATTCATAGACAATGTAACCCGGGATCGACACATCGCCTCTGCTATTGAAGGCAATATCGCCAACGACGGTTTTGAAGCGGCCTTCGTTAAGCGCCTGGCTGACGGAACGGTATGCCGACGAGCTGTTTTGTCTGACGGCCTGGGCCCAGACCTGGACCGCCGCATAGGCGTTGAGCGTAAAAACTTCCGGCTCATCGCCACCGCCGCGGATGCGCTCGACAAGTTGTACGGATCCGGGATTGTTCCGCGGGTCCGGTGGCGAGGTTACCAATGTGCCGGTCGCGGCATCGCCGGCGGCTTGCTGATATTCCACGCTCAACAGCGCGTCGCCGCCCATCAGCAATGTTTTCATGCCCTGCTCGCGCATCTGCCGGGCAATGATGCCGGCCTCTGCCGGGTAGCCACCCAGGAAAAGCACTTCGATTTTCTGGCTTTTCAGCGTCCTGACAAGCGCTGAATAGTCGTTCCGCCCGGCTTCGTAGCCTTTGACAAATGCCGGAAATCCGCCGGCCGCCTCAAAGGCAGTCCTTGTTGCGTCCGCCAGGCCCTTGCCGTAGCCGGAACCGTCGTGAACGAACGCAATCTTTTGGTCGCCGTGTCTGCGGGCAAGAAACTGTCCGGCAATTTTCGGCTGATCGTCTTCGCGACCGTAGAGCCGGTACGTGCCGCCGGCCGGATCAGGCCGATTGTCGGTGAAAGCCGGACTGGCTGATGCCGGCGAAATCTGGATCACCGCCGCATTGTTGTAAACCTGCGATGCGGCGATCGAGGCGGCTGAGCAGATATGTCCGATGACGGCGACGACGTTGCGCCCGACCATCTGGTTGGCGACCGCCGTGGCGCGATCGGCTTCACAAAGATCGTTGCCGGTTTCCAGGATGAGCCGCTCGCCGTTGATGCCACCGGCACCATTGATATCGGCAACGGCCAGGGCGGCGCCGAGGCGCATCTGTTCGCCGAGCGCGCGGAACTGGCCCGTCTCAGGCCCGACGACGGCAATTCTGATGTCCGCCATCGCCGATGTCGCGACGGTCCCCGACACCAGCGCAAGCGCACATGTTCCGGCAAGACGGATTGCAGATGTCTTCTTCAATGGCGATGGTCCGGTTTGGCATTGATCCATTGGTTCATGACTGCCTGCGAAGCGACGACAAGTCCACAATTTTCTGAAAACACATGCGGCGCGTGAAACAGGAACAATCAATTCATATGTCAGCTAACGCGGTCAAATCAGATCGGTTGCGTCAGGCAAGCATCGGCTGACACCAACCGGCGATCAGGCGCCGGTAAATGGTATCCATTCCAGGCGTCGGGAAATTTGAATGTGGCCGGTGCCGGCTGTCAGGAAGCTCAGGATGCAGGCATTGCCATGTTAAATCAGGCATGCGAAACCGTACTTCAATAACGGTGTCAGGTTCGATGAAATGTCTGGCTCAAGCGTTATATTCAGGCCCAACCGTTACAAGGCGCCCTTGCCCATGCACCGCATACCAACCTCAATCGATGAAACGCTGAAACTGCTTTCAGATGCCGGATATGTTGCCGACCGGGCGCTGGCGACAATTCTGTTTCTCAGCCTGAAAATGGGCCGGCCGCTGTTTCTGGAAGGCGAGGCCGGGGTCGGCAAAACCGAAGTGGCCAAGGTATTGTCGGAAACTCTGGGCCGCAAACTGATCCGGCTGCAATGTTATGAGGGACTGGATGTTTCCAGCGCGGTTTATGAATGGAATTATGCCGCCCAGATGGTTGAGATCCGGCTGGCGGAAGCGGCCGGCGACGCGCAACGTTCCGAACTCTCAAAGGACATTTTTTCAGAACGTTTTCTGATCGAGCGGCCGATCCTGGAGGCACTGCGGCCCGATGAGGCCGGAGCGCCGGTGCTTCTGATCGATGAACTTGACCGGGCCGATGAAGCCTTTGAGGCATTTCTGCTTGAAGTGCTTTCCGACAACCAGGTGACGATCCCGGAACTGGGGACGATCACGGCGCCGGAGGCGCCGATCGTCATTGTGACGACCAACAGAACGCGCGAAATTCACGATGCGCTGAAACGGCGCTGCCTCTATCATTGGGTCGATTATCCGGATGCGGACCGCGAACTGGCAATTGTTGCAAACAAGGTTCCAGGAGCGCCGCAGCGTCTGGCGAGCGAAATTGTCGCGTTCGTTCAACGGTTGCGGCAGGAGGAATTGTTCAAGAAGCCCGGAGTTGCCGAGACGCTTGACTGGGCAACGGCACTGACGGAACTGGACCGACTGGCGCTTGATCCGGAGACGGTGACGGATACGCTTGGCGTTCTGTTGAAATATCAGGACGATATCGCCAGCATTGAAGGCAGCAAGGCAAAGACGCTTCTTGATGAAGCGCGGGCAGAACTGACGGCAGCGGAGTAACCCGGTTGGCCGGCGGACGCGACATGATCGGCGGGAGCGAAGCAGCTGAGACCGGCGGCCGGTTTGCCGACAATATCGTCTATTTTGCCCGCACCTTGCGCCATGCCGGCATTCCCGTCGGGCCGGCCGCGGTGATAGACGCCGTTCGCGCTGTCGAAGCCGCCGGCATCGGCTCGCGAGAGGATTTCTACTGGACGCTGCACGCCGTATTCGTCAACAAACGCGAACATATGCTGGTCTTCCGCGAGGCTTTTGAACTGTACTGGCAGTCTCGCGGACTGCTGGAAAAAATGCTGGCCATGCTGTCGCCGGTTGCGCCTGCAAGGCCGCAGGCGGAAAAACCCAAGGCCGGGCAGACCCGCGCCAACCAGGCGATGAACCGCGGCGCCGACACGGCGCAGGAGATCGAGCGCCCGGAGCTGGAAATCGACGCCCGGTTGACGATCTCCAGCAGGGAAGTGCTGCAGGAAAAAGATTTCGCACAGATGACCGTTGAGGAAATTGCCGAAGCCAAACAGGCTCTGCGTGAATTACGGCTGCCTGCCGACCGGATCGAAACACGCCGGCTTGTGTCGGCCAATCGCGGCCGTTTCGATCCGCGCCGGGCGATGCGCGCATCATTGAAAGTCGGCGGCGATATCATCCTGCCGCGGTTTCGCACGCGAGCAGAGGTTTTGCCGCCGCTTGTGGCGCTGTGCGATATTTCAGGTTCGATGAGCCAGTATTCGCGGATGATGCTGCACTTCCTGCATGCCGTAACCGAACATCGCCGGCGGGTTCACACGTTCGTTTTCGGCACACGGCTGACCAATGTGACGCGGCAATTGCGGATGAAGGATCCTGACGAAGCGCTTGCAGGCTGTTCCGATCAGGTTGTCGACTGGTCTGGCGGAACGCGTATTGCGAGCACATTGCATACGTTCAACCGCGACTGGTCGCGCAGGGTGCTTGGCCAGGGTGCAACGGTGCTTTTGATTACCGACGGACTGGAGCGCGACGGCGATGTCGATCTCGCCCATGAAATGGACCGGCTTCATCGCTCCTGCCGCAAGCTGATCTGGCTGAATCCACTGTTGCGTTTTGACGGATTTGAGGCCCGGGCATTTGGCATCCGGACCATGTTGCCCCATGTTGATATATTCAAGTCGATCCATTCTCTGGCGGCGATCGGCGATCTTGTCAAAGTCCTGTCTGCCGATGGTTCCGGTGCCGGATCAGACCCGCGGCGTTACATCGATGCCGCGTGAGCAAAAGAAGAGGTTTGCGAATGAGCGGAAATCAATTTTCTCTGAACCATGACGACGAGCTTCTGACCGCCGAAGCGTGGAGTGGCGAGGGCCGTAACATTGCACTGGCAACCGTCGTGGACACCTGGGGTTCGGCCCCGCGCCCCGTTGGCAGCCATCTTGTCATTGATGACGAGGGCAATTTCGCCGGCTCCGTTTCAGGCGGATGTGTGGAAGGTGCGGTGATCGGCGAAGCCATCGATGTGATCGCAAGCGGCGAGCCGAAGATGCTGGAATTCGGTGTCGCCGATGCGACTGCCTGGGAGGTTGGTCTGTCCTGCGGCGGGAAAATCCGCGTCTATGTGGAGAAGGTGAACTGAGGCGATGCACAAAGACGTACTCATCCGGCTCAACCAGGCGCGGCAAAACCGTCAACCGGCTGTCGTCGTCACCGATACAGACAATGGCGAACAAAGGATTGTCGACGCGCCCGGGATCGGCACAGATTCGCTTTCGCAAATCATCGCCGAACGGCTCCGAACCGGAAAATCGGGAATGCTGGAGGATGGCCATACATTCCTGATGGTCCATGTGCCGCCGCCGCGGCTGGTTGTCATCGGTGCAGTTCACATCAGCCAGGCTCTGGCGCCGATGGCCCGGCTTGCCGGTTTTGACATGGCGGTGATCGATCCGAGAACAGCATTTGCAACACCGGAGCGTTTTCCCGACATGCCGCTGCATGCGGATTGGCCACAGGATGTTCTGCACAACGAACCGCTGGATGCCTATACGGCGCTGGCGGCTTTGACCCACGATCCGAAAATCGACGACTTGCCATTGCTGGCGGCGATCAAGGCAAACTGTTTCTATGTCGGTGCACTGGGGAGCCGAAAAACCCATGCCATGCGGATTGAGCGTTTGCGCGGGCAGGGCGCGTGCGAAGACGATCTTGCCCGGATCCATGCCCCGATCGGGTTTGATATCGGCGCTCAGTCACCGGCGGAAATCGCTGTTGCCGTACTGGCTGAAATTATCGCGGCGTTGCGGCAGTCGCCTGCGCAAAAAAGGGCCGCAGCTTGAAATTCGGCGCGCTCGAAATCGATGCCGCCGAAGGCGCGATCCTGGCCCATTCGGTCAAACTGCCTGATCAGGTGATCCGCAAGGGCACAACGCTGACATCATCCCACATTGCGGCACTGGCATCGCATCGCGTAACCGAGGTGGTTTGCGCCAGATTTGAAGCGGGCGATGTGCACGAAAACGACGCGGCTGAACGGGTGGCCAGACTGGCGGCCGGACCTGGCATCCGCCGGGATGAGCCATTTACCGGACGGTGCAATCTGTTTGCCGACCAAGCCGGCCTCCTGCTGATTGACGAGACGGCCGTCAACGAACTGAACCGGATCGATCCGGGACTGACATTCGCAACCCTGCCGGCCTATTCTGCCGTAGAAGCCGGTCGCATGGTCGCCACGGCGAAAATCATACCCTTCGGCCTGCCCGGGCGCGTTCTCGACCAGGCTGAAGACCGCCCTACAAATGCCGAGACCTTGCGGATCGCGCCATTTCTTCCGCTGCAGATCGGGCTGATCCAGACAGAACTTCCCAGTCTCAAGACCAGTGTGCTGGACAAGACGCGGCGGGTAACCGAGCAACGGCTTGCTCTTGCCGGTGCAAAGATCATCGGTGAGCGTCGTGTTTCCCATAAAAGCGATCAGGTTGCCCGGGCAATGACCGACCTCAACGAAGCCGGCGCCGGGCTGATTCTGGTTTTTGGCGCTTCGGCGATTATCGATCGCGATGACGTTATCCCGACGGCGATACGGATCGCAGGCGGTCATGTGACCCATTTCGGAATGCCGGTTGATCCGGGAAATCTCCTTTTGCTCGGCGAATTCCGGAACAGACCTGTCATCGGTGCGCCGGGCTGCGCGCGATCGCCGAAGGAAAACGGATTCGACTGGATTTTGAACCGGATACTGGCGGATCTTCCGGTAGAACAGGACGATGTTACCGCGATGGGTGTCGGCGGTCTGCTGATGGAGATCGTTTCGCGTCCGCAGCCGCGTCTGCCTGCGTCTGCCGACGGGCCTGCGGCAGCGCTGGTACTGGCAGCCGGACAGTCGCGCCGGATGGGACAGGACAATAAGCTGCTCGCTTTGTTTGACGGCGAACCGCTGGTCCGACGCTCGGTCCGGGTGGCGCTGGCGTCCAAAGCATCGCCGGTCATTGTCGTGACCGGTCACATGGAAGATGACATCCGTCGTGCGCTTGAAGGGCTTGAGGTCATATTCGCCCATAATCCCGATTTTGCCGATGGATTGTCATCGTCGTTGAAGCGCGGGTTGGGCGAAGTCCCGGCAGGCGCAGCCGGGGTACTGGTCATGCTGGCCGACATGCCCGGCATCGACGCCGCTGCGCTCGACAAATTGCTGGCCGCGTTCGATCCAGCCGCCGGGCAGGGCATTGTGCTGCCGACGGCGTCGGGTAAACGCGGTAATCCCGTGATCTGGGCCCGCGAATATTTTACCGATCTGCAATCGCTGTCCGGTGACACCGGTGCCCGTCACTTGTTGGCAGACCATGACGCCGCCGTGCATCGCGTGGAGATCGGGCAGGATGTTCTGATTGATGTGGATACGCCGGAAGCGCTGGCCGCAGCCGGCGGTGTGATTGGGGACAAACCCTGACAGATCATTACACCAGAAGCATGTTGACCGACATCAATGTCCGCAAGGACCTTGTGGCAGTAAGAAAAGGAATTCCGGCCCGTCTCAGGCGCCGGTCGATACGAACGCTGAAGTCCAGCGGTTCGTAAATCCGGGATGGTTGGCTGAGAATGAAGCTGATGCGATTGTTGCCGATGACGATGTTAACGGGGATAGTGCTCGCAGTGAATCCTGCGGGCGCAGAAAACAATATCGAGCGCGGCCGGGTGCTGGCAGAACAAATGTGCGCCCGCTGTCACGCGGTTGGCGCGATTGGCGAGAGCAAACATCCCGATGCACCTCAATTCCGCATGTTGAGCACTCGTTATCCCGTAGATGCTCTGGCTGAGGCGCTTGCGGAGGGCATCGTTACTGGTCATCCGGACATGCCTGAGATCCGGCTTGAGGCAATGCAGGTCGGCGAACTGACCGATTATCTGGTGTCAATACAGGAAGAATGAAAAATATTGGCAGCACTCTCTATGGCATGCTGCTAAACTATTGAAATTATTTGTTAATTTTTTGAACCGATCCTATATTTTAGCGAAACAATCGCGAAAGTGGATCGATGACAGAACATGCATTGAAAGTCGATGACACCTTTGCCCGCCAGATGGCCGGCTACGGTTTGACGACCGCAAACATTCTCTATCATTTGCCGGATCATCCGCGATTGTTGCAGACATTTGTCTGGCAGTTTCACGATATCGCCCCGGATTATCCGGAACTTTACCGGTTTCTGTCCTTTTGGGAGGACGAGATCGAGGGCGCCATTCACTCTGTGGAGGTCGCCCACAAATGCCTTGTGACGCCCGCCGATGTCCGGATGGCTGCCTTTCAAGGGCTCATCCATTAAGCTAAACTGTTAATCCGTATAGTGGTTTGAAACGCCATCGCGCTTGAAATGCGTATTGCGATTGACGATATATGTTGCCGCAGTCTTGGGTCAGGACCCTTGACATTCCTCCGGCTGGAATCGCGATAACGATATCGTGAACCGGAGCCCCGCACCTCAGAAAAAAAACAAAAGACAAGTTCAGACAAAAGAGGCGCTAACCGCCCATGTTCGGTGAGTAGACGTTTTGGGCGATTTTCGCCTGATTGTTTGAAAGAAGGCAGGATTAATGAATATTGGTATTGCTGCGAGAAAGAGTGGTTTGCCGGCCAAGACGATTCGGTATTACGAGGACATCGGGCTGGTTCGCGCGGATCGCAAACCGAATGGATATCGCGACTATTCGGAAGATCATTTGAACGTTCTCCAATTTTTGGCACGTGCCCGGTCTCTTGGGTTTTCCATAGATGAGTGCCGCCGGCTGCTTTCGCTTTACGAGGACAGCGACCGGGCGAGTGCGGACGTCAAGGTGCTCGCCATGTCGCATATCCAGGATGTTGAAAAGAAGATTGAAGAACTTCAGAACATGAGAACATCACTGGTGACGCTGGTCGATGCGTGCCAGGGCGACAATCGCCCCGATTGTCCGATTCTCGCCGATCTGGCTTCCGGGGGAAGGCGCTGACCAGCCGGTTGGAAGTGGTCGGTGAACCTGTCGCCTCAGGTCCGTTAGGCCACGATGTCAGCCGATCAGGCCTAAAGTCCGGAAACTCGCATGGCCGCCGCGACCGACAATGATGTGGTCGTGAACGACGATGCCTAGGTGTCCGGCAGCTTCTATGATCTTCCGCGTCATCGCGATATCGGCGCTGGAAGGCGCCGGGTCGCCGGAAGGGTGGTTGTGAACCAGGATGATCGCTGTGGCTGAGAGTTCCAGCGCCCGCTTGACGACTTCGCGCGGATAAACAGGCGTGTGGTCGACGGTGCCGCGCTGCTGCACCTCGTCTGCGATCAGGGCATTCTTTTTATCGAGAAACAGAATTCGGAATTGCTCGCGGCTTTCGTCTGCCATTGCCGTGCGGCAATAATCGACGAGCGCCGGCCAGGATGACAGAACCGGATTGTCCATGACGGCTTCCCGCCCTATGCGCTCTGCAAGCGCCTTGATCAGCTTCAGATCGGCAATCGCCATATCGCCGATGCCGTCGATTTCGCGAATCCGGTCCGGATCCGCGGAAACGACCGCCGAGATGGAACCAAAGCGTTTGATCAGGGCTTTGGCCATCGGTTTGGTATCGCCGCGCTTTATTGAGCGGAAAAGAGCCATTTCAAGAAGTTCGTAATCGGCGAGGGCGCCGGCACCTGAGCCAAGAAAACGGTCGCGCAGGCGTTGCCGGTGGCCGGCATGGTCGCTGGCAGGGTGCTTTTCAGGTCGATCAGCCATTGCCGTGGCACATTCCGGCAACCGTCAGA
This sequence comes from uncultured Afifella sp., assembly GCA_947259045.1. Lineage (GTDB taxonomy): Bacteria > Pseudomonadota > Alphaproteobacteria > Rhizobiales > Afifellaceae > CAMYKZ01. The sequence goes on from CAMYKZ010000050.1 coordinate 23,590, forward strand.
AAAGTCCGGCCGGCGACGTCGTGAAAATCTCCACGCCATCCTGCGTAACGCCAACTGTGTGTTCGAACTGGGCAGACAGCGAGCGGTCTCTTGTCACCGCCGTCCAGCCATCGGAAAGGAGTTTGACATGCGGGCGACCGAGATTGATCATCGGCTCAATGGTGAAGATCATTCCGGTCTCCAGTTTTGCACCTTCGCCCTTTCGGCCATAGTGCAGAATGTTCGGCGCTTCGTGGAAAGCCTGTCCAACGCCGTGTCCGCAGAAATCGCGGACAACCGAACAGCGTTCGCTTTCGGCATAGGATTGTATCGCGTGGCCGATATCGCCCAGTGTGTTGCCGGGTGCGACAGCTGCAATCCCTCTTTTGAGTGATTCAAGCGTCACGCCGACAAGCCGTTCTGCCGCTCGTTTGATTTCTCCTACCGGGTACATGCGGCTGGAATCGCCGTGCCATCCGTCGACAATCAGTGTGACATCGATATTGACGATATCGCCTTCTTTCAGCGGCTTGTCGTTTGGAATGCCATGACAGACGACATGATTGATCGATGTGCAGCATGACTTGCGGTAACCGCGATAATTGAGCGTTGCCGGTATCGCATTGTTGGCGGTCGCATATTGCAGCACAAAATCGTCGATCTCCTGCGTCGTGACGCCAGGCTTGACCATGCCGGCCAACTGATCAAGACAGTTTGCCGTCAATTGACCAGCCTTGCGCATGCCGGCAAAATCCTCTTCGCCGTAATGCTTGATTGTGCGGCGAGCCGCCAGCGCTTCCTGTGAATCTCTTTGCATCAATCCGTACACCGTTTTCCAGCAATCCCGACGTCATAGTCAGATTGAAACCTGTTGCAAACTGTCTTTTCGACAATCAGACGTCGAATGGCAATGGCCGTTCCAGTTCAATTTTGGATTCCGAGAGCCGGCACATCCAGGCCAGCATTTCAACACCGGCTGACCGGGCGTGATCAAACGCGGCCGCATAGGCGGGATCGAGATCCCTTGCCGTCGTAAAACGGTCGCCGTCGGCGCGCTGAATGACGAACAGCATCACAGCCCGATTGCCTTGCGATACCTGATTGGCCAGTTCCGCAAGATGTTTGGCGCCGCGCTTTGTTTGACAATCGGGAAATTCCATCAATCCGGCCTGGCGGCTCAATGTCACATTCTTGATTTCGACATAACAATCTTTGCGCCCGTCATCTTGCAGCAGAAAATCAATACGGCTGTTTTCGCCATATCGCACCTCACGCCGCAGCGTACCGTAGCCAGACAGTGTTTCGATCAAACCGGCACTTATGGCTTCCTCCGCGATCGTGTTGGCACGGCCGGTGTTGACGCCGACAAGTGCACCAGCGGCGTCGACGATCTCCAGGGTGAGCGGCAATTTTCGCTTGGGATTTTTCGAACGGGAAACAAAAACCTTCGCCCCCGGTGTATCAAGTCCAAGCATGGAGCCGGGGTTGGGGCAGTGAACGACTTCGATCCTGCCGCCCACATCGACGTCTGCGAGAAACCGTTTGTATCGGCGGATGAGGATTCCGGGGGTCAGAGGAGGCGTAAAAAGCATGTCTGATCGCATAAACGCCCATTTTCGCTGCGGCAACGGTAAATTGATTTTCTTAACCCTCGCCGGCAGTGTATGGTTAACTATGGCGGCAATTGTGGCATGCTTTCGGGCGGTGAGAACGGGAGATAAGGCATTCCATTAAGGGACTTGCCGTATAGGCAGGGGTCTGAAAAAGATGATTGGCTCAGATTGTTGCCAATTTGGTACACATATCGGTTGCGATTTCAGCTAAAGCAATCGGCCTGAAACTCAGAATCGACATACCAATCACAGGGTGGGCATATTTATGGTATTTCGCGTTAATGTTGCATTTGTGATTCTGGCACTTGCTGCAGGGGGCGTTACGCTGCCGGTTGAACCGGCAAAGGCGCAGGGGCTTTTTGAACGTATTTTCAAACCGTCGCCCCGCTATCGCCAGCGTGACCGTCAATTCCAGCGTAACCGTAAATTCCAGAAACAGCAGGCAATCGAAGAAGCGCGGAAGGTCAGGATATCCGGCCCGCGCTATTATGCCTACAAGCCTGACAAGATGATCAATGCGTCGTTTTCCAGCCTGGCGGAAGTCGACACGGCTTCCAATGATCCGTCGCTTGTTCCCGCCGTCGTGACGACACCGTTCGCGAATGCCAGCGCCCATCTGTCCGATTTCCGTGTCCGCACACTCGTTCCCGTTGCCGGAGCGGTGAAATCCCATTATCTGGCAAAACCTGAGTTCATCTGGATCAGCGATGGAAAGGTGAATACAAAGGCGCGCGAGGCAATGGCCGTTCTGGCAGAGGCTGGAAAATACGGACTGTCGCCAAGTGACTATCAAGTGCTGCTTCCCGCGAGCGTTCCAATTGCCGATGGCGACGATCCTGACAAGCGGCTGATTGAATTCGAGATTCAGCTTTCAACCAAGATTTTGACTTATGTGTTCGACGCCAAGCGGGGCCGGATCGATCCCAATCGCATTTCCGGGTACCATGATTTCAAGCGCAAGACTGTCGACCTGGATACGGTGATGTCCATTGTCGCCTCCACGGATGGTCTTGTCAGCTATCTTGAAAGCCGCAGCCCCGACAATGTCGAGTTTAGCGCGCTTGCCGTTGAACTGGCCAAATTGCGGTCTGCCGGCAACGAGCAACGGATTGAAATTGCCGAGGGCACGTTCCTGAAGCCCGGGCGGCCAAATCCTGAAGTCGCCAATATTGTTGCAGCCATTCGCCTGCGCGGTTCGGAAGCGCTGAAAACAAAACACGGTGATACGCTGGCGAATTATGAAGGCGGTGACGCCTATTCGAAGGATCTCGTTGCGCTGGTGCGTGATTTTCAGCGCGAAAGCGGCTTGAAGCCCGACGGTATCGTCGGCAAGGCGACAATCCGTGCGATGACCAGCGACAGCGCTGCGGTGAAGATTGCGAAAGTGGAACTGGCGATGGAACGCCTGCGCTGGTTGCCCAGGGAATTGGGCGATCGTCATGTCTTCATCAATCAGCCGGCGTTCAAGGTCACCTACATGCACAAGGGCAAGGATCCGTTGAGCATGCGTGTGGTCGTTGGCAAGAAATCCAACCAGACCAACTTCTTCATGGATAAGCTCGAGACCGTCGAATACAATCCCTATTGGGGCGTTCCGCGGTCGATCATCGTCAATGAGATGCTGCCGAAGCTGTATGAAGATCCATCTTATCTCGACCGGCTGGGTTATGAGGTCTCAACGGCTTCCGGCCGGCAGATATCCTCAAGTTCCGTCGACTGGTTTGACGTTGGCGCGAACGGTGCGCCGATCAATGTCCGCCAGCGTCCCGGACGCCGGAATGCGCTTGGCGAACTGAAGATCCTGTTCCCCAACAAGCATGCCATATACATGCATGATACGCCGGCCAAGAGCCTGTTCAAAAAGGATCGCCGTGCTTACAGCCATGGCTGCGTCCGGTTGCAGGATCCCCGTGCAATGGCGGCAGCCGTGCTCGACAAGTCGACCGATTATATTGCCTCGCGCATTGCCGGGGGCAGGAACGATGCCGACAAGGTGAAGGCCGATATTTCGGTCTATGTTGCCTACTTCACGGCATGGCCGACCCCTGAGGGCACCGTGGAATATTTCGACGACATGTATGCCCGCGACAAATATCTGACACGGGCACTGGAAAAAACCTCGATGAGCCGCAATACAAACGGCTGATATTATTCAGATCTGGATAAAGGGCGGCTTTCGGGCCGCCCTTTTTGTTTGATCGGCGCCCGGGCTAATGGCAGAAGGCTTGCATGACAAACAATGTTCCAACTGCAGCCATCCTGGTGATCGGCGATGAAATCCTGTCTGGCCGAACCAAGGACCGCAATATCGGCTTCATTGCCGATCGGATGACCGAGCTCGGTATTGACCTGAAGGAGGTCAGGATCGTCGCCGACGAACGCGCTGCGATCATTGAGGCCGTACAGGCGCTCAGCGGCCGCTACAGCGTCGTCTTCACGACCGGCGGCATCGGGCCGACGCATGACGATATCACCGCCGAGACCGTCGCTGAAGCCTTCGGCGTGACCGCGCCGGTCGATGAACGCGCGGCTGCGATCCTGCAGCAGCATTATGACCGGACCGGACGGGAAATGACGGAAGCGCGGCTGCGCATGGCGCGGATTCCGGTCGGTGCCGAGTTGATCGAGAATCATGTCTCCGGCGCGCCCGGATTTTCCATCGGCAATGTTCATGTCATGGCCGGGGTGCCGTCGATCATGCAGTCCATGCTGGACGCCTTGACCCCCAGGCTGCCGACATCGATCGTTCTGCAAAGCGAGACGATCGAGGCCCATCGCGGCGAAACCGACGTTTCGGCGATGCTGGAAGATGTCCAGTCGCGCTTTTTACAGGTGCAGATCGGATCGTATCCGTATCATGACGGCGAAAAGTACACGACCCGCATCGTCGCGCGCAGCCGTGACAGTGAGATGTTGGCAAGTGCGGTCGAGGCCTTGAAGTCCGGCCTGAAGGCGTCATAAAGCATTCAGCGTAGCGATATGGCGCCGTTGGCGTCGCTTGGAAAGGACTATGATATGGGGCAGGAGAAGGCGTTTCCGGTTTCCTGGGATCAGTTTCACCGTGATGCACGGGCGCTGACCTGGCGTCTCAACGATGCCGGCCCGTTCAAGGCGCTTGTGTGCATTACCCGCGGTGGCCTGGTGCCGGCGGCGATCGTTTCACGCGAACTTGAGATCAGGCTGATTGAAACGATCTGCATTGCCTCGCGCCATGATTACAAAAGCCAGGGCGATGTAAAGCTGATCAAGAACATCAGCCCGGAAGTCCTGGAACTCGGCGGCGAGGGCGGTGAGCATATTCTGATCATCGACGATCTGGTGGATACCGGCAAAACCGCGGAGATCGTTCGCGAAATATTGCCGAAGGCCCATT
>CAMYKZ010000051.1 GCA_947259045.1 uncultured Afifella sp.
CGCGTTCAGCCGGGCTGGTCCTTCGTCAGGGCGTGCTGGTCGAGCAGGTAGCGTTCGAACAGCGGCAGGCTGGCGCCGCCGACGGCGCGGGCGCGGGAGCCGACCGCACCTTCCAGCACCTGCGGCGGCTCGATGCCCTGCAGATCAAGCTGCCCGAGCTCTTCGCGAATGGCCTCCGTCAGGTCGGCGCGGACGTTTGCCGGGAACCCGCCATCGATAATCACCGCCTCGAAATCGATCATGGCGCAGGCCGACGCGGTGGCATGGGCCAGGCCCTTGGCCGCCTGGGCGATCCATTTGTCCAGCATTGCAGTGTCGCCGATGGCGCTCCAATCGTCCGGCGAAAGCCAGAGCAACGACGGATCCTGCCCGGCGGTCTCCATCATGCGTTCCAGCACAACGATCGAAGCACTGCTGATCAATTGCCGCGGAGTGCCGTCTGGACCGAGAATGGGCATCGGTCCGAAAGCACCGGCATTGCCGGTGCGGCCGGAATAGAGGCTGCCGTTCAGCACAATGCCACCGCCGATAAAGGAGCCGACAAAGAAATAAACGAAATCGGAGAATTCTGTCCCTCGGCCGAATACCAGTTCGGCGCCGCAGGCCGCCGTGGCATCATTCTGGACATAGACGGGGAATGGCAGAACTGCTCCGATCTGCCGTTCGATTTCGAAAGTGCGCCATTCATCCATCGCGCCGTCGGGAGCGCCCACTTCGTCGGCCCACTTCCACAGTTGGAACGGCGCGGCAATGCCCAGTCCGCTGATACGTCTGTCCAGCGGTTGCGGCAGGCTGCCGGTCAGTTGCGCGACACCTTCGACAGTGAGCTGGAGGATATTCTCCGGTGTCGGATAGGCAAAAGCCTGGTGAATGGCCTGGCGGACCTGGCCGGTGAAATCCATCAGCACGAGGTCGGCGCTGCGGCGGCCAATCTTCAGGCCAAGCGAAAAAACACCATCGGGGTTCAGCGACATGGGCACGGAAGGCTGGCCGACACGGCCGCGCTGAGGCACGCCGCGCAGCAAAAGGTTTTCAGCCTCAAGGGCCCGCATGATGACCGATATGGTCTGCGCAGAAAGCCCGGTGAGGCGGGCGATTTCCGACTTGGCCAGCTGACCGTGCCGGCGCACCAGTGACAGGACCAGCCGCTCGTTATCGGCGCGCATGCCGGACTGATTGGAACCACGCGGCGATAATGTCGGCGTTCCGGAATCCGATCTTTCCATTGGGCTGCGGCGGGCCTGTCGGTCCATTGCATCTCACATTTTTGCAATCGAGAATGGGGTTGGGTTAACAATATGTCAATAAATAAATCAGATTGAATTATTATTGACAGGGCATGTTTTCTGGTGTGTTCTGGCCCACAGGCCGGACGGGCCGTGGCTCAATGGGGGTCCGGTCGATCTGTTCATTCAGGTCGGTCCCCGTACGGTAAAAACCAGTATGGGAGGACGAAGAATGAAAAAGACCAGTCTATTGAATGCGACATTGCTCGGCGCGGCAGCGCTTGTGGTGTCTGCTGCAACACCCGCTTATGCGGAGATCACTGCGTGTCTGATTACCAAAACAGATATCAATCCGTTTTTCGTCAAGATGAAAGAAGGCGCACAAGCCAAGGCTGACGAACTTGGCATGAAACTGCTGTCGTTCGCCGGCAAGGTCGAGGGCGACCATGAAGGTCAGGTTCAGGCCGTCGAGACCTGTATCGCTTCTGGCGCAAAAGGCATATTGATCACCGTTTCCGATACCAAAGCCATGGGCCCGACGGCGAAACTGGCTCGTGATAACGGGGTTCTGTTCATCGCGCTGGACACGCCTCTGGATCCGATCGAGGCAGCCGACAGCACCTTCATGACCGATAATTTCGAAGCCGGCAGGCTGATCGGCGCATGGGCGAAGGCCCAGTTGGGCGACAAGGCTGCGGATGCCAAGGTCGCTTTCCTGAACATTGCGGATTTCCAGCCGACCGTCGGCGTTCTGCGCAATCAGGGTTTCATGCAGGGTTTCGGCATCGATACCAAGGACATTTCCAAATGGGGCGATGAAGACGATCCGCGCATTGCCGGGCAGGACGTGACGCTGGGCAACGAAGAGGGCGGACGCACGGCCATGGAGAACCTGCTTCAGAAGGAACCGGGCATCAATCTCGTCTACACCATCAACGAACCGGCCGCGGCCGGTGCCTATGAAGCGCTCAAGGCTGTCGGCCGCGAGAAGGAGGTTCTGATCACTTCGGTTGACGGCGGCTGTCCCGGCGTCAAGGACGTCAAGGGCGGTGTGATCGGCGCAACTTCGCAGCAATATCCGCTGCTGATGGCGTCGCTCGGTATGGAAGCGATCAAGCGTTTTGCCGAAACCGGCGAATTGCCGGAAAACACCGATGGCAAGAACTATTTCCACACCGGTGTTACGCTGATCACGGACAAACCGGTGGACGGTGTTGAATCGATCGACACCAAGGAAGGTCTCGCCCGCTGCTGGGGTTAAGCAAGATCGATCGTTAGTCTGATAACCAAAATACGGGGCGGCGTGAAGCCGCCCCGACCATGGGGGAGGCGTAGAACATGGCTGACAAAGGTGGGCCTTCAGGCGTTTCAAGTTCGCAAGGCAGTGCGGTCGCGGCGGCCGCCGATCAGGTAGCGTCGTTCGAAGCCGGCGAGCGCACAGCGTTGCAGAAAATTCAGCATTTCCTACACGGCAATCCGTCGATGGTGCCGGTCCTCATCATGATTTTCTCCGTGCTCGCCTTTGGCTTCGTCGCCGGCGAACGTTTCTTTACCGCTTTCAATCTGTCTCTGATCGTCCAGCAGGTCACCGTTATCGGCATACTGGCTTGCGCCCAGACATTGATCATTCTGACTGCCGGCATTGACCTGTCGGTCGCCGCAATCATGGTTTTGAGCTCTGTCATCATGGGTAAACTGGCCGTGACGCTCGGCGTTCCGCCAATTGTCGCAATTCCGACGGGTTTTGCATTCGGCACGCTGTGCGGAGCGATAAACGGCCTGCTGGTCACCCGTCTTCGCTTGCCGCCCTTCATTGTGACGCTCGGGACATGGAACATCTTCTTCGCGTTGAACATCTGGTATTCCGGTTCGCAATCGATCCGCAGCCAGGATATTGACCAGATCGCACCGCTGCTCAAATTTTTCGGCACGCGCATCAATCTCGGCGGATTTGTCTTTACCACCGGCTCTTTCCTGATGATCGCGATATTTGCCGTGCTCTGGTACGTGCTCAACAAGACGGCGTGGGGCAAGCACGTCTACGCAGTGGGCGACGACAAGGAGGCGGCCGAACTGGCCGGTATCCGAACCGATCGCCTGCTGATACAGGTCTATGCCCTGGCCGGATTGATATGCGGTATCGGCGCCTGGGTGGCGATCGGCCGGGTCGGTTCGGTCAGTCCGCAGAGTTTTTTCGACGGCAACCTGGATTCCATCACCGCAGTCGTGATCGGCGGCACCTCCCTGTTCGGCGGCCGCGGTTCAATACTCGGTGCGCTTTTCGGAGCATTGATCGTCGGAATATTCGCATCCGGTCTGAAGCTCGCCGGCCTCGATGTATTGTGGCAGCGATTTGCAATCGGCTGCCTGATCATCGCCGCGGTAGCGCTCGACCAGTGGATCAGAAAGGTGTCAGCATGAGCAACGTTCGCGAACCCATTCTGAGCGGCCGGGGGCTGACCAAGAATTATGGCCGTGTGGTCGCGCTGGACCGGGCCGATTTCGACCTCTATCCCGGAGAAGTGCTCGGCGTGATCGGCGATAACGGAGCCGGCAAATCGACGATGATCAAGGCGGTCTCCGGCGCAATTACCGTCGACGAAGGTGAAATCAGACTGGAGGGCGAGCCGGTTCACTTTATATCGCCGATGCATGCACGCGAGGCCGGCATCGAGACGGTTTACCAGACGCTCGCTCTGTCGCCAGCGCTGTCAATCGCCGACAACATGTTCATCGGACGCGAGATCCGCAAGGCCGGGCCGCTTGGACAGATTCTTCGCATGGTCGACCGGCCGGCAATGGAGAAATTCGCCCGCCAAAAGTTGAGCGAACTGGGCTTGCTGACCATCCAGAATATCAACCAGGCAGTGGAAACGCTGTCCGGCGGTCAGCGCCAGGGGGTGGCGGTCGCCCGCGCAGCGGCTTTCGGATCAAAGGTCATCATCATGGACGAACCGACCGCAGCACTGGGCGTCAAGGAATCGCGCCGGGTGCTCGATCTGATCCTCGACGTCAAATCGCGCGGCATGCCGATCGTGCTGATCTCGCACAATATGCCGCATGTTTTCGAAGTCGCCGACCGTATTCATATTCACCGGCTTGGCCGCCGGCTCTGCGTCATCAATCCGAAGGACTATACCATGTCGGATGCCGTGGCACTGATGACCGGCGCGATGGAACCGCCTGAGGAGGCTGTGGCAGCCTGACGAAGGCCAGGCTGCCGGCGGACACTCCCTCCGCCGGCAGCCGAGATATCCGCCACGATATCCAAAGTGAGGACCTATTCGCCATGGCCCCGAATTTTCTCAGCCAACTGACCGGATCCTTCGCCATGCCGGCCGCTGAAAATCCCACCGTCTCAATGATAGAAGCGGCTTACCGGCATCATGATCTGGACTGGCGCTACATCAATTGCGAAGTCTCGCCTGACGCGCTTGGCGACGCGGTCAGGGGAGCAAAGGCCATGGGCTGGGCCGGTTTCAATTGTTCCATTCCGCACAAGGTCGCCGTGATCGACCATCTTGACGGGCTGGGTCAATCGGCGGAAATCATGGGCGCGGTGAATACCGTCGTCCGGCGCGGCCACAGCCTGATCGGCGAAAATACCGACGGCAAGGGTTTTGTTCAAGCGATGCGCGAAGCCATCGACCCGGACGGCAAGTCGGTTGTACTGTTTGGCGCAGGCGGCGCTGCCCGCGCGGTCAGTGTCGAACTGGCCCTGGCTGGCGCCAGGACAATCAATATCGTCAACCGCAGCCCGGCTCGAGGCGGGGGCCTTGTCGGTCTGCTGAACGAGCGAACCCCGACATCGGCCGATCTGACGGTGTGGGACCGGACATTTGCGATCCCCGAAGGCACCGACATTGTGGTCAACGCGACGTCCATCGGCCTGTTTCCGGATGTGGATGGCCGGCTCGACATCGATATGGCATCGCTGACACCCGGTATGGTGGTCGCCGACGGTATCCACAATCCGCCAAGGACCAACCTCGTGCGCGACGCCGAGGCCCGCGGCTGCACGGTGCTCGACGGTCTCGGCATGCTGGTCAATCAGGGCGTTATCGCGATCAAGTACTGGACCGATATCGACGTCGATCCGTCGGTCATGCGCCGGACCGTGGAAGAGCTGTTGTATTCGCACTAGTCCGTCGTGAGCCGCAGGCAAGACAGAAGCCAAAAGGCCATCATCAGGAGATGTAGCTGAAGCTTTCGCGTTTGTTGTAATATTCGACGAACCTGGGATTGCCATCCTTGCCGAGGATTGATTTCATCAGCAGATCAAGAACTGCAAGACGCATATCGAGCCCCATGTGGTGCGGTTTCGGTATCGCGGGATCGTCGGCATCAACGAGCCGGACATTGAGGTTCATGTCCGAAGCGCAGGCGTTTTCAAGGTCTCTTGCGTGCTCTTCGATTGCAAGAAAGCAAGGGCCATCGCGGCCTGATTCATCGGCGGATCTGGCCGGGGCAGTGTCTGTTATGCGGCTTGTCCGGTCTTCAATCCGCGACCAGAGTTCGGGCCACGATGCCCCACACCCGACAATATAGGGGTCATTGCGGCGCGCGGCCTCCGTCAGCGTCATGACATTGACCTGTTCGACATCGACGGTGTCTCGGGCTGCGGAACGGCGAACCGGTGTCTCCCTGGGATGTTGAAGAAGCGGTGCGTAGACCATGTCAAAATCGGTCCGGCGCAGCATCGGCCCGATCAGGCTGATCGATGAGATGGTTGGTTTCGTCTCAAAATACGGCGCGGCTTTCAGGATTGCGGTAACCAGCGATGCGCCGAAGCCGTGCGCGGAAAAATGGTAGGAGAGCGATCCGTCCTTGTGCCGGTCCTTCTGACGTTCGAAAATCTGTGCCAGCAGCGTTGCCCCGGGGCCGGGCCGATGTTCGCAGACGTCATCTCCTGCGGCGACGACTTTCAAAGTCCGTTCAGCGCTTTCCTCGATCATGTCGATCATCCGCTTCGCGACCAGGCTGAGCTGTCCTTCGATCAGGCGGTCTTTTTCCGTCGAGACATGATACCCGACAAGCCGGTTCGCCTCTTCCACGATGCGGGCGCACATTCGGTGAACCTCGGCGCCGATCTCGTTTTCGAGCATCACGAAGACGGGATAGATGCCATTTTCCTTGAAAACGGGAATAGAGTCGCGAAGTGCCGTGACCGAGCGACGCTCTTGCTGCTGGATATCCATGAAATGCAGGAGCAGGTGCTGGTAGCGAAAGCCCTTGCCGCTTTTCGCCTTGCTGGTCCTGACGATTTTTGCCGTCTCAAGCAGTGTCACGGCGCTGGCATTGTAGTGGCCGTGGGAATCCAGGTTGCCGCGCGCGAGCGGCACCACATGGCCGATGACATCGAGCCGAGAGGGCGCGGGGATCTGTTCGTCGTCGGTATCTTCAAAGCGGCTGCGCCTGAGCGACGTAAGGCGGTTGCCCGCGATCTGCGGCCGAAGGGCCGATTTCCCGCCGCTGTCGAGCGGTGCGGCCAATCGCAAGACCCACTGGTCGATGATGTTTGCCGCCCAATCGTCATAGGTCCAGAGCGCGCATCCGCCGTCCATCCAGCCTTTCCCCCAGGAATTCTGGATTATCAGCCCCCGGTCGTTGTAGCCGATGACGACGAAGGCATGGCGGCCGAACTCTCCGTCCCGGGTCGGTTCGAACTCAATGGTCTTGCCTGCCGCGCCCCAACCCTCGTGAATATCGGCCGAGACCAGCACAAGCCCGGCCTCGTTCAGTGCGGCGTGCACATCGGCAAGGCGCGAGCGAACCCGGTAATAGGCCCCGAGCTGAACCGAGCGGGCGCTATCGAGGATTTCGCGGTTCATGTGCCAGACGTCTTGCTCAGGTGAGATGCCGATTTCCCTGGCAAGCGCCTCGCGGGCGGTGTTTTCGACATCGATCGAACAGACACCATTGTAATAGAAGCCCTGAAGCGCGCCGCGAATGGACGAACCACGATAATCCTCGCCCGGCCAGGCATCATGATAGCGTGCGATGTGATAAAGCATCCGGGCGCTTGCCCAGGGATGATCGGCTGCTTTCTTCTTCCGCCGTTTCGTCCCGCCGTTTTTCTGCCGGTCCCTGGTACGCAGGTGGTCGATGATGCTTGCCAGCGCGTGGCCGGTACACGACGGTTCGGTTCCCTGTTCCCGGATACGTGTATCGCACCACCACGCAGCCTCTCGGCAATCGACGTATCGGCTGAGGCCGGTCAGGGACGGGCGATAGATGTAATCGCGCGTGTCGCCGACATCGGCCTGCGCATCGCGCACCCGGTTCTCGAGTTCGATACGTTGCATGACCGCCTGCCTTCTCCTGAGACCTTAAAGGACGATGTCGTCTACCGATCCGAGCGGCTTCATGACATCGCCGGTCGACATGAACGGGGTTTCCGCCGTAGCGGCGTCAGCGATCCGCTCTCGCCGCATCTCCGGCGGCAGGCCGAAAGTATCGGCATCGCGCATGACGTGGAAATCAAGACCGGTGAGACGCTCAAGCTCTTCGACCGTGATCTGGAAGGTCTCAAATCCGTCGCCGAATATGATCTCGAGATCGCCTGGCTTGACGAAATCGGCCTGCGACATGACGAAGGCCTGGGTCTGCAGGACACGCCGGTTGCTGCGCCCGCGCGTTTCACGTCCGACCGAGGCGGCGATTTTCCAGAAGGCCATCGGCACGCGAATGCCGGTTCTCTGCTGCGGCGGGTCGTTCTCGCCGAAGATACAGCCGACAAACACGGAAATACGTGCATCGCGGGCATCGGTCCGGTCGAGAATATGATCCTCAAGGTCAAGCCAGATCTTCTGGTTCAGGCGTTTATGCTGGGGTGCGATATTCGGGAAGAACATCGAATCCACATTGGCCTGTTCAGCATCCTCTTTCGTGCCCCAGGTCGGGTCGAGCCGCCGGATCAGATGTCCGCGGTCAAAATCGTTTCTGCTGTAAAGATCCTCGCCTGCCTGATGCTCTTCGGCCACGCGCGGATCGAGGTGAAACGAATTCTTCCGCCGAGGACGGCGCAAATCGTCGCCGTCGATATTCGCGGCGCAGTAAAATGCCAGCCGGCGGTCCTTGTTCAGAGCGACCGAGAAGTGGCGGTAGTTCAGGAGCTCTTCGCCTGTGCTCAGCTGTGCAAGACGCGGTTTTTGGCAGATATTCAGTTGCGGCACGGGCACAAGCAGGCTTCCGGTGCCGAGAAACGCCGGGTCATAGCCGTCTCGATCAGCGAAATCATCGGCCGAACGGCGCCGTCGCCGCTCTTCTCCGGCGTCACCGCCGGCTGCAGCACGGCATTCGCTAAAGCCAACGCTCCTGCTGCGGAGGACGTCTGCCAATGCGGTCGCCTTGACGGCATAATTCTGGTCCTGGGCACTGCCTGCAAAATGCAGACCGATGGCGCAGCCGGTTTCGATATCGCAAACGACCGAACCCGAATTTCCGCCGAGCGTCGTGCAATTGTGCGTAAAGACCTGCGCCGCATGGTTTGCGTTCATGATGTTGCCAGGGGCGAAGCGTTTTTTGTTGAACACCCCGCCGAAGTAACGGTTCATCGCGTCCTCGGGATTACGCCAGTCGCGCGCCGGATAACCTGTCACGCCAATGAAGTCAGGCATGCGGCTGTCGAGCGCCAGATCGATCGGATCGCCTGCGATGTCAGCACCGCTTGGGCTGAGCTTCAAAACAGCCATGTCGATACCGCCTGCGGATTTCTCCTCTATATGGGTGATCGACGAGATCAAATGTTCCAGCACTTCGTCTGAATCATGTTCCTCGGCGAGATCAATGAAGACCTTGACGCCGGACTGAATGCCATGGCCGCGACGCGTGGCTTTGGCGAAAATCTCGGCGACGTGACGGTTGGTGATGAAGCTTGTCTCATTGACGCGCCAGGCGGTGCCGACCCATTTGTTGTCCGGATGACCGACCAGATCGACCCGGCCTGTATTGGCGATCACATGATTGATCGGCGCGCGGAACGGGTCGAGGCGGTCTCTCCAGACCGGATTGTCGGGGTTCGCATAGGTGCCGTTCCTGATCAGAAGCGAGGGAAACCCGCGAAGCATGACAATGGCCTCTTCGGGCCTTGGGTCCCGCAGATCCGTTTTCCCGGATCTGACCCGTTCGACCGCCTCTTCGAGCCCCATCGCGGCGCCGGCTTTGCCCTCAAAACCCACCGATTCAAGTGGCGGCATCTCCGTGTTCAGGAGCCCTTCAAGCGCTTCCTTATCCTCTAACTGCGACTGGAATACACTGTTCGGCATCACTCATTTCCTTGACGAGATACAAGCAGGATCGCTGAATAGTATAGAATATTCTATCAAGGATTGTAAATTACAAGAATATACTGGAAATGTGCAGGATCGTGGACACAGGCGCGCTGACGTCGTTACGACAGGCCTTTTGTTGCCCGATAAAGCATCCGGAACCGCTCAAGCTGCCGTTGCCATGCCGAATGCCGGTCGGCATCGGGTTCAAACCGGCGCTCCACATCCGGTTTGCCGCAGACATCGGGTGCATCTCTGCCGGTTGCCATGATTGCCAGCCGTGCTGCGCCGAAGGCCGGGCCGATTTCCGCGCCGGCGGTCCGTTCCACGCGGGCATTCATCGCATCGGCCATCATCTGCAGCCAGAGATCTGAACGCGCGCCGCCGCCGATCGCGGCAAGGCTTTCGACATGCGTTCCGGCCTGGCTCAGGCGGTCGAGGCAATCGGCAAAGGAGAGCGTCACGCCCTCAAGCACGGCGCGGGTCATGGCGGGCCTGTCGGTGCTGCCGGTCAGGCCGAAGAACTGACCCGTCGCATGGGGGTCGTTAAGCGGTGTGCGCTCGCCGGCGAGATAGGGCAGGAACATCGGGCCCTCACCCGGACCGGCGCCGGGGTTGCTGTCGTCACCCAGTTCGGCCAGAAGATCGCCGGCGCTGATGCCTGTAATGCCGCCGAACCAGGCCAGCGGGCTCGCTCCGTTCAGCATCGCCGCCATCTGGAACCAGCGTCCGGGAACGGCATGGGCGAAGGCGTGCACCATGGTTTCCGGCGAAGGCCGGTAACTGTCGGTGGTGACGAACAGCTGGCCGGAAGTGCCGAGCGACAGGAAGGCGTCGCCATTGTTGACGGCGCCGATGCCGACGCCGCCGACCGCCGCATCGCCGCCACCGGCAGCGACTGTGACGTTGCCCGCAACGCCCGCTGTGAGCCCCCATGCCTTTGCCAGACCGGGCCGCAGCGTTCCGGCCGGGTCGGAGCCTTCCAAGAGCTGCGGCATTTGCGAACGTGCCATGCCGGTGGCCTGCAGGGCGGCATCCGACCAGTCTCGCGAGGCCTCGTCGAGCCACATCGATCCGGCGGCATCCGACATGTCGCTCGCCGTTTCTCCGGTCAGCCACAGCCGGATATAATCCTTCGGCAGCATAATTGTTTGAATTCGCGAAAAGATTTCCGGTTCGTTTTCAGCCACCCACATCAGTTTCGGCGCAGTGAAACCGGGCATCGGCAGGACGCCGGCGATGTCGCCGATGCCGGGCAGGCGTTCAAGCAGGGCAGCGCATTGCGGGTGCGAGCGGCCATCGTTCCACAGGATCGCCGGGCGGACCGGCTTCTGCCCGCTGTCCAGGCAGACGGCGCCATGCATCTGGCCGGACAGGCCGACCGCACCGAGAGCTGCGAACCGGCGCGGCGCCGCCTGGCGGATTTCGCCGACCGCCGCTTGCACGGCAGCGATCCAGGCATCCGGATCCTGCTCCGACCAGAGCGGTTCGGGCCGTGATATTCCAAGCGCCGCGCTGGCTTCGGCAAGCAGCGTCTGGTTCTCATCGATCAGCACCGCCTTGACGGCGGACGTTCCGATATCGATGCCGAGAATGGTGCTCATGGAAGATTGGCCCGACCGGTCGAATGGAGCGGGCGATCGGGATCGAACCGACGACATTTTGCTTGGGAAGCAAATGCTCTACCACTGAGCTACGCCCGCGAACTGTCTGGATACCATCGCCGTTAAGCCGGAAGCAAGCAAAAGCGGATAGGTTTGCCGGCAGACCAATGCGGGCAAAAACATGATTTTGGATTACTGGATACAGCATGCCGATTTCAGTGATGCGGACGCCGGAAAGGCATCGCTTGCAGACGCCAGGCGTCTCGTTACCGATTATGACTGGGCCGCGGAGGAAGAACTGGCGCGTTCGCTGGAGGCTGACGGGAAAGATTTTTGCGATGCCGGAATCGGGTTTGTCCGGGCGGAACCGCATCGTATCCTACATTTCTGCCCGAGGGCGGATCATCTGATGATGGTATTCTACCACCACCAACGTCCAGCCAAATTCCTCGGCCTGTTCCGATACCTCAGCGATGTCTGCGCTTCCCGCTCCGATGCGAGCGTCGACGACGCGCCGGAATTGCTGCGCCGGTTCTTCGACAGTGACGAAGACTGGCTGAAGACCTATTTCGACGATCATTCATAACAACATTTTCAGATGTTCCACGGTCCGACCGTAGTGACGCCTGCGCCGCTCTGTGCTTTGCTGTTGCAAACCGACAGACCCGGAGCATGCCTTGGCCGACATTATCCTGCATCACTATCCGCAATCGCCGGTGACGGAGAAAGTCCGCATCGGGCTGGGCATCAAGGGGCTTGCCTGGCGCTCCGTCGAAGTGCCGCGGATTCCGCCCAAGCCGGATCTGATGCCGCTGACCGGCGGGTACCGGCGCGCGCCGGTGATGCAGATCGGCGCCGACATCTATTGCGATTCCCAGTGCATTCTGCGCGAACTGCAGCACCGCTTTCCCGAACCGACATTCTATCCGGGCGGCGGCGACGGCATGGTCTGGGGCATCAGCCGCTGGACCGACGGCGAACTGATGGACCATGTGGTCGGGCTAGTGCTGGGCGCCGCACTCGACAATCTGCCACCCGACTTTGCCGCCGACCGGGGGCGACTCTATTTCGGCCCGAATTTCGATCTTGCCGCCAAGAAAGCCGACCTGCCGCATATTCTGGCGCAGATCCGCGCCCAGCTCGGCTGGATGGACCAGCGGCTTGCCGGTGGCCGGTCTTTCATGCTCGGCGACAATCCCGGCCTGCCGGACGCGCTGGCCTATTACCTGGTCTGGTTCATTCGCGGCCGCTGGGAAAGCGGGCCGGAATTCCTGTCGCAGTTCCCGGCCCTCGTGGCCTGGGAAGAGCGCGTCACCGCCATCGGTCATGGCGATGTCAGCGATATGAGCGCGGAAGAGGCGCTTGCGATCGCGGCAGCGGCGGAAACCGAAACGGCCGAGCAGGCGGACCCGTATGATCCGCAGGGGATCGAACCGGGCATGATGGTCAGCGTCGTGCCTGATGTCGATGGCGGCGATCCGCCGGTTTCGGGCCCCGTGCGCGCCGTCAGCCGCGAAACGATTGCGATCGTGCATGAGAATGCCCGCGTCGGCCAGGTCTGCATTCACTTTCCGCGCGCCGGGTACCGGGTGACACCGGGTTAGACTGCAATTGCATGCGACACGGCGCTCATGTTGTATCAATGCAACATAAACGGGAAAAACAGCAGGCATGTTGATTTCCACGATGCGGTCATGTCTCGGATCTCATATACTGGATTCGCTGCGGGGTGAGTCGAAGTTCTTTTGTGAGGGTTGTAACATGCGTAATATTTTCCTGGCGGCTGCAGGAATTGTGGTTGCCTTTGGCAGTGCCAATGTATCGGCGGCGGATCTACCAGAACCGGTTGCTATCGGACCCGGACCGGTTTCACCGGCATTGATATCGGAGTTCATCCTTGAAGGGTGGGGCGGGGTTGCCTTCATGGCCGGAGATACCGGCAATGTGAACCCGACCAACAGCACAATCGGTGATTTCGGCGGCAATGCGCGTTTCAGCCTTCCAATCGGCAGCACGTTCTCCATCCAGCTTGACGGTTATGGTGAAATCACCACCAATGGCGGCGACTCCGACAATTTCGACAATACACTCACCGGCGCTGGCCATGTCAGCTGGCGCGATCCTCATACCGGCTTGTTCGGCATCTTTGGCGGCGGCGGACATCACGAGTCGGAAAATGACAATGGGGTTCACTATTTCGTCGGCCTTGAAGGGCAGGTTTATTACGGCAACTGGACGTTCTACGGCCAGGGCGGTTATCTGGATGCCGAAAGCAGCCAGGGCACGGCCGATGACGCCTTCCACGACGCATTCTTCGCCAGAGGCGTTGTCAGATATTTTCCCAACGCCGATTCCCGTATCCAGGGTGAATTGTCCTTTGCCCACGGTGAACAGGACAGCGACGATCAGAGCCAGAATATCGTCGGCTGGGGCCTGCGTTATGACCGCGGGATCGCCAATATCTTCCCGAGTTCACCTGCATCGGTCTTTGTAGGATACCGGGGCAGCTATTTCGACAATGGCAGCGGCGGCGACGCCGGCAGTTTCCATGACCATACATTCATGGCTGGCCTGCGCATTCCGTTTGGCGGGGGCGGTGCGGACATGCTGACCAGCGACCGCTCCGGTGCGACGCTGGATATCCCAGATGTCGGCCGCTGGGCGGCATCCGGCGAAATTCTCGACTGATCTGGCACCTGCCGCGCGGATGCCGGAGGCAGATACAGAAACGACGGTAGTTTGAATGATGAGGCAGGCGGGAAAACCGCCTGCCTTTTTTATCTGTTCAGGCTCGCCGCGCCGACTTGCATATCCTTGAGCATAATCGCCGCACGGGCATAGCCGCCGTCTGCGCCGTCGAGAAAGTGCATGTGATCGCGGGCCTGCACCGAGGGCACGATGCAGGTCATCAGCGCTTCCTCCTGCTGGTGCAGGCCGTAGCGCACCAGGCCGGCTTTTGCCGCTTCCGCAAGCCTTGCCTCGATCCGCTGCACCAGAGCCGTGTCACAATCGATGGTCATGCGCAGCGCGTCGTCGAACTTGCGAAAATCGGAATTGGCCGACAGGTCGGCGCGGTAGGTCACCGGATCGAAGCCGCCGAAAGTGACCCCGGTTTTGTCCAGAACAAGTGCGAATATACTTTCCAGCCAGATGCGGATTTTCCGCCGAACCATAGACCGTCCGTCGTTCATGGCGCGGACTTCGGCATCGATCCCGGCCGGTGGCCAGCGGAACCGCGGTCCGGCCTCCGGCAGCGGATTGCCGTCGCGCTCGCTGCCGCCGGTGATATCGAGAATTTCACCGACAATGTCGGAAAAGACGGCATCATCGATATCCGGTCCGGGCGAGACCAGCAGCGACAGGATACAGCCGCGCCGGGCCGGCATCGGCTGCCAGCGGCAGGACAGGCCGGTGAGATCGGGCCGTTTGTCGGGCGTTGTTGCGGCGATGGCGAACCGGCCGTCTTTCATCGCCGCCTCCGCCCATTCCAGGCCGTGACCGGAGAACATGGCGTAGCTGACCTCCTGCGATGCGGAAAAGCGGCCGACGCGGACGTCATGCCCGGCGGCGCGGACGGCTTCGACCGGGACCATGGCGATGCGCAGATCCAGATCCAGTTCGCCGGCGACCCATGTTGCGGTGCGGGCAAGGGCATCTTCGGCAACTGCCTTGTCGTCGCCGGAGACGGCAAAACTTGTTCCGTCGCCGCCAAAGACGAAGGGAAATTCCCGGCTGACGAGCGCGTTCATGACGGCTGATATGGCGGCTGCGCCGGCCATATTCACCTGCTTGTAGCGGCCGTTGGCAATAGCCGCCGTCGATCGGGTGACATCGGTCAGGCCGATCCACCAATCGTCCGGCAGCGGGCGGTAAACGGCCGGATCGACAATCTTCGAAAAATCATCGAACGGTTCAATTGCGCCATAGAAACCGACCGTGGAATCACTCATCGGATTGTTGCTCCCGGCTTTGTCATAAAGGGGGTACGGACCGGCCGCCGGTCCGGTTTCCGATCACCGTCACTCAATCGACAATCGTCACCTTGTCGCCGGCCATCAGGTCGCGGATGAAGTCAGGCACGGCGAGACCGTCTGCGACTTTGGCGTCAAGCTCCTGTTCCAGAATGCGTATCGCTGCCAGCCGCTCGATCACCTGGTCGATCATCTCAAACGGGATGATGACGATACCGTCTTCGTCGCCGACGGCGATATCGCCGGAGCGAACGCCCTGACCGGCAATCGTCACCGGCAGGCCGACGGTGCCGGGGCCGGAGAATGCCGGTGAATTCGGCGTTGTGCCGGCAGCGAAGCAGGGCAGGCCGATGGCCTTTATGCCGGCCGTATCGCGTACGCAGCCGTCTGTGACCATGGCCGCCGCGCCCTGATTGCGCGCCATGCCGTTCAACCGGTCGCCGACGACCGCCGTCATCCGGTAATTGTCGGCGGCTGCGATGATGACGTCATCGGCCTGCGCCTCGGCGATTGCCGCCAGGACGGCAAGATTGTCGCCCGGGCCGGCATGGCAGGTCAGCGCGGAGCCGCAAAAGGAAGCGTTGTCAGGATCGATGGGACAGATATCGGGACCGAATGCGCCGCGCCCGTCCATGGCGTCGACGATGAAGCCTGTCGGCGTTCCGGCCAGCGCCGCGATCTGCTGCGACGACGGGCGGGCAAAATCGCGGCGGATTTTCAGGACGGGTGGTTCCTCAATCATTGGCGGCTCCTCTTGAAATTTTTCAAGAGCCTGATCGCAACGCCGCAAAATTACAAGCCCATCGCGGCCGGTTGATCTCTGGGGCCGGCATGCGTGTTCGGAATTTTCGTGCAGGCCACTGTGCCGACCGGAGTGCCTACATGGCCGATATGCGCCCGCGCACGCGACCGATAATACGGGCTTCCTCTATGGTGACTTCATACGGGGCGTAGGCGGAATTGCGGCTTGTCAGACGCAGCCGGACCGGTTCGGAGCCGGCAATGACTTCGACCTGCTTGATGACCAGGCCAACGCCATCATGCACGGCAAATGCGCCCGGCGGCGAGGGGCGGGTATCGGACGTGTCAATGATCACCCGGTCGCCCGGAAACAGCGAGCCGGGTGCGCCGGGGTTTGCCGGCTCGTAACCGGAATCGCCAAACACCTCGACAATCCATGCGGTTCCGGAACGGATCCGCAATTCCCCGCTGAGATAGTCCGTCGGGATCGACCATTCGGCACCGACAACGTCCCTGGACACGGTGACGCCGTTGCGGGTGACGTTTTCGACGAAGGCATCGACGCCGCTGGAGCCGGCGCCGGCCCGCACATCCAGCTCGAAGACCCGGCGGCCTGCGGCCTTCCGGTTCGCACCGCCGCTTTTCAGGAGATCTGCGAGCGGCGGATTTTCATCTGCGGCCTGGCCGTCACCGGGACTATCGCCAAACACCAGCCAACTCACCGCGACATTGAACGCCCGGGCATAACGGGCGGCTTCGGTATCGCCGAAATCACGGGTACCGTTTTCATGCGATGTGAAGGTTGGTGTCTTGACGCCAAGAGCCGCTGCAGCGGCTGCTGCACTGCGGAAACCTGCGTCCATGCGCGCCAGACGCAGCCGGTCCGCTTTGCCTGAACCCGTAACCATAGCGTTCTCCGATTGGACAATGCGTATTGCATTGGAACTATATCAATACAAAATGTATTAATCAAGACATTATCGATAAACGTGCATTTTCTGGAATATTTCATGAATATACGGGGATATCGACATCAAAAAATACAAAACGAATTGACACTGGCGAATTCAAATCGTATCAAAAAAGAACAAAAAAAGAACATTTACGGAGACGAACATATGATGCGACGGCGAAAGGCGATCGGCGGACCGCTGCGGCGGCAGAGGCGTGCAGACGAAGACCGGTTGCGCGCGTCAGACGCGGCGCTGGCCGCGGAGCGTTCCGGTCGCAGCCTGACAGCGCGGCTGATGGGAGATCCGCTGCCGGGACGCTCGGCGTTCGACCTGATGCTGTCGGGCAGCAATATTGCTCGCGAGCCGGCGCGGTGCAGCATCGATCTGCGGCCCTGTCCGATCCTGGCGGTCGATGTCATCGAGGCGTTGAGCGATCCGGACGAGCAGCCGTTCTGACCTGACGTCAAGAGCGGGCGTAAAGAGCGGGCTGCAAGTCCTGCAACAACATGGCTATTGAAAGGAAACGGGAATGACGAGTGGAGCAAAGCCAACAACGCGACGAAAACGCCGGCTGATCAATCGCGGTGGCCGGCCGCCCCTGACCGGCGTTGAGCGAAGCCGCAGCGGGCGGCTTTCCAAGGCTGAGCAGCAGCGCCGGGCCGACGCCCGCAAGCGGGATACAATGGCGGTGGCAATGGCAGCCCGGCAAAAGCATCTGGGTCTGTCGGCGGACGATGCGGTCCATCACGATGCGCCAATTGTCGCCTGGCGCTGGTGGAAACGCGGCGAAATACAGGAGCGGCACTTTCAGGCGGCCGTCGCCCTGAGCGCGCTCCATGCCGATTATCTGAAAGCGATCAAATGCCCCGGCCTGCTGCCGGCAGAACCCGGTGCAAGTTCCAAGAATTCCGAGGGCGGCGATCCGGATTACATCGAATGGTGCAGCCGCAAGCGCGGCAGATGGCTGGCGATCCGGCATGACCTTCTGGGCGCGGGCTCACTGACGCTGCTTGCAGCCCAGGCGGTTGCGATTGAAAACCGCGACATGGTCTCGCTGATACCCGATTTCCGTGAGGCCATGAACATCGTCCATCGCCGCATCTTTTCAGGGTGAGGCTGTCGGTCAGACCTGGCTGCGCGTTGCCACAGCCATGATGTCTTCCGATTCATGTTCGACAGACAGGCCCATTTCAGCAACCATCTTCTTGGCAATTCTGTGCGGGTTGTGGACATGTTCGCGCATCAGGAAATCAGCCCGGGTGCCTTCGCCGTTTCTGACGGCTTCAAGGATGCCGATATGGTCATCATGTGCATAACAAATGAGATCCCTGGCTTTTCCGCGATCATGCTCGAAAATCAGCAGGGCTGTCCGGAAGCGCAGCGGCATTTCGCGCTCCAGCAGCCGCCGCAGCGATCCATTGCCTGACGCGGCTGCCAGCGAATCGTGGAACACATTGTTCCATTTTGCGTAAATCATCAGATCGGTAACCTCGAAGGCCGGCTTTTCGATCAGTTGCTGGCAAGCCTTGATGGCCCGGTCGAGATCGGCCTCGATATCCGCCGGCAGACCGTTTTCAGCCGCCAGCCTCGCTGCCATGCCGTCGATCGTCGCGCGCACTGCAAGCGATTCCTCGTAATCGGTCACCGTGAACTCGCTGACCCTGAAACCCTTGTTCGTCTCGCCCTCGACAAGATCTTCCTGCTCCAGAATGCTGAGCGCCAGACGCACCGGCGTGCGCGATACATTCAGCATTTCCGCTGCCGCCGTCTCGGTGATCCGCTCACCGGCCTTGATCTCGCCGCGCAGGATCAGGCCGCGAAGCTCCTGGATGACTTTTTTCAACTGGCTCGACATGGATGACTCGATTGCATGCAATTACCTAAGGTAACACAGGAGCCGTGGAATACAACTGCATAATTAATTAAACAATGGTTCTAAAAGTCTCAAAAATAGAAAAAATAAATATCGAAGATAATGATTGCATGCAATTCGATTCTCTGATAGCAAACTGGGCAGCGGCTGGAAGCTTCATGCGTCAGCCATCGGGACGCCGGTTTGGTTGCCTCCTCATGAGGGTCCACTTTGGTTTACTGGGATAATAAAGAGCGGTGCTGCACATTTGGCGCCGACGGAGACAAGTCCGTGGGAGGGCTTGAAACTCCCCTGCATCGGGGCATGGCGGGTAACAGCCAAAATAAGGGTGCTTCGGTATCCAAACCGTCATACATATGATGTAGTGGCGTCGGTGGTGATGGGTCTTCGTCCGGTCTGTCACCACCGATAGCTTTTTTTGCGCCTCACCAAACCAATCTGCAATCTCAACATCTCGCGTTGAATGCCGGATGATTCCGGTTTCGTCGTGACATTCGTCCATTGCTCAGCCTTGCACGGTCATCGGTCTAAATTGCACCCCGGTGAATTCGTGCTTGACATTCCGGAGCAGCAGGGGTAAAACATGAACATACCGCTTTTCCGGCTTCCTCTGCTGTCTGAATAAATCCGGCCGATGAATCCGGCACCGCCCGTTTTGAGTGCGGTCTGGTTTGGCGGCCTTTTCCATCTGTTGGACAATCGTGCGCCGAACATTTGCCGTCGGTGTATTATCCCTGTGTTTTCTGTCGGCCGGGTTTCAATTGGCCTGCGCTTTGTTGTGCCCGTTTGTGTGACAGGCGGAATAGTCTGTAACATCGGCCGCCTTCGGCCCGAATTCCGTTTTGCTGATCTGATTTTCTGACTGCTTCATTCTGACCCGGCTTCGCTTCCGCGAACGCCGGTTTTTTTGTGCCCGGCGCCGGCCGGCAATCCCCGAGCCACGGGTCAGCACCGAATCCCGAGCAGGGTCAAGGCCGGCGGTCCCGGTGTCCCAGGCGCAGCGCCGCTATCGAACACCCTTGCGTGCGATCCCGTCCGCAGGCGCGGCCGATCCGTACTGCTTTCCCCAAAACAAAACCCAATCGATGAGGACATTCCATGTTCCGCATACCCGATTATGTTGCCGAGAACCGGCCGGATGGCGTCACGTCAATCCGGACCGGGTCCTCACCCCGCCGCAAGGCCACCCGGCTCGGCCTGGCAATATTCAACCGCTTTACTCCGCCCGCCATGCCGGCCCGCCGTCCAGGGCCCAATGCAGCCGGGGCCGGAGGCCCGCCTGCAGCCGATCTGAGCGAAGACGAGCAGCGCCTGCAGGCGCATGTGCTCAAACGCCAGGCCGAGAGCCAGGCCTTCCACGCCGAGCGCGGCTTTCGCGCCATGCAGCGCGAGGCCGACAGGCTTGCGGCGACGGGGCGGGCGGAAACCGGGCCATCGGGCGAAGGCCTGACGGTACGGGTTGCCGGCGACCTCAGCACTCCGGGCGAACGTCTGATGGCTTCGCTGCCGCCGCAGGAGCGGGCCGTCATGTCCGGTCGGGTCGGTGCGGAAAGCGGGCGCCGGCTTGCCAAAGCCTCGGCGGAGGAAGTGCGCACAAGGCGCGACTGGACACGGGCGGAGCTCGGCCAGATGCAGCAGCAGCTTCTGGCGGAACTTGCCGCCGATCCGGAACGTTTTGACGACCTTGCCGAACAGGGTGCGCGGCTCGCCGTTCGCAATACCCTGCCGGATGCGGAGAAGGCCGGGCTTGCAGAGGGCTGGCGGCGGGCCACCGCCCGGACACTGGCCGGGACACTGGCAGGCCTGGAGGATCCGGAAACGCTAAAGCTCCGGTTCGGCCTGGTCTCCGTCGATGCCAATGGCACGCCGTCGGATGTCGATCTGGACGATCTGACGCTTCATCCGGCCTTCCTCTCCGGCAACGACGATGCGCTGCGGCGCCACTTCAGCCTGGCCGATGCCGATCCGCGTGTTGCGGACCTGCCGGTATCGGAACTGATCCGCTTCAGCCGTGCCGCCGAACAGCGGGCGGAAACCGGGCGGCAGCGCGCCGCCGCCGACATGGCGCTGCGGCTGAAACAGGATGGCGTCCTGATTGCCCAGACCGGCGCCGGCCTGCCGGACCTGAGCCATGCCGATGTGGAAGCAGCGCTCGGCAAGGCGGCGGCCGGTCAGTGGCTTCGCGACCGGCAGATCGGTGTGCGGGTATTTCATACACTGGAGGGAGCCGATCACCTGCCGCGCGGCATACTGGAAACCAGGGTTGCTCAACTGAAACCCTCGGCAGGCGAACCGGATTTCGAAGTGAACCGGGAGGCCAGCCGGATTGCCCGGGAAAAGGCCGATGCGATCGTGAACCGGCGCGACCGCGATCCGGCTGCCGCGGTCGGGGATTTTGATGAGGTTCGCGCGCGCCGGCAGGCCCATGAACAGGACCCGACGGTCAGGAACCGCTTCGCCCTGTCCAACGCCATCATGGATGCGCAGGCGGAGATCGGCATTGAGCCCAACCGCCGCTCGCCGCTGATGCTGCAGAAGGCAGAAGAGATCGGGCGTTGGATCCTGGATGTGGAGGGACCGGCGCGTATCGATGAAATCCGCCGTTTGGCGGCCGACCTGCAGATCGAGCATGGCGAGCATGCCGACAGCGCGCTTCGCGCCATCGCAAGGTTTTGGGCCGACGACCGGCAAGCGTCTCAGTTCGCCGGTTTCCTTGCCGAACAGATGGACGACGCTCTCATTCTGCGCGAACCAGCCCCGGCAAGGGATATCAAATTTCCGTCCGGCGCGGCGGTCGCCCAGCGTGACATGACGGTCAAGGAACGCATCGACCGCGCCTTTATCGATGCGGAAGGCTATCAGCCGGCCGACAGGCCGCTGACCCGGCCAGAGGTTTGGATTTCAAATGACTTTGCCCGCGAGCACGGGATCGTCCATGTGATCGATTCTGTGCTTCTGCCGAAAATGTAAAAAATCGATCGGGCCCGGCTGCGAATATGCCGCCGGGCCTGAGGCCGATCCCGGTGTCGATGACACGGGCGGCTGCTCGTCCATGACCATTCTCCGAAGCGGGCAGGTTGGTTGATATCACGCTGCCAGTTGTGCGTTGGCTGCAACCAAGCCAGTTTGAACAACGTATTCATGACTAAAGAGAAGGAAATACCGCTTCCGGACTCTTTATTTATCTGTCTAAATTCGATTTTCAGTATTAACGAAAAAGAATAAATTTCATGTTATTTCCGGATAGATTGGGGTTGATTTGGAATTGGCATGAAAACGGCAGATGCCCGCAGGGCGGCGCGCTTGAAGACGATCAAAAGCGGCCAGATTATCGTTGATTCAGACGGCACGGCACTGGATTGTGCGATCCGCAATATTTCCGTCACCGGGGTTCTGGTGCGGATGGATGAGCCGGCTGAACTGCCGGAGACTGTGGAACTGGTTATCGTTTCGCATGATATCAGCGTGCGGGCTCACATTGCCTGGCAGAACGGCAATGAAGCCGGTCTGGAATTTGCACCCGGCACGATTTCCTGACGGCACAGATCGCCGCTTGCGGCATTTTCCTTGACAAACCCGCGATTGCCACTTGACATTTCGAGGCAATAGGGGTAAAACACGAACATACCGCTTTTGCAGCCGCTCACCGGAATTGAGTGAGGGCTGTCCGAGCGGTTTTTTTGTTCAGGTCTGCAGTGCCGTCAGATATTGCGAGCACCTTGATTTTGCAGTTCCGCTATCGGTGTTGAGAATCCGGCCGCTGGCGGGCGATTTCCCTTTTTATGCATCTGACCGGCTGACCGGCTGTCTCACAGCAGGCCGCAGCGATTGCTCGTTTGGCGCGCCAATCCACCAACATCTGAAATCCGGAGGTCAGGCCATGGCTGAGACCGGTTTGACCAACCGTGCCCGGCACTGCCGCAAGGCGAGCCGCACGGTGGTCATCATGCCTGCAACGTTGCGCGATATCGCCTTTGTCACGGCCAATCTGCGGCCGGAAGACCGGCGCGAAATCAAGGCGTCGGCCGATCTGGCATCGACCGTCGAAGCGGCGGTGATCGCCTATGAAACCTCAAAAGACTGGAGCTGGACCGTGCAATTGTCCGGCCAGCCGGTTGCCGCTTTCGGTGTCGCCGTCACGTCGCCCCTGACACCGCACATCCGCGCCGCCTGGGCGTTTGGCACCAGACGGTTTCGCCGCGCCGTGCCGGCGATCAGCCGCTTTGCGTCAGTTGAATGGCCCGACCGCCTGGCAGCCGAGAACGTCCGGCGCCTGGAGGTCCGTTCGCTGGCCGGCCATGACATCGCCCATCGCTGGCTCGCCGCTCTCGGTGCCCGGCCTGAGGGCGATCTTGTAGCCTTTGGTACCGGCGGCGAGACGTTCCGGCTCTGGGCCTGGACATCAGCGCCGCCGAAATCTCCAATCCTGCATTCCAATTCGTGAAAGGTTCCATCCATGTGCTTCATGCCGAAAATTCCCAAACCGCCTGCTGTTCCGGCGATGCCGGGCCGCAACAATGATGCCGCCCGGGCAGCCCGTGTCCGCGCTGAAGAACAGGCGCGCCGACGCGCCGGCCGCAGGGCGACGATCCTGACCAGCGCGCTCGGCGACCCGGGCTTCGGCCGCAACATAGCCCGCACCACGCTTGGCGGATTTTAGGAGGTTCCGGATATGGGCATTGTTGATGACCTCCTGGTCCGCCAGACCGCTCTCGCGTCGGAGCGGATCCACTGGGAGAGCGTCTGGCAGGATATCGTGGCGCTCGCCATGCCGTTCGCCAGCCAGCGGTTCTCCCGAACCCCGGCGAGCTGGGCGTCGGCGCCGCTGACCGGTTTTGAAAACCGGCCGGAGGCGACCGAACGGTCGCGCGAACTCTACGATTCCACCGCTGCCGTCGCCGTCGACCGGCTAACGGCGGCGATGGAAAGCATGGTGACGCCGCGGGCCGCGCGCTGGCACGGGCTGGCGATGGATGACCGGCTGAGCCGCCGCGCGGCCGGCGGCGCCGCAGGCGGACCCGCAGCAACCGCAAGCAACAGCGCGGAAGAGGAATGGTTCGATGGTCTGACCGACTATCTGTTTGCTGCCCGCTACGACACAAGATCCGGCTTTGCCCTGGCCAATCAGCGCGCTGTTCGCGCAGCCTGCGGCATCGGCACCGGTGTGGTCTATGTTGAGGAAAATTTCGGCTATCGCGGGCTCGATCCGAGCGCCGTGCCGTTTCTCTACCGCTCGCTGCCGATCGCCGAATGTTATCTTGGCGTCGATGCTTTTGACGAAGTGGACCAGTGTTTCCGCCTGCACGATATGAGCGCGCGGGCCGCCGTCAGCTATTTCGGCGAGGACAAGGTTTCGCCGAAGCTGAAGGAAATGGCCGGCGACGCCAAACGGCAGGACACGAAGGTGCGTATCCTGCATGCGGTGATGCCGCGCGAAGATGCCGGCGAGGCGGCCGGGGCCGCGCGGATGCCCTTTGCCTCGTTCTGGCTCGAGGTGGAGAGCCGGCATCTGATCAGCCGGTCGGGTTTCGAGGAGTTTCCTTTCATCGTCTATCACTGGGATCAGAGCGATGGTTCGCCCTATGGCCAGTCGCCTGTGATGGCCGTGCTGTCGGACCTGAAGATGCTGCAGGTGATGAACAAGAATGCAGTGCAGGCATCGCAGCAGATGATCAAGCCGCCGATGGCGACGATGGCGGGCGTTTACGGCCGCAGGCTGAACCTCAATCCGGGCAAGACCAATCCGGGATATCTCGGCGAAGACGGACGGCTGAAAGTGCAACCGCTGATCACCGGGCAGAACCCGCGCCTGGCGGAAGGGTTGATCGAGGCCAAGCGCAACGGTGTGCGCGAAAGCCTTTATGTCAATCTGTTCCAGTCGCTGATCGATGCGCCGCAGATGACGGCAACGGAGGCGATGATCCGGCAGACCGAAAAGGCGGAACTGCTCGGGCCGGCCGGCGCCAAGATCCAGGCCGGCCTGTCGCGGCTGGTGACCCGCGAAATCGCGATCCTGGAGCGCCGCGGGGTGTTCCGGCCGGGCTCGCCGCTGGCGCCGCCGGCCGGTCTTGCCGGCGCGACGGTCAATGTCAAATTCACCAGCCCGCTCGACCGGCAACGCCGCATGGCGGATGTGCAGGGCGTTCAGGCGACGCTTGAAATGGCCGGCAAGCTTGCCGCCATCGACCCGTCGGTGATGGACAGGATCGACGTGGATGAAAGTCTCGACATTGCCCAGAAGACATTCGGCGCGCCGCGCCGGATGCTGAAGGATGACGAGACCGTGGCCGCCGCCCGCTTTGAGCGCGCCGAGGCCGAACAGGGAGCGCAACTCGCGGCGCTCGGCCAGATGGCGCAGGCGCTGGGCCAGGGCGCTGAGCCGCCCGCCGGGGCGGGGGCGAATGCACTGCCGCTCGATCCGCAAGGCGGGTTCGAACCGCTGGCTGGCGGTCCTGCCGGCGGACCCATCGATGCCGCCGCTGCTGCGGCTCCGGGTGATTCCGGTCCCGTGCCGGTGACACCATGATCTGGCGCAGGCTTTCCGCGCTGTTCCGCCCGCGCAATTCCGCACGCGCGGAATACCGGCTGTTTGCCGCCTATAACCGGTTCCGCGCCGGCGAGGCGAATGCGGAGGACGCGGAACTGATGATTGCCGACCTGGCCAATTTCACCGGCTTTTACCGTGTTCATCCGCCCGATGACGCACTGGCCTTCCAGGAAGGCAAACGGGCCGCCTTCGGGCGGCTGTTCTATTTTCTCAACCTGAGCGAGGCGGAAGCGCGCCTTTTGGCGGAAGCCGCGCGCGCCGAAACCCTTGCCGACCAGACAGAAGGAATTGACCTGTGACAGATTTTTCAAGCCAGACGCCGGAGACGCCCGCCAGCGGGCCGCAAAGCCTTTCTGACAACCGCGCAGACACGGGGGCTTTCGACACCGGCGCTCCGGCCGCCGAACCGGCGGCGTGGGCGGACGGCCTGTCGGAGGACAACCGCACTCTTGTGGAGAGCAAACGCTGGCATGGTGAAAGTCAGGTGGAACTCAACAAGGCGCTCGATGCCTACCGCACTCTGCAGGGCGATCTCGGCCGCTCGATCCCGTTGCCGGGCGACGATGCGACGCCGTCAGAACGCGACGCTTTCGAGCGCCGGCTCGGGCGGCCCGATACGCCGGACGGTTACGAATTCGATCTGCCGGACGGCCTGCCGGAGAGTTTTCCCTACAGCGAGGATCTGGCCGGCCGGTTCCGCGACTGGGCGTTCCGCGCCGGCGTTCCGGCGAAGGCCGCCCAGAGCCTGCATAATGATTATGTGCACGAGCTGGCGGGCCTGCAGCAGGCGGAGACGGAACGGCTTTCAACGGCGGAAGACCAGTCGCACCGGGATCTGGTATCCGACTGGGGCGAGGTCGATAGCGAGGCCTATCAGCGCAATGTGCTGCTGGCCGACCGCGCCCTGAACCGGCTCGGCCTGACGGAGGTGATGCGGGACTTCGGCGTCATCGGCGCCGAGGGCGGCGTGCGCGATGCGCGCATGGTCAAGGCTCTGGCGCGGGTCGGCTCGGAACTTTACGCGGAAGACAATCTGCACGGCTCGGCAGGCGGCGGCGACAATCCGTTTGCCGGCGACAATCCCAACCTGACGGAACAATCCCGGCTGATCCGCGAGGCGCGCGCCGACCCGGCACGGGCAGCGCATGTGCGTTCGCTGATGCATGCGGCGGGGATTGATCCGGCGGCGCAGCGGATTTGAGGGTGGGGGCGTTGTTTAACTTAAACAAAACGCTGCTTTGCCGTAGGCCTTTTTAATCGCGCATGCCAATCCGTTTGCCTCCGACATTTCCAACCTGAGCGAACAGTCGAGACTGATCCGCCAGGCGAAAGCCGATCCATCACGAGCGGGACGGATCCGCCGGATGATCCGAGCCGCCGGGATCGATCCGGCCGGCTTCGGGCTCTGACGCCGCCCGCCAATGCC
>CAMYKZ010000052.1 GCA_947259045.1 uncultured Afifella sp.
AAAGGACAGATGCAATGAGCGGTCTTCTTGCCAACGTGGATCCCGACGGTCTGCTGGAATATTCGGTGGTCTTTACCGACCGGTCGCTGAATTCCATGTCGCAGAGCTTCCAGGGCGTGATGCGCGATATCTCCGCCACGCTGAAGCAGGTCTACAGCGCCCATTCCGCCATCATCGTGCCCGGCGGCGGTTCTTTCGCCATGGAAGCGGTCGCGCGGCAGTTTGCCGGCGGCAAGACCTGCCTAGTGGTGCGCAATGGCTGGTTCAGTTATCGCTGGACGCAGATCTTCGAGGCCGGCGATATTCCGCAAAAATCAATCGTCATGAAAGCGCGCCAGGTTTCAGACGATCCCCAGGCGGCCTTCGCGCCGGCGCCGATTGACGAGGTTGTCACCCGCATCGCGCAGGAGAAGCCGGATCTGGTGTTTGCGCCGCATGTGGAGACCGCATCCGGTATCATCCTGCCCAACGATTATATCAGCGCGCTGGCGGAAGCGGTTCATGCCGCCGGCGGCCTGTTGGTGCTCGATTGCGTCGCCTCAGGCACGGTGTGGATCGACATGCAGGCGCTTGGCGTCGACGTGCTTGTCTCCGCGCCGCAAAAGGGCTGGAGCGCATCGCCCTGCGCCGGGCTGGTGATGTTGAGCGAAAAAGCCCGCGAGGTGATTGAAACCACGACAAGTTCGTCGTTCGCCGCCGATCTGAAAAAATGGCTGCAGATCATGGAGACCTATGAGAGCGGCGCCCACGCCTATCACGCCACCATGCCGACAGATGCGCTGAAAGCCTTCCGCGACACGATGGCGGAAACCAGGGAATATGGTTTCGAAAAGGTCTGCGAAAACCAGAAAGAGCTCGGCAGACGGGTGCGGGCACTTTTGACCGACAAGGGTTTCAAGAGCGTCGCCGCCGACGGGTTCCAGGCGCCCAGCGTCGTGGTGAGTTTCACCGACGACGGCGATATCCAGACCGGCAAGCGCTTTGCCGCCGAAGGCCTGCAGATTGCCGCCGGCGTGCCGCTGATGTGCGACGAGCCGGAGGGTTATAAATCCTTCCGCCTCGGCCTGTTCGGACTCGACAAGCTGCAGAATATCGACCGCACGGTGGCAAACCTGGATAAAGCGCTGACGCAGGTTCTGGTGAAGACCAACCTGCGTTGAGAGCCGGATAATTTTCAGCCATTGCCGTCGCAGACAAAGTCCAGTTCAAAGGTGGAGCCGCCGCCGGACGTTCTCGGCTCCAAGGTGGCGCCGAGTTGTTCAGCCATCGCAGTTGCGACTTTCATGCCAAGCCCGCCGGGTTTATCGGTGGAAAACGCCTCCGGCAACCCGATGCCGTCGTCGCCTATGACGACGCGCAACCGATTGCCGTCGATACGGGTCCCGACCTCTATCTTGCCGGCTTCGCCGTTCGGGAACGCATGGCGAAGAGCGTTGGTCACCATTTCATTGACAAAAAGGGCGATCGAGACCGCTGTGCCTGTCGGCACCGACCTGTCGGTAAAGTCCGTGCTGACCGTGACATTGGCGGGCGCCGTAGCCGAGAGATTGGAAACAATGCGGCCGAGAAATTCCGACAATTGAACAGACGACATGGAGTTGGAATTGACCAGTTGATCATGAATGCTTGCAACCGACATGACCCGGTTGCCAGCCGATTCCAGCTGCATTCGGATGTCATCGGAACCGGCTGCCCGGGCCTGCATCCGCAACAGCGAATGAATCATGGCAAGCGAATTTTTCACCCGGTGATCAACTTCGCGAACCAGAACATCAGCGTTTTTGAGCGCTTTGCGCAAGTCGAGACGGGCCATCACCTGATTGGCCAGAACCTGAAGCGCAGACGCCTGCAAATCCGTCAGCGTACGCGGTTTCGTATCGAGAACGCACAATGTACCAAGTGGCAGACCATCTCCGGTTTCAAGCAATGCACCGGCATAAAACCGCAAATTCGGTTCGTCCATGCAGAGCGGATTGTCGGAAAATCTCGGATCGGCAAGCGTGTCTTTTATGACGGTAAGGCCAGGCTGCAGGATGACATGAGCGCAGATGGATGTCTCCAGCGGCGTTTCACGCACGCCCAGCCCGACTTCCGCCTTGAACCATTGCCGGTGTTCGTCAATGATATTGATCACCGAAATCGGCGTCTCGCAGATTTTGGCAGCCAGTTCGACAACTTCGTCAAACTCCTGCTCTCTTGGCGTATCGAGGATATCGTAAGATCGCAGCGCAGCAAGTCTGCTGACCTGTTCGGAATGAGCCTGAGGTTTCAATTATATTCCTGAATTCTGTCTGTGTCGCAATGACCGTAAATGTTTCTGGCATAACGGTCCAGTTATCCCGCTCTCATCAAGCCGCCTGCTCCGCTGCCGCGCGCAGATCGACCGGCTGGCCGGAACGAATCGACTGTTCCGCCGCTTCGCCGATGACAACAGCCTTCAGGCCGTCTTCCAAAGTCACCTCCGGTGCACTGCCGGATTTGATCGCTTCGAAGAATTTCTTGTGCTGGTAGAATGTTGAGCCGAAATGGTTGCCGGCGGCCAGCACCTTGGGGTCGACGGGGATCGGGATCCGGTCAAGCCGCGCATCTCCGCCATGGCCGGGATGATGACCGCCGTCGTTTGACAGGGTGTCCGGATTGCGCCGGCCGATGGTGACGATTGACGAAGGCACGCCGCACTCGATCTTGCCCCTGTCGCCGACGGCGGAAATTTCTTCCTGGTCTCGCGAGGCTTCGGCGAACATGCACAGATCCAGCATCGCCCGCACGCCATTGTCGAAATCGACGATTGTGTAGGAATTGTCGATGATATCCGGCGTTTCGCCGCCATAGATCTCATCGAGATGATTGACCGCCTGCGAACCTGAGGCATAGACGCGTGTCGCCTCGGCGCCGGTGATCATCCGCATCAGGTCGAAAAAGTGACAGCATTTTTCGACCATGGTGCCGCCGGTATTGCGGGCAAAGCGGTTCCAGTCGCCGACCTTGGCGAGAAACGGATAACGGTGCTCGCGGATCGACAGCATTTTCAGGGTGCCGACGGTTCCCTTGGCCACCTCGTCGATCAGCCGGGCGACCGGCGGCATGTAGCGGTATTCCATGGCGACCCAGACCGGGGCGGAACGCCCGGCTGCCGCTGCAATCACCTGCCGGCAATCGGCGCTTGTTATGCAGAGCGGTTTTTCCGCCAGAACAGGCAGGTCGGCCGGCAGCACGTCGAGCAGGATATCTGTATGCGTCTGGTTGGGGCTTGCGAGCACGATGACATCGACAAGACCGGAGGCCATCATGGCGCGGTGATCTGTAAAACCCTTTGCTTGCCGCCCGGCTAGCGCAAGCGCTGCTTCGCGCATCGCCTGATTGCCGTCACAGACGGCAGAGACGATGGTGCCGGGCAGCAGCCTGATATTGTTGATGTGCTCCTGACCCATATTTCCCGAGCCGATGATACCGTAGCGCAGCATATTGTCAGTGACCCTCAGAGTTCCAGAACAGGCAGTTTCATCGCGCCGGCGAGACGGCGCAATTCATTTCGGAAATCGCCGTAAACCAGAGCCAGGTGATGCTCAAGCCCGCCGCCGACCACCTTGGCCATCACCTCGGCCGCCGGACTGTCGAATTTCAATACGCCGGCGGTGCCTGAGAAGGCCAGCGGGCGCGCGATCATCTCCGCGCCGGCGATCACCATCGACTGGCTTCCGCGGGCCTGGGAAACGCGGGCAAAGGTGACGCGGCCGGGTTTGAGCGGAAATTCATAAAGCAGCGGCATCCTGCGGTTGGAATGGATTGCCGCCTTGGCCGCAACCTTCGGGTCGGCCATGGAAATCGGCGCCTGGCCGCAATGCCAGACCACCGCGGTGCCGTCGGCCTCGTCGATATCGACAAGGTCGACCAGGAACGCCGGCTGGTCGGCAATATCCTGCAGGATCAGACTGGTCAGCGCGCCGTAGACATCGGCCTCGCAGGCGCAGGGCACCCGGCGCTCGCCCATCATCGCGACCGGGCCGCAAACCGCGCCGCCATATTCGGTGAAGGTTTCCGGCCAGCAACGGATGGCGAAAGCGGAATATCGGCCCTCGGCGCGGATGCGGTCGAGCGCGCCCTTCAGGCGCAGGGATTTGTCCAGCTCCCCGGCATCGACTTCGCCGAGACCGTCCACCTGATCGCCGACCATCTGCCTTGTCTCGGCAACGGCGGTTTCGTCCACCTCGCCGGCAGTCTCGAATAATGTCTGCAGCGCGATCGGCTCAACAGTGACGCCGGCCAGCGCATTGAGCCTGACATCGTCATAGGCGCAGGTGTGGAATCCGTCCGGATGGTCTCCGATGCGGCCGATGCGCATGCCGTTCAACCGATCCAGAAGCGCTGTCTCGCTCGCGCCGGCTATTGTATCGCTGTCAGGCGTGACCAGTGCGACTGGCTCCGCCCGGCGGCCACCGGCCAACAGGTCGTCGAGTGCCTCTCCGGTTTCACCCGCATCCGGCGCCGCATAGAGATAGCCGAAACCCTGATTGTTGAGGCCGAGCGCATGGGCGGCAAGATTGAGCCCGCAAAAGGCGTTCAACCGCAGCCGGCCGCCCAGCCTTGGTTCCGGGAAGGCCCAGATCGACAAGGGCGCGTCCAGACGGTCTGCGATTGCAACCGTCATGGTGGCATCGGTAAACGTCACCTGCAGGATGAGAACGGCGTCCAGTGCATGGTTGGCCAGATCGGCAAGCGCCGCCTCGGTCGCTGCCGCATCGAACAGCAAGTCGCGCGGTCCGACAATCTCGTGACCGGTCGCTTCCAGTGCCGCAAGGGCCTTTGCGGCAAGGTCTTCGGCGAACGGCACATCGAACGTGGGACGGCCCAGCGGCAAGACGCCAATGCGCATGTTCAGCCCTCCATGCCCGGATAGGTGTGGCGGAACGAGCCGTCACCTGCCGGCAGGCCCGCCTTTCCGTCAAACAGCCTATGCTCCTGCCACGCCGTGGCTTCGGCATCGGTGAGCGCATTGAGATCACGCATATAGGGCACGGCGTCGCGAACAAGCCCTGTTTTGATCGCCTTCCAGTCGGGATAGGCCTTGAAGGCGTCGGCCCAGATGGCGCGGCCGGCCAGATAGCCCGATGCTCCGGCCTTGTAGGCGTGGGTCAGGATGTTGCGGAAATCGGCCATGCCGGCGCCAGCGGAAAGCATAACCCAGGGCCGTCCGGCCAGACGGCCCATTTCATCGAACAAAGCCTGCACCTCACCGGCGCCCTCGTTACCGACGCCGGGGACCGCAGCCGCTTCCACCGGGCTCTCCAGCTTGAAGATATCGACGCCGTATTCGGGTTTGGCGAACTCGGCAACGCTCGCCAGCACATGATCGGCATTCTTGCCTTTCATTTCGACATAATCCTTTGTCTGGTCGGCATCCGTCGCCAGCGGATAGACCAGCAGTTCAAACAGAAAGGGAATGTCGAAGCGGGCGCATGCGTCGCCGATGCGTTTGGTAAACTCACGCTGGTGGGCCAGGACGTCCGGTTCGGCGTCCGGCCTATACCAGGCCAGAACCTTGACCGCATCGCCGCCGGCGCGCTTGATCTTCTCAACCGACCAGTTATCGATTTCCGCCGAAAGCCTGCCGCCCGGCGTCTCCTGGAACAGCGAATCTTCCAGCGTCATGATCAGGCCAAGCCGCGGATCAGTGACATGGACGCTGGCCGGATAGGCGAAATGCGGGTCCTGCAGGGTGGCGGAGGCTTCCGCCTGCAGTTCCCTGACCAGCATCGTCTTGAAGGCCGCCACCTGATCATAGGGCGCCTCGTCGACGGCCAGTTTTTCACAAATCAGGTTCTTGATCGGCGGGCGCTGGTCGACGGCCAGCATCTTGAAGCGGCCTCCGGCATCGGCCAGACGGCGCATGCCCCACAGTTTTCCTGCCGATATTGTCATCGATCCTGCTCCTTCATCAGGGCTTCAACAGCCGCCCGGTCCGGTATCCCGGCGCGGCCACCAAAGCGCGTGCATTTGATCGCCGCGGCAGCGGAGGCAAACCGGATGGCGTCGGTTATGTTCCGGTCTTCCGCCAGCGCCAGCGCGAATGCGCCATGCCAGACATCGCCGGCGCCGAGCGTGTCAACCACATCGACCTTGCAGGCCGGAACATGACCTTCCTGATCCGCATCGGCATACCATGTTCCCGCCGCGCCGTCGGTGACGCTTACAAAAGCGCCGGTCTCTTCTACCACTGAACGAATCCCGGCAACCAGATCGTCATCGCCGGTCCAGTCGATCAGGCCGGATCTGGAAAAGGCGATATGGCTGGCAAGCCGGACGGCGTCCTCGGCTTCGCGCACCGGCGTTTCGGCGTCGATAATTCCCGGCAGGCCGGCGGCGCGTGCTGCCGTCATGGCCGCTTTGGCGCCCTCTGCCCACCTTGTATCGGCGAGCACGGCACCGACGCCGATTTCCTTCAGATCCGGCAGCCAGTCAAACCGGTCAGGCAGTTCGGGGTCGCGGAAATTCATGATCAGCCGTTCGCCGTCGCGGTCGACAAAGACAGACGAGATCGACGAACGGCAGCCGGCATATTGCCGGGCCAGACTGCAATCGACGCCGTAACCTTCAAGCTCCGCGGCAATCTGGTCGCCGACGGCGTCACGCCCGAGCCGCGTCGCCAGCAACGACCGGCCGCCAAGCGCTGCAACCGCCACGGCAGCAGTCGCCGCGCAGCCGCCGCCGACAGTAGCGAAATCCCGCGCGCGGTACTTCTCCGGCCGGGTCGGAATTTGATCAACCGAATAGACAAAATCCTGCACGGCGACGCCGGCGCTGAGAACGCCGGCTGGTGATCGATTTTCAGAAGAAGCGCCCTGCATGGCAATCAAACTCGTCAAACGGTCACAACCGACCTGGCCGCGTCATAAGCGGCCGTGCAAAAAGGAGGGAGCGCCGCCCCCTCCCGGTCTTGGAGTGCAAAACCTACTGGTTTGCAGCAGCAAATTCGCCGGCAACCGATTCCTCGCAGGCGGCAACGGCAACATCGAGCTTGCCCAGCCATTCATCGCCAAACTTGTCGGAATACCATTTGCGCATGCCGGAAGACGCCTCCTGGAACATCTTCTTTTCCTCCGGAGAGGGCACATAGATGGTGCCTCCGTCAGCCTTGAATTTTTCATAGGCTTCGATCTGCCGGCGCATCGGGAAGGCCCGGGTCACAGTTTTCAGATGGTTGAAACCGTCAAAGACGATGCGGCGCTTGTCTGCCGGCAGCGCCTGCCAGGACGGCTCGGAGAACCACCACAGAGCACCCATATAGGCATGGCCGTCCAGCGTGATGTATTTCATGCCGGCTTCCGGGAACTTCATGTTCATGATGTCGGTGATGCCGTTCTTGCTGCCTTCGACAACGCCGGTGGCAAGCGAGGTATAGACTTCCGGCCATGCGACGGCGGTCGGATTGCCGCCCAGTTGCCGGACCAGTTCCTGCTGGATGTCGGCGGGAATGGTGCGGATCTTCTGGCCCTTGACGTCTTCCGGGGTCTTGATCTGCTTGTTCACCGTGGCGAAATTGCGCCAGCCGCCGGTATTGGAGATCACCATCAGGCGCATCGGAATGCCTTCTTTCAAAACGCCGGCGCGCAGCTGGTTTGTGAAATCGCCGTCAAACACACATTCGGCAACACGGTCGTCTGAGAACATGTAAGGCAGGTCAAGCACCTGACCCGGCCCGAAGACGTTGCCGAAACCGCCGATCGTGGTGATGTAGACTTCCAGCGTGCCGGTCTGCAGGTTTTCAAGGCACTCCGCCTCGTTGCCGCAGAACTGGCCGGACGGATAGACTTCGACGGCGATCGTGCCGTTGGAGACGCTTTCGACATAGTTCTTGAACACCAGCGAACCGTCATAATCCTCGTCTTCCGGTGAGCCGAGAAACGCAATCTTGACGGTATAATCCGCTGCCTGGGCGACAGCGGCGGCA
This sequence comes from uncultured Afifella sp., assembly GCA_947259045.1. Taxonomy (GTDB): domain Bacteria; phylum Pseudomonadota; class Alphaproteobacteria; order Rhizobiales; family Afifellaceae; genus CAMYKZ01. Next base: position 7,949 of record CAMYKZ010000052.1, read on the forward strand.
CCGAGCGCAAGGCCCAGGCCGAAGGCCGCGGCGCAGACCGCGGACAGAAATTTTTTCAAACGCATACTTTCCTCCCGATAATGTCCGGATCAGAGCCGGATCAGCATTATGAGCTGCGCAATCCGCGCGCCCGGTTACAAAACAGCATCAGATCGCCATTATCATGCATAGCCGAAAAGCCGTGGCAACGTTAACGACAATGCAGGGAAAAATGTGATCAGGAAGATCACCACCACTTCTACAGCGAGAAACGGCAACATCTCATAGGCAATCCGTTCGACTTTTTCGCCGGACACCGAAGCCGCGACAAACAGGACAAGCCCCATTGGCGGCGTTGCCAGACCGACGGTGACATTGACGCACATGACGATAGCGAAATGGATCGGATGCAGGTCCAGCTGGCCGACAAATATCGGTGCCAGCACCGGACCGAGGATCAAGATAGCCGGTCCGGCATCGAGAAACATGCCCACCACGAACAGCAGGATATTGACCAGAAACAGCATGAGATACCGGTTGTCGGTGATGCTCGTGATCAGGTTGGCGCCTTCCTTGGCGAGGCCCGACACTGTGACCATCCATCCAAACGTGACGGCTGCGCCGACAAGCAGAAGGATCACGCCGGACTGTTTGGCGGTCGACAGGAATACTTCCGGCAGATCCTGGAACCTGAGCGTTCGCATGATGAACAGTGAAACCACCAGCGCATAGGCTGCGGCGACCGCGGCAGCTTCTGTTGGCGTCACAATGCCCGACAATATCCCGCCCAGAAGAATCACCGGCGTCAGCAGCGCCGGCAGCGTTTCCCAAAACGCCCGCACCCTTTCCGCCCCCGTCGCCTTGCGGTCCGCAACGGGATAATTGCGGATCCGGGCAAAATAGGAGGTCAGCAACATCAGACCCAGACCGACCATCAGGCCCGGTACAAATCCAGCGAGAAACAGGCCGGCAACGGAAACGTTCATGACGAATGCGTACAAAATCATGATGCCGGAGGGCGGAATGATCGGCCCGATCACTGACGAAGCCGCGGTAATCGCGGCCGAAAAGCGCCGGGTGTAACCGTTTTCTTCCATCGCCGGGATCAGCATCTTGCCGAGCGCGGACGTGTCAGCGACTGCCGAGCCCGACAGGCCGGCAAACAGGATGGATGACAGGATATTGACCTGGGCAAGGCCGCCGCGCAGATGGCCGATCAATGAGGATGAAAACCGAACGATGTTCCTTGTGATGCCGCCGGAATTCATCAACTCGCCGGCCAGAATAAAAAACGGCACCGCCATCAGCGGGAAGGAGTTCATGCCGGAGAACATTGTCGACATCAGCTTCTTCATGAACACGGCATCCTTGCCGTCGAGCACCAGACTGAGACCGGGGGCGACCAAAAGCGCAAAGACGACGGGCGCAGCCAGCAGGAGCAGCACGAAGAATATCCAGAAATAAGCGAGTGAGAACATGGCGCGGTCCTATTCCGGCTCAATCGGCGCCGACAGGTGCGGCAGATCCAGATCGGTACCCCGCATGAACAGAGACAATCCATCGCGGATCACCAGTTCAACGCCGACGACAAACATCATCGCAAACGATACCGGCACGATAGCTCTGAAATAGGCGACCGGGATGTCCATTGAATTGGCGCGCATGCGCATTCCGCTGCCGACATAGGCAATGGCCTCTGAAAAAAACCGGTAGAGGATCCAAAGCACCAGAAGGTTGATGACGATCCGGACAACCCGCATGAGCGCCCTCGGCATGGCGTTGACAACCATCTCAATCGCCACATGGCCGCCATTGCGAAAAGCCCAGGGCGAGACCAGGAAGGCGACCCAGATCGCCGACATGATGGCCACTTCTTCCGTCCAGTTCAGGGAATTATTCAACACGTAGCGGAAAAAAACACCAAGCAGCACTGCGCCGGTCATGACAGCGATCAGCGCGGCAGCAGCCCAGCAGGCGAATCTGCCGGCGCTCTCGTTCAGCGAGCCTAGCGCATTCACGGCTCGAACAACAGGCGAAGTGGCTTCTGCCATGATTCCTCCCGGTATTCCTCCCTGTCCGCGGTCAATTCCCGTTTATTGTTTTTGCCCGGGATACCAATTGGCGAACTCTCGTCCCGCGCTCAAACTAACGAGTCTTATATAATTTACAAGACTCATGTTCCGTTCGGTCAGTTCACAATCCGACATCGATGATCTGCCGGGACATAACAGGTGAGCCGTCAGCCGCCATGGCGCGGCATCCGGCCTTCGATCGGGTAACGCGGATCGCTGTAGCCGGGCGTCGACGGATGGCCCTTGGGCACCAGATCTTCAATCAATGCCTCGTCGTCTTCGCCGTAAGGGTAATCGAGACCGGCAAGATAAGCACGCCACTGATCCAGCGTGCGCGGGCCGGCCAGCACAGCCGTGACAGGCTGGTTGTTCAACAGCCAGGCGAGAGCGAATGCGCCGGCGGTTGCGCCCTTCGTTTCAGCGTGGGCGGCGATCGACTGGGCAATCTTCAGGGATTCCGGCCGCCATTCCGATTCCATCATCCGGACATCCTGGGCCCCGGCGCGGCTTTCTTCCGGCGGCGGCAGACCGGGATCGTATTTTGCCGTCAGCACACCGCGCGCCAGCGGGCTGTAGGGCACCACGCCAAGACCGTAATGGGAACAGGCGGGCAGCACCTCGACTTCCGGCATACGGTTGAGCGCATTGTAATAGGGCTGGCAGACGATCGGCCGCGGCATCGCGAAACCGTCGCACAGGCGGCAGATCTCGGCAATCCGCCATGCGCGGAAATTGCTGACGCCGAAATAGCGGATCTTGCCGGCTTCCATCAACGTGCGCAGAGCCAGCACGGTTTCCTCCAGCGGCGTTTCATGATCCTCAAGATGCAGATAATAGAGATCGACATAATCGGTCTGCAACCGTTCCAGACTGTCTTCGCAGGCCTTCAGCAGCCATTTGCGGCCAAGGCCCTGATGGCTGGACTGGTTGCCCATCTTGTTGCCGGCCTTGGTGGCGAGCACCCAGTCATCGCGGTTCGCGGCAATCGCCTTGCCGACGATGCGTTCAGATGCGCCGTCATTGTAGACATCCGCCGTATCGATGAAATTGACGCCGTTATCGGCGGCGTCCTCGATGATGCGGGCGGAATCCGCTTCATTCGTGCGGCCGCCGAACATCATGGTACCGAGGCAGATCCGCGATATTGTCAAGCCGCTTTGGCCAAGTCTTTCAAATTGCATGGTTATGAATTCCAATCCTTTGAAACGTCAGATTTAACTATGCGGATCGATAGCGTCGCGCAATCCGTCACCGAGAAAATTGAACCCGAGTACGACGATGACGACCGGCAGCATCGGCAGCATGATCCACGGGAACAGCGCCACGGCCTCGATATTCTGGGCCTCCGCCAGCATAACGCCCCAGCTTGTGATCGGCGCCTTGAGGCCGAGGCCGAGAAAGCTCAATGCGGTCTCGGCCAAAATCATGGAGGGGATGGCAAGCGTCACGGAGGCAATAAGATGGCTCATGAAATTGGGCAGCAGATGATAGGAGATAATGCGGCCGGGTTTTGCCCCCATCAACTGCGCGGCGACGCAGAAATCCTCTTCCCGAAGCGCCAGCAGCTTTGAGCGCACGGCCCGGGCAAGCCCCGTCCATGCCAGCAAGGCGAGAATGATGGTCAGCCCGAAATAGATCACAATCGGGCTCCAGATCACCGGCAGGGCCGCAGCAAGCGCCATCCACAAAGGCAAGTGCGGCAGCGATTGCAGGATTTCGATAACGCGCTGGATGATATTGTCGGTCCGGCCGCCGAAATAGCCGGCCAGACCGCCGAACAGAAGACCGAGAAAGAAACTCAGGCCGACGCCGATGATGCCAACCGTCAGCGAGATACGGCCGCCGTAAAGCAGACGCGACGCCATATCACGGCCAAGCTTGTCCGTTCCAAGCAGAAAAAGCGTGCCGCCCTCGCTCGGGCAGATGAGGTGAAAATCGCCCTTAATCAGCCCCCAGAATTTATACGCATCGCCGGAGCAGAAATACCGGATCGGATAGATCCGGTCGGTATCCTCGCTATATTCGCGCAGCAGCGTGTCCAGGTTCAGCTCGCCGTCGACACCATAGACGAACGGCCCGAGAAAAGAGCCTTCATGGAACAGATGCACCTGTTGTGGCGGCATGAAGATGTAGTCGGTATGCCTGCTGTGCAGGTTATAGGGCGCGAGAAATTCCGTGACGATGATGGAGAAATAGCTGAGGCCCAGAACGAACAAGGCGATATAGGCCACTCTGTGGCGCTTGAACCGCCACCAGATCAGCTGTCCCTGCGAGGCGTTGAGATATTTGTCCGACAGGCCGGAACCGGTGGCGTCATCGGCCATCGGATCAAACGGCGCGTCAGAGACATAATGGGTCACCGGATTGTCCATCAGCGCTTCCCGCCCAGCCGGATGCGCGGATCGAGAATCCCGAGCAATATGTCGGAAATCAGCATTCCGACCACGGTCAGGACCGCCAGGAACATCAGAAACGATCCGGCCAGGAACATGTCCTGACTTTGCAATGACGACAAGAGCATCGGGCCGGTCGTCGGCAGCGACATGACGGCGGACACGATGACGGAGCCTGACACGACTTCCGGCAACAGGCTGCCAATGTCGGCGACAAAGGGATTGAGCGCCATGCGCAGCGGATATTTCCGCAACAGCCGGCCTTCCGGCAGGCCCTTGGCGCGTCCGGTGACGACATATTGTTTCTGAAGTTCGTCGAGCAGGTTTGCCCGCAGGCGGCGGATCATGCCCGCAGTGCCGGCGGTGCCGATGACAAAAACCGGAATCCAGAGATGCTCCAGGACCGACAGCGCCTTGGCGATACTCCATGGCTTGTCGATAAACTCCGGATCCATCAACCCGCCGATGGAGGTTCCGAACCAGACATTGGCAAGATAGAGCAGGATCAGCGCCAGCAGAAAATTCGGCGTCGCAAGCCCGAGCAGCCCGAGAAAGGAAAGCGTGTAATCGCCGGCACTGTACTGGTTGACCGCGGTATACACGCCGATCGGGAATGCGACGATGTAGATGAAAAGAATGGTCGCGAAATTGAGCACGATCGACAGGAACATGCGGTCGCCGACCACTTCGGAGACCGGCTTTTCATATTCGAATGAATAGCCGAGATCGCCGTGCAGCAATCCGGTCACCCAGACGAAATATTGCTCCACCAGGGATTTGTCGAGACCATATTGCTCACGCAGGAATGCGATCTTCTCGTCGGCGACACTCTCGCCCTGCGCTTCGAGTTCGGCAATATAGGTCGACAGATAATCGCCGGGCGGCAATTGGATGATAACAAACACAAGCACGCTGATGACCGCCAGAGTGGCGGCCATGGTGATCAGGCGATTGATCAGATAGTTGATCAATTGGTCGTCTCCGAACCGGCCGTCTTCTTTTCGGTGTCGGCAAACCAGAACGTTTCAGGACGATAGACACCGAAATAGGAACCAGGCTCCCAATTGTAGAGCGCCTTTTCGGGAACATTGCGCAGCCGGTTGCTGACAATAACGACCTGCGGCACGGCTGCGACGATACCGATGGAAAACTGTTCGCGAGCGTGAATGTCGAGCATTTCCTCCCAGGCGGCCCATCTTTGCTGCCTGGTGCTTGCACGCTTCCAGTCCTTGTAAAGTTCCAGCAGGCGCACGACGGAGTCCATGTCAGGCTTTTCACCACTCTTGCCGTTGGTCTCGTAATATTGCCCCCATTGCGGCCATTGCGGTTCGTTCTTGTCGGTCGGGACAAGTTCCACCGGCGTCCAGTCGGCGGTCGGCACCGCATTGTCGAGCCCCGACCAGACGGCAATCTGGGTCGATCCGGCCAAAGCCCGTTTGCGAAAGACTTCGCGCTGGGTTGACTTGATGAACAGCCGGACGCCGATCTTGCGCCAGTCGTCGCCGATCAGCTGCAGGACATCTGTCTGCTCGCTGCTTTCCCCGGCCGTTTCCACGATAATCAGCATCGGTTCGCCATCGGGAAGCAAACGGATGCCCTCCAGATTTCGTTTCTTCAGGCCCAGATCGTCAAGCATGCGGTTGGCCTTGTCAGGATCGTATTCGGCCCACATGCTGCGATATTCCGGTTTTGACAGAGCCGATTCCGGCATCACCGTGTTGTTTCCGACCATGCCGAGACCGTAGAATATCGCCTTGTTGATATCCTCGCGATTGATCGAAATGGACAGTGCATGGCGAAAATCGCGGTTGCGAAACAGAGTTCGCCATTGCGGGTCTTTCGTATTGAGGTTTGGAAACAGAGCTATCTTGGCGCCCTTTCCAGGCACCCAGCGCCGAACCGAATAATTGTTACGCTTCTCGCCCCGTTTCAGGAACGTGTAATTGCTGAAGCTGACATAATCGGACTGCAGATCGCTTTCGCCGCTGCCGACCTTGGCCGGGATCAGTTTCGATCCGGCGACCGTCATCGTCACCCGGTCGATATAGGGCAGCTGATGCCCGTTGGCGTCGATGCGATGATAAAACGGATTGCGGTGAAACACGAAACGGTCGGACGGCGGTTCGGTGATCAGCACCCAGGGCTGCAGCACAGGCCGTGTCGGATCATTGTTCTTGTAAGGCCGGTCGTGGGTAAAATGCACCGCCACCCAATTGCGCTTGCCGGCTTCGTCGGCCATGGCGGCAAGTTTTTCCCGATCCGTATAAGACGCATGGAACTGCTTCAGGTAATGCGACGGACGGTAGATATAGAGCGGGCTCGGCGCGGCCAGCGATTGCAGGAATGTCGGGTGCGGCTTCGACCAGCTGTAACGCACGGTCAGTTCGTCGAGGATTTCCACCTCCGGCGGTTCGCCGTCGACCAGCAATTCGCGGGTTATGCCGCCTGGCGCCAGTTCCTTGTTGGTCTGAACGTCGTGCCAGTAATACCGGAAATCTTCGCTGGTGAACGGGTGGCCGTCTGACCAGCGATGGCCTTCACGCAGGTAAAAGGTAAAGATCCGGCCCTCTTCAACGGTAAAATCCTTCAGGATATCGGCGGTGAATTCCAGCTTCTCGTCGTAACCCACAAGCCGGGCATAACCGTAAACCACCAGACGCCTGGTATCCTTGGCCTTGCCGATCAGGGTTCTCAATGTACCGCCATAGCGGCCGCTCTGCTTGCCGGAAGCTTCAAGATCGACAATGGCAACATCCTTTGGCAGCCGTTCGGCGACTGGCGGCAGACTGTGCGACTGAACCTGCTTAAGCAGGAACGGCGGTTCCTTGACATCAACGGCCGAGGCGCCGGTGCAAAGCGCAACCAATGCAGCACAGGCGAGAGCGAGACGGCCCGCATTCCGGTGTTCAACAGGTTTCATCATCATAGTCCTCCCGGTCATGCTGCAGCCTCCGCCAGTTCATGCGCGCGGACCTGGTGCCCGTCACCGACATCGATCATCGCCGGCTCACCGCGCGCATCCGCGGCAAACGGCGCGGGCCATGCCAGCGGTTCCGACATGCGGCCGGCCTTCAGCGCATCGAAATCGAGCCGCCGGGACGGATCGGGATAGGGCACCGCCGACATCAGCGCTTTGGTATAGGGGTGGATCGGGTCACGGAACAGCACTTCGCGCGGCGCCAGTTCAACAAGATTGCCGGCGCACATGACGGCAATCCTGTCGGCAATATAATCGACAACCGCTAGGTTGTGGGAAATGAAGATATAGGTCAGCCCGAGTTCGGCCTGCAGGTCTTTCAGCAGATTGAGAATCTGGGCCTGGATCGATACGTCGAGCGCTGAGACCGGCTCGTCGCAGATCAGCACTTCCGGCGACAAGGCCAGTGCCCGGGCGATGCCGATACGCTGACGCTGGCCGCCTGAGAAAGAGTGCGGATAGCGGTTCATGTGTTCCGGTCCCAGGCCGACCAGCCGCAGCAGGTTGCCGGTGGTTTCACGGCGGCTTTCCAAATCGCCGACATTGTGCACCATGAGGGGTTCACAAACGATGTTGCCGACGGTCATGCGCGGATTGAGAGAGCTGAACGGATCCTGGAAAACATACTGGATCTTGCGGCGCAGCGGCTCCATCTGCTTGACGTCAAGCGACAGCAGGTTTGTTGCAACACCGTTGTCTTTGTAGATTACGGTCCCGCTGTCGGCCTCAACGGCCCGCATGATGATCTTGCTGATCGTGGTCTTTCCACATCCGCTTTCGCCGACCAGGCCGAGACATTCGCCCCGATTGACTGTAAACGACACGCCATTCAGCGCCGTGACGGAGGCTTCCGGCTCGCGGGAGAGCAATTTTTTCTGCTTGCGGATCGCAAACCGCTTGAAGACATTGTTGACCTCAATGATCGGGCCGCTCTGTTCTGTCCCCTCACGGTCAGCCTTGTGGCTGACAATGTTCTGCAACTGGTCTTTGGGCAGCTTGATTTCGCGGATCGGCGCAAGCCGCTCGCCGGGCTTCATGTCGAAATGCGGAACCGCGTTCAACAGCGCCTTGAGATAGGGATGCTGCGGCCGTTCGAAAATATCATTCAGATTGCCGGCCTCCATGACACGGCCACGATAGGCCACCACGACATGGTCGGCGACATTGGCGACGACGCCGAGATCATGGGTGATCAGCAGGACCGCCATATTGAGCTCTGCCTGCAAATCCTTGATGACGCCCAGAACCTGGGCCTGCACCGTGACATCAAGCGCGGTTGTCGGCTCGTCGGCGATCAGCAGCGCCGGCCGGCACACAAGCGCCATGGCGATCATGCCGCGCTGGCGCAGTCCGCCGGACAGTTCGAACGGATAGGTGTCATAGGCCTTCGCAGGTTCCGGAAAGCCGACGAGGCGCAACATTTCAATGCTGGCGGCACGCCCGGCTTCTCTGCCGATATCGCGATGCAGAAACAGCGCTTCGCTGATCTGGTCGCCGATCGTATGCAGCGGCGAAAAAGACGTCATCGGTTCCTGGAAGATGATCGAGATATCGTTTCCGCGTATCGCGCCGAACGCCTTGGAGGCGGGATCGAGCCGGGCAAGGTCAATGGTCTCCTCGTCGGAGGCCGAATAGAGGATCTGTCCGTTTGAGATCCTGGCGGCACGGGGCAATATGCCGAGGATCGCCTGCGCGGTTACCGATTTCCCGGAGCCGGATTCGCCAACCAGTGCAACTGTTTTGCCCTTGGGAATATCGAACGAAATACCGTTGACGGCATTGATTACGCCGCCAAGCGTCTGGAAGCCCACATGCAGGTCGCGGACCTGCAATACATTACCCATAACCTGCCCGCTCCACCCGGCGTTAACCGCAGACCGTTGTCAGCCCGGCCCTATTGTACCTAGCGGACCCTTTAAAAACAATTATGTCAAGATGTGCGTCAGGCGCAATTCAGGTCAGTGGCGCTGGACCGGCTCGGGTGGGGCGTTATCCGCCACATCGGCGATCGTTTCGCCGGGCGCGGCCTCCGCATCCCGCTGCCGGGTTTTTTCGAAATTGGCGGCAAACAGTTCAATCGGCTGGCTGACGCCGGCCAGGCGATGCATGCCGACGCTCAGCCATTGGTGCGGGCTCTTTCCCGCAATTGCAGCCGTCGCGAGGGCAGGATATTCCAGAGCCTTTGTCATGGTTTCAATGCGGGCAACTTCGTTCACCGTCGGACCGATTACTGAAAATGACAGGCGCTCAGGCACGCCGATATTGCCGAACATCACCGTTCCGATGTTCAGGCCGACGCCGAACCGGATCGGTGTCAGGCCTTCAGCCTTGCGTTTCCGGTTGACGTCTTCGGTCATCGACAGGCTTTGCTCCAGTGCCCGGTTTGCGGCAGCAACCGCATCGGCGATTTTGTTTTCGCCTTCGCAGGGAAATATCGCCAAGACCGCATCGCCGATAAAATCGAGAATCTCTCCGCCCTCGGCAATCACCGGACCGGCGGTACACTCGAAATAGACATTCAGCATGCTGATGAAATCCTCGCTTGCCATCGTGTCGGCGAGCGCGGTCGAATTGCGCAGGTCGCTGTACCAGACAACCGCCTTGGTCGCCTGACCGTCGCCGCGGCGGATCTGACCGTCGAGAACCTTTGTGCCGGCCTGCTTGCCGAGATAGGTTTCGGCGATGTTGTGGGCAATGCGGTTCTGGATCGCCGTCTTGCAGGCAACCGCATAACGGCGCTGGATACGCTGCAATGCCGCTATGTCATCGTCGGTGAAACCGCCGGGACGATCGCTCGCCCAGGTCACGACGATGCCGCGCAGCTTATGGTCCTGCTGCGGGTCAGCCTCTCCGAATGCGGTGGTGATCGCAAGGTAATCCGTTAATCCCTGTTCGATCAGGTCATCAAGCAATTCGAAGTCGACCAGCTTGTTGGGTCCGTCGAGATGCCGCCTGAGGATCGAGATATCATGATCGAACATGTACTTCATCGGACTGCGCAACCAGGCGTCTGACACCTGATCCTGATGGAGGAACTGCTCGAATTCGGTACCCTGGTTGCGCCGCCAGACAATTGTTTCAGCCTGGAAAAGCGGATGCAGGGTCGGCCATGTCAGCCTGGCGCGGGCAAGAGGCACACCGATGGCATGGAGCCGATGGCACACACCTTCAAACATTTCGACAATGTTCGGCTCGGCCAGCGCCTGGTCGACAAGCCAGTCGCCGATTGCGGTCGTCAGGGTTTCGTCGGGCATCAGGTATCCAATCGGATGAGCGGGAGACCGATCTCGTAACCGGTTTCACAGACGATATAACCCACCAGGCTTCTGCCTTCTAGCTGTCACCGGATATTCTGAGCGGTGCCGGCGTTTCAGTGACGGCTTTGCCGGCCCGGCCAAGGATAACCAGTTCGGTCGTGCCGGCAACGCCATCGATCTGACCATCGATATGGACAGGTTCCGACACCGGCCGGTAACCCTGGGCGATCGCCGTCTGGTATGTCTTCGCATCGGTTATCGCCGACGATCCAATGACCTTGTTGTGTTTCTCAAGTTTTGCCGAGCGGTTCACCGCGTCGCCGATGACTGTGAATTCAAGCCGGTTCTCGCGCCCGACCGCACCGAATATGATCGGCCCGCTGGCAACCGACATGCCGATCGCCGCGCGGCCGAGCCAGGAGAGTTTCGGATCCTCGACCGACCATCTCTCGATATCGGCGTTGATTGCATCCACCGCACGCAGGGCGTCGGCCGCATAGGTCGCGCTTGGCCGGGCAGCGCCGTAGGTTGCCATGATTCCGTCACCCATGAATTTGTCGATCGTTCCGCCGGACGCCTGGACGATCGCCACTACCCTGTCCTGATAGGCCGACAGGATGGCCATGACCTCGGATGCGTCGGTCTGAGCGGCCATGCGGGTAAAGCCCCGAATATCGACATTGAGTATCGCCGCATCGCGCGTCTGGCCTTCGCCGGCCCGGATCAGTTCCTTTGAATTGCGGATTTCGTCGGCGACGCTTTGATCAAAAAAACGCGACAGATCCTGCGCAGCGTTTTGTTCGGCGACCGCCCTGACCAGCAGATTGTTGCCGCCCCGCACCGCGATTGCCAGAATGGCCGTGACGAAGATAATCGAAATGATCTTGTCGAGTTCGGCGCCGATCAGGATGGAATTGCTGGTCAGGTAGGTGACATAGTTGCGCGTCAGCATGTTGTCACCGGGATCGATCATGATCACGTAAAAAATCATCGCAATCCAGCCGATCGTGGCGACAAGCCCGGCAGCAACGACAAAGCGCGCCTGGAAGCGCAACGCCCTGAGCGCAATGAAGATGAACACGTAGAGCAATGCCGGCGCTTTCAGCGCAAATGACGCAGGCTGCTCATACTGGATATGAAAACTCCACAGCAATCCGTAAAGCAGCGCAAAATCGAACAGGATGGAAATATAGACCGACCAGTCCGGCAATGGTTTGCGCAACGCCCACAACAACCCGTTGATGTTGAGCGCCATATAGGCGACCAGAAAAACCGGCACCGGCGAGAAGGCGGTTCCGGCGCTGGTCTTCGGCGACAGGAAGTAGATCACCCCCATCAACCCGACAATGGTCAGCTGGATCAGCTTGATCAGGACTTCGCCGGTATTGTCCTTGGCGGCGATCGCCGCACGGACGCGCTCCGGCAGACGGTCGATCGCCTGCGCCTGAAGGATATCGCGGTAGATGCCGCCAAGCACGGTTTTCGACGCAGCCGTTACCGCAGGCGCTTTCGAAACGGGCGGGCCGGTTAGATCAGGCGAGGACAAGACACAATCCCTCGCGGGCGAGGACTGATCCGGCAAAGGCCTGGCGAGCGGCCGCTTCGATGTCGTCAAGGGTTTTGTCGTCATGTTCCAGGCGATGATGAAAAATTACATAGGTCTGGACATTTCCAGCATCACAGAGTTCGACTCCGTGTTGCCATGTTGAATGCCCATATCCGGCAAATTGGGTAAATTCGTCATCAGTGTAAGTGGCATCGTAGATCACGATATCGGCACCATTTATGAACGCCAGAATGCCCGGATCAAGAACGTCATCATCGTGTTCGGTATCGGTGACATAACAAATTGCGTGATTACCGAAGTTTACCCGGTATGCGACGGCACCACCGGGATGATTCAGACGCAGCGTTTCAATCACGATCCCGTCACCAAGGTCGAGGCGATCGCCGGGATCGAAATCACGATATTCGATATTCGCCTTCAGACAATCCGGCCCGACCGGAAAAAACGGCGGTTTCATGAACTGGGATACCATCTGCTCGCAGGTCATGCCGTCCAGAAAATGCCCGGCCCAGATCCGGATATTGTTTTCAGGACAATGAAACGGACCAAAAAACGGCAGGCCGAAAATATGGTCATAATGACAATGGCTGAACAGCATGTCGACGTGCTGCACACCCTCTTTGCGCAACGCCCTGCCGGCGGCATGGGCGCCGGTTCCGGCATCGAAGATCAGAACACGGTCACCACATCGCACTTCGACGCAGCTGGTATTGCCGCCAACGCCGATATGGGAAGGCGCCGATACGGACATGCTGCCCCGCACACCCCAGAATTTGACGCTAAACGCCGTCATTGCGTGTCTTCAGCCCCTTTTTAGCTGTGCAAGTGGAAGCGCCATTGGGCGCCGGGTCAGGAAGCCCCCTGATTTCGCTTCGCCTCCGCCAGTTCCATCGTTGTCGCACTCAGACGATCAGCCAGCGAGCGCATGATCTCAATTCCCATCTGCGGAAACTGGGCGATGAGCTGCAGAAACTGCTCTTTGCGGATCCGCAGGGTCTTGACCTCGCCCAGTGCCTTGATGGAAGCGGTTCTCGGCACATCGCACAAAATGGCGATCTCGCCAATCAACTCGTTATCGCCGAGTTCTGCAACCGTGATCTCGCCTTGAGGTGAATCAACCATGACCGCAACCCGGCCCTCCATCAGGACATAGGCCTCCGCACCGATCTCGCCCTGGCGCATCAGGATCTGGCTGTCCTGGAACGTCACATGTTCGGAAGTGAATGCCAGCAATTTCAGCTTTGCCGGCTCGATGCGTGAAAACAACGGAATGCGGCGAAGCATTTCCACTTCCGTGTTCAATTGGGTCAACGCTGTCTCCTCCCTGTTCGCACTGGAGCCATTATTCTGCCGGCTCCGATACAGATTGCGCACCATCACCAGCAGGTTGGCGTGATTGAAGGCCCGGTGTCAAAGCCCCTTTGTCGAATACAAGCACGTTTTCAAACCGGTCGGCCAGATCGGTATTGGCAAGAACCCAGACGATGCCGAACTTGTGGCCGTCGCTCCCGGCGGCGCGCTGCAGGACATTGTCAATGATCGCATGCTGGCCATCGGTACCCAGCGCCGTGAGCGCACGATTGACGATCAGAAGATCCGGTTGCTTGATCAGCGCCCGGGCCAATGCAAGCTTCTGGCGCTGGGCAATTGAGAGCCGCTTGCCGCCACTGCCGGCGTTGAAGCGCAGGCCAAGCTGGAAGATCGCCGATTTGAGGTCAAGCTCGTCCAGCGTGGTATCAAGCAATGCGTCGACCTGTTCACCGGCTTCCGCCATGCCGCTGGCGATGCGGCCGAACAGGATATTGTCCTGGACCGATGCCCCGGCATTGTATTTGCCCGGGTCATAGAAGGCAAAAGCATCATGCAGTTCCTCCGGCAGATTTGCCGAGAATGTCCGGCGCGCTTCGACGATGCGGGCGCGAATATCATCGTCGAGCAACCCGAGGCGGTGGCGCGGTTCGACATATTCGAAAGCCATCAGCAGAAACTTCTGCTGGTCGGCATCCGACGCGGCGCCGAACGACTGGTTCGTCGTGCGGCCCAAAGCCGTCTGATAGTCAGGGATATCTTCCGCCTGCATCAGGTTGATCTGATCCAGCAGCGGATTGTCCGGTTCCAGACCGGCAAAAAGCTCCACAATCGTCTCTGCGATCGTCCGGCCGATATCGTAAAGCACGGCGTCGAGACCGCAATCCTTCAGGATGCTGCGCATATAAGGCCGGTTGGTCGGGTCCATTCTCGAGATTGTGCTCTCAAGGATGGTGCCAAAAATCAGGTTTTCCAGAATCGTTGCATGCTGGCTGTAGAGATCAGGATCAAACGGGTCGACAAACGACTGGATTGTCGAATTTTCAAGCTGCCTGCGGAATTCTCCGCGAGCGTCCAAAAGCCGGTCCTGAAGATCATCATCCTGGTCGCCGCCGATCGACGTGCGCAGGCCGAGCCTGATAATATCGTCTTCAAGGCCGACGCTATGGACCACGGCGCGGATCTTGTTTTCCAGATCTTCCGGCCCTGAAGCGCCGGCGGCAGCGTAGTCGATCCAGTCATCATCGATATCATGCAGCAAATTGCCGGTGAGCTGTGTCTCGATCATGCGCCGGCGCAATTCCGGCGAACCGGAATCGAGCTTGCCGGCAGGCTGGCGTTTCAGCGGATAAAGCACTGAATCGCGCAATGTGCCCTGCGGGAAAAACGTGTCGGCGTCAACATAGCCTATCCGCCGTCCGGTGACGGATTCCGGCAGATCGTCGATTACCCGGTCTGAAAGGGTCACGCGGCCCTTGCTGGCGCGCAGCAGGCGGCCGATCAGTTCGGCGAAATGTTCCGCCCCGCCGCCGACCTGGCCGATCACCGCATTCGTCTCGCTGAGCCGGATGCGGACGGAGACCTGATCGAGCAGGGTTGCTCCGGATTCATCGATGACGGATGCGTTGATGACCCGCATCTCGCCTTCAAGCGGCGGCACTTCCTGTTGCGGGATTGCCTGTTGTTCGGGCTCCATCAGCCCTTCAATATCGAACTGCTCGATAACCTGACCGTATTTGACCTGGACGTCGAGACGCGCCTGATCCCAGTCGATCAGCTCCTTGATCGGCGATGGCAATTCCTTGTAGGCGGCAATTACGGCAACGAGCTGGCCGATATCGAGCTGGCCGCGAATGGCATAATAGCCACCGATCAGATAGAACAGGAAGGGTGTCACCTGGGCGAGAAAATTATTGATGAACTTGACGATGAACTTGCGCCGGAAAATAGCGTAGCGGATGTCGTAGATTTTTCCCAGCCGGCTGGTAATCTCGGCGCGCTCATAGTTTGACGTATCATTGAGATGCACGCTGGCAATGCCGTCGACAACCTCGCCGACCCGGCCCGACAGCGCCCGTGTTGCCAGTTGGCGCTCCTTGGAAAGAACCAGCAGATGGCGGCGCAGGCGCGGGATCAGGATCATCTGTACGGCCAGAATGCCAAGCGTCAGCAGACCAAGGGATATGCTTTGCACGAAAATGAAGATCAGCGCGGTGATCGCCTGACCGGCCAGAAGGACAGGCTGAACGAACGCCTCGCCGGTAAAGCCGCCCAGCGGCTGCAACTCGTCCTTGACCATTGTCGCGACTTCAGACGCCTTGACGCGGCGGAAATGGCCAAGCGGAAACCGCAGCACCCGGTCGACAAGCTCATAACGCATGCGCCGGAGCATGCGCTCACCAAGCCGGCCCTTGTAGATATTGATGTAATATTTGAACAGGCCGTTGATGATCACGAACCCGAGGAAAATCCCGGACAACGCAAACAACGCATTCATCCGGGAAAGCTCGACGCCGGAGAACACCTCCACCTCGCCGGCATCACCGAGCCATTGCGGAACGGAAATGGAGAACTGGAAATAATTCAGCCGGGCGCCGGGCTCTTCATAGCCCGAACCCTGGATCGGTCCGTTGATGATCTGCTTGGGCAGATCGAGCGACATGAACAGAGGCACCATGGAGATCAGAACCACGAACAGGATCCATATCTGCTGCTGTCTTGTGTGCCGCCATGTATACTTGAAAAGGTTCTGGTCTATGGTTCCGGCCTCAGTCGATCGGTGAGTTTCTTAATTCAGCAACGGGTGGACATCGGGTAGACAATTGATTTGCCGATTGCGCGATACAGGCTGACGGCTCCCGATCTGACGGTTCGCAAACTGATAGAATCCCCCTGTCGCACAGATTAGACATGACGGTAGACTTGTGCAATCGGCAGAGCAAGGTGGCGGGAGACGCCGGTCCCTCTCCGGAATCGGATCGACGAACCGGCCTGCAACAGCCACAACGAAGTGCGTGCGCGCCGGACGTGCATCTAGCGCGCTATCTGGAGGGGCGGAGTTGATCTCCATCAAATTCCCGCACAGCCTGATCAACTAGACACTGGTATCGGTTTTGCGGCGTTGGCCGTGGTCGAAATCCGACACGTGGGCGCGCGATATGTCGACCGCTTTGCGATGTCGGTGGTTCCAACGCATTTTCAGGCGGATGGACAGGAGATGTGATGCGCTGGAAGACGATTTTATTTCTATTGGGTGCCGTGCTGGTTGCCGGTGGCGGTTATACTGCCTGGATCAAGCTCAGGCCTGCCGGGTTGCCGCCCGGGTTTGCGAAATCCAACGGGCGTCTGGAAGCTGAACGCGTGGACATCGCCACCAAGTTTCCAGGCCGAATCGAAGAGGTTCTGGTCAGGGAAGGCGATACCGTCACGGCAGGCCAGATATTGGTCAGAATGGACACTGCCGAACTTGAAGCCCAGTTGCGTGAAGCCGAAGCTGCCGTCAACGAAAGCGAACAGCAACTGGACCAGGCAATTTCCCTTCTCGCCCAGAGGAGGAGCGAACTGACGCTCGCGGAGCAGGAATATGAGCGTTCACGCGTGCTGGGGGAGAAAGGCTATACGACGACCGAGAAAGTGCAGCAGCGCAATGCCGCCAAACTGACGGCGGAAGCGTCGGTCAGGTCCGCCAGCGCGGGGATTGAGCGGGCGAAAGCCGCTATCACTGCGTCGATCGCCCGCGTCGAGAGACTGAAAGAGAACCTGAACGACTACGTGCTGAGCGCACCGCGCAGCGGCCGGATCCAGTACCGGCTTGCGCAACCCGGGGAAATCCTCGGCGCCGGAGGCAAAATCCTGACCCTTCTCGACCTTACCGATGTTTACATGACCATCTTTTTGCCGACCGGCGATGTCGGACTGCTGGAAATTGGCGCGGAGGCCCGGATCATCCCCGATGCCGCACCCCAATACGTTGTGCCGGCGACAGTCTCGTTTGTTGCCTCCGATGCGCAATTCACGCCGAAATATGTCGAGACGGAGAGCGAACGCGAAAAGCTCATGTTCCGGGTGAAGGTGCGCATTCCGGAGGCGATTCTCCAACAGCACGCAAAACGGGTGAAAGCAGGCATTACCGGCGTCGCCTATGTCAGAATCGCATCCGATGCCGAATGGCCCGACAATCTTGCCGTCAATCTTCCCAAGCCCGAGAGCAATGAGTAAGGCCGCATCTCCCGTTGCGCGGCTGATGTCGGTCAACCACCGCTACGGGACCGTGACGGCGCTTGATGATGTATCGGTCGACGTCCCGGCGGGCCGGATGGTTGGCCTGATCGGGCCCGACGGTGTGGGCAAGTCGACGCTGCTGGGGCTGGTTGCGGGTGTTCGCAGGATGCAAACCGGGACCATCTCGGTGCTTGGCGGCGATATCGGCCAGCCAGGCCATCGCAACCGGGTATGCACTCAGATCGCCTACATGCCGCAGGGGCTGGGGCGCAATCTGTATCCGACACTTTCAGTGCATGAGAATGTAGACTTCTTCGGGCGGCTTTTTGGACAATCGGCTTCCGAGCGCGCCTGGCGGATCGATGACCTCCTGCACAGCACCGGCCTCGACCGTTTTTCCGACCGGCCGGCCGGCAAGCTGTCGGGTGGCATGAAGCAGAAACTATCGCTTTGCTGCTCCCTCATTCATGACCCCGATCTGCTTATCCTCGACGAACCGACAACCGGCGTCGATCCGTTGTCGCGGCGGCAATTCTGGGAGCTTATCGACCGTATCCGCGCGCGCCGCCCGGGCATGAGCGTCATTACGGCAACCGCCTACATGGAGGAGGCG
>CAMYKZ010000053.1:0-25788 GCA_947259045.1 uncultured Afifella sp.
ATCTGGCCGGCGTCGATCTGGCCGTACTCGGCATTCCGCTCGATGTCACGGTCACCAACCGGCCCGGCGCCCGCTTCG
The DNA here is from genome assembly GCA_947259045.1 of uncultured Afifella sp. Lineage (GTDB taxonomy): Bacteria > Pseudomonadota > Alphaproteobacteria > Rhizobiales > Afifellaceae > CAMYKZ01. The sequence continues at coordinate 79 of CAMYKZ010000053.1, forward strand.
GACCGCAGGCGGTGCGGCGCGCCAGCGCGATCTTTGACGGCGATCCGCAATATCCGTTCAACGTCGATATCTTTGCCGATCTGGCGGCGGTGGATTACGGCGATGTTGCGCTCGACCTGCATCACCCGGAAACCATTCCCGGCGCCATCGAACAGACGGCGAAGACAATTCTCGATGCCGGCGCGCATCTGTTCGGCATCGGCGGCGACCATTTTGTCACCTGGCCGCTGATCAAGGCCCATGCGGCGAAATACGGGCCATTGGCGCTGGTGCAGTTCGATGCCCATCAGGACACCTGGCCCGATGACGGATTGATGTTGTCGCACGGCAATTTCGTGCTGCGCGCCGTGCGCGAAGGCGTCATCGACCCGGCCCGCTCCATCCAGATCGGCATCCGCACCATCGCGCCGGAGGATTGCGGCCTTGAAATGCTGCACGCCTATGACGTGCACCGCATGGGCGTCGATGGCGTGACCGAGCGCATCAAGGCTCGCGTCGGCGATGCCAGCGCCTATATGACATTCGATATCGACTGCCTCGACCCGGCCTTTGCGCCGGGCACCGGCACACCGGTTTCCGGCGGGCTGTCCTCGGCCCAGGCGCTGATGATTCTGGCCGGGCTTGGCGACGTGAATTTTGTCGGTGGCGACGTTGTCGAAGTCTCGCCGCCCTATGATCATGCCGACATGACGGCGATCGCCGCAAGCACCGTGGCGCAACATTATATCGGCCTGCTGGCGGCGCGCAAAAGCCGCAGCCGATAGCAGCATTGCCCGGCTGAACCTGCATCCGATGCTCAGATTAAGGTTTCAGTTCGGATAAGAGGCTTAACCGCCTGATTTTTCGATCAGTATCATTTGCAAATTTTGCGGAAGTCGCCCCGGAAACGCACCGTCAGGACGTGATTTCTAGTTCGCGAAGTCTTTCGCCCGCCGGCGGCTGGCGAAAAGCGCCGGTTCGTTTTCCTCGCCGTCCGGTCCATCAGGCCCGGCAGCCGGTTCGCTTTCCGGTTCGATGGCCGTCAGGAGGATGATCGGCTGGTCCCGGTGGACAAGGCCTGCTGTCTTCAGGTTGACGATGACGGTATCATTCTCGCCGATCCTGATTTCGCAATTGTCGGCAAGCTCCGGACCGTTGCACAGAATATCGGATGCAACCGCGAGCGCCCTGCCGCGCGCAGGAGCGCCTTCGGCCGCTATCGGATTTGTCTCGATTTCCCGGCCGCAGAAACTTTCAAGGCCAAGGGTGGATGCGCAGGTGATCGTCTCCGCGCCGGGCTCCGCGTCGATGTGCACCCGGATGTTGATCCAGGCATCGACCGGTGGCTGGCCGCCGATCAGCATGTCCGTCAGTGCGGCAAACCGGTCGGCCGGTTGCAGCACTTCGCCGTTTGCCCAGTATACGCCAAGCGAGGGCAGCAGATCGTTCAAGGCACCGGCCAGCAACGTCACGCTGCCGGCCGCATCGACTGCGGCGTCAAACGCATTCGTGGGGATAAGATTGCTGATGATGACATGGCCCTTGTGCCGGCCGATCTGATCGTCAGCGTCCGGCCAGCTTTCGCGCGCATAGCCGATTGCTGCGTCAAAGGTGCCCGCCGGCGCCGGTTGGGCAACATAGGCGACAGCAAAATGATTACCGCTGATGGAGACGATGTAGGCCTCGCTGGCCGATGCCTTGTCGCCGCTATAGGCCCGGCCGACAATCTCGTTTTCAAGCTGGGGAACCCGCGCCTTGAGAGTGGCCACCAGATCATCAAGGCCGACAAGGGTCGGCTCGTCCAAAGCCAGCATGGCAATAAATCGCCCAACCATCGACGATGCCTCCGATACACGATATCCGGTGGCCATCCTTGCCGATCTTGCCTTCGATTTGGTAAAGATAGACTGCCGAACTTTAGCAGATTGGCGAGATTCCGCCGGAAATCGGTGATTTTTCCCTGCAAATCGCCCCACACTGGAAGCTTGCATCAGAACCGCAGTGACATGCAGGACAGTCCGCCGTCCAGCAGGGCCGCCTGACTGGTCGGAATTTCAACGACATTGTAACCGTCGGCAGCGAGCATTTCCGCCGTGCGCGGAAAGCCGGTAGAGATCAGCAGATCGCCGTTCACCCGGATGGCATTTGCCGCAGCCTCGTCGCCTTCCGGCAGCTCGATACGGTCATAATCGTCGAACAGGCCCGAACGGAAAAGGCCGGCCGTCATCAGGATGGTCTCCCCATCGATCGGCGAACATCCGGTCTTCAGATGCAGCAGCCCTTCCGGCGGCTGGACGCAGCGCGACGGGTATCCCCAAGCCTCAAGGACAGTCTTCAGCGCGGCGTAGCCGGTTCGGTCCGTGCGGGCGGAAAGGCCGACGATCACTTCCCGGTCAGTGACCAGAATATCGCCGCCGTCGATGAAACCCTGACCAGGCAGCCTGACCAGCGTTGTCATCAAGCCGAGCGTTTGCGCCAGATGTTCGCCCTCGCCTGCACGGCTTGCGGCGCCGGGGCGCAACAGCACCGCCCCTTCAGGCAGCGCAAGCGCCGGGTCTTCCACAAAGACGGAATCGGGAAATGCGTTGAGCGCCGGCAGCCGGGTCACATCCAGCCCGGCAGCGCGGAGCGCATCGCAATAGATCTCGTGTTCAGCACTGAACAGGGCAATATCAGGGTCGCCGATATCAGATGCGCGCAAACCGTCCGCGATTGTGTCTGCCGGAGCCCGCACAATTGCCCGTGTGAAGCGATAAGCCAGTCCGTTGCGAACCATCTGTAAACTCCGCCTTCCAACTTAATTCTCAAGACGCGGCCTGGCCGCCGGTTCTGTCTTGCACAAACAGGCGGTTCCGCCTATGCGGTTGCGCCATGTTGCAGATTTCAGAAATCACCCTCCGTATTGCCGGCCGGCCCCTGATCGAAGACGCCAGCGTCACGATCGCCGACGGCGCGAAAGTCGGACTTGTCGGGCGAAACGGCACCGGCAAAACGACCTTGTTCAAAGCGATTTGCGGCGAACACGCCATCGATGCCGGCCACATCACCATGCCCAAGGGCGCGCGGATCGGCAAAGTGGAACAGGAAGCGCCAAGCGGACCGACGCGGCTGATCGACCAGGTCCTTCAATCCGATATCGAGCGCGCCAGCCTGCTTGCAGAAGCGGAAACGGCAACCGACCCGGTGCGGATCGCCGATATCCATACAAGACTGGCCGATATCGGCGCCCATGATGCAGAAGCCCGCGCGGCGCGCATCCTCAACGGACTCGGTTTCGACAATGAGACCCAGAAACTGCCCTGCTCGGATTTTTCCGGCGGCTGGCGCATGCGTGTCGCCCTGGCCGGCGTGCTGTTCTCGCAGCCGGACCTGCTGTTGCTGGATGAACCGACCAACTATCTCGATCTGGAAGGCACATTGTGGCTGGAGCGCTACCTTGCCCGCTATCCGCATACGGTTGTGATGATCAGCCACGACCGCGACCTTCTCAACAAGGCAGTCAATACGATCGTTCATCTGGCGGACCGCAAAATGACCTCCTGGCGTGGCGGGTTCGACGCCTTCGAACGGCAATACCGCGAAGCACAGATCCTGCAAGGCAAAATGCGCGTCAAACAGGAAACGCAACGCAAACATATGGAGGCGTTTGTCGAACGCTTCCGCGCCAAGGCTTCCAAGGCCAGGCAGGCGCAATCGCGGCTGAAAGCGCTGGAAAAGCTTCAGCCGCTGGCTGAAATCAGCTCTGAAGCCGTCCTGCCGCTGCACTTCCCCGATCCGCAAAAGCGTGCCGCACCGCCGATTATCCGGATGGAAAATGCCAGCGTCGGATATCAACCGGGGCAACCGATCCTCGACAGGCTGAATCTGAGGATCGACGACGACGACCGGATCGCCCTGCTGGGCGCCAACGGTAACGGCAAATCGACATTCGCCAAACTGCTGGTCGGCGAACTGATGGCCGAAGACGGAATTGTGGAGCGGTCCAACAAACTCAAGATCGGCTATTTTGCGCAACACCAGCTGGATCTCCTGAACCCGGCCCAATCGGCGTTCGATCATGTCCGGCCCAGAATGACGCAGGAAAGCGAAGCACGGGTGCGCGCCCGTGTCGCGCGAATGGGTCTTGCAACCCACAAGATGGATACGCCGGCCAAGGATCTTTCCGGCGGCGAAAAGGCCCGCCTGCTGATGGGGCTTGCCGCATTTGACCGGCCGCACCTGCTGATTCTCGACGAGCCGACCAACCATCTGGATATCGACAGCCGGGAACTGCTGGTTCACGCGCTGAACTCATACAGTGGTGCGGTCATACTGATCAGCCATGACCGGCATCTGATTGAAGCATCCGCGGACCGGCTGTGGCTCGTCTCGGGGCGAACCGTCGCGCCATACGAGGGCGATCTGGATGACTACCGACGCCTCATCCTGAAAGGGCCGGAGCCATCAGGGGAACCGTCGGCGTCACCAGCGGCCGGTCCGGTGCCCGCCGTCAACCAGAAAGACGAACGCCGCAGGTCTGCCGAACGACGGGAAAAACTTGCGCCGGTTCGCAAGAAGATCAAGGAATGCGAAAGCCTTATCGACGATCTCGGCGGGAAAATAGCGGCCATTGACCGCCGGTTGGCCGATTCCGGTCTCTATCAGCGGGATCCTGACGAGGCCACCCGGCTGGCTCAATTGCGGGCACAGCGCGCGGGCAAACTCGAACAGGCTGAGGAAATCTGGCTTGAATTGTCTGAATTGTCGTCAAAACTGGAAGCTGCAGAATAACATTTGATCGCTGACATTTCCGGTTTCGAATTAAGACGATATCAACCATTCAGCGTTAGACTTTTGTTAGTCTATTCCGGGTCTCGTCATGCGATTTCTAATCGGCACGATCATAATATTCGCCGCAAGCTTCGGTGGTGTTTTCTACTTTGGAAGCTCGGCAAGCGCTCCGGTATCAGCCGATGTCATATCAATCCTGAAAACCCAACCTGAGGAATATTCCCGGGTTTACGCCGCTTTCCAGACCATTCAGTCCGATGAAATTGGTGAACTCGACAGATCGTTTATCGCTTTCGGCAAACACCAGAACGAACGGGCACTACGCCAGGATATCGGTGGACCGATGCTTCGCATGATCGCCAATGAAGTTGAAAGCATGCGATTGTCAGGCCGCACGCGTCTGGAAAAACTGACCCGCAAATCACTGGGTCTGGTCCGTCAGTATCTTCGCTATGGCGATGATTTTTGCGATGCGACCATCGCCGGTGATTATGGCAGCGCAACGAGAATCATCACCAACGACATTGCCGACAAAGACGCTGAAAAGGCGTTGGCCGAATTCAAGCAGCAGCGTTTTGAAATCGCCGTCCTTGCACTGGATACAATTGCAGCCGGTCGTCGCAATCGGGTCTCAGTTCCAAGTTTCGGAGAAGAGGAAATGGCTGCGGCACTTGCCGAGGCGGCAAGCGAAACGCAAGCCCGGTTGCTGGAAAGCAAGAATGAAGGCCGGAGATCATGCCGGCAAAGCGAGGCGTTGATGGATGCTGCGCTGAACATCGCCAACAACGATATGCGCCACCGCGTCCTGGCGCTGATGAGCGGCACACAGTAATTTCCGGCCTGAACATCTGTTTGGCCTGTACTAGGCCTGTTTTTTCCACTTCCCGAATTCATCCTGACGCCAGTATGTCGCGTCGCAACCGGCATCCCTGGCGGCCTTCCAGGCTTCGCGGGCGCCTTCAAGCGCTGAGCTGTCTGCACCCTCGAAGATGAAAACGATTCGCTGATACTGATCAAACCGATGGCCGGTTGCACCATCAACGTAGAACCGGATTTCCGCTCCGTTCGGATTGTCATCGCCGGTGGTCAGCCAGACCGGCTGATCGGCCGCATTGCCCTCCGCCGCCGAGCCATGTGGCAAAAACGATGCGTCGTCATATGTCCAAAGGTGGGCGTCGATCGCGTTGAGCCGGTCTTCCGAACCTGCCTGCACCACAACGCGCCAGCCCTTCGCCAGGCTGCGCGTCAGCAGGTCGGGAAGCACAGATCCCAGCGGCGCTGTCTCCAGATGGTAGAACAGGATTTCGGCCATCTACTCGAAACGTGCGCGGATATACTGATCGAGCAACCGTACGCCAAAACCGGATGCCCAGGACTGGTTGGTATCGGATGCCGGCGAGCCCATCGCAGTACCGGCGACGTCAAGATGTGCCCAGGGCGTTTCATTCTCGACAAAACGCTGGATAAATTGCGCCGCGGTAATGGCGCCGCCCCAGCGACCGCCGATATTTTTCATGTCGGCATTCTTTGACTCGATAAGCTTGTCATATTCCGGGTCGAGCGGCATCCGCCACAATTTCTCACCGGTATGCGTGCCGGCTGCGGCAAGATCCGTTGCCATATCATCCTTGTTGCAGAACATGCCGGCATGGTGATGCCCCAGCGCAACGATGATGGCGCCGGTCAGTGTTGCCAGATCGACAATGTGGGTCGGTTTTGCCTTCTTCTGGATGTAGGTCAGAATATCAGCCAGAACCAGACGGCCCTCGGCATCGGTATTGAGCACTTCAATCGTCTGGCCGGACATCGATGTGACGATGTCGCCCGGCCTCTGGGCGTGACCGTCCGGCATGTTTTCAACCAGTCCGACAATGCCGACAATATTGGCTTTCGCCTTGCGCGCAGCGACCGCGTGCATCAGCCCGGCGACTGCTGCGGCGCCCCCCATGTCGCCCTTCATGTCTTCCATCCCCGCCGCGGGCTTGATGGAAATGCCACCGGTGTCAAAAACGACACCCTTGCCGACAAACGCCACCGGTTTGTCTTTCGCCTTTCCGCCTTTCCAGGTCATCACCACGACGCGTGGCGGCCGGACCGACCCCTGGGAAACACCAAGCAGCGCTCCCATCTTGCTGCGCGTAAGCGCTTTTTCATCGAGCACTTCAACAACGACGCCCAGATCCTTCAACGCCAGAAGTCTATCGGCGAACTCGACCGGGCCGAGAGCATTTGCCGGCTCGTTGACCAGGTCGCGTGCAAAGGCAGCGCCGTCAGCAACAGCGGACTCCGTTTTCCAGGCCCTTGCCGCCGCAACATTGCCGGCGGTCGATATCGTCACCTTGACCGACTTTGCAGGTGTGCCGTTCTCGGGCGGCTTGGTCTTGTATTTGTCGAACCTGTAACATCGCAGCGCCAGGCCCTGTGCCAATGCGGCAGCCTGATCCGCCTCCACCGGGATCGCATCGGCACGGTCGAGGACGATCGTTACCTGCTCTGCGGATGCAAGAGCCCCGCCAATTTTCCCGCCCAGCCTCAGCCAGTCATGCAGTTGCATTTTATCCGGCTCACCAAGACCGACGACGACAATCCGGTCAGCGCTTGAACCGGCAGGCGCCAGCAGATCAAGCAGCTTCAGAACACCGCCTTCGAACTTCGCAGTTCCGGCCGCCTTTTTTAAGGTCGCGGGAAAGTCTGCAGCGACTTTCGACGCGGTCTCACTCAATGCCAGCGTCTTGTCAGTCAGGACAAAGATCGTCCCCTTTGTGGGTGTCGCAAGTTTCGCAAATCCAATGTGTACCGAACCGGCCATCCGCCATCCTCTTTCCTGTGAGTTTCGCCGCTAAAAACGTCATTACGCCGATAGACATGCCGCTCGCACATTGCGTCAAGTTCAAATTTGATTAACCATGGTTCTTCGTAGATTCTTAGCCACGTTAAGGTTAATGAAGCGGCGGGGTTCGCACGGCTTGCCAAAAGCAGTCATGCACGGGAAAGGGTAATGCGTATGTCACTGATGGAACGCTATATTTTTCGGCGTGTGACATCTGCATTTTTTCTGTCGCTGGCCGTTCTGACCGGAACGCTCTGGACAACCCAGGTTCTGAAGCAGCTTGATGTCGTTACGGCAAAGGGCCAAACGATCTGGGTCTTTCTGTTCATGACCATCATGGCCATGCCGGCGCTGATCCAGATCATTGCCCCGATAGCCTTTATGGTCGCTGCGGTTTTCATACTCAACAGCCTGAACTCTGACAGCGAGATGGCCGCGATGACGGCATCGGGCGCTTCGCGCCGAACCATTGCGCAGCCGGTGTTCGTATTGGCTATTCTTGTGACCCTGGGTGTTTCGCTGCTGCATAATGTGGTTGCACCGGTTTCCCTTTCCAGCCTGCGGCTGCTGATCATTCAGGTCCGGGCGGACCTGATCGCAACATTGGTCAAAGACGGCGGTTTCCGCACCGTTGAAGACGGTCTGACAATACATATCCGCGAGAAATCTGCGGATGGCCGTTTTCTCGGCATTTTTGTCAGCGATGATCGAAAACCGGACGAATCGCTGCAATATATCGCCAAGACCGGTATCTTGCTGGAGAATTCACAAGGGGCGTTTCTGGTGATGACGGATGGCGATCTTGTCCGCAGGGAAACCAAATCGCAATCGACGAGTGTCGTCGCATTCGAGAAATATGCCTTCGATCTCAGCCAGTTCACCAATACCGGCGTGACAAAACTGATCAAACCGCGTGAGCGGGTGACCATGGATCTGCTCAAAGTGTCCGACGACGACCCCTATCGCCGAAAGTTTCCCAACCGCTATGCGGCGGAGATTCACGAACGGCTGACGTCTCCGCTCTATCCGATCGCATTCGCGCCTATCCTGCTGGCTTTTCTCGGACGGCCGAGAACCAATCGCCAAGACCGCGGCTTTGCCACCGCGGCGGCGGTGATTATCTGCGTCTTGTTGCGCGGTGCGGGTTTTGCAGCGGTAGCAGCCGTCAATTCCTCCCAGTCGGTTATCCCGGTGCTTTATGCGTTACCGGTTGGCGGCTTTGTCGGCGGATGCATCATGCTTGGAAGCAATGCGCGGCTGCGGATGCCGCGATTCGCCGAAAAGACAATCGACGCGGTGTCTCAGGCCTTCCGTGTCGTGAGCGACCGCTTCCGCGCCAATCCTCCGACAGGCGGGTCGCCGGCGTGACGGCTTTCGGGACGCTCAACAGATATATCGCCAGACGGTTCCTGGCGACAATCGGTACGATCGTGCTTTCGATATTTGTACTGATTCTGATTATCGATTTTGTCGAACAATTCCGAAAATACAGCGACCGCGACGATTTTACCGGCTTTACGAGCCTGAAACTGGCCGCGATGCATACACCCGCGATCCTGGAAGATATCCTGCCCTTCGTCTTTCTGTTCGGCACGATCATCTGCCTGATCAATCTGTCGAGAAAACTGGAACTCGTGATTGCCCGTGCAGCGGGTCTTTCGGTCTGGCGGTTTCTCGCTGCGCCGCTGGCCATTGCGATTCTGATCGGCCTGGGGTCGAGTACAATGCTCAACCCGATCGCCACGGATTTGACGAATCGGGCAGCCGAACTTGAGACCAGCCTGCGCGGGGTCAAATCCGGCCGAAACAAGGGCGGTGGCGTCTGGTTCAGGCAGTCCGCGCCAGGTGGTTCATCGATTCTTTCTGCCCAAAGCGCGAGCAATCGGGGAGAAGTACTCAGTGGTGTGCGGGCATTCGTGTTCGACAATAATGGTCGTTTCCGCGAAAAAATCGATGCCGAAAGAGCTTTCTACCAGAACCGTTCATGGCGTCTTGAATCCGCTTTGGTTGCTGCCAAGGGTCAACCGCCGGTGACAGTTAGCACCTATGTGCTGCCGACGAAACTGTCGCGCAAAGACGTCCGCGATACGCTGACGCGCCCGGAAAACCTGTCTTTGTGGGACCTTCCGGACTTCATTGAGACTGCCAAACATACCGGCATAAACACTGACCGGTTTAAACTTGCATTTCACCAATTGCTCGCGCGTCCGCTGTTCCTGATTGCAATGGTTGCGATTGCCGCGACTGTCAGCCTGCGGCTCACCCGATACGGCGGCACGGGAAAACTCGTCGTGACTGGCATTGCAGCGGGCTTTCTGCTCTATGTTGCAAGAGAGGTCATCAGCGATCTCGGGGGTAACGGGATTATTGATCCGGCGCTTTCTGCATGGGCGCCGAGCATTATTGCACTGACGTTCGGAGCAACTGTTCTTTTGTTCCAGGAGGACGGATGAGTACGGGGAGTAAAAGGTTCGGCGAGGCGAGCCGGCTGCGCCAGCGGATGCTGACGGCGCGGGCGCTTTTGCTCGTCTGCCTGCTGGCGCTTCCCTGCGGGACAGCTGTGGCCCAAACCGCCGGCAATGGTTCGACCCTTACAAACCAGTTCATCAGAGATCCCAATGCCCGGCTGTTGCTTGAAGCAGATCAGCTGATTTACGATTTCGACCGTGAAACCATCACGGCCGTCGGCGGCGTCCAGATCTATTACGACGGCTATACGGTCGAAGCCGCAAGGCTGCGCTACGACCAGCGCTCCGGCAGGCTGATCGCCATCGGTGGTGTGCGGATTACCGAGCCGAACGGCAATGTCATCACGGCAAACGAAGTCGACATAACCGATGATTTCCGCGAGGGCTTCATCAAAAGCCTGAATGTCGACACTGCGCAGCGTGCCCGGTTTACTGCAGACAGCGCCGAACGCCGGGATGGAAATATCACCGTGTTCAATCGCGGATCATATACCGCATGCCCGTCCTGCGATGACAATCCCGACAAGGCGCCGATCTGGCGTATCAAGGCCAGGAAGATTATTCACGACCAGAACAAGGCAACCGTTCGCTATGAAGATGCCAAATTCGAGTTTCTCGGCGTCCCGATTGCCTACGTTCCGTTTTTTGTGCACGCCGATCCGAATGTAACCCGAAAGTCCGGTTTCCTGGTACCGCGCATAGACGCGTCCGAGGCTGTCGGCGTCGGTGTCACGATCCCTTATTTTCTCAACCTTGCGCCGAACTATGACATCACCTTCTCGCCGACCATCTATTCCCAGCAAGGCATTCTGGCACAGGCGGAGTGGCGCCATCGGATCATGCAGGGATCCTATAATGTCCGGCTTTCGGGCATCTTCCAGGAGGACGAAAACAGGTTCATGGACGGTGGAAGAAAATTGTCCGGCTTCCGGGAGTTTCGCGGCAGCGTGCAGACTGCCGGAAAATTTCATATCAATCCGCGCTGGATGTGGGGCTGGGACCTGATCGCGACGACGGACCGGGCGTTTGGCCGGGATTATTCGATACCGGGCGCCAGCGGCAAGGACATCACATCCTCGGTCTATCTGACAGGTCAGACCGAGCGGAATTATTTCGATCTCCGAGCGATGTATTTCCGTGTCCAGCGTGAAAACACGATCGAAGAAGACTCGGTCGTCGCAACGTTATACGAGCATGACGATCAGGCGGAACAGGCCGTCGTTCATCCGGTTCTGGACCATAATTATATACTCGACCGCCCGGTTGCCGGCGGCGAACTGCGGGTCAATTCGAATGTCACCAGCCTGTCGCGGCAAGAGAGCGATATCCGCACCGTTCCGGCTACGGACTATTATGCCGGAGTGGCAGGTTCATTTACCCGCGCCAGTACCGATGTTTCATGGCAGCGGACATTTGTCGGCGCCGGCGGTCAGGTCTTCACCCCGTTCGCCTATATCAAGGCGGACGTCAATTGGGTTGGCGCGGACGACCCGACGCCGGGCCTGTCGAACAATGAGTTCATCACACGGGCCATGCCGGCTGTCGGCATGGAGTATCGCTGGCCGTTCCTGATTTCAGGAACGGGAATGACACAAACGATCAGCCCGATTGCCCAGCTCATTGTGCGGTCCGACGAATCCCATATTGGCGAACTGCCGAATGAAGATGCCCAGAGTCTTGTATTTGACGATACGACCCTGTTTGCCCGCGACAAGTTCTCCGGATACGACCGCCAGGAAGGCGGCGTCCGCACCAATCTCGGACTGAGTTACCAGGCCCGCTTCGGAAACGGTATCAGCATCGATGCGCTGGTCGGGCAGTCGCTGCATCTGGCCGGAACGAATTCCTTCGCGCGCTCCGATGTCACGCTGACCGGATCACGATCCGGGCTTGAAGACGACCAATCCGATTATGTCGGCAGGGTAACCCTGGACAACGGATATGGTCTTTCACTGACGGCCCGCGGCCGGTTCGACCAGAACGACTTCGATCTTAACCGCGGCGAAGTCGGTGCGACTGCTGCCTACGGCCGGTCCCATGCCACAGCCGCCTTCACCTACCTGCGGCGCCAGCCCGATATCGGTATTGAGGACGATCGGCGCGAAATGACAGGGGCTGCGACGCTCGGCCTCAGTCAGCACTGGTCGGTTTCCGGCTCGCTGATCTATGATGTTGAGAATACGGCACGTGTTGAACACAGTTTCGGACTTGCCTATGATGATGAATGTTTCAATCTGTCGGCTGAGTATTCAGAAACACGTGACCGTTACACGGACGTGGTGACCGACCAGAAGGTGCTGTTCCGGGTAAACCTGCGGACGATTGGCGACAGCGCGAATACGCAATAGGATCCATTGCGCAAATTGCCGGATGAACGACATGAATCCCGGCCAACCGCCGGTTAAAGCCGGCCAATCCAGATGAGTTGAAGTTAAAATGAGACTATTCCCATATTTGCAGAACGCGCAAACGGTCCTTCGGACCGTCGCATTACTGGCATTGTTGGCCGCCATAAGCCTGCCGGCTGCCGTCATCAGCGAGCCGGCTCTGGCCCAGAGCTCGATCAAGGTCGTCGTCAACGGATCGGCTATCACCAGTTACGATATCAGCAATCGCACCCGATTTCTGAAACTGATAAGCCGGGGCCGCGCCGGCCAGACACAGGCTGTCGAAGAGCTGATCAACGAGCAGCTGAAATTTCAGGAAGCCAAGCGGCGCAACGTCACCGCTTCGGATGCGGATGTCGATCGTGCCTATGCCGGGATTGCCCGCAACGCCAAACTGACGCCGGGAAAATTGACCGCTGCGCTCAAGCAACAGGGTGTCAATCCGGACACGCTGAAAACCCGCATCCGCGCCGACCTTGTCTGGGGCAAACTTGTCCGCGCCGATGCAAGGACTGCCGTAAACGTCACGGAACAGGAGGTTATCAAGGCTCTTGGGCAAGACGGTGGAGAAGAGGCACCGACGGACACTGAAATTTCGGAATATACCTTGCAGCCGATCCTGTTTGTCGTTCCCAAAAAGGCTTCAAATAATTACCGCGCCCAGCGCAAACGCGAAGCGGAAAGTTTTCGCAACCGCATTACCAGTTGCGATCAGACGCTGAGCCTCGCAAAGGGATTGCGCGATGTTGCCATCAAGCCGGTCCGGCGTGCCAATGAACAAGAGCTTGGCGAACTTGCGGAAGAGATCGCCGCAACATCCGTTGGCAAAGCAACCCGGCCAAGAACCTCGCCGAGTGGCTGGGAACTGTTTGCCGTCTGCACGAAAAAGGCCATTCGCGGGACGAGCAAGGCAGTGACCGATGAAAGAATCAAAATGAGAACCGACGAGACCCAGCGGTTCGCGCAAAAGAAGCTCCGTGACCTGAAATCGGAAGCGATGATCGAACGGCGGTGAACGGCGAAACCGGCGGCAAGTCTGTGCTCGCACTGACGGTTGGCGATCCGGCAGGAATCGGCCCGGATATTGCCATCGACGCCTGGATCGCCAGAACAACAGAAAATATTCCGCCGTTCGTCTTCATCGGCCCGGCCTGGTTGCTGCAGCAGCGCGCCGCACAAATGGGGCAGACGATCAAAACGGCAGATGTCACTGAAGGCGGAATTGCTCCGGTTTTCGATACGGCCATACCCTGCATGAGCGATTTCGCCGAACATGGTGTGCAGCCCGGCGTGCCTGATGCGGCAAACGCCAGCCCGGTCATTGGCGCCATTGAAACGGCAGTCGGTCTTGTCCACGCCGGTCATTGCTCCGCAATTGTGACAAATCCGATCAACAAGAAAGTCCTGGCCGACGCCGGGTTTCCCCATCCCGGCCACACGGAGTTTCTCGGTGCGCTGAGCCGGCGGATTTTCGGCATCGAGGCCACGCCGGTGATGATGCTTGCTGCGCCGGATCTGCGCGCCGTGCCGGTTACCATTCATATTCCGCTTCGACAGGTCTTCGACTGTCTGACCACGCAGATGATCGTTGAAACCGGCCGCATCGTCGCCGACGCCCTGAGAACGCGATTTGGCATTGCCAAACCCCGGCTGGCGGTTTCCGGACTGAACCCCCATGCCGGCGAAGACGGGCTGATGGGATCTGAAGACTCCGAAATTATCCGCCCCGCAGTCGACCGGTTGATCGGCGAAGGCATCGAGACAGTCGGTCCCCTGCCCGCCGACAGCATGTTCCACGCATCTGCCCGGAGCCGATATGACGCCGCTCTGTGCATGTATCACGATCAGGCGCTGATCCCCGTCAAGACACTGGCCTTCGATCAGGCAGTCAATGTGACGCTTGGCCTGCCCTTTGTCAGGACGTCGCCGGATCACGGCACGGCCTTTGATATCGCCGGCAGCGGCAGGGCCGATCCGTCCAGCCTGATTGCAGCCCTCCGGCTGGCGGGTCAGATGGCCAACGGACGCTGATCACATGACCACGCACCCGGATCGTCTGGATTCGCTGCCGCCGCTCCGCCAGGTGATTGCCCAGCACGACCTGTCTGCGAAGAAATCACTCGGTCAGAACTTCCTGCTCGATCTTAATCTTACCCGGCGCATTGCCCGCAGCGGCGGACCGCTTGAGGGATGCCATGTCATCGAGATCGGCCCCGGACCGGGCGGACTGACCCGGGCCATCCTTGCGGAAGGCGCTGCGCGCCTGACGGTCGTGGAACGCGACCATCGGGTCATCCCGGCACTTCAGGCGATTGCCGCCGCCTCAGACCGTCCGCTGGTGATTGTCGAAGGCGACGCGATGGCAATCGATCAGGCGGAACTTGCGAGCGGCCCGGAACCGGTCAGGGTGATCGCCAATCTGCCCTATAATATCGCCACGCCGCTTCTGGCCGGCTGGCTCACCTGTGCAACCTGGCCGTCATGGTGGCAAAGCCTGACGCTGATGTTCCAGCGCGAGGTTGCGGAACGGATCGTTGCCGGACCCGGCAGCAAGACATATGGCCGCCTGTCCGTACTGGCGGGATGGCGCTGCACGTCACGCATCATATTCGACGTTCCGCCGCAGGCATTTACACCGCCGCCCAAGGTCACATCGTCGATCGTCCGGCTGGAACCACTGGCGGGCGCGGCGGACATTTCTTCATCGGCACTGGAAGCGGTAACGGCGGCAGCCTTCGGACAACGCCGGAAGATGCTTCGCTCCAGCCTGAAATCAATCTGGGTCAAACCGGAACCTGTGCTTGAGGCTCATGGCATCAACCCGGCGCTGCGGGCAGAAAATCTGTCGGTTGCCGAATTTGTGACACTGGCCCGGATCTACATGGAAGATCGTGGGCCTGCAGGTTGAAAGACAGGCATATTCAGGGGTTCAGACATGGCAACATTATCGTTTTTCAATACCTGCTTTTTTGATTCAGGCGCCGTTACACGACTGGCCAGGGCGATGGTGTCCCTGGGGATCACAAAGCCGATGCTGATCACCGACAAGGGCGTGCGGGAAACCGGCATGATTGACAGGATTGTCAACCTGGCCGGCGAGCCAATTGAGATTTTCGACAACACGCCGGGCAACCCGACTGAAGCGGCCGTCATGCAGGCGGCGCAACAATGCCGGGATGCCGGTTGCGACGGCATCATCGCGGTTGGCGGCGGCTCGCCGATCGACCTGGCCAAGGCAACAAGCCTGATGGCGCTCAGCGACATGCCGCTTCTGCATTATTCCGGCATTGCGCGCGGCAAGGTAAAACAGGTTTTGCCGCTGATTGCGGTGCCGACAACGGCCGGCACGGGCAGTGAAGTGTCGGTCGGCATGATCATCATCGTCGAAGACGGCCGCAAGCTCACCTTTGTCGCCGACCAGTTCATTCCGGCCATTGCAATCTGCGATCCGGAACTGACGGTCGGCCTGCCGGCCGGGCTTACCGCGGCCACCGGCATGGACGCCGTAACCCATTGTATCGAGGCAGTGCTTTCGCCGGTTGTAAACCCGCCGGCGGAGGCGATCGGGCTGGACGGTCTGGAACGGGCGATTGCCGGCGGCGCTCTGGAAAATGCCGTTGCAGATGGCAGCAACATGCAAGCGCGCTGGGATATGATGATGGCCTCGACGGAAGGCGCCTATGCCTTCGTCAAGGGACTTGGAGCCGTGCACGCCATGAGCCATGCCTGTGGCGCCTTGCCGGACCTCCGGCTGCACCACGGCACGCTCAATGCGGTGCTTCTACCGGTAGTCTTGCCGTTCAATGCGGGATCGTCGGCTGCTAAGCTGGACCGGATCGGCCGGGCCATGGGCCTTGACGGTTCGAAAAAGGTGGCGGATTTCATCCGCGACCTGAACCACCGTATCGGGTTACCGGAAAATCTCGCCGCGATGGGCGTCACGCACGATCATGTCGAACGGCTTGCCGGCGATGCCGAAGCCGACATGGCATCGCAGACCAATCCGCGGCCGGTCAGCCGCAAGGATTATGAGGCGCTTTTTTCCGCAGCGCTGGAGATCGCCTGAGCCTCCTCAAGGAGATTGCTGACAAAGGGACGCAGGCCGATGATCCGTTCACGGCGAATCCGTTCCGCTGCCAGAATCGATTTCACGCTGGCAAACGCATTCTGCAGGTCGTCATTGACGATGACATAATCATAATCCGACCATTTCTCGATTTCCTCGCGGGCCCCGACAAGGCGCTTCAGGATCGTATCGTCATCGTCTTCCGCCCGGCGCCTCAGCCGCGCCTGCAGTTCGCCCATTGACGGCGGCAGAACAAAGACGCGAACCACGTCGTCAGGCAGCTTGTCCGCAATCTGCCGGGTTCCCTGCCAGTCGATATCAAACAGGACATCGTGGCCGGCGGCGAGCGCTTTCTCGACCGGCTCCTGAGGTGTGCCGTAATAATTACCATGCACCTGAGCCCACTCAAGCAGATCGCCCCGATCTGCCATTTTTGAGAACCGGTCCTGGTTGATGAAATGATAGTGGACGCCGTCAAGTTCGCTTTGCCGCCGGGCCCTTGTGGTGACTGATATCGACAATTCGATATGCTTGTCCTCATCGAGAAGCTGACGCGCCAGCGTCGATTTTCCCGCCCCGGAGGGAGACGACAATACGAACATCAGACCCCGTCGGGCCAGTTTTACCGGTTGAACTGTCATTCCAGATTCTGCACCTGTTCGCGGAATTGCTCGATCGTCGCTTTCATTTCCAATCCGACCGCCGTCAACCGGCGGTCAAAGGATTTGGAACAAATCGTATTCGATTCCCGGTTAAATTCCTGTGCAAGAAAATCCAGCCGCCTTCCAATCGCACCACCGGCCGACAACAATTCCCTTGCCGCATCGATATGCCCTTTCAACCGGTCAATTTCCTCACGGATATCCTGCTTGCTTGCCAGCAGCACTGCCTCCTGATGCAGGCGGTCGGGATCAAAAGAATTCTCCGACAGCAGCGCCGAAACCAGAACCGCTGTACGTTCGCGCAAGATGTCATAGGCCTGCGCCATCAGTTCGTCGGCCTGCTTGACCAGATCTTCGACAGCCGAGACCTGGCCCAACAGCACCTTGTTCAGCCGCCCGCCCTCTTCAGCACGTGTCGCAATCAACCCCGACAGGCATTTGTCCAGTCCGTCCAGGACGTCTGTCTGCAACGTCTTGAGCTGCGCCGCGTTGCGCCTCTGGTCAAATTCCTCCAGCACGCCTCGTATCGCCAGAAGCGACCCGGCATCCGGCGGCCGCACAAACGGGTTGCTGTCAACGAGCCGGTGGGCAGCGGCAACAATAGTTGCAAGCGCTTCCTCATTGACGTTCACATTCGACTGACGGGCGGAACGCTCCTGGTTCAGATTGAGAAACACGCTGCCCCGGCTTAGACGGTCCCGTGTCATCTTGCGAATATCGGGCTCCAGAAAATCCATCCCGTTCGGCAATCGCAAACGAAGTTCAAGATTTCGGGAATTGACCGACTTGATTTCCCACGCAAACCGGTCCGGGCCGGAATCGAATTCCTGGCGGGCAAATCCGGTCATACTGAACAGAGAAGACATTGATCAAGCGGCCTTCGAAACGATTCGATCACCCAAGCCTAACCGTCGGAATGACCGGCAACAAGCAGGTTGCGTCAGATCCGGGACGCTGCCCTATTGGGCTGTTTCGGAGTCACCGGGATCTTCATCAGCGGAACTCTCGTCCTCTACTGCCTTTTGTGCAGCTTCGGCAGCTGCCTGGCGTGCTTTTTCAATTTGCCGCCAACGCGCGACATTCCTGTTATGCGCATCCAGGCTATCGGCAAATACGTGTCCGCCTGTCCCATCGGCAACGAAATAAAGATCGTTTGTGCGCGAGGGATTGGCGACGGCTTCCAGCGCCGCACGGCCGGGATTGGCGATGGGCCCCGGCGGCAGACCGTCAATCCGGTAGGTATTGTAAGGCGTTTCTTTATCGATGTCGGAACGATAGATCGGCCGGTCCGCCGGTTTGCCCTGGCCGCCGAACAGGCCATAGATAATCGTCGGATCGGATTGAAGGCGGATGTTCTGACGCAACCGGTTGATGAAAACCGATGCGACCCGCGGGCGTTCGTCGGCCTTGCCGGTTTCCTTCTCAACGATTGACGCGAGCGTCACCAACTCCTCAGGCGTTTCGATCGGCAGTTCAGAAACCCGCCGCTCCCAGATTTCATTGACGGCGCGCTCATGCGCCTGCCGCATCTGATCGATGACTTGCTGACGCGTCATGCCGCGGGTGAACTTATAGGTCTCCGGCAGAAGTGTCCCCTCAGCCGGCACAGCGTCGATCTCGCCGGTCAGCACTTCGTTTGCAAGCAGCCTGGCGACAATCTGCTCGCCGGTCAGGCCTTCGGGAATGGTGACGGAATGCAATATCGATTTGCCTGACACCAGGGCCGTCATGATTTCGCGCATGCTGACACCGGGCTCGAACAGATATTCCCCGGCCTTCAGCTTGTCCTCAGCCTTGTGGAGCCAGACGGCGGTTGAAAAGAACCATTTGCTGTCGATGACATTACGGCGCTCCAACTGCGCTGCGATCGACTCGAGGCTCGCGCCACGGGACACAAGAACGGAACGGGTTTCGGTAAGCGGACCCTTGGCGTTGAATTGCACTTTTCCGAAATAAAGCACCCCGCCGGCGACCAGCACGCCGAACACGCCAAGCATCATGAAAAAATTCAACACAACGACGAGGGGATGTCTGGCAAATCGCGACCGTTGCGGCGGCGGCGCAGCCGTTTCCGGTTCTATGGCCTGACGCGGGCTTTTCGGATTGACCATCCGGCGCTTGCGGGCGCCGTCGGAGGAAACGACATCCGGCTGGTCGGAAGAATAGTCCTCCGCGCCGGGCTCGTTTGAAAGATTATCGTCGCTCATGCAACAACCACTCCCGCACGCCCAAATCGCCTGTCGCCCAGCTGCGCCATCAAACTACCGCAGAATATGGCCAAATCGCGAATCCTGAGTCTCAGCGACACAATAACAGACTTAAAGGCTCTGAAATACCAGAGACGCGTTCGTGCCGCCGAAACCGAATGAATTTGAAAGAGCCCGATCAATGGTCTTGTGCCGGGCTTCGTGGGCAACAAGATCGATGTCCGTTTCAACGGACGGATTGTCGAGATTGAGCGTCGGCGGCGCGATATTGTCGCGGATTGCCAGGACCGAGAAGATCGCCTCCACGGCGCCGGCTGCGCCAAGCAAATGTCCGATCGCCGATTTTGTCGACGACATCGTCAGTCCGGCCGCCTTGCCGTTCATCAACCGCTCGACGGCGCGCAATTCGATCTCGTCACCCATCGGCGTCGAAGTTCCGTGAGCGTTGACATAATCGATTTCCCCGGCATCCAGCCCCGACCGGGCCAGTGCCGCCGACATGCATCTGTATGCGCCATCACCGTCTTCTGAAGGTGCGGTAATATGGTAGGCGTCCCCAGACAGGCCATAACCGACAATCTCGGCGTAGATCCGGGCGCCACGCGCCCTGGCATGTTCAAGTTCTTCCAGAACGACGATTCCGGCGCCCTCACCCATGACAAAACCATCCCGGTCCTTGTCATAAGGCCGTGATGCTTTGTCCGGCTGATCGTTGAAACCTGTGGACAGGGCCCGGCAGGCAGCAAAACCGGCAAGCGAAATCCTGCTGACCGGTGATTCCGTGCCGCCGGCAACCATCACATCCGCATCGCCGAGACCAATCAGCCTCGACGCATCGCCGATTGCATGCGCACCTGTCGAACAGGCCGTCACGACCGAATGGTTCGGACCTTTCAACCGGTGCTTGATGGAGACATGGCCGGAGGCCAGGTTGATCAGCCTGCCCGGAATGAAGAATGGCGATATCCGCCTCGGTCCCTTGTCCCGCAGGACATAGCCTGCCTCGACAATACCGGAAATGCCGCCGATACCGGAACCGATCAGCACGCCGGAGCGGATCTGATCTTCATAGGTTTCCGGATGCCAGCCCGAATCGGCCATGGCCTCATCGGCGGCGGCCACCGCATAGACGATGAAATCATCGACCTTGCGCTGTTCCTTCGGCGCCATCGCGGCATCGGGATTGAATGTGCCGTCGCTGCCATCGCCGCGCGGGATCTGACAGGCGATCTGACAAGAAATGTCATCCACTTCGAAATCGGTAACCCGTTTCGCAGCGTTCCGGCCTTTCAGCAATCTGGACCAGGTGGTCTCTACGCCGCTGCCAAGCGGCGAAACCATTCCAAGTCCGGTAACAACGACACGTCTCATATGAAGCGCCCGATCATGTGTTGTCTGGCGCATTCACGGCGCGCCAGACAAAATTGACTTATGCCTCAGGCGGAATTCTTCTCAAGAAACCGGACTGCATCGCCCACAGTGAGGATCGTCTCTGCCGCGTCGTCGGGAATTTCGACACCAAATTCTTCTTCGAAAGCCATGACAAGTTCAACAGTATCGAGACTGTCTGCACCCAGATCATCGATAAAACTGGCGTCCGAGCTCACTTTTGCCTCTTCGACGTCAAGGTGTTCCGCGACAATCTTCTTCACGCGCGCTTCGATATTTTCACTCATCTCATCTTCCTCGAATTTGGCCCTCAACGGGCAGTCTAAAGTGTTAGTCGGTCGGAGAAAAGCAGGACCGGTCTTGCTTTACCGTGCCGGATATTTCCGCCAGTTGGTCGGTGCGTTATCACGTTTCACCCAGGTTGACCAGCACCCGGATTTCAGTGACAGCGTGAAATCGGCGGCAATCAGATCATCGCCATTCCGCCGTTCACATGAAGTGTTTGTCCCGTGACATAAGCAGCCTCGTCGCTTGCCAGATAAACCACAGCCGAAGCCACTTCTTCACCTGTCCCAAGTCGATTTGCCGGTATTGTCGTCAGTATTGCCTCGCGCTGCTTGTCATTCAATTGATCCGTCATGGCGCTCCGGATAAACCCCGGAGCCACGCAGTTCGCCGTTATGCCGCGTACAGCGACTTCCTGCGCCAAGGCCTTGGTCATTCCGATCAGGCCGGCCTTGGATGCGGCATAATTGACCTGGCCCGCATTTCCGGTCACCCCGACAACAGACGTAATTCCGATAATGCGGCCGTATCTTTGTTTCATCATGCCCTTCAGTGCGGCCCGGCTCAACCGGAAGGCGGCTTCCAGGTTGACCTGCTGCACGATCGCCCAGTCTTCATCCTTCATGCGAACGGCCAGGCCGTCCCGCGTCAGACCGGCATTGTTCACAAGAATATCCAGTCCGCCCATCGCCGTTTCTGCGTCGCCGACCAGTGCATCGACCGCCTGCCGGTCGCTCAGATTGGCAGGCAGAATATGGGTACGATCGCCGAGATTACCAGCAAGCGCTTCAAGGGCGTCGGTTCTTGTGCCCGAAAGGCCGACAATCGCGCCGCTTGCATGCAGGGCTGATGCGATTGCACCGCCGATACCGCCGCTGGCGCCGGTCACCAGTGCCCGCTTGCCACCAAGATCAAACATTTATCCTACCCCTCAAATCATTAAATCGGTTGATTGCGACCCGGGCCGAATTTCCGGACTATCCGACCAGCGCGGCGATCGCCGGATCCAGATCATCGGGCTTTGAAACACTCAAACCGGAGATTTCGGACGCAATCCGCCGCGTCAGGCCGGTGAGGACTTTCCCGGCACCGACTTCGACACATTGGGTGACGCCGTTGGCAGCCATCCAGGCGATTGTTTCGCGCCACCGCACCGATCCGGTCACCTGCTCCACCAGGTGCTGGCGGATCTGTGCCGGCTCTTCGATCGGCGTAGCCAGCACATTTGCGATCAGCGGCACCGCCGGGCGCGCGATTTCGGTATTGGCCAAAGCTTCCGCCATGACATCGGCAGCAGGCTGCATCAGGGCGCAATGGAACGGTGCGCTGACGGGAAGCAGGATCGCACGTTTTGCACCCTGCGCCTTGGCGATGTCGATCGCTCTTTCCACTGCCGACCGGGTTCCGGAGACAACGACCTGACCAGGCGCATTGTCATTGGCGGCCTGACAGATTTCGCCTTGCGACGCTTTCTGCGCGACGTCGGTCACCTGGTCCAGATCAAGCCCGAGAATTGCTGCCATTGCACCCTCACCGACCGGGACTGCCTTCTGCATTGCGTCGCCGCGAAGGCGAAGCAGCCGCGCCGTTTCGCCAATACCAATGCTGCCGCCGGCGGCGAGTGCAGTATATTCCCCAAGCGAATGCCCGGCGACATAAGCCACCTGGCCGGCAATATTCAAGCCACGGGCTTCCATCACGCGCAAAATCGCAATGCTGACCGCCATGAGCGCCGGCTGGGCGTTTCGGGTCAGGTTGAGGTCGCTTTCCGGACCGTCCCAGATCATTGTCGACAGGCTCTCGCCAAGCGCATCGTCAACCTGGTCGAAGACCGCCTTCGCTTCCGGAAACGCTTCGGCAAATTCCCTGCCCATACCAACGGCCTGGCTGCCCTGGCCGGGAAATAACAACGCATTGCTCATCGGCTGCCCCATTGTCGAAGTTCGCCGCGAGCAATCATGTGCCATGCCCGCCTGTCAAGTGGATAAACCAAGATGCAGGGTCCAGCGAAACAATTGACATGATACATCTTGCAATCATCACAAAATCACGTATAAGCGCGCGCTTGCAACCGGTTTAGGCCGGAGGCTGAACGGAAAGCCTGCCAATACGACACTTGTTTGATGGCAGTCAGGATCAGAAATCTGGATCCGGTTCCCGTGTCTCCGCTCTCGAAGACCGTCCAGCCTTTTCAGCGGCCAGCCTTTCAACGGGCATGCTGCATCCGAGGCTTCGGCGAGGCTCCGCGCCAAACGGGTTGGTTATAGGAAGAAAGGCAGACGATGTCATTTTATGAACATGTGTTTCTGGCCCGGCAGGATGTGTCTGGCCAGCGTGTCGATGAACTGGTCGAACAGTTCAAAGGCATTATCGAAGCCGGTGGCGGATCGTTCGGGAAAACCGAATACTGGGGCCTGAAGAGCCTTCCGTTCCGGATCAACAAAAACCGCAAGGCGCATTATTCGCTCATCAATATCGATGCGCCTCACCCGGCTGTCGCCGAAATGGAACGGCAGATGGGTCTGAGCGAAGACGTGCTTCGTTTCATAACGATCCGGGTCGATGAGTTGGAGGATGAGCCCTCCGTGCAGATGCAGAAAAAAGAACGTGACGAGAAGCGCCGGCGCGAGCGCGAACGCCGTGTGGATGAGGTATAGGCCATGGTTGATATTGCACAATTACCGACACGCCGGCCGTTTCACCGCCGCCGAAAGACTTGCCCGTTCTCCGGCGATAACGCGCCGAAAATCGATTACAAGGACGCCAAGCTGCTGGAACGGTATATTTCCGAGCGTGGCAAAATCGTTCCTTCGCGGATCACAGCCGTTTCCGCCAAAAAACAGCGCGAGCTCGCCAAGGCCATCAAACGGGCCCGCTTCCTCGGACTGCTGCCTTACGTGATCAAGTAAGCCAGGCCATTCAGCTGGGGTTGCCCGTCGGCGCCCCTAACCGCTGAAAATGCGGGACAGCAAGGAGATTAAGACATGGAAGTCATTCTATTGGAGCGCATCGCCAAACTTGGCCAGATGGGCGACACGGTTCGGGTCAAAGACGGGTTTGCGCGCAACTTTCTGTTGCCGGCCGGAAAGGCCCTGAGGGCAACCGAGCCTAACAAACAGCGCTTTGAAAAAAACCGGGCCCAACTTGAAGCCCATAACCTGGAAGCCAAAAAAGAAGCGGAAGCAGTCGCGGAAAAACTGTCCGGCCAGAGTTTTGTGGCCATCCGCTCAGCCGGCGAAACCGGACAGCTTTATGGTTCCGTATCGACACGCGATATCGCCGATACACTGTCCGAAGGCGGCTTTTCGATCACAAAGCAGCAGGTACGGCTCGACCGGCCGATGAAGACGATCGGCCTGGTGGAAATTCCGATTTCCCTGCATCCGGAAGTCGAAGTGCCGATCACATTGAACATTGCGCGCTCCAGCGACGAAGCGGAACGGCAGGCTGCCGGCGAAGATCTCAGCCAGCGCGACGCCTATGCCGACGACGACGAAGCAGATGCAGCTCCCGATATCGAAGAGGTGTTTGAAAACCCGGAGGATATCGATCTGGCAGCTGTCGATGTCGATGGCGATAATGAAACAGGTTCAGCCGATGCCGAGACATCTGCTGCCGAGACTGCGGATGAGGACGATGTGGCGTCGTAAGGCGAAACATTCATCTGCTTGACAGGGCGCCTTCGGGCGCCCTTTTTTTCGTTCCGGCGGCAACTGTGCCAGAATACGCACAGTCA
Organism: uncultured Afifella sp.; assembly: GCA_947259045.1. GTDB lineage: Bacteria > Pseudomonadota > Alphaproteobacteria > Rhizobiales > Afifellaceae > CAMYKZ01. The sequence goes on from CAMYKZ010000053.1 coordinate 24,858, forward strand.
AGTGAAATGCCGGTGATTCGGTATTATGCAGATTGGAACGGGGATAACGGGATTATTCCAGTCCCCACTCCGATGGTGACTGGAACAGCGATCTCATCGCCGCTAAGCACTTGTTCTCAAGCGGACAGGGACAATCATGAATTTTGCCGAAAAGCTGGTTAGCGCGAACGAACAACTGCACCGGCAGAGCCCGCATAATATCGAAGTTGAACAGGCCCTGCTTGGCGCAGTGCTGATCAACAATGATGCTTTCTACCGGGTCTCGGATTTCCTTGAGCCCGTGCATTTCTTCGATCCGCTGCATCGGCAGATTTTCGAGAAATGCAGCCAGCTGATCCGCATGGGCAAGGTTGCAGATCCGCGCACGCTGAAAAGCTTTCTCAACGAAAACGATCCGGTCGGCGATATCACGGCCGCGGAATATCTCTCGCGGCTCGCCTATGAAGCGGCGACGATCATCAATGCGGAGGATTATGGCCGGTCGATCTATGATCTGGCCATTCGCCGCTCGCTGATTACAATCGGCGAAGATATGGTCAACACGGCCTTCGATGCGCCTGTCGACATGGGCCCGCGCGATCAGATCGAGGAATCTGAGCGGCGTCTGTTCGAACTGGCAGAATCCGGACGGTACGATGGCGGCTTCGGCGGGTTTGCAGAAGCACTCAAGGCGGCAATCGACATGGCGGGCGCTGCCTATCAGCGCGACGGGCATCTGTCGGGCCTGGCGACCGGGCTCATTGACATGGACAAGCTCATGGGCGGATTGCAGTCTTCCGACCTGATCGTTCTGGCAGCCCGTCCCGGCATGGGCAAAACCTCCCTGGCAACCAATATTGCCTACAATGTCGCCAGTGCCTGGCGTGGCGAACAGCAGCCCGACGGTTCGATCAAGACGGTCGATGGCGGCATTGTCGGCTTCTATTCGCTG
>CAMYKZ010000053.1:25816-26921 GCA_947259045.1 uncultured Afifella sp.
GAAATCTCGTCTGCCGAAATCCGCCGCGGGGCCATTCACGAAGATCAGTTCGACCGGATTGTCGAAGTGGCCCAGCGCATGCAGCGCATGCCGCTCTACATCGATCAGACCGGCGGTATTTCGATTGCCCAGCTTGTCGCCCGCGCCCGGCGGCTGAAACGCCAGCGCGGTCTGGATTTCCTGATCGTCGACTATATCCAGCTGATCCAGGGATCCTCAAAAAAGAGCTCCGAAAACAGGGTGCAGGAAATTACCGAGATCACCACCAAGCTCAAGGCGCTGGCAAAGGAACTGAATGTTCCGATTCTCGCTTTGTCACAGCTGTCGCGCCAGGTTGAATCGCGCGAAGACAAGCGACCGCAACTGTCGGATCTGCGTGAATCGGGCTCCATCGAGCAGGATGCGGATGTGGTACTGTTCATTTTCCGTGAGGAATATTATCTGCAAAGCAAGATCCCGAAGGAAGGCACGGAAGAATTCGAACAATGGCGCATCAAGATGGAAGAGCTTGCCGGACGGGCGGAAGTGATCATCGGCAAACAGCGCCACGGTCCAACCGGCACAATTGTCCTGCGCTTCGACGGAGAGATCACCCGCTTCTCCTCACTGGCGAGAGACGAACGGGTGCCGGAGGGTGCCGGAACGGTACGGATAGAATAGTCATGGCGGCCGGCTTGCGCCTGAAAATCGATCTTGACCGGCTATCCGGCAACTGGCGGCGGCTGGCCGCTCTGTCTGGCCCGGCAGAATGTGCTGCCGCGGTAAAAGCAGACGCCTACGGCACCGGATTGGAACAAGCCGTGCCGACGCTTGCTGCAGTCGGCTGCAAGACGTTCTTTGTCGCACTTCCCGACGAAGGCGTGCGGGTTCGCGGTGCGGCGCCGGATGCCGATATCTATGTTCTCAATGGCTTCTTCGGCGATTGCGCGGCGCTCTACCGGGATCACCGGCTGCGCCCGGTGCTCGGAAACCTGCGGGAATTCAAACATTGGACCGACTGGCGCGATAGCGAACAGGCTGCCCTGCACGTGGATACCGGCATGAACCGGCTTGGCCTGTCATCGGCCGACGCCGCGCAGATCGGTGCGCACGACGTGACGGCTGC
>CAMYKZ010000054.1:0-3006 GCA_947259045.1 uncultured Afifella sp.
CGGGCTGCGTGTCACCATGCTGGAGCAGGACGGCGAAGCGCTGGCGCGGGGACGCCGGGCGGTGGAGGATAATCTTGAAGGCGGCGTGAAACGCGGCAAGATGAGTTCTCGGGTGCGCGATGAGATCCTGGCAGACCGGTTTGTCACGTCGCTCGATTATTCCGCGCTCGGCGATGCCGATCTGGTGATTGAGGCGGTGTTTGAGGACATGCAGGTCAAGAAGGCCGTGTTTTCCAGCCTCGATCAGGTCTGCAAATCCGGCGCGATCCTGGCATCTAATACGTCCTATCTGGACATCAACGAGATCGCCGCGCTGACATCGCGCCCGCAAGACGTCATCGGGCTGCATTTCTTCTCGCCCGCCCATGTCATGCGGCTGTTGGAAGTGGTGGTGCCGGAGAAGGCCGCCGCCGATGCCGTTGCAACAGGTTTTGCGCTGGCGAAAACGCTGCGCAAGGTCGCTGTCCGGTCCGGCGTCTGCGACGGTTTTATCGGCAACCGGATCCTGTCCCACTACCGCAAGGCAGCCGATTACATGATGCTCGACGGGGCGTCGCCCTGGCAGATCGACCGGGCGCTTGAGGATTTCGGCTTTGCCATGGGCCCCTATGCCGTCGGCGATCTGGCCGGGCTCGACATTGGCTGGGCGACACGCAGGCGGCTGGAACCGGCGCGCGATCCGCGCGAGCGATATGTCGCGATTGCCGACAAAATCTGCGAACAGGGATGGTTCGGCCGCAAGTCCGGCCGGGGATATTATCGCTATGAAAAAGGCCAGCTGCGAGCGCCGAACCCGGCCGTGGAGGCGATCATCGCCGCCGAACGGCAGGCGGCTGGAATCATTCCACGTGATTTTTCCGATGACGAGATCGTCGCACGTTACATGACGGCAATGGCCAATGAGGGCGCCCGCGTGGTGGAGGACGGTATTGCGCTCAGGCCGATCGACGTCGATGCGGTGTTCCTGTTCGGCTATGGTTTTCCGCGCCATCTCGGCGGCCCGCTGAATTATGCCGACCAGACCGGACTGGAGCAGATGCTGGCCGACACGGCCCGGTTCGCCGAAGAGGATGGTTTTTACTGGCGCCAGCCCGAACTGATGAAAAAACTGGTAGCAAAGGGCGAGACCTTCGCCGATCTCAACGTTTGAGCGGAAAGTGTTATGGATCTGAGTTTCACTGCGGACCAGACGGATTTTCAGGCGGATGTGCGGTCTGTCCTGAGCCAAAACCTGCCTGCTGAGATAAGCGCCAAGGTGCGGACGGGCGAGGAACTCAGCAAGGCGGACATGGAACAATGGCACGCCATTCTCCAGACCGGAGGCTGGCCGGGCGGGCCGGGCGGCTGGTGGCGGACGAAAGCATTCAGATGCATGGCGGTCTCGGCATGACCTGGGATTAGGCGATCGGTCACTATGCCAGGCGTCTTGTGATGATCGACGATCAGCTCGGCGATGAGGACTGTTACCCGGAAAGATTTGGGCACCTTGGAAGTTAGCGGCGGCTCGGCCGGCTGCAGCCTGAATGACCCCTACGCTGTGCTCTCGCGGTAGCGGAACGTGCCGCTGGCGCTGGCATTCAGCGTGCCGGCCTCGTCGGTGATCCGGCCTTCGGCAAAGAATGTCCGCCGCCCGCCGCCGATCCGCCTGGCTTCTGCGATCAGCAGGCTGCCCTCCGGCCTGGCCAGGAAATTGACTGTCAGCGACAAGGTCATGGCGAGCCGCTTCTGCCCGGGAATATCGCAATAAGAGCCGGAATAACCGCAGGCGGTGTCGAGCAGGGTTGCATAGACGCCGCCATGGGGGATGCCGTAGCGGTTCATCAGATGACGGGCGAGCGGCAGCTCAACCCGGGCAAAACCTTCCGACCATTGAACAAGGCGAAAGCCGAGATGCTCCTGAAGCGGGTAGGGGGTTTCGGCGGCAAGCGGATCGTAGGTGTCGTTCATGGAAGGCTTTCCTGGAGCAGGATTCGGAGTGTTGGCAGGTTTGATAATGATATCAGATCGCCGTCAGACCGCCATCGATGGATATGGCCTGTCCGGTCATGAAGCTGTTCTCCGGAGCGCAGATCCATAACATCGCCTGTACGACCTCGTCAGGGTCTGCGACCCGGCGCATCGGCACCCGTGCGGAAATGCGGTCATAGGCCTGCAGGCGGCTTTCGCCGCGCCGGGCCGCCATCTGGTCGGCCATATCGTTGAATAACGGGGTCTCGGCAAAGGATGGGCAGAGCGCATTGATCCGGATGTTGTTGCGGGCGACTTCGTCGGCTGCCGCCCGCGTCAAACCGACGACTGCATGTTTCGACGCCGCATAGGCGGCCAGCATGCCCGCGCCCACCAGCCCGGCAGCGGAAGCGACGTTGAGGATTGCGCCGCGTCCCGCGTCAAGCATCGGCGGCAACTGGTGTTTCATGCCGAGAAAGACGCTGCGGGCGTTAATCGCCATGACACGGTCGTAATCCTCGACCGGCATGTCGGTGATGGGCATCATCGCCTGTCCGATGCCGGCATTGTTGACGGCGATATCGAGGCGATCGAAACGGGCAAGCGTCGCGTCGATGAATTTGGCCAGATCCGTTTCGCGGCTGACATCGACCTCGCCGGTTTCGACCTCCGTCCCGGATTTGCGCAGGCGGTCCGCCACCCCTTCCAGCGCGTCCGGCTGGATATCGCACAGCGCCAGTTTTGCGCCCTCGGCGGCAAAACGCTGTGCAGCCAGTGCGCCGAAGCCACTCGCCGCGCCGGTGATCAGCACCGTCCTGTCTTCAAAGCGACGATCATGCGTCATGGGCCGCCTCCAGTCCGCCTGCAGCCAGCAAGGGCACGAAGCGGCTCATTTTCATCGCCAGTTCAGGGCTGGATGCGTTGCCCTCCAGCGCCCTTTTTTTCACCCCTTGCAGGATTGCGGCCATGCGGAAGAAACTGAATGCCAGGCAAAAGCCGAATTCGGGAATGCCTGCGAGGCCGCGCCGCCGGCAATAGGTTGCGACATAGTCTTCTTCG
>CAMYKZ010000054.1:3039-29240 GCA_947259045.1 uncultured Afifella sp.
CGGCCAGGCCGCGGCCTTCGGACCCCTGCGGCATCCGCCACTGCATGCACTGATAGGCAAGATCGGAAAACGGATGGCCCAGAGTGGAAAGCTCCCAGTCCAGAACGGCAATGACCTTCGGTGCGTCGGCTGCAAAGATCAGATTGTCGAGCCGGTAATCGCCATGGACCAAAGTGACCATGCCGTCATCAGGCGGCACATTCTGCCCGATCCAGTCGATCAGTTCGTTCATCTGCGGAATGGTCTCCGTTTCGGAAGCAGAATATTGTTTCGTCCAGCGGGCGACCTGACGGCCGAAATAGTTCCCCGGCCTGCCGAAATCGGCCAGGCCGACGGAACCCGGGTCGATGGAATGAAGCGCCGCAAGCACATGGTTCATTTCGTCATAGATCGCAGCCCGTTCCATATGATTCAGTTTCGGCAGAGCGGGGTCGTGGAAGTTGCGGCCGGGCATGAACGCCATGATATAGAACATTGATCCAATGACGCTTTCGTCTTCGCACAGCGAATGCATTTTCGCCACGGGGACAGCGGATCCTTCAAGCGCCTGCTGGACGCGGAATTCGCGGTCGACGGCATGTGCGGACTTCAGCAACTGACCGAACGGTTTGCGGCGAAGCACATAATCGCCCGATGGCGAAGACAGTTTGAATGTCGGATTTGACTGGCCGCCGGCAAACTTCTCCATCGTGACCGGGCCTCTGAAACCGGCAAAAACGCCTTTCAGATAGGCCTCGACCGCTGCAGGATCCGGCAGTCCGGTTTGGTCCATGATTTCGCTCCCGGGTCCGTTTTGCACTGATCTTTCAAGATCATGCGATTTTTGCCGGTTTGTCTATCCGCTTCGGCTTCAAACGGGGATTCAATCGCCGGCGTCGAAATATTGCCGGGTCAGCCATTCGGCGGCAAGCGCCGGCCCGTCTGTCCCGTCGATCTCGACCGCCACATCGAAGATCAGGGTCATCTCGCCGGGGCGTCTTTCCTCCGCCGATTTCAGACTTTTGAGCCGGCCGGAACCGGCGTCAGAAAACGCACTTTGTCAAAACCGTAATTCACGCCCATCGTGTGCCCGGCGACATTCGGCACGGCTTCGTAAAGCATGGCGGAAAGCAGCGACAGGATCAGAAATCCGTGCGCGATCGTGCCCTCAAACGGCGTCTGGCTGCGGGCGCGTTCAGGTTCGACATGGATGAACTGCCAGTCTTCGACCACTTCGGCAAAGGCGTCGATGCGGGTCTGGTCGATCTTAAACCATTTCGACACGCCGATCTCGTCGCCAATGCGGTCGATGAAAGCCGCAGGCGGCAGTGATGTGAGGTCGCTCACACAGGTTCCTCCGATCAGGGTCCGGTTGGACTACCGGTTCGCTAAACAGCTAGCAAGAGTGCTTTCTCGTAATGGCGGCAAGATGCCGGTTATGAACCTATGCTCAAGAGAGAGGCTATAACATGTTGAAACATATAAGAGGGCTATTCAGGTTTTGCGGCGTCGCCGGCCACATAGACCTCAGCAATCGACCGGTCGTCGCCCATGGTCTGCAGAACGAACAATTCTTCCGCCAGGGTTTCCGCCGCTTCCATCCGCAGGGCCATGCCCGGTGTGGCGCGGCTGTCCATGACGCAGATATCGGCTTCCGATCGGGGCTCCAGCGTGCCGATCCTGTCGGCCAGTGACAGCGCCTCCGCGTTGCCGCGTGTCATCAGGTAAAACGACATCAGCGGATTGAGGGTCTGGTTCTGTAATTGCAGTACCTTGTAGGCCTCGTCCATGGTGCGCAGCATCGAGCAGGACGTGCCGCCGCCAATATCGGTGGCGACCGCGATGGGGACGCCGTGGGTGCGGGTGACATGCTCGTTGAACAGGCCGCTGCCGATGAACAGGTTCGAGGTCGGACAGAAGACCGCCACCGAACCGGTCTCCGCCATCGCCGACCGCTCGCGCCCGCTCAGGTGAATGCAATGGCCGAAAAGGCTTTTGCCGCCGAGCAGCCCGTAATGTTCGTAGATCGCCAGATAGTCCTGCGCCTGCGGGTAAAGCTCCAGCGCCAAGGCGATCTCCTGTTTGTTTTCAGACAGGTGCGTTTGCATGTAACAGTCGGGATATTCGGCGAACAGCGCCTGCGTCATCTCCATCTGGGCCGGGGTCGAAGTGATCGCAAAGCGCGGCGAGATGGCGTAGAGCCCGCGGCCACGACCGTGCCACTCTGCAATCAACGCCTTGCTGTCGTCATATCCCTGCTGCGGCGTATCGAGCACGCCGTCCGGCGCATTGCGGTCCATCAGCACCTTGCCGCCGATCATGCGCATGTTCCGCCGTTCAGCTTCCGCAAAATAAGCGTCGGCGGAAATTTTGTGTGCCGAACAGAAGGCGACCGCTGTCGTCGTGCCGTTGCGCAGCATTTCGTCGAAATAGGCGGAGGCGATGCGGGCGGAATGGTCCGGCTCGCTGAAGCGGGCTTCGGCGGGGAATGTATAGGTGTTGAGCCAGTCGAGAAGCTGCGCGCCGTAGGAGCCGATCACCTGCATCTGCGGCAGATGATTGTGCGCATCGATCAGTCCGGGCAGGATGAGATGGTCGCGATGATCGATCACTTCCGCGGTGCCGGCCCGGGCGGAAACCGGCGCATAATCGCCCGTTGCGGCGATCAGCCCGTCGTGGATCAGGACGCCGCCATCGGGATAATAATCGTAGCTTGCCTGATCGTTGGCGGATTTCGGGCGCGATTTAAAACTGAGTACCCGCCCGTGCAGGAGTCTGGATGTCATGGTTCAGCTTTCCTTGCCGGCGACAACCGGTTCGAACCAGTCGACAATCAGCCGGCGTTCGGATTCTTCCATAAAGGACACGTTGCCCGGTGGCATTGCATGGCTGCGCCCGGCCCACAGAATGGCGAATGAGTTCATCTTGTTCCCCTGACGTTGTCATTCATCTTGCCAGAATTCACTTTCTTGAAAAACAACTGGAATGTGTCAAACACTTTCAAATAATTCTTGAAAGTCGTATTGTATGACATGTCCTACCTCAACAATATCAGGGTTTTTGTACGCGTGATGGAACTCGGCAACCTGTCGGCGGCGGGGCGCGACCAGCGTGTATCTCCCGCTGTCGCAAGCCACCGGGTCAAGGAGCTGGAAAAACATCTCGGTGTGCGACTGTTCAACAGGACAACGCGAAAACTGACGCCGACGGAGCATGGCCGGATATTTTATGAAGGCGCCCGAAAAATCATCGAAGCCGTCGACGCCGCGGAAATGGCCGTTGCCGATATCTCGAAGAGCCCGAAGGGTTCGATCCGCGTCCTGGCGCCTCTTGGGCTTGGAAAACGCATCATCTCGCCGCTGATCCCGCTGTTCAACGACCTCTATCCGGAAATTGAAGTCCGGCTTCGGCTGACCGACAGGCATGTCGATATGACCAGCGAAGGCGTCGATGTCGCATTCAAGCTCGGTTTGATCGAGGATTCCAATCTGCGCATCCGCGGTATCGCCGACTGCTTGCGGATATTGTGTGCTGCACCGGATTATCTGCAGCAATTCGGCACGCCCCGGACAATAGATGATCTGATTGCGGAAAAGCATCGATGCCTGTTGTTGCGGTTTCCCGGATCAAAGGAATATTTCTGGACGCTGGCAACGCCGGACGGATATCGCAAGATCGAGGTCAGCGGGCCCTATGACGCCGACGACGGTGACGTCCTCACCGAATGGGCATTGTCCGGACGCGGCATTATCAACAAGCCGGTTTTTGAGGTTGCAGCCCATCTGGCTGACGGGTTGCTGGTGCCGGTGCTGGAGGATCACCGCCCGGCTGCGGCGAAATTCGCCTGCCTGTTTCCACACAAGCGGCTTCAGGACCCGAAGGTGCGCCTGTTTATTGAATTCATGAGCGATCATTGCAAACGCCGGATCGCCGAACTGATGCAGCCGATCGATGGCGGGCCCGGATAGGGCCCGCCTTCATTTTCGTTGAACGTTGCCGGCCTAGCTTTGGACGCCCTGGACGTACCAGTCCATGCCATGCAGGTCGCCGTCATTGAGCTCCGCACCGGCGGCAAGCCGCTCCTTGCCGCTCTGGTCGATGATCGGGCCTGCAAAGGGATGACCGGAACCGTCGATAATGGCCGCCTGGGTCGCCCGTGCCGCATCCTGCACGTCGGCGGGAATGCGGTCATTGAACGGCGTCATTTCCAGAATGCCTTCCTTCATGCCCCACCAGGCATCGCCGGACGCCCATTTGCCGTCCAGTGCCGCCTGAACGCGGTTGACGTAATAGACACCCCATTTGTTGGCGATTGCCGTCAGATGCGCATTGGGGGCGAAAGACGACATGTCCCAGGCCTGGCCGAAGGCCATCAGACCGCGCTGTTCGCACGCCTGCAGCGCCGCCGGGCTGTCGGTATGCTGGGCGATCGTATCGGCGCCCTGATCGATCAGCGCTTTGGCGGCGTCGGCTTCTTTTGCCGGATCGTACCAACTGGACACCCACAGAACATTGGTCTTGAAATCAGGATTGACCTTGCGCGCCGCAAGCGTGAAGGCGTTGATGCCCATGACAACTTCGGGGATCGGGAATGAGGCGATGTAACCAGCGACACCGGTTTTCGACATGTGCCCGGCGATCGTGCCGCATACCGCGCGGCCCTCGTAGAAACGGGCATTGTAGGAGGCGACATTCTTCGACCTCTGATAACCGGTAGCATGTTCAAAATTGACATTGCGGAAGCGCTTGGCGACCTTCAGTGTCGGGTTCATATAGCCGAACGAGGTGGTGAAGATCAGATTGTTTCCATCCTTCGCCAGGCCGCGGATCACGCGTTCGGAATCCGGCCCCTCGGCGACATTTTCCACAATGGTCGTCGCGATCTTGTCGCCGAAATGCTTGATCAGGTCCTGACGGCCCTGTTCATGGGCATATGTCCAGCCATGGTCGCCGATCGGGCCGAGATAGACGAAGCCCACTTTCAGCGGATCTGCTGCGAACGCGGATCTGCCGACCAGCGGCAAGGTCGTGGCCGCACCGGCCATTTTCAATATTGAGCGTCTCGATATCTTTGTCATGATTTTCTCCCTGGGCATGACGTTACGTTGAGGGTTTGAATGAATTGCCGAGGCAGGCCGGCGCCTGCGAACCGCCTGTCTTGCGCAATGAGATCAGGGCCAGCACAAGGATGGTCGCCAGATACGGCATCGCGGCCAGAAATTCCGGCGCGACCAATGTGAAGCCCGCCGCCTTTGCATGCAGTTCAAGGGTCATCACAGCGCCGAAAAGATACGCTCCAAGAAGCAGCCGCCAGGGCCGCCAGGCGGAAAAGACCACCAGTGCCAGCGCGATCCAGCCGCGGCCGGCTGTCAACTGCTCTGCCCACATCGGGGTCAGGACAAGTGAATAATAACATCCGGCGATCCCGGCCATGGCGCCGCCAAAGGCAACGGCGGCATAACGGACGCCGATCACCGAATAACCGATCGAGTGGGCCGAAGTGTCGGATTCACCGACGGCGCGCAGGATCAGCCCGGGACGTGAGCGTTTCAGGAACCAGGCCACCACAATTGTCATGACAAACGAGAAATAGACGATGGGGCTGTAACCGAATATCAGGCGCCAGTAAGGGTGATCGGCCAATGCAGCCGGAAAGACACTGTCGAAGATGTCGATGGTCTTGCCGACATAACCTTCGCCGACAAGCGACGAAAGGCCGATGCCGAAGATCGTCAGAGCCAGTCCGGTCGCGACCTGGTTCGCCGTCAGACTGAGCGTCAGATAACCGAACAAAAGGGCAGCCATGGTGCCGGTCGCCATGGCGGCCAGAACGCCGACAAGCGGATTTCCGACGATCGATGTCACGGCAAACCCGGTCACGGCGCCGATCAGCATCATGCCTTCGATGCCAAGGTTTAGGACGCCGCTTTTTTCAACCACCAGCTCACCGAGCGCGGCCAGCAGGATCGGCGTCGCTGCGCCGACCACAGTCATCATGATTGAGATCAGGATCGTATCGTTCATGCTGTTGTCCCCGCGCGTTCCGGTGCACCGATCTGCAGCCGGTATTTCACCAGAATGTCCGTTGCCAGAAGGAAGAAGAGCATCATCGCCTGGAAGATACCCGTCGCTGCATTAGGCAGGCCAAGCTGTGACTGGGCAATCTCACCACCGACATAGGTGACCGCGAGGATGATCCCTGCAAGGACGATGCCGAGCGGATGCAGGCGGCCAAGGAATGCGACGATGATCGCGGTAAAACCATAACCTGTCGGAAATTGCGGCACCATCTGGCCGAACGGTCCGGCGGCCTCGAAAATTCCGGCCATGCCGGCAAAGCCGCCGCCGATCACCAGGGAAAGCCAGACGGTCCTGTTGGCATTGAATCCGCCATAGCGGGCTGCATGCGGCGCTGCGCCGACAACCCGGACCTGGAAGCCGAAGACCGACTTTGTCATCACGAACCAGGCGATGATTGCAAACAGAAATGCCAGCGGAACGCCGAGATGGACAATCGTGTCGCCGAAATAGGGCATCATCTGTGAATCGGTGAACAACCGTGTCTGCGGGAAGTTGAAGCCTTCGGGATCTTTCCATGGGCCGCGCATGAGATAGTTCAGCAGTTGAATGGCGGCATAGGTCAGCATCAGGCTGGTCAGGATTTCGTTGACCTGCAACCGTGTGCGCAGGAATGCGGGGATTGCCGCATAGAGCATGCCGCCGGCGACGCCGGCCAGGCACATCAGCGGCAGGATCCACCAGCCGTCCATGCCCCAGGTTGCCAGAGCGACTCCGGTTCCGGCCAGTCCGCCGACAATATACTGCCCCTCGGCGCCGATGTTCCAGACATTGGCCCTGAACCCGACGGCCAGGCCGACGGCGATCAGGATCAGCGGTGCGGCCTTGACGCCGAGATCCTGCCACAGATCCAGATCGACCAGCGGGGTGATGAAGATCGCCTGCACGGCAGCGAAACCGTTATAGCCGAGGAGGGAAAATATCACCGCACCTGTGACCATGGTCAGCACCACGGCGATCACCGGGGTCAGATACAGCATCGTCCGGCTGGGCTCTTTTCTGGGTTCCAGGTTAATGAGCATGGAGAGCCTCCGTTGTTTCGGCCGTGGCAAAGGGATCGCCGTGCACGCCGCCCATCATCAGGCCGATTTCGTCGATCGAGGCCTCGCCGACCTTCAGCGTCTTTGACAGCCGGCCTTCGTTGATCACCGCCAGTTCGTCGCTGATGGCCAGCAGTTCATCCAGGTCCTGGCTGATGACAATGATAGCCGAACCGTTTTCCGCCAGATCGACCAGCGCCTGGTGGATCGCCGCGGCAGCACCGGCATCAACGCCCCAGGTCGGCTGGGATACGATCAGCACTTCCGGGTTCTGCATGATTTCGCGGCCCATGATGAATTTCTGCAAATTGCCGCCTGACAGCGATCCGGCCGTTGCTGCAGGTCCTGTTGCCTTGACAGAGAATTGCTTGATCACGCCTTCTGTGTATCCGGTGGCTGATCTTGAGTTGATGATGCCCCAATTGACCATACCCTGCCGGTTGCGGGCTGTCAGGATGGCGTTGTCGGCAAGTGAAAATTCCGGTACTGCCCCATGACCGTTGCGTTCTTCCGGCACTGCGCAGAGCCCGAAATATCGCCGCAATGTCGTCCCGAGACTGCCCAGAGGTTTGCCGTCCAGCGTGATTGCATCGCCGCGCTCGGTCTTTACCTCGCCGCCAAGCGCCAGCAGCAATTCGTTCTGGCCATTGCCTGCGACGCCGGCAATGCCGAAGATCTCTCCCGCCCTGACAGTGAAGGAAATATCATCCAGCGCGACGCCGAAATCGCCTTCGCCGGGAACCGTCAGGCTGCTGACGGTAAATTTGGCATCGCCGAATGTGCGCTCGGCGCCTTTGCTGATCTGCTTCAGGTTGCCGCCGATCATCATCTCAGCCATCGAGGTGCTGGTTTCCTGCTTCGGATCGCATTCACCGACAACCTTGCCGCCGCGCAGAATTGTCGCATTGTCGCAAAGCGCCTGAATTTCATGCAGCTTGTGGGAAATATAGAGAATGGAACAGCCGCGGGCGGAAAGCTTGCGCAGGGTGTTGAACAGTTGAGCGACTTCCTGCGGCGTCAGGACAGACGTCGGTTCGTCCATGATCAGCAACTTCGGATCAAGCAGAAGCGCCCGGACGATTTCGATCCTCTGGCGTTCACCGACGCTGAGCGTGCTGACGATGCGGTGCGGGTCCAGTGTCAGGCCGTATAGATGCAGCACGTCACGGATTTTTGTTTCAAGCTCGGAATGCGACAGGCTGCTGTCCATCCCGAGCGCGATATTCTCCAGAACGGTCATCGCCTCAAACAGAGAAAAATGCTGGAATACCATGCCGACACCCATTTTGCGGGCGGCTTTCGGGTTGGCGACGTGCACGGCATTATCATCCCAGACAATGTCGCCGGCGTCAGGCTGCATGATGCCGTAGATCATCTTGACGAGGGTGGATTTGCCGGCGCCGTTTTCGCCCAGAAGCGCATGGATTTCGCCTGGTTTGACGGAAAAGCTGACCTGATCGTTCGCCAGAACGCCGGGGAAAGCCTTGGTTACGCCCCGCAGCTCCAGCCGGTATTGCGCTGTGTCGCTCATGCTTCCTCCCTAAGCGGCGCCGCCGCAGGCGCCTCAATGTTTGTTGCCGCGTCCCGTGTCAGATGCGCGATTATTTCTGCTGCGACAAAACTTGCGATCACTTCAGGCCGCTTGTCGCCCGTTGCCTGATTACCGATCGGGCAGACAAGGTGTTGCAACGCCTGCCGGTCACCGGTTTCCTTTTCAAACCAGCGCGAAAACGTCGCTCTCTTTGTCCGCGAGCCGATCATGCCGACATAGAGCGCGTCCCGACGTTTCAATGCTTCCGTGGCAATCAGGAAATCCAGCGAATGATCATGGGTCAGCACCACAAAGGCGCTTCCCGCCGGAGCCGTCCGCACGATCGATTCCGGCAGTGCGGTCAGACAGGTCTCGATCCCGTCAGGCGCTGATTCAAGTTCCCCAACCCGCATATCAACCAGGACAGGGCGGACCGGCAGAAGCGCAAGGGCTTCAACAAGGCTGCTGCCGACATGACCTGCGCCGAAGACGAAGACATGTGGCAGTTCGGCCAGTTCCCGATCGATCCGGGCAATGAATTCCGCCCTTAGCGCCTCGTCCAGCCGCCGGACCCGGAGGCGGACATGGCCGCCGCAGCACTGGCCTATCTCCGGACCGAGGGGGATCGCCAGAACCTCCTCTGTATGACCGGCAGCCAGAAGGCTGCGGGCCTGTTCGATGGCCATGAATTCCAGATTGCCGCCGCCGACGGTGCGGAATATCCCATGCGGAGAAACCAGCATCCAGGCACCGGCGTTGCGCGGCGCAGAGCCCCGCACGTCCAGCACCGAAATTGCGGCGACATTCGCATTGTTCTTCAGAAACAGTCTGATGTCCTGGCGCTTCTGGTACATATTCACGCCTCCCGTCCGGCGCTCAGCCGGTCGATCGCCAGCAGCAGGCGTTCCGGGGTGGCGGGCGTGTCCAGACACGGGCAGACGGAATAATCCGCGACACTCGCCACCGCCATCGAAAGCGCCTCCAGCACAGAAACGCCGAGCATCAGCGGCGGTTCGCCGACTGCCTTTGAGCGGCGGATGGTGGGTTCGCGGTTTTCCGACCAGCCGACGAGGTCGACATTGAAAATGCGTGGCCTGTCTGACGCCAAGGGTATCTTGTATGTTGAGGGTGCATGGGTGCGCAGCCGGCCCTGATCATCCCACCATAGTTCTTCGGTGGTCAGCCAGCCCATGCCCTGAATGAAGGCGCCTTCGATCTGGCCCTTGTCCAGCGCCGGGTTCAGCGAACGGCCGACATCATGCAGAATGTCGGTCCGGTCGACCTGATATTCGCCGGTCAGGGTGTCCAGGCTGACTTCTGAGACCGCCGCCCCATAGGCGAAATAGTAGAACGGCCGGCCGGTGCCGGATGCCCGGTCCCAGTGAATTTTCGGCGTTTTGTAGAAACCTGCGGCCGACAGCTGTACCCGGGCCATATAGGCCGCCTTGATAAAGTCCGGGAAGGGAATCTGCCCCATGCCGATGCGCACGGCGTTCGGCTCGAACGACACCTGGTCCTCAGTCGTACGGTAATGTTCAACGGCAAACGCGACCAGCCGATCCTTGATCTGCCTGGCCGCATCGGCTGCCGCCATGCCGTTCAGATCCGATCCCGACGACGCCGCGGTGGCCGACGTGTTCGGCACCTTGTCGGTCGACGTTGCCGTGATCTTGATGCGATCCAGATCGACCTGGAACTCGTCGGCCAGAACCTGCGCGACCTTGGTGTTGAGGCCCTGGCCCATTTCCGTGCCGCCATGGTTCAGGTGGATGGAGCCGTCATTGTAGACGTGCACCAGAGCGCCGGCCTGATTGTACCAGGTTGCCGTGAACGATATGCCGAACTTGACCGGGGTCAGGGCGATCCCCTTGCGGATCACGCCGTTGCGGCGATTGAACTGCAGAACGGCCTGCCGGCGGGCCGCATAATCGGAAGACGCCTCAAGGTCTTCGACGATCCGCCCAATGATATTGTCTTCGACCTTCTGATGATAGGGCGTGATATTGCGGCCTTCGCCGCCGTAAAAATTCAGCTTGCGGATGTCGAGCGGATCCTTGCCGAGGGCATAGGCGATTTCCTCGATGATCCGCTCACCGGTGATCAGGCCCTGGGGACCGCCAAAACCACGGAACGCGGTGTTTGAGACGGTGTTGGTCTTGAGCGGTTGCGAGCGAAGCAATACGTCCGGGTAATAATAACAATTGTCTGCATGAAACAGCGCCCGATCGGTGACCGGGCCGGAAAGGTCGGCGGAAAATCCGCATCGGGCGGCAAAGTTTCCGCTGACGGCCAGAATCCGCCCGTCATTATCGAAGCCGACATCATATGTGTTGACGAAATCGTGCCGCTTCCCGGTCGCGATCATATCATCGTCGCGGTCGGGGCGCAGTTTTACCGCGCGGTCGTATTTTTTGGCGGCGATCGCCGCAATGCTGGCAAACAGGTTCGGCTGGGTTTCCTTGCCGCCAAAACCACCGCCCATGCGGCGGACCTTGATGGTGACGGCATTCGACGGCACACCCATGGCGTGGGCAACCATGTGCTGCACTTCGCTGGGATGCTGGGTGGAGGAATAGATTGTGACGTCATCGTCTTCGCCGGGCAGGGCAAAGGCGATGTGGCCCTCGAGATAAAAATGGTCCTGGCCACCGACTTCCATTCGGCCCTTCAGCCGGTTGGGCGCAGTTTTCAACGCTTTGCCGGCGTCGCCGCGTTTCAGTGTCAGCGGTTCGGTGACATAGGGATATTCGCCAGCAAGCGCAGCGGCCACATCGGTGGCGTGCGGCAGTTCGCGATAGCTGATCTCTGCTTTATGCGCTGCCCGCCGAGCCTGGTCGCGGGTTTCGGCAATCACCGCGAAGATCGGCTGGCCGTAGAATTCAATTCTGCCAGCGGCAAGAACAGGTTCGTCATGCTTGCCGGTCGGGCTGATGTCGTTGTGGCCTGGAATGTCTTTGGCCGTCAGAACGCCGATGACGCCGGGCGCCGCCAAGACGTCGGACAGATCGATATCGGCGATTTCGCCATGGGCGACCTGTGACAGGCCAAGATAGGCATGAAGGGTGCCGGCCGGTTCTGCGATGTCATCGGCATATTCGGCACGTCCTGTCACATGCTTGTGGCCGGAATCATGCACTTGCGGTGTGCTGACGGTTCGGGCAATCGGGGCCTGTGTTTTCATATCCATGGGTTCAGATCCTCTCAGGCAATCTCTTCGCGTGACAGGCGGACGGTCTCGCCGGCGGTTTCCAGATAGAAACGGCGCAGCAGGTTTCCGGCGACCATGGCTCTGTATTCAGCCGAGGCGCGCCAGTCGGAGATCGGTGCGAAGTCCTGCGCCAGGGCTTTTTGAGCATTGGCCGCAGCCGTTTCCGTCCAGGCCTGGCCGAGCAGCGCGGCTTCCGCCGCTTTGCCGCGTCTGGGCGTTGCCGCCATGCCGCCGAAGGCAATGATCGCGTCGGCAATCTTGCCGTCATCCAGCTTCAGCCGGAAAGCGCCGCAGACCGATGAAATATCCTCGTCGCGCCGCTTGGAAATCTTGTAGACGGCAAAATGATCGCCGGGCGCGGGATCGGGGATGCGGATGGTTTCCAGAAAGTCTCCGGGCTTCCGGTCCTGCTTGCCGTAATCGATAAAGAAATCTTCCAACAGCATTGTGCGTCGCTCGTCTCCGCGCCGAAGTGTGATCGTCGCGCCAAGGGCGATCAAAGCAGGCGGCGTGTCGCCGATCGGCGAACCGTTGGCGATGTTGCCGCCAACGGTGCCCATATTGCGCACCTGTTCGCCGCCGATGCGGCACCAGAATTCCCGCATCTGCGGGAAACGGTCGCCGACGATCTTCTCAAGCTCGGAATAGGTCACGCAGGCGCCGACCGTGATGCCGTCCTTGTCGGCTTCGATGCGATGCAATTCATCCAGATGGCCGATGAAAACAGCCGGGGATATGGCCTGCATGAATTTGGTTACCCAGAGGCCGACATCGGTCGAACCGGCGATGATCGTGGCGTCAGCATGCTCAAGCAGCACCGCAGCAAGATCGTCGACGTCCGCCGGCACGATCAGGCGCTCGCCGTCACGGGCGATCTCGATCCTTGATCCGTCGTGCATTTTTGCCAGTCTGGCCAGGATATCGGCACGTTCCGTGATCAGCGGATCGCGCTCGGGTGAGCCATATCCTGAGGCCGCCTGCGCGGCCTTGATGATCGGCTCGTAGCCCGTGCAGCGGCAAAGATTGCCCTGCAGAGCCTGCTCGATCTCGCCGATGCCCGGGTTTGCCGAGCGCATCCACAGGCCATAGAGCGACATGACAAAGCCCGGTGTGCAAAATCCGCACTGCGAGCCGTGCTGGTCGACAAGTGCCTGCTGCACCGGGTGCAGTTTTCCGTCGCGGCCGGCCAGATGTTCCACCGTCACGACATGGCAACCATCGAGCGATCCGACGAAGCGGATACAGGCGTTGACGGTTTCGTAGACCAAAGCTTCGCCGTCGCGGCGGCCGACCAGCACAGTGCAAGCGCCGCAATCGCCTTCTGCGCAGCCTTCCTTGGTGCCGCGCAGCCGTTTGTCGAGACGCAGAAGATCAAGCAATGTGTCTGACGGCCCGACGTCGGTGAGCACGATATCGCGGTCGTTGAGAATCAACCGGATCTGATTGCGCACATTTGCCATGATGTTCAACTCCCCCTGTAGGTCGAATAGGCGTAGGGCGAGATGAGCAGCGGCACATGATAATGTGCAGTGGCGTCGGAGATGCCGAAGCGGATCGGTATGATATCCAGAAACGGCACTTGTGTCAGTTCAACGCCTGCACCGGAAAGATAGTCCCCGGCATGGAATACAAGCTCATAGGTCCCGGGTTTCAAGGCGGTGCCTTCAAGCATTGGCTGGTCTGCGCGGCCATCGGCATTTGTGCGAACCGTCGTGATCAGCGTCCGGGCGCTGCCGTCGACGCTGAAAAGTTCGATCTTCAATCCGCCGGCCGGACATCCGCGTGCCGTGTCAAGCACATGAGTTGTCAGCCGTCCTGTACCGTCTGAATGCGTCATTTCTTCTCCCATGGCGGATCATGCCTGGTTACGATCGCCGATTATCAGGCGCTTGCTTGCCGCTTGGAAGGCGGCAAATTCGGCAGGACTTTCAAAAATAATTTAGAAATACACGATGTTTGTTCGGGTTACTCAAGAGATGCAGTAAATTGTGAATACACGAGGCAGCGACAGGCTGCAGCGTTTAACGCTCATTCCGGGAACCGGATAATGAACATACCACCGCCCTCAGTCATGGACAAAGCCACTTTCGTCACAGCCTTTGGCGGTGTCTTTGAGCATTCTGCCTGGATCGCCGAACGCGCCTTCGAACATGGAATCGGCAGCGGGCATGACAGTTCGGCAGGGCTGCATGGGCTGTTGAGCAATATTTTCCGCAGCGCCAGCGGGACGGAGCGTCTCGACGTCCTGCATCCGGATCATCCCGGCAAGCTCGCGGCCGCCAGACGGCTGACGGCGGAAAGCACATCGGAACAGGCTTCCGCCGGCCTTGATGCGCTGACCGATGGCGAGCGCGCCCGCTTCAATGAATTGAATGCAGCCTATGTGGCAAAACATGGCTTCCGGTTTATTATCGCGGTGAAGGGGCTGAACAAGGACCGGATTCTGACTGCATTCGAGGACCGGATCGGTCATGACCGGGCAACGGAACTGGCAACCGCGGCCACGCAGGTGGAGCGGATTGCAAGGCTGCGCCTGGACGAGATGCTGCCCTGACCTGAATGCCCTGCCGCTCAGAATGTTGCTGAAGGAAACATAATGGCCGACCGCACATATTTTGCCCCCCACGGCGGACACCCGCCGCAGACACAATTGCTGACCGATCGCGCGGTCTTCACCGATGCCTACGCCGTCATACCGAAGGGGACGATGCGCGATATCGTGACAAGCAATCTGCCGTTCTGGGAAGAAACCCGCCTATGGGTCCTGTCGCGGCCCTTGTCCGGATTTGCCGAAACGTTTTCGCAATACATCATGGAAGTCCTGCCCGGCGGCGGCAGCGACCGGCCCGAACCGGATGCCGGAGCCGAAGCCGTTCTGTTTGTCGTCGAAGGTGAACTGGTGATGACGCTGGCAGGTGAATCCCACACGATGCGGCCCGGCGGTTATGCGTACATTCCACCGGCGAGCGGCTGGTCGGTCAAAAACCAAAGCACCGCACCGGTTCGTTTTCACTGGATACGGAAATCTTACGAATTCGTCGAAGGCATCAGTGCACCCGATGCCTTTGTCACCAACGAAAACGATATTGAACCGACAATGATGCCGGATACCGATGGCAAATGGGCGACGACGCGCTTCGTCGACCCTGGCGATATCCGCCATGACATGCATGTCACGGTCGTTACGTTCGGGCCGGGCGGGGTAATCCCGTTTGCTGAAACCCATGTGATGGAGCACGGGCTTTATGTGCTTGAAGGCAAGGCCGTCTACCGGCTGAACCAGGATTGGGTCGAGGTGGAGGCAGGCGATTACATGTGGCTGCGCGCGTTCTGCCCGCAGGCCTGTTATGCCGGCGGCCCGGGGAATTTCCGCTATCTGCTTTACAAGGACGTCAACCGTCACGCCAAACTGAAATGAGTGTGCGATTATAGCGCAGCAGGATCGATTGAAGCCGATAGCCTTGCTACAATGCTGATCACCGGCCGGGCGTCGCCGGATGTCGAACGGGAGATCGGTGATGGGTGCGAAATTGGGGCTGGTTGGGCTGGGTGTGCTTGGCTCGGCAATTGCAAAGAACATGGCCGGCGGCGATGCGGAGGTTGTCGGCTTTGATATTTCTGCGCAAGCGTGCCGGGTGGCGGAGGGCGATGGCCTGTCGATCGCTGAAAGCCCTGCACAGATGGCTGCCGAGTGCCCGGTCATCTTTACCTGTCTTCCAAATGCCGCGGCGCTGCAAAGCGTCATGTCGGCGCAAGACGGAATATTGAGCATCGATAATCCGGGTCAGATCATCGTCGAACTGAGCACGCTTGCGATCGCCGACAAGGAGGCGTTTCAGGCGGCCTGCCTGCAACATGGCCGCAGAGCCGTCGACTGCCCGGTCAGCGGCAACCGGATCATGGCGCTGAAGCGGGGCCTGACTGCCTTTTGCAGCGGCGAGCAATCCGACTTCGAGGCGATTGAGCAGATGCTTCTGCTGTTCTGCAAAAAGGCGCATTATGTCGGCGCATTCGGCTGCGGTTCGAAAACCAAGTTCTGCGGCAATATCCTCAACCTGGTGCACAACAGTGTCGCCGCCGAAGTGATGGTGCTGGCGATGAAGTCGGGGCTTGATCCGAAAAAATTCCATGAGGTGATATCGGGCAGCGGTTCAAGCTCGGCGATGTTCGAGGTTCGCGGGGCGCTGATGGCAGACAATGATTATGCCAAGGAGGGCATGAACTTTTCCGTGCCGATCAAGGATTCCCGCATCATCAGCGATCATGCCGCCGGCGTTGAATGCCCGATCCCGCTCTATCAGGCAGCGCTGCAATTCTATTACGCCGCCGTTGCCCAGGGGCTTGGCGATCTGGATGCCGCAGCCGTCTGCCGGGTGATGGAACGGGCTGCGAACGTGGAAAGGGACTAAGCCTAGACCTGATCGCCGCCGCCCAGATGGGCAACCGTTTCACCGGTCTCGGTAAATGTCCGGGTGACGTCGCGCGCGCCATAGATCCACAGGATTGTCAAATCGCCGTCGCCGATATTGACAAAGCGGTGGGGCATTTCGGCGGGAATGAACGTGGTATCGTATGCACCCAGGATCGTCGACGTGCCGTCAACGACACACTCCGCCTGTCCCTCCAGGATGGTGACCTGCTCACAGCAATTGTGCGAGTGCATGGGGGCGCTGGAACCGGCCGGGAAAACGGTCGTGCCGGAGGTGAAATTGGTGCTTTCGGCATTTTTCCTGCCGACCAGAAGCCGGGTCAGAACGCCATTGCCGCGGCGAAATCCGTCGACAGTGGAATATTTGACGATTGATGCCTTTTCCATTTCGCGAGCCTTTGGCAAGGTTGGTTGAAATTACAGGCCGTTCACGCCGAGTGATGCGGCCAGTTCGTTCAGGGTCGAAGCAAGCTTGTCCGGGATCGGAATGCCGTTGGCGGAATAGTCCGCCATTGTTTTGGCCAGCCGCTCTCCCGGCAGCCGGATATCAGAAAAACCCGGCAGCAGTTCCGAGTTTTTCATCTGATGCCAGATGTCATCGACATTGCGTTTGAAGTCATCCGGATCGGTAAAAGCGGCAATATCGAGCGCGATGATGAAATGCCCGGTATTCGTCACGGTTTTTGAATCGGCGTTGAAATCGATGACGTCCTGCCCGAATGCCGCACCGTTCAGGGTGCCGGCCAGCAGGCCGAAGATCAGCGCCAGGCCATAGCCTTTCGGGCCGCCGATCGGCAAAAGAAAACCCTCCGCTGCCCGGTTCGGGTCGGTCAGCGGATTGCCCGCGCGGTCGATCATCCAGCCTTCCGGCATCGGCTCGCCAAGTTGTGCTTTTGTCTTCACCTTGCCGTAGGCGGCCACCGTTGTCGCCATGTCGAGAATGATAGGCGGGTTCTGTGCGGATGGAACGGCAACGGCAATCGGATTTGTGCTCAGCAGCATGTCCGTTCCGCCCCAGGGCGGCATATGGTTGGCGCTGCCGACGGCAACATAAAGGCCGATCATATTGTGTTTGAGCGGCATTCGCGCATAGAGCGATGCCGGGCCGGCGTGATTGCTGTTGCAGGCGCCGACCCAGGCCACGCCACTGGCGGAGGCTTTTTCCACGGCAATCTCGGCGGCGCGGCTCATCACCAGATGGCCAAGCGCATTGTCGCCGTCCAGCAGGGCCGTTGCCGTTCGCTCGTTGGCAATCCTGATCTCAGGTTGCGTATTGATGCCGCCGGCCTGGATGCGTTTGATATATTGCGGCAGGCGAAACACGCCGTGCGCATCGGCGCCGCTCAGATCCGCTTCCGCCATCAGACTTGCGACGCGGCGGGCGTCTTTGCCGGTTATGCCGCAGGCCTGAAACATGCGGGCGATGAAGGCTTCAAGGTCGGGCTTTGTGATGCGCATCGGTTCAGAATTTTTCATTGGCAATCCGTTTCCGATGCCCGGCCGCGATCAGGCTGGGGTCTGTGCAGTCCCGTTGACGGTCCAGTTTTCAATGACCTCTGTGCCGGATTGCTGCAGCATCTTGGACACGGCGCAATGGTGTTTCAGGTTGGCGATGACCTGATCGATCGCATCCTGCGGGCCGTCCATCTCGGCTGTGATGTTGATGACGACTTTCGGAAAGGGGATGTCGATCGGTTCGATCAGCCGGGTTCCGCGGCTGTCCATCGTTGTAACGATATCAATCTCCATGGCGCCGATGGGCGCGCCATAATGATTGGCCAGCTTGTTGGCGATCACATGGGTGCAGCCGGCCAGGCCGGCCATCACCGTTTCAACCGGCATCGGCCCGAGATTGGTGCCGCCGCGGTCGATCGGTTCATCGATCATCATCGTCACGTCGCGCGATTTGACGACGCTGCGGGTCGACGTCTCGGCGCGGCCGTTCACCCGGAATGTCCAGATCGGTTTCTGTTTGATCTTCATGTTTGCAATCGGTCCTGTCAAATATCAGCATTCGGGTCGGGAGGGCCATCGGCCCTCCCGGGTTTCAAGTCTCGCGATCGGGTCAGTTTGAGGTGATTTCCTCAACCAGAGCCTTGTAGTCGACGGCCTGGGCTTCGCGCATCTTCTGATATTCGGTACCGTCGATAAAGTCGGTGTTCTCGCCAAGCCGGGACATCAGGCGGGTGTAGGTCTGGTCTTTCTGCAGGTCGACAAAGGCCTGGCGCAATTTCTTCAGAACATCCTCAGGCGTGCCCGCAGGCGCGACAACGACCCGGTGCATGAAGCCTGCATCGCCCGATATTCCGATCTCCGGGAACGTCGGCACGTCGTCAAACATCCGCTTTTCGCCGGCTGTTGCCAGAATGCGGATCTTGCCGGAATCGATCAGGCCGGACAATGTCGCCGGGAAACCCATGGTGATCTCCGCATCGCCCTTCAGAAGCGCCTGCATGGCCGGGCCGCCGCCCTTGTAGGGGATCATGTTGAAGCTGACGCCTTTGGCTTTCATGATCTGGGCGGCCGGGACGAACAGGGCGCCCCAGTTTCCCGAATGAGCCATCTTCATCTTGCCCGGATTGGCGTTGGCGTATTCAAACACGTCGTCGATTGTCTTGTACCGGCTGTCACCGCGGACAACGATTCCGATCGGCGCATAATTGATGCGGGCGACGGGCACGAAATCCTTGTTCGGATCGTAGGGCAGGTTCTCCACATGCTGCTGTAGCATGTCGATATAATTGTGCGTGAACAGAAGCGTATATCCGTCGGGAGCGGACTTCGCCACTTCCTGGGTCCCTTTCTGGCCGCCCGATCCCGGAGTCAGACGAACGATCATCGCCTGATTGAGATAGGCGGGTATCACGCTGGTGATGACGCGCGCATTGAGATCATGCGAGCCGCCGGCGCCGAGCGGGATAACAAGTGTGATCGGTTTTTCCGGATATTCCGCCAAAGCGGGCGTGACAGCCGCACCGGCCACGAGGCCACCGGCCATTGTGGCTCCAAGTGCAAGTTTCAGTAGGTTTCGTCTGATCATCTTTTCCTCCCAGGTTTGATGTTCAATTCAAAAATCCGGTCTGTTTGAGCGGACTCTCATTGGTTCGATTTCTTCTTTCATGCCGATCCCGCCACCTTTCGGTTGGCGACGCTCGCCATGCGCCGCCAGAGATAGTAGCCTATCAGAGGCGTTGCGACCAGAATCGCAAGCATCCCCTGTCGTTCCATGACGGCAAAACCGATCAGGTTGCCTTCCGACATCGCCATCGTCTGGCCAAATGCATATTCGAGCGGCGCGCCGAGAATGAAGCCCATCACCATCGGCATGACCTCGAATTTGGCGGCCCGGGCAATGACGCCGAATGCGCCGAAGCCGACCAGCATCAGAAGATCGACCGGATCGGACCGGAATACATAGGAGCCGGCAAAGGCAAACATGATCACCGCCGGTATCAGCATGGAATTCTTGATCGTCACAATGCGGGCGAAAAACGGGATCGCCAGATAGCCGATGACCAGAAACAGCAGGTTGGCAAAGACCATGGCGGTCAGAATGGCGAAAACGATCGATCCCTGGTCTTCAAACAATTGCGGGCCGGGCCTGAGGCCCTGGGCGACAAAGGCGCCGAGCAGGATCGCGGTAATATTGTCGCCGGGAATGCCCAGTGTCAGCAGCGGAACCAAAGTCGGGCCGTTGACGGCATTGTTGGCTGCCTCCGCCGCCGCAACGCCTTCGACTTCGCCCTTGCCGAATTTTTCCGGGTTCTTGGAGGCATTCTTGGCCGCCGTATAACCCATCATTGCGGCAACCACCTGACCGAGGCCGGGTATGATGCCAATGCCGGTGCCGATGATCGTGGAGCGGCAAATGGTGCGAAAACAGCGTTTGAACTCGGCAAATTTCAGCCGTTCACCGACAATCTTCGTCACGTTTCTTGTATCGAACTTGCGGCCGATGACGGAAACGATTTCAGGAAACGCAAAGACGCCGATCAGCATCGGCAGCAACGGCACGCCGGACTTCAACTCAAACAGCCCGAAGGTAAATCGCTCCACGCCGCCGAGCGGGTCGGTGCCGACAAAAGACAGCCAGAGACCCAGCGTCATCATGATCAGGCCCTTGAGCGGGTTCGAGCCGGACGTCGCGGCGATGATGACCAGGCTCATGAACAGGATCGCCGCAAGCTCCGGCGGTCCGAACTGCATGACCAGAAATGCGATCGGAAAGATCATCAGGATCGTGAACAGATCAGAGCTGAAATCGCCGAAGATGGAGGCAAACAGGGCCATATCTAGGGCTTTTCGCGATTGCCCGTTCTTGGTCATGGCATGGCCGTCGAACGTCGTGGCAACGGCCGCTCCGGTACCTGGCATGGAGACCAGAATGGCCGGTATGCTGCCGCCGAAAATGCCGCCCTTGTAAATTCCCAGCAGAAATGGAATGCCGACAATTGGTTCGAGGAAAAACGACACCGGCAACAGGATCGCCATCGCCATCAGGGTGGTGAAGCCGGGCAGGGAGCCGACCAGCATGCCGAAGAACAGGCCAGCGCTCATCATCACGAACGTGTCAACCCGCAGGGCCATGAAAAACCCGTCTGCAAACTGTTCAAACATCAGCGCAGACACCGGCTGTCATGTCGATTTGCGAGGTGCTCAACGTCCAAGCACCATGGCGTAGGCGAATTCGATCTGGCTGAGCTCCGGCAGGGAAACACGCAACAAACGGGTTGCGATGATATACAGGCCGATCGGGCCAGCGGACGACAGGATCAGGATCTGGAACGGGCTGCGGTTGCCGGCAAGAAACGACAGAAGAACCATCGCGACGAAAGTCGAGATCAGAAAGCCGATCGGATCAAACATCAGCGCGTACAAAATCAGGATGCCGAAAAATGCCCCGACGCGGAACCAGTCCGTGCGGCCTTCAATGTCGGATTGCGCCGGCACAGGTTCTGCTGCACCGCGATAGGCCGTCAGCAAAAACGCCGAGCAGAGCCCGATCATCATCACCATGGCGACAAGCGGAAACGCGCTGGGTTCGATGGCTGAAAGCGAACGCCCAAGCAGCATCTTGGGAGCGGCAACTACATTGTCGATGAAAATCACAAAGGCGACGGCAACAAGCAACAGCACGCCGCTTACGGCAAATTCCAGTCGCCTGTCCATATTCCTCACCAACCCAATGTTCTTGCCGGAAATGTAACTGAGTTGGCGGTCGATATCGAAATGCATTAATGGTTTGAAGCTATGACAAACCGGAATAGATGAATCGGGTTTGTTGCTCAAAACGGGATATGGCGCATGAAGATCCGACAGCTTGAAGCGATGCGCGCGGTGGTGACGACCGGCACGACGACCCAGGCGGCAGACGTGATGGGCCTGACCCAATCGGCGGTCAGCCGGCTGATCAGCCAGCTCGAAGATGGGTTGGGGTTCGTGTTGTTCGACCGTCATCGCGGCAGGCTTCTGATCACGCCCGAGGGGCAGGAATTCTACCGCGTGGCGGAACGGATTCTCAATGAAATCGACCAGATCCGCGAAACCGCGGTCAACATCCGGGCGCACGGCGCAGGCACTTTGCGGATTGCCGCGATGCCGGCGATCGGCACCTGCATGCTGCCGAAACCGCTGCAGATTCTGCAGGCGGAAAACAGGCATCTGAATGTGATCGTCCACCTGATGAGCCGCAGCGATTTGCAGCACGCGGTGGCCGACCGGCAATATGATTTCGGGCTGGCGACCTTGCCGATTGTCCAGCAGGGATTGACGATCGAGCCGCTTTGCCGCGTGCGTTCGGTCTTGATCATGCCAAAAGGCCATAGGCTGGAAAAGATGCAGACCGTCCATGCCTCTGACCTTGACGGCGAACGGTTCGTTTCGCTTTCGGCCGACACGGTGATACGTTACCGGACGGAGGAACTGTTCACCCGGCTGAAGATCAAGCGCAAGCTCGCCGTCGAAGCGCAATCCACCGTGCTGATGGGAAACCTCGTAGAACTGGGCCTTGGCGTGGCGGTGATCCACCCGTTCGTGGCCGATCATTTTGCCGGCAAGGTGGAGGTTCGGCCGTTCGAACCGGCGATTGAAATCAGTTACGGGCTGGTCTACCCGGAAGGCGCACGGCGGCTCGGCATCGTCGACAGTTTCGCCGAGACAATGCGGCAGTGTTTCTCCGGTTCCGAAAACGTTATTCCGGAAGCGAAGGCTTGAAATTGGCATGGCCAACAATGTCCCGTTTTGTTGCTGCCCGATAAAAACCCGGGTGCTCAATGATACAAAGGTCAACCGATTTCACGCCCGCCCTTGCCGCCAGCGGGCCCGGGAAATTGGGGCAACCCGTCGGCCTCGAATGTGAGTGAACTCCCGCATTTGCTGCAAAAACGCCGTATCACACCGGGGGATGACAGGTATTGATCGGTGCATCGCTGGCCCGGTACCGGATCGAACCGCACAAACATCCGCCCGTCCATTCCATGCCCGTTCTCCATAAACATGCGGCGAGATGGCCAACCAGAATTCCTGAATGGTTTCGCGACCACAACGGCTGTTATTGTCACAAGTCCGTTAGGGCCATGCAAGGCGGTTGTACGTCAGAGTTGATGCCGCCGCTGCGCAGGTCCGGGAAGCTGATATGATATTGTGATGAGGTCAGAATTCGCGGTGCGGATTACAGGCGCAAAAATTTCTGCCTCAGCCGGAGGATATCAAATGAAAAATGACCTGCATATTGACGCCGTAGCAGAGTACTACGATACCCATCCGATCAGCGAGCAGCAGATTATCGATAAGTTGCGGCGTGACGGCGTTGATATCGCCCGGGTCAGCGAAGATACGCTGCAAGACCACGATCAGGACCATTATGGCGGCGTTTCGGCGAATGATGCCTTGGCGGCACTTGCCGGCATTGACGATGGGTGCCATGTCCTCGATGTGTGTTGCGGTCTGGGCGGGCCGTCCCGGTACCTGGCGCATAAATACGGATGCCGTGTCACAGGTGTCGATTTGACCGAAAGCCGGGTTGAAGGCGCAATTCGATTGACGGCCATGGTCGGCCTCCATGACCGTGTCACGTTTCAGTGCGCCAACGCGCTTGATCTGCCATTCAACGACGGGACGTTTGACGTGGTGATCAGCCAGGAGGCGTTTTGCCATATCCCCGACAAGGATCGTCTGGTTTCGGAGTGTGCGCGGGCACTCAAACCGGGCGGTCGGATTGCATTTACCGACATCCTCGCGACCGACAGCACGACCGACGCCACCAGGGAACGGTTGCAGCGCGAGATGACATTCGTCGAACTGGGATCGCAGGACGCCTATCGCCGCCAATTTGAACGCGAGGGATGTGCCGTCGTCAAGGCTCAGGATGTCAGCGACGAATGGCGGCTCATTCTCGTTGATCGTCTCGCCATGTACCGGAGCCTGAAAGAGCAGACAGTTGAACGCTTTGGCAGTGCCCATTTCACGAAACGGGATAACGCCTACAGCTTCTTCGTCAGCCGTTACGAGACCGGGGAACTGGGCGGATACCGGTTTCTTGTGCGCCGCAAATCTTCGCCGCGCGACCCGGGAAGCTGAGATGATATCGTGATGAGGTCAGAATTCGCGGCGCGCATATCAGGCGCGAAATATTTGCCTCGGCCGGAGAGTGCCAAATGAAAAATGGTCTGCATCTTGACGCGGTGGCAGAGTATTATGACACGCATCCGATCAGCGAGCGGCAGATCAACGGCAAATAGCTTGAAACATGTTAATGCCGGCGGGTATCCGGATGCCATCGGACGTGCGGAATTGCTCCAGTTCCGATGCCAATACGTCTTTGATCGCTGCTTGATCACCAGAAGTTCCGCCCTTTTCTTTCATGATACGCGCGGTCGGTCCGACGTGTAATGCGAGTTGCGTTACAGCTTCCACTCCACCGGAATGGTGAAGGGTCGTTTTCACATACTCACCGACGCATTCCGAAAGGCCGTCGGGCCCGGCGCGTCGGCAGGAGTAGGCGCGACAGGCCCGAGGCGGTCGACCGCTATTCTTTGAGGCAGGGCGAACCATGGATTTCGGTCTGGCCCTGCCCATGCTGCAAAAGTAATTCGGCCACCGTGACGAAGGCCGGCCCTGATATTCGTGAATGCTGAACCTGGATTTGAGAAAAACATGAGACCGAAGCGGGAAGCGACAAGGTCGAACTCGTGCTCCCGGAACGAACAAATCTGGGCGTCTGCAAATTCGAAGGTTGCGTTGTCGATACCCAGTTCGGTCCGACGCTCCTCGGCCTTTTTGACCAACGGCAGGGAGATATCCGCGCCGAGCACACGACCAGATGGACCAACAGACCTAGCAAGAGCGAATGTTGATGCGCCGGCTCCGCAACCGATATCAACCACGCTCTCGCCAGTACCAGGCTCACACGCCTGGATTAGCAAAGCAGTGACATTTTCATGCATAGCGTCGAGGTCTGCCTGATAGCTGACCCATTTCTGTCCGGGCGCTTCGTTCCAATACAGCGACTGATCGGGGTTTGCATCGGATTTCATCGTTATTCCTCACACCTTTCGGTTCTCGACCGAACCCTAATGAATCATACGAAATTCTGCGAACGGGTCGGTTTCATCAGGCAACGGTCAGACGATCAGCGGCCGGCGACGTTTTGCTGAAGGCCGTTCAGGTTTGCGGACACGGATTGGCCCCGGGCCGTCCCTGCATTCCCGATAATCATTGATGATATATCAGATCAGCGGAAGTGATTGGTCATAATGACGCGCCTGCTTCAAATTCACGCCGTTTGAACCTGCAAGCGCTTGTTTTCCGCTGGGAAAATGACGCACTGTGAGCGCCGGGCGAGCCCCGCGACGATCATGATTTGGCAGATCATTTGACTGACTGCGGCAGCGCGATCTGCGCGGACTAAACGGGTGAAGAGGATGAACGGGGAACAATCACATATTCCAACCGAAGTGTATCTCGATTTTCTCGGCAGGACGATCGAAATTCACTGGGACTACCACGCCATTCTGATGTTCGGCATCTGGTTCATCATGGTTCCGCTTTGCGTCATTTCGATCCGGTTCTTCAAACCGAGGCCATCGACCTACGGCATCCAGACAAAGATCAGGCTGACCAATATCCGCTGGTGGTGGTTCAACGTTCACAAATACGGCCTGTTCCTGGCCATCGGCCTGTCGCTTGCCGGCGTGGCCGTGGCGCTGGTCGTCAGCCGGGGGTTCAGCGGTTCGGTTCATTCGCTGTTCGGAATTACGACCATCACGCTGGGATGCCTGCAGGTCGTGTCCGCCCTGCTGCGCGGCACCCATGGCGGGCGCTATTACAACAATGCCGATCCGGATGATCCGGAGACCTGGCACGGCGATCATTTCAACATGACGCCACGCCGCAAAGCCTTCGAAGCCTATCACAAGAATGCAGGCTATTTCACCGGGTTCTTCGCGGCCGGCGCGGTGGGGTCCGGCCTGATGCAATATCCGATGCCGGTATTGACCGGGGTCATGCTCGTTACTGCGTTTTCGTTCTTCGTGCTGTGGATCGTTCTGGAGCACAAGGGGCTCAAATATGACGGTTATCGTGCAGTCTTCGGCATCAACCGCGAACACCCCTTCAACAAGGCCCGAAAAGATCTGTGACCGACGTTTCGCGCTGGTGCAGATGACGAAAACTGGACTTCAAACCCCTGAAAGTGAAGCATTATGGCAGATATCCTGATCCCGGAATTCATGGACGAGGGCGCCGCCGCGACGCTTCAGGCGGCCTACGACGTGCACTGGGACCCGAAACTCTGGAACCGGCGTGAAGAGCTCATCGCGCAGATTGCCGACGCCCGCGCCATCATCGTGCGCAACGCGACCCAGGTCGATGCGGAACTGCTCGCCGCCGCGCCGGAACTGAAAATGGTCGCCCGCCTGGGCGTCGGTCTCGACAATA
>CAMYKZ010000055.1 GCA_947259045.1 uncultured Afifella sp.
TCGGTTGCCGCCTATATCACCCACGGTGTGCTTTCAGGCGGCGCTGTGGCGCGCATCACCGCGTCAAAACTGAAGGAACTGGTGATTACCGATTCCATCGAGCCGACAGCCGCCGTCCGGTCCGCTCATAATATCCGCACCATTTCCATCGCACCGCTGCTCGGTGAAGCCATATCGCGCACGGCGCTGGAGAAATCGGTGTCCAGCCTGTTCGACTAGAACCTGCGTCCGATCGTTTTTTAGCCAGGGGCAATGTTGATGGCAAACCCGTTTATCTGGATTCTGGAAAAAATACTCGGGCCGCGCATGACGACGGCGGAACGCATTGCACATAACAAAAAGCAGGCGGGTCTCGACAGTGGAGCAGGACCGCCGGTGACGCAGGACGAACTTGATCAGTTCAAGGCAAGAATTCTGGCGATGGAGGCGCCGGTCATGGCGTGTCATCCGCAGACTGGCCAAACCTCTTCCCGGCCGGACGAAAGCCGGTTGGGCGGCTGGCCGGGCTGGCCTGAAGACGAAGACCTGCCAATAGGCTCAAACGGCAAACCGATGCTGTTTCTGGCTCAGATCAATTTCGCCGAAATGCCGCCGTTCGATCCATTTCCGCCGGCCGGGCTGATGCAGATTTTTGTAACGAGCGATGATCTTTACGGTTGCAATTTCCCTTCCAGGAACCGTGAGGGATTCATCGTCATATATCGCGCCGAAACCGGCAAATTGCAGACAATCAATCCCTATCCGAACGACATGGATAAAGACTATTCCGTGTTCAGCGGAGACCTTCATGAAGTCGGACGCCCGATTGTCTTTGAAACCGCAACGATGGTCCCGCCTGTGGAGCATTATCTGATCGCGGCCCAGGGCCAGGCCATGTGGCAAAGAGACAGAAGTACGGACTTTGATCAGATCGATACATTTTTTGAAGGCCGGCACGGACCGGCAATGTATCTTGGCGGATATCCCAGGTTCACGCAGGATGACATCCGATCGCCCGATCAGCTTGCCGACTATGATCAGGTCATCATGCAGTTCGGAGCACCGCCGGACATGATGTGGGGTGACGTCGGCGAAGCCTGTTTCCTGATGCGCCTTGATGACCTGCAGGACCGGGCCTTCGAAAAGGCGATCTACAATTGGGACTGCTCCTAGGTTCATCGAATTCGCACACCCGACAGAACATTTGCCTTTCCCGCCAATCGGGACTATAAGCGCGCACGCGTACCAGACACCCTTGGAGGCGGTGCGCTTTTACCGGTCGCTTTGGCGGCCATTTTAATTTCAGATCTTCAGGAGACTACCATGAGCAACACATACGAGCTCAAGGCTGAAGCGCGCGACAATGTCGGCAAGGGGGCCGCTCGCGCAACCCGCCGTGCCGGTCGGGTTCCAGCCGTAATTTATGGCGATAAAAAATCGCCGGTTTCGATTTCCCTGCCCTACAAGGAAGTCGACAAAAAAATCCGCTCCGGCGGGTTCTTGACGACGGTCGCAACAATCGACGTCAACGGCGACAAGATCCGCGTCATTCCGAAGGATTTCCAGCTCGATCCCGTGCGTGATTTTCCGGTGCATGTGGATTTTCTGCGCATTTCCAAGGGCGCCAAGCTGACGCTTGAAATTCCGGTCACCTTTATCAACGAAGAAGAATCACCCGGCCTTGCCCGCGGCGGCGTACTCAACGTGGTTCGTTACGCTGTTGAAGTGGAAGTTCCGAACGATGCGATTCCGGAATCCCTGATCGCCGACCTGACAGGCCTGGATATCGGCGACGGCATTCATATTTCCAATATCGACTTGCCGGAAGGCGCTGTCCCGACCATCACCGACCGCGATTTCACCATTGCCACCATCGCAGCGCCTGCCGTTCTGGCGGCTGAAGATGATGAAGACGCCGAAGATGCTGAAGGTCTTGAAGAGGGCGTTGAAGGTGAAGGCGAAGGTGAAGAAGGCGGCGAAGACGGCGGCGACGCGGAAAAAGCCTCCGACGAATAGTCGCGCAACCCAGAAACTTGCGGGGTTGGCCGAGCCATGCTGCTGGTCGTTGGCCTTGGAAATCCAGGGCGCCGATACGCCGGAAACCGGCATAATGTAGGATTTATGGCGGCGGATGAAATTCATCGCCGCCATAAATTCTCTGCTTGGCGTGCGCGCTTTCAGGGCGAAGTATCGGAAGGCACTCTGGATGGCGAGAAGGTCATCGTGCTGAAACCCGCAACCTTCATGAATGAATCCGGACGCTCCGTCGGCGAAGCGGCCCGGTTTTACAAGATCCCGGCTGACGACATCGTCGTCATCTACGATGAACTGGACCTGCCGCCGGGAAAATTGCGGATGAAATCCGGCGGTGGCCATGGCGGCCACAATGGCCTGAAGTCGATTGACGCGCATCTTGGTTCCACTGTCGGCCGGCAATACCGCAAGATGCGGATCGGAATCGGTCACCCAGGCCGAAAAGAACTGGTCAACGGCCATGTCCTGCATGATTTCGCCAAGGCGGATCAGGACTGGCTGCGGCCCCTGCTTCAATCCATCGCCGACAATACCGGCCTTCTTGCGAAGTGTGATGATTCCAGTTTCATGAACCGGATCCATCTTGCCACCCAGGCGGACGGGCCTGCAGCGGAAAAACCATCGCAACCAAGGGCGAAAAAAACAGAACCACAGTCACCTTCCGGCGCCCGAACCACGGAACCGAAAAGGGGACCACTTGCTGAAAGCCTCAAACGGCTGTTTGGCGGCAGAGACAAATAGGACGGATCCATGGGATTCAAATGCGGTATCGTCGGTTTGCCGAATGTCGGCAAATCCACCCTTTTCAATGCGTTGACGAAAACGGCGGCGGCCCAGGCGGCCAATTATCCGTTTTGCACGATTGAGCCCAATACCGGCGAGGTCGCCGTACCGGACCCGCGGCTCAGGAAGCTGGCCGCTGTCGCCAAATCGGCGCAAACCGTCCCCACGCGGCTGACCTTCGTCGACATTGCCGGACTTGTGCGCGGTGCGTCCAAGGGTGAAGGACTGGGAAACCAGTTCCTCGCCACCATCCGCGAAGTCGACGCCATTGCCCATGTGCTGAGATGTTTTGAGGACGATGACATCACCCATGTCGACGGCCGCATTGATCCGGCCGAAGATGCCGAGACGGTCGAGACCGAACTGCTGATATCCGATCTGGAAAGCCTGGAGCGGCGCATTGAACCGATGCGCAAGCGCGCTGCCGTCAAGGACAAGGAAGCGCTGGGCGTTCTGCCGGTCATGGAAAGCGCTCTGGCGCTGTTGAAAGACGGCAAACCGGCGCGGCAACTGGCCGCCGATCTGGACCGGGAGGAACGGCGCACGCTCAACGGCCTCAACCTGTTGAGCAGCAAGCCTGTGCTCTATGTCTGTAACGTTTCAGAAGACGATGCAGGAACCGGCAACGCCCTGACGGAACAGGTGGAAGCAAGAGCCAAAGCGGAAAATGCCGGTTTTGTGGTGATATCGGCCGCTATCGAAGCGGAGATCGCACAATTGTCGGACGCGGAACAGGCGGAGTTTCTTGAGACGATCGGCCTGCAAGAGCCGGGCCTCGACCGGTTGATCCGAGCAGGCTACGAACTACTTGATCTGATTACGTTTTTTACTGTCGGGCCGAAGGAGGCCCGGGCCTGGACCGTGCGTCATGGCGCCAAGGCGCCAAAGGCTGCCGGCGTCATTCACACCGACTTTGAACGCGGTTTCATCCGCGCCCAGACCATCGCGTATGACGATTATGTCAACCTGGGCGGTGAAACGGCAGCCAAGGACGCCGGCAAGGCCCGCGACGAGGGCAAGGAATATGTCGTCGGCGACGGCGATGTGCTGCTGTTCAAATTCAACACCTGACCGTCTCGACAGAAACGGATGCTGTCCGTAAAAACCAAGCATGCGTTATTTCGATGATTTCAAGGTCGGCGAAAAGCTGCCACTTGCGCCCTGCACCATCACCCGTGATGAAATGATCGCCTTTGCGGCCGAGTTCGACCCGCAGCCGTTTCATCTGGACGAAGCGGCGGCGGCGCACACCTTGCTTGGCGGACTGGCGGCCTCCGGCTGGCATACCTGCGCAATCTTCATGCGCATGATGTGCGATGGCTGGCTCAACGACACCGCATCGATGGGCTCGCCGGGGATTGAAGCGGTTAGATGGCTTCATCCGGTGCGGGCCGGCGACCGGCTGAGCGGCCTGTCTGAAGTCATTGACCTGCGCCCGTCGAAGAGCCGACCCGATTTGGGTGTCATCAATCTCCGTCATATTGTCGAGAACGGCCGGGGTGTCGCCGTGCTCGACATGATCAATCCGATCATGATCAAACGGCGGGAGGATGCACGGCCGTGAGATATCTGGAGGATATGCAGATTGGCGAAAGGGCCGAAATCGGCCATTTCAACTTTACCGCCGAAGCCATTAAGCGGTTCGCCCGAGCCTATGATCCGCAACCGTTTCATCTTGACGAAGAGGCCGCCGCCAGCAGCGCGTTTGGCGGATTATGCGCATCCGGATGGCATACGGCGGCCATATGGATGCGGCTGATGATCGACTACAGGGTGCGGAATTCAGATGCCGAAACCGCTGGCGGGAACCAGCCCAGGATGGGCCCCTCGCCCGGTTTCAACGACATGAGATGGCTGAAACCGGTCTATGCCGGCCAGACGATTACATATTCCACCGAGATCACTGAACTGCGCAACAGCCGGTCCAAACCCGGATGGGGCATCATGACGAGCCGCAACGAGGGGCACAATGAAGCCGGCGAGCTGGTGTTTTGCTTTACCGGCCATGTTTTTGTCGAGCGACGTCCGAACAGTGAACGGCCCGAAGAGGAACGTTCGAATTGAAACCTGGAACCCCGGCGCGGCTTCAGTGCGCTGACGGCCTGCTGACAGTTCTTTTCGTCATGGCGACCGAGCAGGAATTTGGTGCAAAGCTGACGGCTGAGATCGACCCGCTGATCACCGGCGTCGGACCGGTTGAAGCGGCAGCGGTCACCGCCCACCGTCTTGCCGGACTGAGCCTTTCCGGCGAGCCGGTCGACCTGCTGGTTTCGCTTGGATCGGCCGGATCGAACCGGCTCGATCAGGGCGAGATCTATCAGGCCCGGTCCGTCTCCTACCGCGATATGGACGCCTCCCCGCTCGGTTTTGAGAAAGGCCGAACGCCGTTCCTGGACCTGCCGGCCGAACTGCCGATTGCCCAGCAGCTTGATGGAATTCCGGTCGCTTCGCTCAGCACCGGCGCCAATATCGTCTCCGGCCATGCTTATGGCGCGATTGCCGCCGATATGGCCGACATGGAAACCTTTGCCATCATGCGCGCCGCCCACCGGTTCCACACGCCGCTGATCGGCCTGCGCGGCATTTCAGACGGCAGGGACCCGGTCTCCAGATACGAAGACTGGACGCGCTATCTCGATGACATCGACGAAAAACTGGCGGCGCTGATTGCTGGCATGGAAACATTGTTGGCAGCGAACGACCGGGCCTACTGGACCGCGTTGCCGGACGGTGTCTGAGGTTTTGCCAGCAGCGCCATAACCTTATCGCGAACCGGCTTGCCGACAAGCGCATCAAGTCCCGCGATACATTGTTCGGGATTGAATTCCTGCCGGTCTGTAATCAGGATGCTGTTGAACACCGGGTAAACGAATTGCCCACCACCGGCCCGGATGCTGGCATCGGCACGCGCCCAGTTCTGCAGATGGCCGGGTAACCGCTCGCGGAAATGCCGCGGCGACCCGAAATTGGCGACAAGAGCGGATTTTCCGTCTGCAAACTCAATTTCATAATAAAGGACCAGCTTGTCCTTGTTCTTGCCGCGGCATGTCACATTGACCGCCGACACGTCAGAATAACGGATCCGATGAACCCGGGATGTCCAATAGTCGGTATATTCGATATAATTGTCCGTCAGCAGCCGGTAATCCATCCGGTCGAGATACCAGATGCCGCCGAAAATCCCCGTCGCAACGAGTGCCAGCGGAAACCCGATCGCCGCCTGCCGCAAGGCGGTTTGGCCAACAATGCGCGACGGTTTCAGCTCACTCATCTGCCGGATCTTTCCCGACCGGATCGCAGTGACGATCTGTTCGGCATAATATCCGAAGAAATCGAGTAGGGGCCTGTCGCGCCGCTTCGATTTCAACGCCGCATAAACGCCGAAATCCCGCCACAGCAGGCCAATTGCGATCCACACGGCCCAGTAAGCGATGATGAACCAGAACACAGCGAGGAAACGGCTCGGGCCGTAATAGTCGATATAGAGTGCCCAATCCAACCCTGCCGTTCTGTCCGGCTCGAAAAGCTGGTAGCCCAATCCCCTGTTTTCATAATCCAGATAAAGGCCACCGGCGATCAGTGGCACGATGAACAGGGTCAGTGAAACGTAAAGCAGGACACAATAGATCCGTGAGCGGTCCAGCCGCTGCAGGTAGGCTTCAAGTTCGGCAAGCGCCTTTTGGATGATGAGATCGTCCGGCGATCCGGCCCGCTCAGTGGCCATCGAAACTGACAAGCGTTCTGACCGGCACGCCGAGCGCCTCGATCTTTGCCCGGCCGCCGAGATCCGGCAGGTCGATGACAAACACTGCGGTGACGACATGCGCACCCAAATCCTGCAGCAGTTTGACTGCAGCCTCGGCCGTTCCGCCGGTGGCGATCAGGTCGTCAACCAGGATCACCTGCTCGCCCGGTTCGACTGCGTCCTTGTGCATCTCCATTTCGTCCAGCCCGTATTCCAGGCTGTAGGCAATGGACACCGTATCGTGGGGAAGCTTGCCTTTTTTTCGGATCGGCACGAAGCCGGCCGACAATTGATGGGCGACAGCACCGCCGAGAATGAACCCGCGTGCTTCAATGCCTGCCACCTGGTCGATCTTCGAGCCGGCCCACGGCTGGACAAGTTCGTCGACGGCGCGGCGGAATGCCCGGGCGTCGCCCAGCAAGGTCGTGATATCGCGAAAGATGATGCCTGGCTTCGGGTAATCCGGGATGCTTCTGATCGCGCCTGCAAGGTCGCCTGTATTCATCACCATCCCGTCCCGTTTGCTGCCCGAGCCTATCTATGACAAGCCGCACCGGAACCGTAAAGCCGAGGCTGTCGGAATGACGTGCAACCGCAGCCCGTCGCACTCAACAGCCGGCATCGTCAATGATCGACGTCGGACCAGATTTTCTTCTTGGTGAAATAGAGCAGACCGGCAAATACGATCAGGAACAGCATGACGGAGAAACCCATCGATTTGCGCGCTTCCAGATGCGGTTCGGCAGCCCACATCATGAAGGCCGATACATCCTTGGCATATTGATCAACCGTTTGCGGCGACCCGTCTGCATATTCGACCTGATCGTCGGAAATCGGCGGCGCCATCGCCAGGGCTGGTCCGCCAAGATAGTACGGGTTTGTATAGGTATTCTCACCGGTATCTGCATCTGCCGGATACCCGGTGAGCAGCGAGACGATGTAGTC
Organism: uncultured Afifella sp.; assembly: GCA_947259045.1. Classification (GTDB taxonomy): domain Bacteria; phylum Pseudomonadota; class Alphaproteobacteria; order Rhizobiales; family Afifellaceae; genus CAMYKZ01. The sequence continues at coordinate 7,487 of CAMYKZ010000055.1, forward strand.
CGGTCCCGATTCCTGGTATTGCGTGAAGATATCGAATACGAACCACGGGAACCCGCGCTCCGGCGCACGCGCTTTGGCGAGCAGCGAAAAGTCCGGCGGATAGGCACCGTTGTTGGAGGCCATGGCGGCTTCCTGGTTTGCAAAAGGCGCCGGGAACCGGTCGGACGGGATCGCCGGCCGTGGGTTCACATCGCCATTTTCATCCGGATCGGCTTCGACTTCATATTCAGCAGCGAGTGCCTTGACGATGTCAGCCGGGAAACCCGGGCCACCGGCGTCCGCCAGGTTGCGGAACGATACCAGGGTCAGTGAATGGCAGCCGGAACAGACTTCCCGATAAACCTGGAAGCCGCGTTGCAGCTGGGCCTTGTCGTAATGGCCGAACGGGCCGGAGAACGACCAGCTGTAATTATTCGGCTTCTTGACCGGATAATGCGGCGTTGCACCTTCTTCGGCGGCAAAGGCTCCGCCGGCGAACAATGCAGAAGCCGCAATGACGGCGAGCGATTTGATCAAAACGTTCATCTCAAAATGCCTTGTCTTCATCTCAGCCGTTCAGGCCTTGGTTTCAGGCGATGCCGCAGCACCGACCGGTTGAGCGGCCGAACCGCCTTTGCCCGATTTTCCAAGCACCGATTCCGTGATCGATGCCGGCCGCTGGGTTGGCGTCTCATAAAGCCCAAGCAGCGGAAGCAGGATCAGGAAGTGGAAGAAATAATAGGCCGTGAAGACCCGCGAAGCGATGACGTAGCCGCCTTCCGCCGGTTTGGAACCGAGCCAGCCAAGCATGATGCAGACGATCACCAGGATCCAGAAAAACTGCTTGTAAAGCGGACGGTACACCGCGGAGCGAACCTTCGAGGTATCGAGCCAGGGCAGAACGAACAGAACGGCGATCGATCCGAACATCGCAATCACGCCGCCGAGTTTTGAGGGAATGGCCCGCAGGATCGCGTAGAACGGCAGGTAATACCATTCCGGCACGATATGGGCCGGCGTTTTCAGCGAATCGGCCTGAATGTAATTGTCAGGATGGCCGAGGAAGTTCGGGTGGTAAAAGACGAAATAGGCGAACACGATGAAGAACACCATCAGCGCAAAGGAATCCTTCACCGTGGCGTAAGGGGTAAACGGCACCGTATCCTGCTTGGTCTTGACGCTGACGCCGGTCGGGTTGGTCTGGCCGGTGACATGCAGAGCCCATACATGCAGAATGACCACGCCGAAGATCATGAACGGCAGCAGATAATGCAGCGAATAGAACCGGTTCAGCGTTGGGTTATCGACGGAAAATCCGCCCCATAACCAGGTGACGACCGTTTCGCCCACCAGCGGAATTGCCGAGAACAGGTTGGTAATCACCGTTGCGCCCCAGAAGCTCATCTGCCCCCATGGCAGCACATAACCCATGAATCCGGTCGCCATCATCATCAGGAAGATGATCACGCCGAGGATCCACAGAACCTCGCGCGGATCCTTGTAGGAGCCGTAATACATGCCGCGGAAAATATGCACATAGACCGCGACGAAGAACATCGACGCTCCGACCGCATGCATATAGCGCAGCAGCCAGCCATAATTCACATCGCGCATGATCAGTTCGACCGATTCAAACGCAAGATCGGCATGGGCCGTATAATGCATGGCAAGCACGACGCCGGTAATGATCTGCAGCACGAGCATGATCATCAGAATGCCGCCGAACGTATAGGCATAATTCAGATTGCGCGGTACCGGATAGGAGACGAAGGAATCATACAACAGCCGCGGCAGCGGCAGGCGTGCATCGATCCAGCGCTCAAAGGATGTGTTTGGTTGATATGTGGAATGTCCGTCAGCAGACATGGAGAGCCTCCCGCTTATCCGATGCGGATTGTGTTATCATCAATGAATGTGAATTCCGGGATCGCCAGATTTTCCGGCGCCGGGCCTTTGCGGATGCGGCCGGCCGTATCGTAGTGCGACCCGTGGCAAGGGCAGAACCAGCCACCGAAATCACCCTGCTCGCCAATCGGGATACAGCCGAAATGAGTGCAAACCCCGACCATCAGGATCCACTGTTCCTTGCCGGGCACGGTCCGGTTCTGGTCCGTCGCCTCGGCGTCGGCCGGAAGATTGGCGTTGCGCGCTTCGGCGTCCTTGAGATCTTCAAGCGGAACCGCTTTCGCCTCGTCCATCTCTTTTTCGGTACGATTACGGATGAAAACCGGCTTGCCGCGCCATTTGACCTTGATCGACTGGCCCACCTCGATGGACGACACATCGACCTCGACAGAAGAAAGCGCCAGCGCCGAGGCATCCGGATTCATCTGGTCAATCAACGGCCAGACAAACGCGGCAGCACCAACTGCGCCGAAAGCGCCAGTTGCAATGTAAAGAAAATCACGACGGGTCGGATCCCCGTCAGATGCGTGATCAGCGGTAGACTTGGTCAAGGCTTGCCCTCTCAACATCCCATTTGCGCCGGCGGACCGACACAATAATAGAGCCAATTACCCCGCCTTATGGTCTGAGACCAAGCGTAAAGCAACCGGCATTCCAATCGAATGGCGTTTTGTCACCGATCAGAATAACTGTCCAGTCGCACGATTGCCGCAAGGCACAATGTCGCAAGCAGATCGGCCCGCCCTATTCAGCCGGAATGGTCATATTGTCAGCCGGCGCGTCAACGCGGCTGAGATCGATGAAGCCGCCGGACTGGCGGTTCCACAGCCTTGAATAAAGCCCGCCCTGCTCCAGCAGGCTCTCGTGGCTGCCCTGTTCCACGATCTGTCCGTGATCCATCACCACCAATCTGTCCATGGCGGCAATTGTCGACAAACGGTGTGCAATGGCAATCACGGTCTTGCCGTGCATCAGCCGGTCGAGATTGTCCTGGATCGCCGCTTCGACCTCCGAATCAAGCGCCGACGTCGCCTCGTCCAGAATCAGCACCGGCGCGTCCTTGAGCATCACTCTGGCAATTGCGATGCGCTGTCGCTGGCCGCCCGACAGCTTGACGCCGCGTTCGCCGACATAGGCGTCATAACCAGACCGCCCGCCCGGATCGACAAGATCGGGAATGAACAGATCCGCTCGCGCCTCAGTGGCTGCACGCTGCACCTCCCGGTCGCCGGCCTGCGGCCGACCGTAGCGGATATTGTCGCGCACCGAGCGGTGCAGCAAGGACGTGTCCTGTGTCACCACGCCGATCGACGCGCGCAGCGAATTCTGGCTGATGGCGGCAATATCCTGATCGTCGATCAGAATGCGGCCGCCTTCCAGATCGTAGAACCGCAAAAGCAGATTGACCAAAGTCGACTTGCCGGCCCCGGACGGGCCGACCAGGCCGATTTTTTCACCGGGCTCGATAACCAGATCCAGATCATCCAGAACGCCCGCATCCTGGCCATAGTGAAAGCGGACATGGTCGAACCGGATTTTACCGGCACTGACCTTTAACGGCACGGCGTCGTCCTGATCGACCACCGATATCGGTTGCGAGATGGTTTCAATGCCGTTTTCCACCACACCGATATTCTCAAACAGCGAGGTCACGGTACGCAGCACCCAGCCCGACATCTGATTGATGCGAATCACAAGTCCGCCGGCGATTGCGATGGCGCCGGCTGTCAGACCGCCATCGGCCCAGACCATGACAGCGATTGCGCCAGTCGCGAAAATCATAACGCCATTGATTGCCGTCAGCATGACGGTCATCGAAACGATCGCCCGCATCAACTGGCGAAAGGCATGCAGGTGCCGCTTGAAGGCTTCAAGCGCGAAGCGATCCTCAAACTCCGCATGGGCGAACAGTTTGACCGACTGGATATTGGTATAGGAATCGACGATCCGGCCCGACAGTGCGGAATTGGCCTCAGAAAGCGCTGCTGAACGCCCGCGCACGCCCGGCACCATGAAGCCGATCACCGCGATATAGGCCAATGACCAGCCGGCCAGCGGCAACAGCAGCCGCCAGTCCAGCGCGATGAAAAGCACGACCGTCGCAACCAGCTGGATGGCGAGGAACCAGATACCGTCAATCACATTGATCACGCTCTCGCGCAGCGCCGGTCCGGTCTGGGTCACCTTCTGGGCAATGCGTCCGGCAAAATCGTTCTGGAAATAGGCCAGGCTCTGGCGCAGCACATAGCGGTGCGAGTGCCAGCGCACCAGATTGGTGAGCCCCGGCACAAGCGCCAGGTTGGTCAGCCCGCGCGACGCCAGCACCGAAACCGGCCGCAGCACAAGCACCACGAACGCCATAGCGGCCAGCGCCCAGCCATGGGTGGCGAAAAACGCCTCAGCCGGTGTCTGATTGACCCAGTCCACCAGGAATCCGACAAAAACATAGAGCGAAAATTCCGACAGGGCCGCAATCAGCGTGACGGCCAGGGTCAACGCGATCAGCCGGCTGTGCGGCATCAGAAAGTGGCTGAAAAACGCACCAGCCTTGTCGGGCGGCCGCACGACCTCATCAATCCGCAGGGCGTCAAGCAGCGCCTCCATATAGGCGTACAGTTTCGTCACATCGGCCTTTCCCGACCCGAATCCGGTCGCAAGATCACATGATAACAGAAAGGGCGGATGGCGGGGCCGACAAGATGTACCGGCCGAATTCGCCTTTTCACCGCAACCGGCGGCGGAGCTATTGCGCCGCGGTCTGTTTGCCGCCAACCTCGCCCAAATCGAGAAAGCCGCCCGATTGCCGCCGCCACAGGCGGGCATAAAGGCCGCCCTGCTCCAGCAAGGCATCGTGGCTGCCCTCTTCGACGATCCGGCCCTGGTCCATCACCACCAACCGGTCCATCGCCGCGATCGTCGACAACCGGTGAGCGATGGCAATCACCGTCTTGCCCTGCATCAATTGCGCCAGGCTGTCCTGGATCACGGCTTCGACTTCCGAATCCAGCGCCGATGTCGCTTCATCGAGGACCAGGATCGGCGCATCCTTCAGGATCACCCGGGCAATCGCAATCCGCTGCCGCTGGCCGCCCGACAATTTGACGCCGCGCTCTCCGACATGCGCATCCAGTCCCGTGCGGCCCCTGAAATCGACCAGATCGGGGATGAACTGATCGGCCCGGGCCAGCCGCGCCGCCTCGGCAATCTGCGCGTCGTTCGCGCCGGGGTGACCATAGGCGATATTATCGCGAACCGAGCGGTGCAGCAGCGACGTGTCCTGGGTCACCACGCCGATCGCCGCCCGCAGACTGTCCTGTGTCACATGGGCCAGATCCTGACCGTCAATCAGGATCCGCCCGCCTTCCAGGTCGTAAAACCGGAGCAGCAGATTGACCATCGTCGACTTGCCGGCGCCGGAGGGCCCGACCAGGCCGATCTTTTCACCGGCGGCGATCGCCAGCGACAGTTCGTCGATCACGCCGGCGTCGCGGCCATAGTGAAAGCGCACATGGTCGAAGCGGATCGCGCCGGGGCCGACCGTCAGCGGAATGGCGGTCGCACTGTCGAGGATGGTGTGCGGCACGGAAATCGTTTCCATGCCTTCCTGCACCGTGCCGATATCCTCAAAGATGCCGGTGACGACCCACATGATCCAGCCGGACATGTTGGAAATCCGGATCGCCAGCCCTGTCGTCAGGGCGATCGCGCCGAGCGACAGGCCGCCCTGCATCCAAAGCCAGACCGCCAGCACGCCGGTGCCGCCCATCAGCGCGCCGTTGAGAATGAACACGGCAATATTCAGACCGGTAATGTAGCGCATCTCATCGAGGAACTTCGCCGTATGATCGGCCAGCGCCTCGCGGGCATAACTATCTTCGCGGTCGGCATGGGCGAACAGCTTGACCGTCTGCACATTGGTGTAACTGTCGACGATCCGGCCATTCAGCATCGAACGGGCATCCGACATGATCTTGGAGCGCGCCTGGATCCGCGGCACGAACCAGACCAGCGTGGCGAGATAACCGGCAAACCAGATAATCAGCGGCACGGTCAGCCGCCAATCCAGTTCCGCAAACAGCACCAGGGCGCTGAGCGCATAAACGGCGACAAACCAGATCGCGTCGACGACCTGCATCACCGACTGGCGCAGCGCCGGCCCGGTCTGCATCACCCGGCTGGCGATTCGGCCGGCGAAATCGTTGGCAAAAAACGTCACCGACTGGCGCAGCACATGACGGTGCGCCTGCCAGCGCACCAGGTTGGTGAACGAGGGAACGACGAGCTGGTTGGTCAGCGTCTCGTGCAGGCTGAAGACCAGAGGCCGCAGCACCAGAACCACGACGAGCATCCACAAAAGCGTCATGCCATGATCGGCCATCAGCTGCTGCGGCGAGGAAGACCCGAGCAGATCGACCAGGTCGCCAACGAATTTCAGCAGCGAAACCTCAATCAGCGCACCGATCAGGCCGGTGGTCAGAACGGCTGCAAGACCCGGCCAGACCTGGCGGATATAATGGATATAGAAGCGCCACAGACCGACGGGCGGCGTCGCCGCGGCAGGCACTTTCAGGGGATCGATCAGACGTTCGAAAAAAGACAACATGGCTCAAATCCGGCGTGAGGGAACTTCGGGTTCCGGCCGAACGAGCGCAACGCGCAAAGACGACCGGTGTCAGGTAAGGGTGATGGTGTTTGGCATGGGCACCTCGGGTTCAAAATGAGCGACGCAATATGGCACTCGGCACAATGAAAACGCATCAAAAAGAAAACGCATCAAACCTGTGCCGCCAAGCAGCACAGGCCTGAAACGTGTTTACGCCTGGATGACATCATACGCAACGCGATGCCAAACTGGATCATACGCCGGCGGCGCGAACGCCGCTTTGATCCGCAGACGTAATTCTTGTGCCAACAAGTTGACGTTTTCATGGCAGGAATGAAAATGGCCCCGGAAAAAGGCCGTCAATGATCCATCTCGCCCTCTACCAGCCGGATATCCCGCAGAACACCGGCACGCTTTTGCGGCTCGGCGCCTGCCTGTCCGTGCCGGTTCATATCGTCCATCCGGCCAGTTTCGCGCTCACCGACCGCAATCTGAAACGTGCCGGCATGGATTATCTCGACCGCGCCGCCCTTACCGAACACAGGGACTGGGCCGCGTTCCAGGCCTGGCGCAGGGAGCATGGCCACCGGCTGGTCGCCCTGACGACAGAAGCAGCGGCGGCCTATACCGGTTTCGCGTTCCGGCCCGGCGACGTGCTGCTGCTCGGCCGCGAATCCGCCGGCCTGCCCGATGATGTGCATGCGGCGGCCGATGCCAGGCTGACGATCCCGCAGACGGCAGGCACCCGTTCGCTCAACGTCGCCATCGCCGGCGGCATGGCGGTCGGCGAAGCGCTGCGGCAACTGGGCGGGTTTGCCTGAAGAACGAGAACTGGCTCGACGACGTTGAAGCCCCGCTTTCCGCAGAACAGTTTGTCGCCATGCTGAAGATCACAGCCCTGGACATTGACGGGGACGGCAATGTGGGCTTCTGGTTTGACGATGGTGAAACGCCAACGCAATCAGGCCTGTTCTGGGGCCACACGATCAATGTTTCGATGACTGACGGCACATTTACCAGTGCCGGAATGATGGGCTAGTCTGTAGTTTGGTCATCTTGCATCTAAGTTCTCTCAATTCGCCTGCAAGCGCACCGGTCATCCCTCGCAGATCGCCACCGACATCAAATTCATTTCCCTTAACTGCAGCCGTCAAGATGGCCCCGCCTCCGCCTTTTTCTTTCGCGCCTTTCGTGCCATCATGTTGAGACCTTCCACCAGGCCGGAAAAACTCATCGCCGCATAGACGTAGCCGCGCGGTACGTGGACGCCGAAACCGTCGGCGATCAGGGTCGTGCCGATCAACAGCAGGAAACCCAGCGCCAGCATGACAATGGTCGGGTTGCGCTGGACGAAATCGGCCAGCGGGTCGGCGGCGATCAGCATCACGATGACGGCGACGATGACGGCGATGACCATGATCGGAACATGTTCCGTCATGCCGACGGCGGTGACGATGCTGTCGATGGAAAACACCATGTCGAGCAGAATGATCTGCACCACGACGGCCGAGAAGGCAGCACCCACCGCGGGCGTGTCGTAAAGCGTCGGTGCCGGCTCCGGATCGACCAGATGATGGATCTCACGTGTCGCCTTCCAGACCAGAAACAGGCCGCCGGCGATCAGGATCATGTCGCGCCAGGAAAACGACAGATCCATGATACTGAAAACCGGCTTTGTCAGCCCGACGATGAAGGCGATTGTGCCCAAGAGCACCAGCCGCATGACCAGCGCCAGGCCGATGCCGATCCGCCGGACGCGCGAGCGGTGCTCGTCCGGCAGCTTGTTCGTCAGAATGGCGATGAACACCAGATTGTCGATGCCGAGCACCACCTCCAGGACAATCAAAGTGGCCAGGGCCGCCCAGGCAACCGGATCTGAAAAGATCATGATGAATTGTTGCAGCATGGTTTTCCTCCCGTCCGGACAGTCCTGCCGGTTCAGCTACCAGTGAAACACCGGGCCAGTCTTCGCAACCCCCGGCGCACCGCCAACGCGCCAACTATGGAGTTGGTTCAAAAGCTCCCTCGGGTTAATTGATAAAGTCAAAACGCTCAAAATGAAGGGTATCGATGAAAACATACAGGATTGCAGCCATCCCCGGTGACGGGATCGGAGCCGAGGTGATTTCGGCTGGCACCGAGGTGCTGAAGGCTGTGGCAAAGCGCCTGGACCAATTCGAGCTCCGCATCGATGAATTTGACTGGGGCGGTGAATATTACAAGATACATGGCCGAATGATGCCGGAGGACGGGCGTGAACAGATCCGGAATCATGATGCGATTCTGTTCGGCTCTGCCGGCTATCCCGACATTCCCGATCACATTACGCTGTGGGGTTTGAGGCTCGCGATCTGCCAGCCATTCGATCAGTATGCCAATGTTCGGCCGACCCGTGTGCTGCCCGGCATCACGTCTCCGCTTCGCAATGTGAATGACGGCGAACTCGACTGGGTGATTGTGCGCGAAAACTCAGAGGGTGAATATGCCGGCGTCGGCGGGCGTGTGCATCAGGGCTCACCTCTGGAAGTGGCAACCGACGTGGCCATGTTCACCCGTTCCGGTGTCGAGCGCATTATGCGGTTTGCCTTCAAGCTTGCGCAGTCGAGGCCGCGCAGGTTGCTCACGGTTGTCACCAAGTCCAACGCCCAGCGCCACGCCATGGTGATGTGGGATGAAATCGCAAATGAGATCGCGCAGGAATTTCCCGATGTGACCTGGGACAAAATGCTGGTCGACGCGATGACCACGCGAATGGTGATGAAGCCGGCTTCCATCGATACGGTGGTGGCGACAAACCTGCACGCCGATATCCTCTCAGACCTGGCAGCCGCATTTTCCGGTTCCCTGGGGATCGCGCCAACGGCGAATCTCAATCCGGAACGGAAATTCCCGTCGATGTTTGAACCGATCCACGGTTCCGCTTTCGATATCATGGGGAAAGGGATCGCAAATCCGATTGGTACTTTCTGGTCAGGCGTCCTGCTACTGGAGCACCTGGGCGAACAGCAGGCGGCCGGCCGTCTCATGGATGCGATTGAACGCGTTACCGCCGATCCGCGCTATCACACGCCCGATCTTGGCGGCAGCGCCAGAACGGACGAAGTGACCGCTGCGGTGATTGAAGAAATTCGCGGCGCCAACGTGTAATTCAGGGACGCCGGACAATCCGGTTCGTGAAGCGATCAGATGCCGGCCGAAGAATAATTACCCTGCTCTGTCGCCGTCAGGTCCTGGGGCAACATCGGGATCAGAGATCATGGGCAAGCGCGGCACCCTGTCTCTGGCGACTGTGTGGATCGATTTTAGCAGCAATTCCTGCGATCTGGTCGGTACCCAGCTTTTCCGATAGGTCAGGCCGATCGGGCGTCCGGGCCAGTCAGCGCGAACGGGAAGACGGACAAGCAGCCCCTTTTCCACTTCTGCCTCTGCCTGTGCACTGGAAATGCACCCGAGGTGGTCGCTATGATCCAGGATTTCGCGCATCAGCAGGATCGAGCCCGCCTCGATCACGCTTTCAACGGCTCCGGCGCTGCCAAGAACGGCATCGAACTGACCGCGTGCCGGGGTTCCCGCACGCGGAACGACCCAGGACGCGCCTTTCAGGTCGTCAATCGTCACCGTTTCCCGTTCTGCAAGTGGATGATTCCTGCCCGCGACAACTGTCATGTAATCGTCGAATAACGGTTCCTGAACAATGTCGCCGATGGGGGCCGGGTCACGCAATGCACCGACCAACAGGTCGATGTCGCCACGGCGGAGGCCGGTCAGAAGCTCACCATACCGCCCGTCGATAACCTTGAGCGGCAGCGTCGGCCGATGGCGACGAAATTCGACCAGCGCGCGCGGCAGGATCACCGAGCGCGAAAGCGGCAGCGCACCAACAACGATACGGCCTGATTCCGCCCCATCCAGTTCCGCCAGTTCCGCATCGGCCTGATCGAGTTCGGTAAAGGCCAGCTGCGCCGCTTGCGCCAGCGCCCGACAGGGCCGAGTCGCCAAAAGTCCAAAGGACGTGCGCTCAAACAACGCCCGCGCCGCTTCCTGTTCGATCCGGGTGATGGCCCGGTGGACGGTTGGCTGGGCGATGCCGAGCCTGCGGGCTGCCAGGGTAAAATTTTCCGCCTCGCACACTGCTATCAGCGCGTTGAGTTGAGCGGTCGTCGCCGTCAGCCGAAGTCTGGGCGAAATCTCCTCCATCGCCGGATCAAGATGCGCAAACGCGCGCTGCAACCGGCCGGCAAGGACCTTGCCGCGTTCGGTTGCGAAAAAGCCTTGCCGTGTCCGGTCGAACAACGCACCGCGCGCATCGCGTTCCAGCTTGCCGATGGATTGCGTAACCGCGGGCTGTGAGACATTGCACCGGTTGGCGGAATGAGTGACCGAACCTGTGTCGACAACCTCCAGAAAAACCCTGAGATGACGCAGGTTGCGTGAAATCACAGCCGCGCCAATAACCGGTCTGCGCGGGCGATCAAATCGGCCACACCGGGTTCGACCGCCGACGCGGCAATCTCATCCTGCCAAAGTGCCGTGGCCGCGCTCATTCGGCCCGCAAGACCAAGTGCGTCAACGGTTACCGCGACCTCGCGCATTTCCGCCGCGCGGCGGGTGCCATGCACCATCATCCGTCCCAGATTGTATGCGCCCCGGTCGCGCCATTTGATGTCCGGGTCCGAAGCTTCAAGCGAGGCAATCACCTGTTCTTCGACCCCCGCCTTGCGCGCGGCGAGGAAACATTCCGCTGTCAGCGCTTCCAACCCCTTGATCATGACGGAGCGGATCATCTTGATCGACGAAGCCTGGCCAACCGTATCGCCGATAATGACCGGCCTCATTTTCAGGTCGGTCAGAACCAGACAGGCGGCTTCCGCATGCGGGCCGGAGACCAGCAGCGGCACCAGATGTTTCCTGGGATGGACCGCCGCCATCACGGCCACATCCGCGTATCGCCCGCCCGCCTGTTCGATGACAACGGCGGCGCGGCGCTTGGTGTCTGGTGCGCAGGAGTTGCAATCAAGCCAAAGCGCGCCTGGCACGATATCCGGCGCGGCGGCTTCGGCCGCCTCAAGCGCCCGGTTGGCTGTAACGGTGCAGAAGATCACTTGCGCCGTCGCCAGCGCATCGGCCAGGTGCGCTTGACCGTTCACACCGCTGCGGCGATAGCTTTCCTTAATTCCGGTCTTGTTTGCCGGGCAGTCGCTTTTGACGTCATAGGCGCTGATCTGATCCGGCCGCTCCAGTGCCCATCCGGAAACAAAGGCTTGCGCCGCCTCACCGAACCCGACGAACGAAATTCGGTGGTTCCCAGGGGCGTCATCATTCATTGCAGCATACTCCCGAATTCACGCCCGAAGCTTGCCAGAGTCCAGACCCGCACGCCAGCCATTTATAGCCGAAACTTATACTACTGAACGAGCTTTCGAATTGTCTCGCCGATGCGAAACATGGGAGTTGCGGAACAAACCGTGTCAAGGAGGCTCGCCATGCCTGCAGCAAAAACCGCCCTCGTCATTTCTGCCCATGCCGCCGATTTTGTCTGGCGCTGCGGCGGCGCGGTCGCGCAACATGCGGAGAGCGGATACAACGTCACCGTCCTGTGCCTGTCTTTTGGCGAACGCGGCGAAAGTGCAAAACTGTGGAAACAGGAGGGCATGACGCTGGACCGGGTCAAGGACGTGCGCCGGGCCGAAGCCGAGAACGCCGCCAAGGCGCTCGGCGCACACGATCTGATCTGCCTCGATCTGGGCGACTATCCGCTGGAATTCTCGCGCGAGAACAAGATGAAGATCGTCGACGTGATCCGCCAGGTCCAACCTGCGTTCATGCTCAGCCATTCGCAGTATGATCCCTATAACACTGATCACATGAACACGACGCACGCGGCGCTGGAATGCCGGATGATCGCGCAGGCCTGGGGCCACAATCCCGGCGAAAAAGTCCTGGGCGCACCGCAGCTTTACCTGTTCGAGCCGCACCAGACCGAACAGATGGGCTGGAAGCCCGATACTTTCCTCGACATCACCGAGGTCTGGGAGAAGAAGCGCGCGGCGATCGAATGCATGCAGGGTCAGGAACATCTTTGGGAGTATTACACTCGCGTGGCACAACAGCGCGCCAACCATTTCAAGCGCAATTCAGGCGGCCAGTCGGGCGGGCGCGACTGCAGATATGCCGAAGGCTTTCAGTCGGTCTTTCCCCGCACCGTGGACGAATTGTGAACCGCTAAAATGGAGATTCCGATGACTGACCCCACCAATCCGTCCTTTGACCTGGCCCATCTGGGTCATGTCGAGATGCTGACGGATCGTTTCGACGAAAGCCTCGATTTTTTCACGCGCGTCTATGGTTTGTGCCTGTCCGGGCAGGATGAAACCTCGGCCTATCTGCGCGCCTGGGACGATTATGAATATCACACGCTCAAGCTGACGCGCGCCGGGACGACAGGCGTCGGCTATATCGGCTATCGCGCCGCCTCGCCCGAGGCACTGGAGCGGCGCGTAAAGGCTATTGAAGCGTCAGGTACCAAGACCCACGGGTGGACAAAGGGCGATCCGGGCCACGGACCTGCATTCCGGTTTGAAGACTCGTTTGGCCATGTCTTTGAAATCTACTGGCAAACCCGCCGCCCGGAACTGGCGGACGCAGACAAGCCGGCGCTGAAAAACCTCGCCAGCCGCTATCACGCCCGCGGCGCCTGCCCGCGGCGGATCGACCACGTGAACCTTTTGTCTGATGACGTGGCCGAATTCCGCCGGTTCATGGAAACCTGCCTTGGCTCCCGGGTAACCGAGTACATCCAGCTGGATAACGGGCGCCTCGGCGGCTGTTGGTTCACGGTCAACAACAAGACCTACGACCTCGCCTGCACAGAGGAACATGGTCGTGGTCTGGGGAGGCTGCACCACGTGACCTATGCCACCGACACGCGCGAAGACATCCTGCGCGCCGCCGACATCTTCCTCGAAAATGGCGTGCATATCGAAACCGGCCCGCACAAGCACGCCATTCAGGGAACATTCTTCCTGTACGTCTGGGAGCCGGCCGGAAACCGCGTTGAACTGGCAAATGCAGGCGCACGGCTGATCCTCGCCCCCGACTGGGAACCGGTCTGCTGGACCGAGGCGGACCGCAGGAAAGGTCAGGCCTGGGGCCTGAAAACAATCGACACGTTTCAAACACACGGCACACCGCCGGTCAAAAAGCAGGAGGCCTGAGCTAATGGGTACCGTCGTCCGGAATATCGACCGCGCCGAGCCGCATGTCATTGCCGACCTCGCAACCGCAGGCGTCGCAACCGTGCACGAGGCGCAGGGACGCAGGGGATACCTAGCGTCCTACATGCGGCCGATCTATTCCGGTGCGCAAGTGGCCGGATCGGCTATCACCATCTCTGCCGCTCCCGGTGACAACTGGATGCTGCACGTCGCCATCGAGCAGTTGAAAGACGGCGACATTCTGGTCCTTGCCCCCACAAGCCCTTGTGACAACGGCTATTTTGGCGATCTGCTGGCAACCTCGGCCATGGCGCGCGGATGCCGCGGGTTGGTGATAGATGCCGGCGTCCGCGACGTGAGGGATCTTACTCAGATGGGTTTTCCGGTCTGGTCCAAGGCCATATCGGCGCAGGGCACGGTCAAGGAGACAGTGGGCTCCGTCAACGTGTCCATCGTTTGCGCAGGGCAGAGCATCGACGCGGGCGACATCATCGTGGCCGATGATGACGGTGTCGTTGTGGTAAAGCGCGCCGAAGCCGCCGAGGTTCTGGAAAATGCCGAAAAACGCCTTGCCGCAGAAGACGAAAAGCGCAAGCGCCTGGCCTCCGGCGAGCTCGGGCTGGATATTTACGACATGCGGCCGCGGCTTGCGGAAAAAGGGCTGAAATATGTGTGACCCTTCGGAAGACGGGATCGCATGCCTGTGGATGCGCGGCGGAACCTCCAAGGGCGCCTATTTCCTCAAATCCGACCTGCCGCAGATCGCGGCAAAACGTGACGATATGCTGCTGCGGATCATGGGCTCGCCGGACCCGCGTCAGATCGACGGGATCGGCGGGGCTGACCCTTTGACGTCCAAGGTGGCAATCCTGTCGCCGTCCAGTCGCCCGGATGCAGACGTCGACTATCTGTTTCTGCAGGTCTTTGTCGATCAGGCGCTTGTTTCCGATGCGCAGGGCTGCGGCAATATACTGGCGGGTGTCGGACCCGCCGCGATTGAGCGGGGTCTTGTTCCTGCTCAATCGCCGGAAACGGTGGTTCGCATCCACATGCTGAACACCGGCGAAGTGGCGGAGGCGCGCATCGCCACGCCCGGCGGCCGTGTCACCTATTGCGGCGCCGCCCGGATCGACGGGGTGCCAAGTAACCACGCGGCGATTCCGCTGATGTTCGCCAATATTGCCGGCTCCATGTGCGGGGCGCTCCTGCCCACCGGAAACACGGTTGACGTCATAGACGGCGTGGCCTGCACGTGCATCGACAACGGAATGCCCTGCGTCATCATGCGCGCATCGGACTTTGGCCTGACCGGCGCGGAAAGCCGCGATCAACTCGACGCCGATACGTCGCTGAAAAGACAGCTGGAGGCGATCCGCGTCAAAGCCGGTCCGATGATGAACCTCGGTGACGTGACGGAAAAGAGCGTGCCGAAAATGACTTTGGTTTCCCCGCCGACGTCGGGCGGCACCGTCAATACGAGGTCGTTTATTCCACATCGTTGCCACGCGACGATCGGCGTCTTCGCTGCCGTAAGCGTCGCAACCGCCTGTACACTGGAAGGCTCCCCGGCAGCATCGCTGGCAGCACTGCCTGCCGATGGCCGTTTTCGGATCGAACATCCGACCGGAGCTGCAGAGGTCCTGATTGAGCGCGACGATTTCGGAACTGTAACCTCGGCCGGGACGCTGCGAACGGCACGAAAGCTGTTCGACGGACGTGTGTTCCCGCGCATGTGAATATACGCAGCCTGTGTCAGTGTCGCTTTCACATCAGGTTTTTGCGGCGGGCCGCAGCTGACCGTTTTTCGGATGTCCCTAGGCCGCGCCCGGCGGTTCCGTGCAGACCTGCTCGTACGCATAACGCTGTTTCAGCGTGCCGAAATGTTCAAACACATCCAAAGTCACTTCATAGGCCGGGCGGGTGATCTCCACATGCGGCGTCCAACAGCCGAGGCCCTGATAGGTCTCGATACAGCGCGCCAGCACGGCTTCGTCGATATCGGGGAAATAATCCTTTTCCGCCCGGGCGATTTCCGCCGCCGGCGTTTCGTTCATGTAGATCCGGGTCTTTGTATAGGCGCGCATGAACGCCTTCGCCATATCGGAGGCCAGCCAGTCGCGGGTCGCCGCCAGGCTGGAAAACCCGCACGGGCCGATCTGCGGGCCGACTTGCGCGACCACATGGCCGACGCCATCGGCCTCAAGCTGCTGCGGGAAAGGCCCCTGCTGCTGGACATATTGACCCTGGCCGGCGCGGAAGGCCTTGTCCATGTCGGCTGCGCCGCCGACATTGATAACATTGATTTTGTCAAAATCGATACCGGCCTTGTGACAGGCATACTGGAACATCGCCAGCGGCTGGCCGCCGGCAAACAGGATCACCTCCGCGCCTTCCAGTTTGCCCCACGTAAATTCAGGATCGGCGTCACGTCCGGTGATGAAAAACCCGTCCATCTCGTTGATCTGGGCAAAATGAACCGCCGTCGGGATTTTACCGGCGGCGAGCGTGGTAAAACCCTGACTGAGTGCCGATTGCACGACATGGGCGGAACCGTCTTCGAGCGCTGCAATCGCCGAGACGCCCGCCGATGCAACCGACCAACTGGGTTCAAGCCCTTCGGCGCGCAGAAATCCGCCCGACATTGTCGAGATCAGCGGCGAATAGAACGCCGAGAACAGAGTGAACTGGATGTTGATGGTTTCCATGTAATGCGCCTTGAAGGTTTTGATTGAGATTTCGATTTACCGGATCAACGTAATGTCATGGCACGGTGCCGTCGAGATGATTGGTCATATCGCCCGCCACACGTTGCTGAGTTGCATTGGTTCACGATAGTGTCAAATCGCTACCGCGTTGGGCGGCCAGAAACAAATTCGGACATCATCGTGCTGCTGCTTGCAATCTATTGCGCCCTATTCTTCTTCGGCTATCTGGTGACGTCAAAACGGCGATGGATCATCCTTTTTCTATTGATCGGCGTGGGCTATCAGCTGTTATCATTCCGATATTATTTCCATGGCGGTTGGGAAGCCTCGGGAAACGCTCATCCATTCAACGAAGAGATCATGTTTTCAATGATCGTTCTGGGCAGCGCCGCTTCTTTGCTCGGATTTGTGGCCCGGCTTACGGATATGCGATGGATTTCTCAGGGCAAAAGCGGATCCTTCAGATCGCTTGGCTACGTCCTCTTTGTGTTGATTTTTGCTGCATTGGCTGCCGTCTTGACGCTGAGCATCCCGCTTTCGTTTGACCGGCCAATCGACCTAACCCTGTGCGACAGGCCTGGAGACAAACCCGATTATTGCGACCGTGTCGTTCGATAACTGAAACAAAAACGTCCGACTTCGCGAAGCTGTGCGCTATGGCCGCGTTGCGGTTAAACCAACGGCGTTCGACTATGCACTGACAACCCAACGAAACCCCGAGAGTCCCGATGACCGACCAGCCAACATCAGACGCCCTGCCCCTTCCCGCCGATATCGACGCCAAGAAAGACAAGGCCCGTCTCTGGTTTGAAAGCCTGCGCGATGACATCTGTTCGGCCTTCGAGACCCTGGAGGACGATCTGCCGGCGGATATGCCGTATTCCGGAGAGCCAGCCGGGAGGTTTGTCCGCACGCCCTGGCAGCGCGAAGATCATTCCGGCACAAAAGGCGGCGGCGGCACCATGGCGATGATGCACGGGCGGGTTTTTGAGAAGGTCGGCGTGCATTGCTCGACGGTTCACGGCGAGTTCGCGCCTGAATTCCGCGACGAGATCCCCGGCGCGTCGGACGATCCGCGCTTCTGGGCGTCGGGCATTTCGCTGATCGCGCACCTGCAGAACCCCAATGTGCCGGCGGTGCACATGAACACCCGCATGGTGGTGACGACGCGCAACTGGTTCGGCGGCGGCGCCGACCTGACGCCTGTGCTGGAGCGCCGGCGCACGCAGGAGGATCCGGACACGGTCGCTCGCCTTTCATGCGGCGATGAAGAGTGCCTGTGACCCGCACGAGGTTGCCGATTACGGGGAATACAAGGATTGGTGCGACCGATATTTTTTCCTCAAGCACCGGAACGAAATGCGCGGCATCGGCGGAATTTTCTACGACCGGCTGAACTCAGGCGACTGGGATGCGGATTTCGCATTTACCCGCGATGTCGGCCGGGCGTTTCGGGCGGTCTATCCGAAACTTGTGCGGGCGAATTTTGCTGCGCTCTGGAGCGATGAGGATCGTGAGGAACAGCTGATCCGGCGCGGGCGCTACGTCGAGTTCAACCTGCTTTACGACCGCGGCACGATGTTCGGCCTGAAAACCGGCGGCAATGTGGATTCGATCCTGTCGTCGATGCCGCCGATGGTGAAATGGGCTTGATGTCAGAGGGTTATGGATTTTTTTCGTGGATATTGATTGATTTGCCAGACGGCAATGGGTCCCGTGTCTGCGGAGCAGCATTGCATGCTGCACACGCGCACGGGATGACATTGAGAGGGTTGCGCTGGTCGATTGGATCCAGCGGATTTCACACCATTTGCGTTGTACCGTGAGTTCGTTGCACAAGCCGATGGAATTACGCCAACATGGCTCAGGAAACCCACCGCACATATCGCTCAATCAGGCGCAATTCTTTCAGTGTCATCCCGCCCCTCAAAGGCCTTCGCGCACGTCTTTCAGCAGCGTTTCGCGGCTGAGCGTAAACCCGCTCTCAATCCATTGCTCTTCCAGCGCCGCAAGCAATTCGCCCATCGCCGGACCGGGCTCATGTCCAAGCAGCATCAGATCCTTGCCGGTGACCGGAAATTCCGGCTTCTGCCAGCCCTCGATAAACGCAAGCCGCGAGCGCAATCCCTGGCAGGCATCGTCATTTCCCTCGCCCAGCGCTTTGGCGAACGCCAGTTGGAACCGGTCGCGCAGCGGTTGCGGGCCGTCGCGGTAAAGCCGGGCGGCGAGCGCATCGTCGCTGATGTCGGCGGCGACCTGATCTATCGTCGCCCATTCGCTCAGCCGCGCAGTTTCCGATTTTGCCAGCTTCAGACGCTCCGACATCGCGTCGATGCGATCCGCCCGCGGCGGCATGATCGATTGCAGCCGAAGAAGCGGGTCGGGCAGCCAGCCTTCCGCCTGTTCGGCGGCAATCAGGGTGTGGATGGAATCAATGCCCCAGCTTTCCGGCAGCACCCGCTGCAGCACCTCGGTCGTGCGCATCCACAACATGGCGCGGGCCGGGTCGGGCGCTTCCAGAATGCGCTTCAGCTCCGACCAGATGCGTTCAGCCGAAAGCACATCCATGCCCGATTTCAGCCGCACGCAGGCTTTCAGGCCAGCCGCATCCGGGCGGCCGTGGCCGTAAAAGGCAAAAAACCGGAAAAACCGCAGGATGCGCAGATAATCCTCGCGGATGCGGTCCTCGGCGTCGCCGATAAACCGCACCTTCCGGGCCTGTAGATCGCCGATGCCGCCAAGCGGGTCGAACAGGTTGCCGTCGGCATCGCAATAGAGCGCATTCATGGTGAAATCGCGCCGCCCGGCATCTTCCGCCCAATCCTCGGTATAGCGGATGGTGGCGCGGCGGCCGTCGGTTTCCACATCGGCGCGCAGTGTCGTCACCTCGACCGGCTGACCATGGGCGACGATGGTCACGGTGCCATGGCCGATCCCGGTCGGCACCACTTTCAGGCCGGCGGCTTCGGCCTTTTGCGTCACCCTGTCCGGCGTCAGCACGCTGGCCATGTCGATATCCTTGACCGGCTCGCCGAGCAGCGCGTTGCGCACGGTGCCGCCGACCAGGCGCGTCGGCGCGCCCGGCGTTTCAAGCGCCTTGAACACGGCCTTCGTTTCCGGTGCGCGAAGGGCCGGATGGTTTTTCAGATCCGGCAGTTCACGCGGGGCGCCGCTCATTGTTGATCTCCATGGGACTGATCTCCGTAAAGCCGTTCGTAAAGGATGCGCACCATGCCGGCGGTGACGCCCCAGATATGGCGATCGCGATACGGCATTTCGTAATAGGTCCGGCGCACGCCCTGCCAGATCCTGCTGCCCATCACGTGGTTGGCCGGGTCCATCAGGAACGACAGCGGCACTTCGAACACCGCCGATACCTCGTGCTCATTGAGAGTGTAGGCAAGATCCGGCTGGACCAGCCCCAGCACCGGGGCGATATGATAACCGGAGCCGGTGAGATAATCCGGCGCACGGCCGATCAGATCGACGTCATCGGCGCTGAGGCCGATCTCTTCTTCTGTCTCGCGCAGCGCCGCCGCTTCGGCCGAGGCATCGGTGTTGTCGATCTTGCCGCCGGGAAACGCCACCTGCCCCGGATGCGACGACAGATTGTCGGTGCGCTGGGTAAACAGGATCGTCGCCTCCGGTTCGCGCCGGATGACCGGGATCAGCACGGCGGCCGGTTTGCGCGACATGGTCAGGAACATGTCGGAAATCTCGGGATTGAACGTATGATCGCCGACGGTCTCGGCGCTGAAACCGGCTGAATTGTCGGCCACGCGGGCGCGGAAATCGTCTGCGCTGAAGGGGGCGGAAAAAGGCAAAGATCTGGTCACAATCGTCATTGTCAGGTTTCAGTTCTCGGGTGTCGGGCCGACAGATGGCAGCGGAAAGAAGATACCGCAACTCCACAGGCCGATCTGTTCGCCCCGAGCGCCGGCCCCCTTGTCGGCCAGCGCAACGAGATCGTAGGTCAGCGCCCGTGTGGCAAGGGCTTCAAGCCCGGCGCGCACGTCAATATAGGGTTTCAGCCCGTCATGGTCGCCCTCCACGGCAAAGCGCAGGCCATGGTCGGGACCGAGCCGGACGAGATCGCCGGCATTGGTGCGGAATGTCAGAACCTGATTCGCGCCGGCCCCCTCGCCGGTCATCTCTACGGCGACAAACGGCGCGTCGTCGACCTGAATTGACAGTTTTTCGACCGGCGTCACCAGAACGTGACGGCCATCGGGCTCGCGCCGGAGAATGGAGGCAAACAGGCGCACAAGCGCTTCGCGGGCGATCACGCTGTCGCGGTAATACCAGTTCCCGTCCCGGTCGATGCGGATGTCGATTTCGCCGCAATGGTCCGGATTCCAGCGCTCCACGGCCCGCGCAGGCGCCGTCTTTCCGGCCCGTTCGATCAGATCGGACAGGCTTGCGGGGAACATCTGCTGACGGGGTTCGTCACTCATGGCTGCAGCAGCCTTTCAGCTTTGCCGGTTAAACGGCTTTGGAAATGAAACATTTTTGATTTCCGTTTTGCCGAGAGGATGACACAATCTCCGCGCACGGTGCCAGCTTTCTCACTATAGTGTCCGTGCGGCCTTTACTATGACGCCGGAACCCTAATTGTTAATGTGGCAAATCATTTATGAGCGGAATGACATGAGCGCAATCGATACTCAAACGTTGAATGAAACCGATATCGTCAAGGAAGCCGAAAAAACCGTCGAAACCCTGAACGGCGCGAGGGCGGCGATCGGCGAAGTGATCTACGGTCAGGAAACGGTGGTGGAGCGTGCTTTGACCACGGTTCTGTCGGGCGGGCACGGCCTGCTGGTCGGCGTTCCCGGACTGGCCAAAACCAAGCTGGTGGAAACCATGGGAACGGTGCTCGGCCTCGACGCCGGCCGTATCCAGTTCACGCCGGACCTGATGCCATCCGATATTCTGGGCTCTGAAATCCTCGAGGAAGCGGCGGACGGATCGCGCAGCTTCCGGTTCGTCAGGGGGCCGATCTTCGCCCAGTTGCTGATGGCCGATGAAATCAACCGCGCCAGCCCGCGCACCCAGTCCGCGCTTTTGCAGGCGATGCAGGAAAATCATGTGACGATTGCCGGCCAGCGCCACGATCTGCCGCAGCCGTTCCATGTTCTGGCAACCCAGAACCCGCTTGAGCAGGAAGGCACCTATCCGCTGCCGGAAGCCCAGCTTGACCGGTTCCTGATGCAGATCGACGTGCTTTATCCCGATCTCGATGCGGAACGGCGGGTGCTGTTTGAAACCACCGGTTCGGACGATGCGGTGGCGCGGCCGGCCCTTGCGGCCGGCGAACTGACGCAGATCCAGGCGCTCGTGCGGCGCATGCCCGTCGGCGAAGAGGTGGTGGAAGCGATCCTCAGGCTGGTCCGCTCGGTCCGGCCCGGCGAGGCGGACGCCGAAATCGCCGACCAGATTTCCTGGGGCCCGGGGCCGCGCGCAAGCCAGGCGCTGATGCTGACGGTGCGCGCCCGTGCATTGATCGACGGCCGCCTGGCGCCATCGCTCGACGATGTCGCGGCGCTTGCATTGCCGGTGCTGCAGCACCGCATGGCCGTCACCTTTGCCGCCCGCGCCGACGGTGTCTCCGTCCGCGACCTGATCGCCGGCGCCGCGGAAAAGGTGCTTTGAGCTGCTGATGGCGCAAAAACCGGAAACCGGCGACCGGCAACGGCTTCAACAGGCAAGACTGTTATCGTCGCGCCTGCCGGATCTGCTTGTCGCGGCGCGGCGCATCGCGACCAATGTGATGATGGGCGTGCATGGACGCAGGCGCGCCGGCCCGGGCGAGACGTTCTGGCAGTTCCGCTCTTATGTGCCGGGCGAACCGGCCAAGCGGATCGACTGGCGCCGTTCCGCCCGCGATCATCATCTCTATGTCCGCGAGCGCGAATGGGAAGCGGCCCAGACGATCTGGATCTGGCCCGACCTGACCGCCTCGATGCAGTTTCGCTCAGAGCTCTCCAAGACATCGAAGATCGACCGCGCCGTCGTGCTCGCCCTGGCGCTGGGCGACATGCTGGCGCGCGGCGGCGAGCGGGTCGGCGTGCCCGGGATGATGCAGCCGCGCATCGGCTCCGACACGGCGGAACGGATGGCGGCGGCCATGCTGAACGCCGAGCCGGTCGACTGGCCGCCGACTTTGCAGCTTTCCCGGTTTGCCGATATTGTCGTGCTCAGCGATTGCCTGGCGCCGATCGAGGAACTGCGCGGCCGTCTTCAGCAAGTTGCCGCCCAGGGCGCGCGGCTGCACATCCTGCAGATCTTCGACCCGGCGGAAGAGAGTTTTCCCTATGACGGCCGGCTGGAATTCCGCGATCCGGAAACCGGCGGCACCTGGCTTGCCGAACGCGCCGGCGGCCTGAAGATGCGCTACCAGGACCGGCTTGCCGCCCACCGCGACGAGTTGAGGACAATGGCGAAGCGGGCCGGATATTCCTTTGCCGTGCATCATACCGACCGGCCGGCGGCGGAGGGCCTGTTGTTCCTGCACGGCCGGCTGGCCCGGGGCACCGACCCGCTGGCGGTGAGCGCATGAGCGGCCTGGCCCTGTTATCGCCGATGATGCTGATCGGCCTTGCCATCCTGCCGGTGATCTGGCTGATCCTGCGGCTGACGCCGCCGCGGCCGACGATCGTCGACTTCCCACCGACGCGAATCCTGATGGGGCTGGAGGACGAGGAGAACACGCCGGCGCGCACGCCGTGGTGGCTGACGGCGCTGCGGCTGCTGCTGGCGGCGCTGATCATCCTGGCGCTGGCCCAGCCGATCTTCCGGCCGGAGGAGCGGATCGCCGCCGCCGAAGGGCCGCTGCTGATCGTCTTCGACAATGACTGGTCGAGCGCACCCGATTTTGCCCTGCGCAAGCAGACCGCGGAAGCGGTGATTGCAGATGCGGCGCGTGGCGGCCGGCCGGTGGCGCTCGTCGCCTCGGCGGAAAGCCGCACGCAAAGCGTCGTACCCGGATCGCCGGAGGCGGCGATCAGCCGGCTTGCGGCGATCGAGCCCCGTCCCTTCCTGGCCGACCGGCTCGGCCTGTCGCAGGTGCTGGCCAATGCCTATGCCGCAAACTCGGCGGAAGTCCTGTGGGTTGCCGGCGCGCTGGAGGGCGGCGATGCCGCGACGCTTGCCGGAGCCCTGCAGCGCATCGGCGGCGACGCCGCGACGCTGATGTCGTCCGGCCGCCCCGCCAGCGTCAT
This sequence comes from uncultured Afifella sp., assembly GCA_947259045.1. GTDB lineage: Bacteria > Pseudomonadota > Alphaproteobacteria > Rhizobiales > Afifellaceae > CAMYKZ01. The sequence continues at coordinate 31,113 of CAMYKZ010000055.1, forward strand.
CAGGCCGCCGCGCAACGGCGTCGACAGCCTGACGGCGCCGATCGAACGCTTTGGCGCTGCCGCAGGCGCGCGGCTGCTCGGTTTCGACAGCGACAACCGCCAGATCATCGAACAGCCGGTGCAGCTTGCCGCCGATCAGGTCACCGACGTGGAGATTTCCCTGCCGGCGGACCTGCGCAACGCGCTGACCCGGTTCACCCTGGAGGGCGAAAACAGCACCGGCGCGGTGCAACTGCTCGACGGGCGCTGGCGGCGCAAGACCGTCGGCCTGATTGCCGGCGAGACCGGCGACGCCGCACAGGCGCTTTTAACGCCGCTGACATATGTGGAACGCGCTCTGTTTGAGGGCGCCGACCTGATTGCGCCTTATGCCACGAGCACGGCGGAAGCGCTCGACATCCTGATCAAGCGCAACGTCTCGATGATCGTCCTGACCGATACCGGCAACCTGCCGCCGGAGACGACGGAAGCGGTTCTCGCTTGGGTCAATGGCGGCGGCACCCTGCTGCGTTTCGCCAGCCCGCGGCTTGCCGCCAGCGACGAGCGGCTGTTGCCGATGCGGCTGCGCGCCGGCGAGCGTGCCTTTGGCGGCTCGCTTTCGTGGCAGGAGCCGCAGGCGATCGGCGGCTTTTCGGAGGCCGGCCCGTTCCGCGATATCGACGTGCCGAAGGATATCCGCGTGACACGGCAGATCCTGGCCGATCCGAGCGCGCTCGACCAGGTTGCCGTGTGGGCGGAACTGGCCGACGGCACGCCGCTTGTCACCGCCCGGCCGCAGGACGCCGGCCGGCTGATCCTGTTCCATGTCACCGCCGATCCGCGCTGGTCGAACCTGCCGCTGTCGGGCGCATTCGTGGACATGCTGATCGCCATCAGCGCAACCGCGACGGCCTCCGTCACCGGCGTGGCCGACGGCACGCAGGGCGGCGCGGAAGCAGCCAGCGGCCAGCGCGCGGTGACGCCGTGGAAGCCTGTCCGGGTTCTGAACGGCGCCGGCCATCTGGTGGAACCCGGCGACGCCGTCACCCTGATCGCCGATTTCGCCACCGCCCGCCCGAGCCTTGAAACCCCGCCCGGCCTTTACGACCGCGACGGCGTGCTGCAGGCGCTGAACGCGGTCTCCGCCGACATGGACCTGACGGCGCTTGATGCCGGCACGATCGGTTGGACGGGCGCCCTGCGCACCATCCAGCCGCGCACGGAAATCCCGGTCTGGCCGTGGATCCTGGCGCTGGCGGCGCTGCTTGCAGCCCTTGACGGCATCGCCATCCTGGCGCTGACCGGACGGCTCGTGCCGGCCCGGGCAACGGCGGCCGCGGCCTCGCTGTTGATTGCATTTGCGCTGGCTGGCGGCCTCGGCTCCGACCGCGCCCAAGCGCAGGCGGTGCCTAACGCCGACGAGGCGCAGACGGCGATCGCCGCCCTTGAAGCAACGCTCGTCACCCGCATTGCCTATGTGGTCAGCGGCGACCAGCTGATCGACGAAACCAGCCTCGCCGGGCTTGAGGGTCTTGGCCGGTATATTTCATCGCGCACGGCGCTTGAGCCGGGCGATCCGGCCGGCATCGATCTCGCCGCAGACGAACTGGCGTTCTTCTCGCTGATCTACTGGCCGCTCGGCCCCGACAGCGAGGTGCCGGCGGCCGATGTCATGGCCAAGGTGGATTCGTTCCTGAAGAACGGCGGCACCATTCTGTTCGATACCCGCGACGCCGGCCAGCCGGCGCTGGACGGCGCGTTCGCCAATACGCCCGAAACCGTCAAGCTGCGGCAGATCCTGGCCTTCATCAACGTACCGCCGCTGGAGCCGGTGCCGCCCGACCATGTGCTGACCAAGGCGTTTTACCTGCTGGCGGAATTTCCCGGCCGCTGGCGCGAAAGCGACCTGTGGGTGGAATCGCTCGGCGAAAGCCGGCAGGACCCGAACCGCCCGGCCCGCGGCGGCGACGGGGTTTCGCCGATCATCATTACCGGCAATGATTTTGCCGCCGCCTGGGCGACCGCGCCCGACGGCCGCTTTCTCTATCCCACCATCCCCGCCGATCCGCGCCAGCGCGAACTCGCCTTCCGCTCCGGCGTCAATATCGTCATGTACACGCTGACCGGCAACTACAAGGCCGACCAGGTGCATGTGCCGGCGCTGCTTGAAAGGCTTGGCCAGTAATGCGCTTCAACGTCGCTTTCGATCCGCTGCTGCCCTGGGCCCTGACGATAACCCTGGCGGCCCTTCTCGTGGCCGTGCTGGCGCTCTTGATCTGGCGCAAGGTGCCGACCGCCGGCTGGCGCATCCTGGTCTGCGCGCTGGTTCTGGCGGCCCTGTTCAACCCGGTCCTGCAGCGCGAGGACCATGACAGGCTGCCGGCCACCGTGGCGCTGATCATCGACGACAGCGCCAGCCAGAAGCTCGACGTGCGCCCCGGCCAGACTGCTGCGGCGGTCGACGATCTGCGCAACCGTATCGATGCGCTCGGCGGCTTCAACATCCGCGAAGTGCATGCCCGCGACAACGACACTGGAAGTACCGGGGGCGACGGCACGACCCTGTTCGCCGAGCTTTCGCGCGCCGTCGACGATGTGCCGCCGGAACAGCTGGCCGGCGCCATCTTCATCACCGACGGCGTCGTGCACGATGTGCCCGACAACCCGGCGAGCGTTGCCGTCGGTGCGCCGATCCACGGCCTGATCACCGGCCGCGAGGGCGAGATCGACCGCCGCATCGTGCTGCACCGGGCGCCGCGCTTCGCCATTCTGAACGAACCCCAGACCATCGACTACCGCATCATCGATCCCTCGCTCGCGTCAGGCGAACGGGTCTCGGTGACATTGCGCGTTGACGGCCAGGAGATCGCCACAGACCGCGCCTCCGTCGGCGAGACCCGCACCATCGAGATCCCGCTCGACCATGCCGGGCCGACGATCGTCGAGCTTGAAGTGGAAGCCGCCGAGAATGAGTTGACGCTCGCCAACAATGTCGCGGTGTCGCAGATCGACGTGGTGCGCGAACATCTGCGCGTGCTTCTGGTCTCCGGCGAACCCCATGCCGGCGAGCGCACCTGGCGCAACGTCCTGAAATCCGACGCCTCGGTCGATCTGGTCCATTTCACCATTTTGCGGCCGCCGGAAAAGCAGGACGGCACGCCGATCAACGAACTCTCGCTGATCGCCTTCCCGACCCGGGAGCTGTTTTCTGAAAAGATCGACGAGTTCGACCTGATCATCTTCGACCGCTACCAGCGCCGCGGCGTTCTGCCGATCCTCTATTTCGACAATATCGCCCGTTACGTGCGCGACGGCGGCGCGGTGCTTCTGGCGGCAGGTCCCGATTATGCCGGCGGCCGCTCGCTGTTTGCCACGCCGCTCGGCTCCATCCTGCCGGCGATCCCCACCGGCGCCGTGCTGGAAGAGCCCTACCGGGCCGCCGTCTCCGACACCGGCACCCGCCACCCGGTGACCCGCGACCTGCCCGGTTCCAAGGTCGAGCCGCCGGCCTGGAGCCGCTGGTTCCGGCTGATCGAGGCCGACACCGTCAACGGCGACGTCGCCATGAACGGCCCCGGCAACCGTCCGCTGCTGGTGCTTTCGCGCGAGGGCGAAGGCCGGGTGGCGCTGCTGCTGTCCGATCACGCATGGTTATGGGCGCGCGGCTTTGAGGGCGGCGGCCCGCACGGCGCGCTGCTGCGCCGTCTGGTGCACTGGCTGATGCAGGAGCCGGAACTGGAAGAAGAGGCGCTGACGGCGGCGGCGGACGGCCGCGACCTGATCATCAACCGCCAGACGCTGGCGGAAACCGCGCCGCAGATCACCGTCACCGACCCGGCCGGCAACAGCACCACCGTCCAGCCGGCGGAACAGGAACCGGGCCTGTGGCGCGCAGAAATCGAAAACGCCATGCTCGGCCTGCACAGGATCACGGACGGAACGCTCACCGCGCTCGCCCATGTCGGCCCGGCCAATCCGCTGGAATACCAGGAAGTGATCTCGACGCTCGACCGCCTGGCGCCGATAGCCGACGCCACCGGCGGCGGCCTGCAGCGGATTGCGGCAACATCTGCCGGCGCTGGCGTTTCAGACATCAACATGCCGCGCATCGTCGCCGTCTCCGACCGCGCGCCGGCGGCGGGCAATGGCTGGATCGGTTTGCGGCGGTCGAGCGCGACGGTGCTGGTGAGCATCGACCGCCTGCCGATGTTCGGCGGGCTGCTGGGGCTGGCGCTTCTGGTCGGCGGGTTTACCGCGCTTTGGTATCGTGAGGGGCGTTAAGGGGGCGGGAAAAGCAGTTCTCATCGGCAAACCGAACCGCCTATGGGCTTGACGGGACGGCCTGATAGTCATGTATGAGCTGCACATAAACAAAATTCACATCCATACCAAGCTGCGACACTTCTCTTATCAAACTGGTTTGAAATTCTTCGTTCAATTGATCCTGATCGAAAACAGCATATCCTGCAGATCTGCGGCGGTTTGAAATGTATGGCGCAACCCCAGCCTCAACGAATTCAGATAGATACTGTGAGTGCGTTATCTTGTTTCGTCGAAAGCGTTCCGAGTGTAGGCGGTCAATCACAGCATTAAAATGACTTAGCCACTCTGGACGCGTATGTACCCTCGAAAAATCTGATGAAGTAAGTATAACACTCTTCACGGCGTCAATTTTTTTCTGGTTTGTCATGTTTGCAAGTTTTGATTGACTCGAAATCCAATTTTCGTGCCCCCATGCCAACAAAAGAATCTTATCTAGAACGCCTTCTATCCATTGGAAAATCATAAAATATCTACCAATATTCGCAAACAGGGCCTCTGTATCGTCATCTGTCCAGCCTGCTCCCAAAGAACTTGGTTTGGTCATTCACAAAATCCAATCTGAACGTTTCGGAGTGATCCAGCTTGCAGTGATCCAAC
>CAMYKZ010000056.1 GCA_947259045.1 uncultured Afifella sp.
CCATTGCCGTTATTGCCTCTGGCGGCAGCCCGGCTGTGGCCGAATATGCTGCGGCCCGGGCTATCATTGTCATGATCGGCTCTGGCGTCTCGCGCTGAGCGGCTCCCAGCCTGATCGGCGCCAAATTTTCCGCTTGCAGATGCCGTCAGGCTGTTGCCTCCGGTAACCTCGACTTCGCGCCCCGTCACTGGATCGACGGCGCCAACCACACCTTCCGATACGCTGAGACGGGTTCGCCCGGACCGCATGTCCACGGTAAATTCGGTGCCCTTGACGACCGCGGCCAGATAGGGCGTCTGGACGGAAAAATGGCGCTCTTTCTTTTTGCGGACTTTCGCCTTCAGTCTGCCCTGGCCCTGAAAAAGAACGGTCATATTGCCGGGAAGCACCTGAGACGGGATTTTGACCAGACTGCGGGCCGACAAAAGCACGGACCCGTCTTCGGTCGCAATCAGTGCGCGGCTTCTGCGGCCAGTCCATACTGAATCCCCCGGCCTCAAAACCTGATTTGTTTTCGCCTTCTTCCATGTGCTGTCTGCGCCGTGGACCCGGACGTCGCCGGAAATTTTTGCCAACCGCCATTCGCCGGCCTTCGCAGCCGCCGGGACCAGAAATGCAAGCGCAGCGATGATCGCGATCAGCAAAGCTGAAAGCCGAACGATCTGAAGAGGAGTCCTTGATCCAGCCATGACGCCTGCTTGCACCAATTTCAAACAACAGCATTCTATATAGAATAAATTATCAAAAAATATACTTTATATAAAAATCAGTATTAACAGATTATCTGAAATTTATAATGTGAACTTGGTGATATATAAAATTTATTATTATAATTTTACAAACAATTAACTTTCACGCCTTGAATATTCACAGCGCACATGCCCGAAATACCGGATCAGTGATGTCCGCCGTGACCGTGGCCGTGGCCGTGCCCACCTCCACCTCCGCTGCCTCTAACGGATGCAAGCCCACCAAATGAATTCCCGTTTCCGTCAACTGGATCATTGTCACCGGTCGATGAACCGCCTGATGAAGCCCCACCCGCCGATGAGGGAGTGCCGAGACTGCCACTGCGCGCGTTCGAAGTTGACAGGTTCTGGCCGGCCTTGACGTCGACCGTTTCTCCGGATTTGACGCTGACAGCGCCGACCTGCCCTTCATGAACCTTGATACCCGTCGTAGCGGAGCCCGCTTTTACTGAAAATTCCGTTCCCTTTACGACAGCTGCAAGAAATGGGGTCTGGATGGAAAAATGACGTTCCTTGCGTTTCTGGGCCTTGGCGCGAATTTGGCCCTGTCCATGAAGCAGAACCGTCGTTCCCTCCGGCAAGGCCTGCGCCGGTACCTTGACGAGACTGCGCGACGACAGGATGACAGTCCCCTCGTCAGTTGCGATCTGGGCACGGCTGCGGCGGCCGGTCCAAACCGACTCGCCAGGCTTCAGGATCTGTTTCGGTTTTGCCGCTACCCATTTCCGGTCAGGTCCGGACACACGCACATCGCCGGACATCTTTTCCAACCGCCACTCCGCAGACAAAGCGGCCGTCGGCGTGAGAAGGGCGACAATTGCGCCCGCAACGGCAATGAATTTTCGCAATTGGAACGGAAACAACCTGAACATTATTCTTACCTGGAGATTTGACAACCAAGCAGAAGTTTACGGCAAAAAGGATAGGATTATGGAAATTGCCTGACTCAGGTTTAATAAAATAGAAATTTAAATTGGCAGAAATTGAAAAGAAAAATTAATCGGTTCGATTTCTGGATATGTTTACCGGTTGTTTACAACAACAGACTGACCAACAATTTATTCAATCAAGCTCCGATCGATAGGGAAGGTCTGCCCCCCGGCGACTGCAGGTGATGGCCGCGGCGCGGGCCGCAAAAGACAACAGGTCCTTTAACTCTTGCGGATTCAGTGCACGCACATCGGCTGCGTTCAATCCGTTCTGCTCATCGAGCCAGGTCAGCAGAGCCGCCTGAAACGTGTCACCGGCACCAACCGTGTCGATCACATCGACACGAACACCGTCAATCCGGACGTTATCGTGCGCCGTCCACGCCTCGGCGCCCTGGTCACCACGGGTCACGACAACCAGGCCCGGACCGGCCTCAAGCCATCCGGCAACAATCTCCGGAAAATCGGCATCGCCATAAAGCAATTCAAAATCTTCAGAGCTGATTTTGAGCATCGACAATGACGGCAGCAACCGATCGATCCGGGCGCGCCATACCGCCATGTCCGGCTCGATGGTGGGTCTTACATTCGGGTCCAGACTGACGAAACAGCGATCGGCTATGTCGCCGGCCAGATTGGCCAAAGTCGTGCCCACCGGATCGACCGCCATGGAATAGGAGCCGATATGCAGGGCCTTCGCCGCATCCGGCCATGCTGGCAGATCTTCCGGCCGCAGTGAACGGTCGGCGGCCCCGGCGCCGTAAAACGCATAGGAAGGAACACCGGCCAGATCGACGCCGACAACCGAAAGAGTTGTCGGCCTTTCCGTGCGCACCACAAGATCAGTGCGGATTGCTTCCGTCTCCAGAAATGCCCAAAGACGTTCTCCGAAAAGATCGGTGGATATAGCGGACAGAAAACCAGCCGGCCGGCCTAGCCGTGCAAGGCCCATCGCCACATTGAGCAGCGAACCGCCAATGCGTGCATCAAACGTGAGGCCTGCTGCATCGGATTCATCCTGGGCAAACAGATCAAAAAGCGCCTCGCCGGCAGAAACGATCACGGGCAGTCTCCTGTGACAAAAAACCTATCATAGCCGGATTGCACCGGCTTGGCAGCAATTACAAACCACAAGCTCATTCTTGTGTCACCTTGTGCTTTCAACTCGTCAGTCATCCAGCATGAGTAGGGTTGTATTTCCGCCCGAGGCGGTGGTGTCGACACTGACGACCCGCTCCTGCATAAATCGTTCCGCCCCCTGGTCAAGCGCGACCAGCGGGATGCGTGCCCCCGGTCGCGCGGCCAGTGCCAGCCTGATCGGGCGGACGGATTGCGCAGCGGCGTCGCAAGCCACAAGAGAAAGGCCGGACGACGCGCCAACCGCCGCCGGATCCGCCGCGTCGGCGGCAATCCAGACCCGATCCCGGCAACCGGCGGCAACGGCCGCCGCCTGAAGAATTTCCGCCGCCGCATCATCCGGCAGGATCACAACATTGCCGGTTTCCAGCGCGACGAGGGTTTGCCTGCACAGCGAAGCCTGGTGGTCGCTGCCGCCGCCGAGACAGAGAACAACGCCGCGGCCGGACAAGACCAGCCGGTTGCTTTCTCCTGTCGGCCCGGCCAATTCGCCCGCATTTGCCAGGACAGCTTCCGCCAGACTTTTCGCCTGCCGGGCAATCGCCTGAAGCGGCATTGGCAAATGGCTGGCGATTTCCGCGGCATCGCAAGCCGAATGCTGCCCGATATCGAGGAATGCCGTTTGTGCCCGCAGTGCAATTGCGGGCAATGCCTCCGCATCAGCCGATCGACCGGCCGCCGGGATTTCATCTGTTCTTTCAGGTTCGTGGCCGGCATTCACCGCACTGAACTGCGACAGGTAAAGCGGCCCGCCTGCTTTTGGTCCCGTGCCCGACAAACCCTCGCCGCCGAAAGGCTGAACACCGACAACAGCGCCGATCTGGTTGCGATTGATATAGATATTGCCGGCATGGACATTGTTGCAAAGCCAATCCGCCCGATCATCAAGCCGGCTGTGAACGCCGAAGGTCAGGCCGTATCCGCTGGCGTTGATTTCATCGACAATTGCTTCAATACCCTCGCCGTCAAAACGGATGACATGCAGCACGGGGCCGAATATTTCCGCCTCCAGATCGCGGTAGCGGTCGAGCCGGATCGCCTGCGGCGCAGCGAACGTTCCTGATGTCTGCCGCTTGCCGGCACCCGGATGCCGGAACAGCAGGCGGCCGGTCGCTGAAAGTTTCTCACAATGGCGGTCGATCACCGCCAGCGCCTCATCGTCGATAACCGGTCCGATATCGGTATCGGCGGACCACGGATCGCCAACCCGAAGCGTCATCAGCGCGCCCTCCAGCATCTCAAGCAGATGATCGGCGATTTCGTCCTGCACGAACAGAACCCTGAGGGCACTGCATCTCTGGCCGGCACTTTGGAAGGCCGAGGCGATGATGTCACGCACGGCGTGTTCCGGCAGCGCCGTGGAATCGACGATCATGGCGTTCAGGCCGCCGGTCTCGGCAATCAGCGGCGCACACGGATTGCCGGTTTCCGCCATCGCCTTGTCGATCAGTATTGCGGTCTGCGTCGAGCCGGTAAAACAGACGCCGGCAATCCGCGGATCTGACACCAGCGCGCCGCCGACGACCGCACCATCGCCTGGAAGCAGCGCCAGAACATCACCCGGCACACCCGCTTCGTGCAACAGCTCCGCCGCCCGCATGGCGATCAGCGGCGTCTGCTCGGCGGGTTTGGCGATAACGCAATTGCCTGCGGCAAGGGCTGCACCGATCTGGCCGGTGAAGATCGCCAGCGGGAAATTCCACGGCGAGATGCAAACAAACACGCCCCGCCCCCTGCGGCCGCCATCGGCAAACTGTTTACGCGCTTCAACCGCGTAATAGCGCAGAAAATCGACCGCCTCGCGCAGTTCGAGAACCGCATCGAGCCGGGTCTTGCCCGCCTCGCGGATCATCAGCGCCATCAACTCGCCGCCGTGGGTTTCATAGAGATCGGCGCAGCGATCCAGGATATCGGCACGCTCGCCAACCGGCCGGTCGCGCCACGCCGCGAAAGCTTCCAGACCGGATGCGATGGCGCGGCCGGCATCGGCGCCATCCGCCGCAATGATATCGCCGACCTGATCTTCCTTGTTTGCGGGATTGAAACATTGTGCAGCTGTGCCGCTCCGCCTGACGCCGCCCACCAGGGGTGCTGCCGACCAGCTTTTGCCGGCAAACGGTGCAAGCAGATTGTCGAGACGGCTGGCATGAGCCGGATTGAGGATATTGAATCCAGCCGAGTTTGTCCGCTCCGGAGCAAACAGATCAGGCGGCAGCGGGATCTGCGGATGAGCCACAGGTTCCGCCGTCTCCATATAGGCAATCGGATCGGCAGCGAGTTCGGCGACCGGCACATCCTCATCAAGCAACTGATTGACGAACGACGAATTGGCGCCGTTTTCCAGCAATCGCCGCACCAGATATGCCAGCAGATCCCGGTGTACGCCGACCGGCGCATAGATGCGGCAGCGCCGGGCCAGTCCGCGAGCGGATTGATCGGCCATCAGAAGATCATGCAGCGCTTCGCCCATGCCATGCAGCCGCTGGAACTCAAAGCCGGTGAAGTCGCCGGCCATATGCAGGATCGCCGCCGCCGTCTGCGCATTGTGGGTTGCGAACTGCGGATAGATATGTTCGCGCGCATCGAACAGTTTCGCCGCGCAGGCCAGATAGGAAACGTCGGTTGCCTGTTTGCGGGTGAAGACCGGATAGGTCTCCATGCCGAGAACCTGGGCGTTCTTGATTTCATAATCCCAGTAGGCGCCCTTGACGAGGCGAAGCGCGACCTTTCGATCGAGCCGCCGGGCGCTTTCGTGCATCCAGTCGATTACCGGCATTGCCGTCTTGGCGAAGGCCTGCACAACCAGGCCGAACCCGTCCCAGCCGGCCAGATCCGGATTGGAGAGTACCGCCTCGACCACATCCAGCGACAGATCGAGACGGTCGGCCTCCTCGGCATCCACCGACAGGCCGATATTGGCGCTGCGCGCAAGTTCCGCAAGCGCCGACAGGCGCGGCACCAGTTCGTCCATCACCCGGCCGCGCTGGGTGCTCTCATAACGCGGATGCAGCGCAGACAGTTTCACCGAAATGCCCGGATTGTCGTGCACGCTGCGCCCTGAACCGCGACCGCCGCCATGATCGGCGATTTCACTGATTGCCCTGGAATAGGAAAGAAAATAACGCCGCGCATCCTCGTCGGTCCGGGCAGCTTCGCCCAGCATGTCATAAGAATAGCGAAAGCCTCTTTTTTCCTTTTCACCGGCCCGCTCCATCGCCTCGCCGATTGTCCGCCCCAGCACGAACTGTTGCGCCATGATCTTCATGGCGTTGCTGACGGCGACCCGAAGCACCGGTTCGCCAAGCCGCTGCACCAGATGGCGGAGCGAACGCACGATGGCGCTGTCGGGCTCATCATCATCTTCATAAACCCGGCCCGTCAGCATCAGCCCCCAGGTCGAGGCATTGACCAGAAGCGACTCGCTGCCGCCGGCATGGGAACCCCAGTCGTGACCGCCGATCTTGTCGCGGATCAGCGCGTCCATTGTCGGCGCATCGGGCACCCTGAGATAGGCTTCCGCCAGACACATCAGCGCCACGCCCTCATCGGTAGAGAGACCGAATTCCGCCAGCAGGCTTTCCATCAGATGCGGCGCCGGATCGGCCCGCACCCGGGAAATCAGATCGACCGCCGCCGCGGTTACGCTTTGCCGGCCAGCCGCATCGAGGCCGGTCCGGGACAGCAGGCCGGCGACGACATCGGCCTCCGGCCGAAACGGCGCGGTCCTGATTTCGTTTCTGATCTGATCGATACTGGTATGGGACATCAGGCTACCTCAACAGTGTGTTGCACTGGTTATGCCGCAGATCAGGAAGGAAATGGCTCTATTTTTTCGAATTTTATGTTATTAACGCCTTTCGAATCTGGAAAATAAAGCCTTTTATCCTGGAGAACACATCAATGACCGATCAGCTTGACCGGATCGACCGGCGGATCCTGGCCGAACTGCAAGCGGACGGGCGGCTGTCGATCGTCGAACTTGCCCGCCGGGTTCACCTGACAAAAACGCCCTGCGCCGAACGGGTCAAGCGGCTGGAAAAGGCCGGCATCATAAAGGGTTACCGCGCCAGCCTCGACCCGAATGCACTGGAGGCCGGTCATGTCGCGTTCGTGCAGGTGTCACTTGCCGGCACCAGCGGCGCGGAACTGGACAGCTTCAATGCCGCAGCCCGGCAATTGCCCGAGATCCAGTCCTGCCACATGATCGCCGGCGGCTTCGATTATCTGCTGAAGGTGCGGGCCCGCGACATGAGCCATTACCGCGCCTTGCTCGGCGACCGCATCTCGCAACTGCCCGGGGTGCAGAACACGCACACCTATGTGGTGATGGAAACGGTGAAGGATGAAGCGGCCGTGCCTGTGCCGGCGAATTGACCGCCGGCACGCCCTGCACACTCAGATGTCTCCTGATGGTGCGCCGCTTAATCTGATCACGTATCGCCGACGATCGCTCTTGCCTGCTCCACCCATTGCTCGCGTTCGATCCGCCCGGAAAAATTCAACACCGCACCGACGCGTTCGATATCGGACCGGGTGAAATCGGCGATCTGCCGGAACGTCGTCACCCCCTGCTGGTGGAGTTTGCCTTGCAGCACGCGTCCGATGCCCTTTATCTTCGTCAGATCGTCCGTCGCCCCTGTCGGCTGAACCGCCGGTCCGCTTTTCACTTCGTAAGACGGTGTCGTCGTTTCCGCCGGAGATGGAGCATCTGCAAAGGACGCTGCTGCCGGAGTTACGTTTTCCGCCTTCGATTGTGCAGCTTTGAGTTCTGCCTGAAGCCGGGCGATCTCGGTTTCCTGTTCGCCGATCCGGCCCTCAAGATCGGAAATCCTTGAATGGTCCGCATCTCCCGCTGCATCGCGCGAAGCCTGCGTTTCATCAAGCAACCGGGTAAGCTCGGTGTTTTTCTGACCGGTTTCGTTCAACCGCGATTCCAGCTGCTGCATGTCAGACTCGATCGTCCGGCGCTGGGATTCCGTTGCGGCATTCAACGATATCTGTTTGTCCAGTTCGCCGCGCGCTGTGGTCAACTCGCCGTCGAGGGCGGCATGTTTCGATTTGAGATTATCCCGTTCGCCACGGGCGGCACTCAGGTCGGCCTCCAGAGACGCGACACGGGCCGCGGCTGCCGCTTGATTTTCTTCCGACGCCGCCAGATGGCTCTTGGTCGTCGCGTGAGCACTGTGCGCCTGCTCCAGATCCTGCTCGGCCTGTTGCCTGGAACTGACCAGTTCCGCCTCCTTCTCCTCCAGTTGCCTGCTAAATTTACTGGAAAGAAACCACCATGCGATCACCAGCCCGATTAGGACGCCGATCACGAGCCATAATATCTCCATCATATGCTCCCGACTCGATCTGTGTTTTTGAGACCCGTCAAATCTATCTCAGCTTGTGGCTGAAACCAAATCGATTATTCCACCTGTGGATTCAGTTGGCCGCCGATCAGATGATATTGGCGGCCTGGGTTACCTCTTGAAGGTGCTGTCGGACGCTTCGAAGGCCATCGGCGCGGTGCTGGTGGTTGGCAGCGGTTTCTTCATGCTTCGTCAGACAGCACCAGGCCCGAATGAACAGGATCAGCCCACCGAAAACGGGTTGCGGTAAAGCCTGTCGTGGCTTTCCACGCCGACGTCGAACGTGCAGTCGCCCAAGGGCCTTGCAATGCACAGAAGCACATAACCATCCGCGATCTGGCGCGGTTTCAGGGCAACGCCCTCGCTCTGGTCGATCTCGCCGCTGATCAGTTTCGCCGCGCAGGTGATGCAGCCGCCATAACGGCAGCCGAAGGGCAGGACCAGACCCTGCTCTTCGATGGCATCGAGAATATATTCGCCCTCGAACACTTCAAAGCGCGCGCCATCGCGGTTGGCCAGCGTGATCACATGTTTTGTCATCAGGGAAACCGGTAGCCGGAAAACCGGCTACCGCTGTCGGCCTAAATCCAGATATCCGACGTGCAGTCGCCGCCCGGATAACGGGTTTCGTGTGCCCGCGAAGGGCCGTTCGGCTCGTCGGCGAAATCGACGAAGAACCTTTCGTTCAGGCTCATGCCGCCATTTTCAACGTCGCAGTCGAGCATCACCATGCAGCCGCCGGCGTCCTTCATATCAGGATAGAACTGGTTGTCCCAGGTGGAGAACAAGGACGTGGTGACGTAAAGCCGCTTGCCGTCGAGCGACAGCTGGATCATCTGCGGCGCACCGGCGACCGGCCGGCCATGCACCTCCGGCGCCTTGCCCAGCATGCCGCCGAGCCAGATCTGCCCGGTCAGTTTCGGGTTGGAAGGATCGGAAATATCGTATTGCCGCACATCGCCGTGCAGCCAGTTGGAGAAATAGAGATATCTGTCATCCATCGACACCAGGATATCGGTGATCAGCGAGGGCATCGGCACCGGAAATCCTTCAACGTCGATGGTCGGAATGTCGATGACCTTCTCCACCTCCCAGCCGCTGCCGTTCTTGTGCCAGTGAAAGACGTTTGAACTGAGCGTTGCGGCGACGAAGCCATGGGTGGAATCGGGATCATGATGGAAACGCACTTCCAGCGGGATCATGCCCTCGTCGCCAAGATCGACAGACCTGTCGATTTTTTTGCCTTCAAAATCCCAGAAATGGATGGAATGGCCGTATTTGCCGGCGGCGACATCTTCCAGATCGAAGCCCGGCATGAAGGTGTTCGGCGCGCCCCATTCCGACGACACCATGACATTGTGGCGCGGCTGATACCAGAAATCGTAATTGTAGTTCATGCCGGTAATGTCGTTTTCCCAGCGCCCGACAATCTCGAAATCCTCGTTCAGATGCAGGAACCCGCCTGGCGCTTCGCCGTTGGCATCACCCAGCATGGATATGATAATGTCGGAGCCAAGGCAGTGAACCGTATGCGGCGCTGACAGGTTTGTCTTCGCCTTGACCTCGTCGCCTTCGATGACCTTGTGCAAACGCGGCGCCCGCGGATCGGTCATCGTGTCGACGATATGGATACGCGACGAGCGCACGCCGGGCACCAGCAGATAGCGCCGCTGCTTGCTGGCGTCGCCGTGACACGAGGAACAGGCGTTCCAGCCGATGTGATGTAGTTCGTCACCGATATTAGGCATGTCCAGCCGGTGGATGATCTGCGAAAATGTCGGGCTGTCCTCATCGGCGTCGATCGTCACCAGATAATCGGGTTTTTCGACTCCCGTGCCGGCATAAATTGCGACCGTATAAAGCAGCTTTTCGGCCGGCGCCCGGATTGCCTCCTGAGGTGATGCATAACCAGGTCCGCCATTGCCGTTTCCGTTTGAAGCCATCTCGTCCTCCTTGCGCCGGCAACCTTGTTGCCCGCTGGTTGTCGTTTCAGATGCACCTGTTCGCAGGCGTCATTTCAGTTGGGTAGAAAATATCCGGTTTTCGCGAATTTTCGCAGCACTTTTAGATCCGCAAACCGGACAGGCCTGTGAGCTTAAGCGACCAACCGGCAATTGTTAAGCGCGCGTGACGATAAGCTATTCCCCGATGCAATAAATCAGCGCCGCAGATCAGTTTTTCAAACGCCCGGTGCCGATAATGCTGCAGTGCGTCAATTTCGCTGGCGGAAATTGATCCAGATCAATCGATCCCGCAATCAAACATAACAATGTCGGCACCATCGTCTGACGTGGCCGGTCCACATTCATACCGGCGCCAGATCTTGAGGGGGACCTTCATGCCGATTGCAATCCAGATGGGGCTGTACGCCACCCTGGCGCTGCTGGCCGCACTTGCCGCCGGCTTCTCCAGCGACCCGAAATATTCGTTCCATGCAACTCTGTTCATGGTGGCGGCCATTACCGCCGCCATCTACAAGGCGCGATCCTTTGAGTTCGGCCGGGCTGACGAAAAGCACGATGAAAGCGAATATCTCGACGGGGTCATCCGCGCCGGTGTTATCGCCACCATGTTCTGGGGGGTTACCGGTTTTCTGATTGGTGTCATCATCGCCTTTCAGCTCGCCTACCCGGCGCTCAATCTGGAATCATCGCTCACCACGTTCGGCCGCATGCGCCCGTTGCATACCTCAGCTGTGGTCTTCGCCTTTGGCGGCAACGCCCTGATTGCCACCAGCTTTCACGTCGTCCAGCGCACCTGCCGAGCGCGGCTGGCCTTCGGCAATGCCGCCTGGTTCGTCTTTTGGGGCTATCAATTGTTTATTGTCCTGGCGGCAACCGGCTATCTGATGGGCGTTACCCAGTCACGCGAATATGCCGAACCGGAATGGTATGTCGATCTGTGGTTGACGATCGTCTGGGTGGTCTATCTGCTGGTGTTCCTGGGTACGCTGATGAAGCGCCGGGAGCCGCATATCTATGTCGCCAACTGGTTCTATCTCGCGTTCATCGTCACCATCGCCATGCTGCACATCGTCAACAATCTGGCGATGCCGGTCTCGCTTCTGGGCACGAAAAGCTATTCGCTGTTTTCCGGCGTCCAGGATGCCCTGACCCAATGGTGGTACGGCCACAATGCGGTCGGCTTTTTCCTCACGGCCGGATTCCTCGGCATGATGTATTATTACGTGCCGAAACAGGCCAACCGGCCGATCTATTCCTACCGCCTGTCGATCATCCATTTCTGGTCGCTGATCTTTCTCTATATCTGGGCCGGGCCGCATCATCTGCACTACACCGCCCTGCCCGACTGGGCGCAGACGCTCGGCATGGTGTTTTCCATCATGCTGTGGATGCCCTCCTGGGGTGGCATGATCAACGGCCTGATGACCCTGTCCGGCGCCTGGGACAAATTGCGCACCGACCCGATCCTGCGCATGATGGTGCTGGCGCTCGCCTTTTACGGCATGTCGACCTTCGAAGGACCGATGATGTCGATCAAGGCCATCAACGGCCTCAGCCATTATACCGAATGGACGATCGGCCATGTCCATTCCGGCGCGCTGGGCTGGGTCGGCATGATCACGTTTGCCGCGATCTATTACCTGACGCCGAAACTCTGGCACCGCGACGGGCTCTACAGCCTGCGCCTCGTCAACTGGCACTTCTGGCTCGCCACGCTCGGCATCGTCATCTACGCCGCCGTCCTGTGGGTGGCCGGTATTGCCGAAGGGCTGCAATGGAACGCCTATGACGAACTGGGCTTCCTGAAATATTCCTTCGTGGAAACCGTCACGCCGAAGCATCCGATGTATGTCATGCGGGCAATCGGCGGCCTGCTCTATCTGAGCGGCGGGCTGATCATGGCCTGGAACATCTTTCAGACAATCCGCGGCGCCAGCCGGCAGGAACAGCCTTACGGCGCCCCTGTCGCGATTGCGGCACAATAAGGGGTACCGACCATGTTCTCTCATGCAACAATTGAAAAGAATGCCTCGCTGCTGCTGGTGCTCAGCTTGCTGGTTGTCAGCGTCGGCGGCATCGTCGAAATCGCACCCTTGTTCTATCTGCAGAACACGATCGAAAAAGTGGAAGGCATGCGGCCTTATACGCCGCTGGAACTGGTCGGGCGGAATATCTATATCCGCGAAGGCTGTTATACCTGCCACAGCCAGATGATCCGGCCGTTCCGCGCGGAGGTGGAGCGCTATGGGCACTACAGTCTGGCGGCGGAAAGCATGTACGATCATCCGTTTCAGTGGGGCTCGAAACGCACCGGTCCGGATCTCGCCCGCGTCGGAGACCGCTATTCCGACGACTGGCATGTGGAGCATCTGACCGATCCGCGCAGCGTCGTGCCGGAATCGATCATGCCGCCCTATGGTTTCCTGTCCGAGACCGACCTGCGCACCGACGACATCGCCGACCACCTGATCGCCAATGCCCGGGTCGGTGTGCCCTACAGCGAGGACATGATCGCCGCAGCAGCCACCGATCTGCGCGCCCAGGTCAATCCGGACTCTGAATTCACGGATGCTCTTGCGGAGCGTTATCCCAAGGTCCGGATCCGCGATTTCGACGGCAATCCGAGGCGGCTCACGGAAATGGATGCGCTCGTCGCCTATCTTCAGATGCTTGGTACGCTGGTCGATTTCAGCGCCTACCAGGCAGACCAGAACTACCGCTAGGGGCAAGCCATGGATTATGAGCAGTTTCGTCATTTCGCCGACAGCTGGGGGCTGGTTTACCTGTTCTCTGTCTTTGTCATCATGGCGCTTTTTATCTGGCGTCCGGGATCCAGCGCGCAATACCGCCACGCGGCCCGCATCGCCGTTGACGCATCGGAAGACGGGCCCAATCCGCCAAAGACGGAGACAAAGGAATGACCGACAGGAAAGTGGACGAGGCCACCGGCGTCGAGACGACCGGCCATGAATGGGACGGCATCCGCGAACTGGACAATCCGATGCCGCGCTGGTGGCTGTGGACCTTCTACGCCACGATCGTCTGGGCGATTGGTTATGTCATTGTCTATCCGGCCATCCCGCTGGCGACGGAGGCGACAAAGGGGATCTGGAACTATTCCAGCCGCGGCCAACTTGCCGCCAATCTGGCTGAAGCGGATGCGGCAAAGGCAGGGATCCGGGAGAAGATCGTGACGGCATCTCTGGACGAGATCCGCGACGATACCAACCTGTCCCAGTTCGCCACCGCCGGCGGTGCCTCGGCCTTCAAGGTCTATTGCATTCAGTGCCATGGTTCCGGTGCAGCCGGCTCTGCCGGTTATCCCAACCTCAATGACGACGACTGGATCTGGGGCGGTTCGCTTGAGGCGATCGAAACCACGCTCCTGCACGGCATTCGCTTTGATACTGATGACGACACCCGCATCTCCGACATGCCGGCCTTCGGCGCGGATGAATTGCTGGAACGGCCTGACATTGCCGACGCGGCGGAATTCGTGTTGCAATTGTCTGGCCAGGAGCATGACAGCGAAGCGGCAGGCCGCGGCGCCGCGATCTACGGAGAAAACTGCGCCGCCTGCCATGGCGAAGCCGGCGAAGGCCTGCCCGATGTCGGCGCACCGCGGCTGACCGATCCGATCTGGCTTTATGGCGGCAGCCGTGAAAATATCATTGCCCAGATTAGCAGACCGAAACAGGGCGTCATGCCGGCCTGGGGTCAACGCCTCGACCCGGCGACCATCAAGCAACTGGCGATCTATGTCCATGGCCTTGGCGGCGGTCAATGATTGGCGATCGATGAATGAATGACACTGCCAGCAAGTACATAGTCGACCAGCTTGACGTTGAGCCGGTCAACAAGAAGGAGAACCGCAGCCTCTACGCCGCGCGCGTCAAGATCTTTCCCAAACGGGCGGAAGGATTTTACCGGCGGCTGAAATGGTGGATCATGGCGGTGACGCTCGGCATTTATTATGTCACGCCCTGGCTGCGCTGGGATCGCGGTCCTCATGCATCGGATCAGGCGGTACTGGTCGACATCGCCAACCGGCGGTTTTATTTCTTCTTCATCGAAATATGGCCGCAGGAATTCTTCTATGTTGCCGGCCTGCTGGTGATGGCGGGCGTCGGCCTGTTTCTCGTCACCTCCACTGTTGGCCGGGCCTGGTGCGGTTATACCTGCCCGCAGACGGTCTGGGTGGATCTGTTCATCGCCGTGGAGCGCTGGATCGAGGGCGACCGCAATGCCCGCATGCGGCTCGACAAGGCGTCATGGGCGTTCGACAAGTTCCGCAAGCGCCTGACCGTCCATGTGGCCTGGCTGCTGATCGCGATTGCAACCGGTGGCGCGTGGATTTTCTATTTCGCCGACGCGCCGACGCTTTTGCGCGATCTTTTCACCCTTCAGGCTGCGCCTGTCGCCTATATCACTGTCGCCGTCCTGTCCTTTACCACCTATGTATTTGCCGGTTTCATGCGCGAGCAGGTCTGCACCTATATGTGTCCCTGGCCGCGTATCCAGGCCGCCATGCTGGATGAACATTCGCTGACAGTGACCTACAATGACTGGCGCGGCGAACCGCGCTCGCGGCACCAGAAAAAAGCCCAGACCGAAGGCCTGGCCGTGGGCGACTGCGTCGACTGCAATGCGTGCGTCGCCGTCTGTCCGATGGGCATCGACATCCGCGACGGCCAGCAGCTCGAATGCATCACCTGCGCACTCTGCATCGATGCCTGCGATAGTGTGATGGCCAAGGTCGGCAAGCCCCGCGGCCTGATCGATTATGCGACATTGAACGATTATCAGAGCAACGTTGCCGGCCAGCCGGCAGAAACCGGATGGAGATCTTTCATCCGGCCGCGCACCTTTGTCTATCTGGCGCTCTGGTCGGCCATCGGCCTGGCCATGCTGGCGACGTTGCTGACCCGCGATCGCCTTGATCTCAATGTTCTGCACGACCGAAATCCGATTTTCGTGCAATTGACGGACGGCGCGATCCGCAACGGCTACACGCTCAAGATCCTCAATATGAAACCGGAGCCTCGTGCATTCCGGCTGAGCCTCGACGGATTGCCCGGCGCAATGTTGACGGTTTCCGGCTCAACGGATGCACCGGCGTCCGAACTGGTTTTTGATGTCGCCCCCGCCGGGCATCTGTCGGCCAAGATCTTTGCACGCGCCGCGCCCGGCGGCCTGGCCGGCAAGCGGACCGAATTCACGTTTCATCTTGATGAGATTGGCGGCACGGAGACTGATCAGGTCGATGCGGTCTTTGAAGCCCCCGAAAGATAGGAGCATGCGATGAGCGACTTCACGCCCCGGCCCGGCCAGTTCACCGGCCGCCATATGCTGATCATCATGATTGCGTTTTTTGGCGTGATCATCAGCGTCAACCTGCTGATGGCCTTTGTCGCCTCCCATGCCTGGACCGGGCTTGTCGTCAAGAACAGCTATGTCGCCAGCCAGAACTTCAATGCCGACATGGCGGCTGTGCGCCGGCAGCAGGAGCTCGGCTGGCAGGCCGGTCTGGAATTCAGCCGGGGTGTCGCCCTCGTCTCGCTGGCCGGCAAAGGGCTTGAAGGCAAACCGCTGCGGAACCTGACGGTGACCTTGCTGTTTTCCCGGCCAACCCACGAAGGCGAGGACCGAACCGTCAGCCTTGGCGAATCCGAACCCGGCCGTTACCAGGTCGCGGTCGATCTCAAAGACGGCCTCTGGACTGCGGAAATCAAGGCCAGATCAGCGTCAGGCGAAAGTTTTCGCCAGATCCATCGGTTTGTCGTCAATGCCGGAACCGGGTCATGAGGGAAGCCGCTTATTCGCCTGACGCTCCTCTCCCCGCGGAAGCGCCCTGGGTCACAGGCGTATCGCCGGGCACACATGCAATGACATTGCTGGTGCCGGAGATCCATTGTTCCGGTTGCATCGGTACGATTGAGCGGACCCTGGCTGCCCATCCGGCGGTCACCCTGGCGCGGGTCAATTTTTCAACCAAACGCGTTCGGGTGGAATGGAAAGATGAGCGGACATCGTCGCAGGATCTGATCGATCTCCTGGCGAGTGCGGGATTTGCGGCAACTCCGATCATGGCCGATCAGGCCGGGCCGGATCACGAACAGGCGGAAACCTCGGCCCTGATCCGCGCGCTCGCCGTTGCCGGTTTTGGCGCCGGCAACATCATGCTTTTGTCCGTTTCCGTCTGGTCGGGCGCGGAAGATGCGACGCGCGATCTGTTTCACTGGCTCTCCGCTCTGATTGCGATCCCGGCGGTGGCTTATGCCGGACAGCCGTTTTTCCGCTCAGCCGCCGGCGCGTTGAAAGCACGCCGGCTCAACATGGATGTGCCGATTTCGCTGGCAGTGCTGCTTGCCCTGGCGCTCAGCCTGTTTGAAACGCTGGCCGGCGGCGGCGAGACCTATTTCGACGCCAGCGTCATGCTGCTGTTTTTCCTGCTGGTCGGGCGAACCCTCGATCGCATCATGCGAGCCCGCGCCCGCTCTGCGGCAACGGGATTGCTGGCTCTCAAACCGGATGTTGCGACAATCATCGATCACGACGGCGCCAACCGGATCGTCCCCGCCCACACGCTGCGCCCGGGCATGCAGGTTCGTGTTGCGGTTGGCGACCGTATTCCGGCCGACGGACGCATCGCGTCCGGGACAACCGATATCGACAATGCTCTTCTGACCGGCGAAAGCCTGCCGGAAACCGTGGGTCCGGGCAGCAAAGTGCACGCAGGCACGATGAACCTGACGGCTCCGGTTACCATCACGGTCGATGCGGCGGGCGCGCAGACACTGGTCTCCGAGATCGCTGCTACGATGGAAGCGGCGGAACAAAGCAAGGCGCGTACCGTGCGAATTGCCGACCGGGCTGCCCGCATCTATGCGCCGGCGGTCCATCTGGCCGCGCTGGCGACTTTTGTCGGCTGGCTTATCGTGACCGGCGGCAACTGGCATGCCGCAGCACTACCGGCCATCGCCGTCCTGATCATCACCTGCCCCTGCGCCCTCGGACTGGCTGTCCCGGCGGTGCAAATCGTGGCGTCCGGCCTGTTGTTCTCCAAAGGCATATTGCTGAAAGACGGCGGCGCGCTGGAACGCCTGGCAGAGATCGACCATACGGTCTTCGACAAAACCGGCACCTTGACGCTGGGCCGGCCGCAAATGCTCAACACGGGTTCAGCCGATCGCCAAAGTCTGGCCGTCGCCGCCGGTCTGGCTTCCGCCAGCAACCATCCGCTTTCGCGCGCGCTCGTCCGCACCGCCGGGCGAATGGGAATTTCGCCGGCGCCGGTCAGCGGCGTCAGCGAAACACCCGGCTGCGGCCTTGCCGGAATGTTTGAAGGCTCACCCGTTCGCCTTGGCAGCAACACCTGGTGCGGCGTTGATCCCGCCGGGCACGAGTGCCGCGACCAGTCCGCCGGGTTGCGGCTCTGGTTGTCGGTTGGCAGCATGCCGCCATACGAATTCCGCTTTTCCGACGAACTGCGTCCGGGCGCCGCGATTACGTTGGGGGCGTTGTCCGGCCGCGGCCTTTCGGTAGAGATCCTGTCCGGCGACCGGGCTGAGAATGTGAGCCAACTGGCGGCAAAGTTGAAAATGCAAACCTGGCGGGCCGGATTGAGTCCGCAGGGCAAGCTGCATCATATCGAACGGATGAGTGCTGCCGGTCATCGGGTTCTGGTCGTCGGCGACGGCCTGAACGACGGGCCGGCGCTGGCTGCCGGCCATGTCTCCATGGCGCCCGCAAGCGCCAGCGACC
This sequence comes from uncultured Afifella sp., assembly GCA_947259045.1. Taxonomy (GTDB): domain Bacteria; phylum Pseudomonadota; class Alphaproteobacteria; order Rhizobiales; family Afifellaceae; genus CAMYKZ01. The sequence continues at coordinate 17,898 of CAMYKZ010000056.1, forward strand.
TGGGCCAGACCGCGGCAGACATGGTGTTCCTGGGCAACGCGCTGACGCCCGTCGCCGATGCCCATCAGATTGCCAAGAAGGCAAACCGGCTGGTGCGGCAGAATTTCGCCTTTGCTGCAATTTACAATCTTGTCGCCGTGCCGCTGGCCGCCGCCGGTTTTGTGACACCGTTGATCGCGGCAATTGCCATGTCGTCTTCGTCGCTGATCGTCATTGCCAACGCCCTGCGGCTGCGGCTCATGGTTGATGGTGAAATCCAGACTGCTGCTGTAGAAGCCGTTCGGGGTCGCCAAACGGCATCCGGCTCCAAACATCGGTGCGAGGCGGCTGTATGACAAACCTGTTGCTGCTGATTCCGGTCGCCCTGTTTCTCGGGCTTCTCGGGCTGGTTGCCTTTTTGTGGGCGCTGAAATCCGGCCAGTTCGACGATCTCGACGGCGCCGCCCAGCGCATCCTTAACGATGAAGAAAATCAGACTACTGGTGAGAACACATCATCCGCCCGGCAATACGAAGCTCAGCGTACGGATTTAGATTCGGATCAAAGCAAGGCTTGAACCAGATCGGCCGGCGCATTGTGCACCGGCCGGTAATTGGCAAGATTGTTATTGCTATGCCGAATCAGGCGGCGGCTTCCTTGCGGCGACGGCGCCAGCCTGCAAAGCCCATGCCACCGAGAGCCGCCGCAAACAGCGGTAAAGCAGCCGGGACTGGCACCGCCGAGACCTGGGCTACGTCGCCGACCGTCAGATCATCAAATCCGAAGAAATCGGTTCCGGCATTAGTATTGCCGAAAACGATCTTCTGAAATGGGTTGAGCACGTCGATCAAACCCCAGAACAGCAGAGATCCATTCGGGCCATTGATGGTATTATTGATGACAAAATCGCTCAATATATTCCCAGAACCATCCTGAGTCTGCACCGTCACCTGACCATTGAAATCACCAATATCGATACCGTAGAATCCAAAGGCCGCAACTGGTGCAAGAAAATCAATGACAAAAGCGCCGGAAACCTCCCAGAAATTGGCCCCAGAAGTCGGAAAGCGACCACTACCTGTTGAGTTTTCAATCTCGCCTGTCCCCGACATCGTCGCGCCAATTGGCCCCAATCCGCCTGTAAAATTCAGATTCAGCGGGGCGGTAGTTCCGTCGACGAACCCGTCGAAATCTTCCGTGTTAACGCCGGCCGTCAGATTGCTGAGAAAATCGTTTCGCGCGGTTTCCGCGTTTCCACCAGCCGGGACAGTCCCGCCCGGATTGAGATCTTCGCCAAAAAATATTGTTGCCGCCTGTACCTGTACCGAAAATAAACATGCCACAAATATGGCCGCCGCAACGCGTCCTGAAATATGCATTATCCAACCTTCCCCGAAATGTATTCCCCTCGGCGAAGAATATCAGGCGTTCAAACTCCGGTCAACGAATGCAACGGCGTCGGTGGACAAGTTCACACCCGCTCCAGCGGTGTCACCGAAACCACCCGGAATGTCCGCATTTCCTCGTCCTGCTCGCGGATGGAAACATATTCGCCGGACTGAAAAGCGTGCGTACCGAAGCGGTATCCGGCATCGTCGTCGTCGATATCGCCATCAATGTCATAGTGAAACGCCCATGAACCACCCGGTTTGCGAATCAGATGACCGACTTCCGGCGCCTCCTGGCCCCAGAACCGTTTCACCCGGCACTGATCGCGGTGCGCCTTCCACTCATTCGGCATGATGGCGCCGTTTGCGTCGATCGGTGCGACGAACTCATAACCGTGCTGTGAACTGCCCTGCGGATAATCATGGTCACGCGCCAGTTCCAGGCGGATCTTTTTGAGATTTGGCATGGCAGCCCCTATTCAATGCGACATCAGGACGGGGACCGTCATGTGATGCAGGATATGACGCGTTGCACCGCCCAGCACGAATTCGCGCATCCGCGAATGACCATAGCCGCCCATGACCAGAAGGTCGGCCCCCTTGTCGGCCAGCCGCGACAGCAACTCGTCACCAACGCTGATGTTGCCGGCCACAGCCCTGTTGACTTCGCATTTGACACCGTGGCGGTCAAGCGTCGCGCACATGTCGCCTGCCGCCATCTCAGCCTTGCGGCCATTGCCGCCGCGCGATGCGACCTCCAGCAATGTGACCAGTTTTGCGTCCTCAATGAGCGGCAGGGCATCAAAGGCGGCCCGGCAGGCTTCCTTGCTGCCATTCCAGGCAAGAACCGGCACAACGCCGATCGATTTGATGTTCGCCGAGGTCGGGACGATCAGAACCGGTCGACCGCTTTCCAGGATCAGCTGCTCGACAACGATGGTCGCGTAATCGTCGTGTTCCGGATCGGGCTGCGAGCAGATCACCAGATCGGCGAACCGGGCATTCTCCGTCGCCACTTCGGCAACCGGCCTCGTGCCGGCTTCCGCCCGCCGCCATTCGGTGGCAAAATCTTCGTCTTTCGTTGCTGCCAGGAATGCCGCCTTGCAGGCCTCGGCCGTCACTTCATAGGCGTTTGCCAGATCGGTAAAGACCCGCGGATCGACCGGATAGGTAATACCCGGATAGATTTCCACTCCGGGCATGACGTGCAGGCCGATCAGGTGGGCGTTGTTGCGCGCGGCCAGATCCTTGGCGACCGCCATCAGGCGCGGCAATTGATCTTCATTGCTGAGATACACAAGGATTGTTTTGTAGGACATTGATGTCTGCCTCATTGTTTGGCCGACTTCCGGCGCTATCCAATAGGTATCGGAGACCTGTCCAGACGGCCTTGACCCATGTCAACTGAAGGGATTGGTTCGGCCCGCTTGATGCATATCAATGCGATTACAGTCGCCGGGCGGGTATCTGACCGGTATTCGACAGATCATACTCAAATGCAGAAACGGGAGAGAATGATGGCGACCAAATCTCGGAAGAAAGAAGACCTTCCCCGCAATACCGGATTTTCCGCGCCAATGGATTTCGAGAACATGGCGGAGATCAATTATACCGCATTGAATGCCGCCGGCACGCTCGGCCAGCGCTGGTACGAGACCGTAAGCGAGATCAACGGCGAAATGATCGCTTTCATCAACAAGCGGCTGAAGGAAGACATCACGATTCCGGCGGCACTGGCCAACTGCAAGACCGGAGAGGATCTGTTTGAATTCACGTCAGCTTTTGTCAGAACCGCCACCAATCAATATTTCGAGGAAGCGGAGAAACTTGCCCACATCGGTTCCGATTTCGTCGGCAAGGCGACAAAGGTCGTGGAAGACGAAGCCCGGGACGTGCACGACATTGCGGCGGAGTAACTGAAGACCCAGCTTAGCGCTCGCTGCCGGGCGCAAGCTTCAATTCGATGCCGTCGAATTCCGGCCGCATCAGGATCTGGCATGAGAGGCGGGAATTGCCGGCAACATCGAACGCCTCATCCAGTTTGTCGACCTCCTCGTCGGTCGGTTCGACCAGCTTCGGCGCCCAGTCCTCGTCGACATAGACATGACAGGTGGCACAGGCGCAGGCGCCGCCGCATTCGGCTTTGATGTCCAGCCCCCAGTCGCGGATGATTTCCATGATCCGGAAACCCTCCAGGGCTTCCAGAGTGTGCCGGTCTCCTGCCCGGTCGGTGACGTTGATAAACATGTCAGGCCGCCTTCAGTTTTTTCTGCAGGCTGGACGATGACGTCGTGTACTGGAAAACGATCCGTTCGCCCGGCGCGACAATCCGCTTGGCCGCCTGAGACATCAGGGCCGCTTCGTGGAAGCCGGACAGGATCAGTTTCAGCTTGCCCGCATAGGTGTTGATATCGCCGATCGCAAAAATGCCGGGCTCGGAGGTTTCGAATTTTTCCGTGTCGACACCGATCAGATTGTGATCGAGGTTCAGACCCCAGTCGGCAACCGGTCCGAGTTTCATCGTCAGGCCGAAAAATGGCAGCAGCCGGTCGGCATTGACGATCATTTCGCCGTCAGGCGTCTTGACGGTCGCTGACGCCAACTGGCCGTCGGCTCCGTCAAGCGCTGTCACCTGACCGATCATGAATGTCACGCGCCCCGCTTTTTCCAGCGCCCACATTTTGTTGACGCTGTCGGGTGCGGCGCGAAACTCCGGCCGCCGGTGAATCAGGGTCACCGAATTGGCAACCGGTTGCAGATTGAGCGTCCAGTCCAGCGCGCTGTCGCCGCCGCCGACAATCATCACGTCGCGGTCGCGGAATGCCTCGATCTGGCGCACCGAGTAGAACACGCTTGAACCTTCAAAGTCCTCGATACCGGCAATCGGCGGCCGCTTAGGCTGGAACGATCCGCCGCCGGCGGCAATGACCACCACTTTTGCAACGAAACGGGTGCCAAGGTCGGTTGCGACATGAAACCGGCCGTCCGGGCGTCTGTTCAGTTCCGTGACGATCTGACTGAAGTGAAATTGCGGCTCGAACGGTGCGATCTGCTGCATCAGATTGTCGGTCAGCCCCTGCCCGGTCACTTGCGGCAGGCCCGGAATATCATAGATCGGCTTTTCCGGATAAAGTTCGGCGCACTGACCGCCGGGCCGGTCAAGAATATCGATGACATGGGTTTTCAGGTCGAGCAGACCCAGTTCGAAGACGGCAAACAGCCCGACCGGGCCGGCGCCGACGATCACCACATCGGTTTCGATCGCAGAGTCAATTGTATCGGTCATCATGGAATATCCAGCTCAGTGATTGACAGGAAATTGATGGCGCTCAAGGCGCTGCGTTGCGCCGCCAGCTGTAGGTCGGATTTTCCGGCGCATCGTCAAGGGCCGGCTGATAGTGCCGGTCGACTGAAGCGATGCGGTTTTCAGCCAGCCGCTCCAGGGTTGCGTCGTTGCTGATTTCCATCGCGTCAAAGCCGCAGCGCTGCATGAAAGCCAGTTGATCCAGCAGCACATCGCCGACAGCGCGGATTTCGCCCGCAAAACCATGGTTCTGACGCAGCCGGACAGCCTTGGAATAGGCCCGTCCGTCAGTAAAAGCGGGGAAATCCAGTGCAATCAAAGCCAGCCTGTCGAGAAACGGTTCCAGCTCCGAAATATCTTCACCGGCCTCGAGGCGCACACCGGTGCGCCCGGAATTGCGCGACAGCAATGCATCGCCTGCCTGCTGCAGGACAGCAAGCGGCACAATCAGATCGCCGTCCTGCAATCCGTCATGAGTTTCGATGGTCAGCCATTCGTCCTCGGCGAAACCGGCGCCGCGCCACAGTCTCGTCTGCGTTTCACTCATCATCCTGATCCTTTTTGTGTCGCAATCTCAATGGCCTGGCTGAAGCCGCTCATATGGATACCGCATTCCGTTTTTTCCAGTCCGGCCCAGCGGCCGTCACGATCGGTTCCGCCGTCTTTTACAGGCCGGGTGCAGGGCTGACAGCCGATGGATTGGTAACCTTTTGCCGTCAGCGGATGATCCGGCAGACTGTGGACATGCCGGTAAATGTCGACGTCCTGCGCACTCCAGAGCGCCAGCGGATTGATCCGCACCCGCTCGCCGACGGCTTCAAACACCGGCAACGCGGCCCGGGTCTCCGACTGGTAGCGTTTGCGCCCGGTCATCCAGGCCCGGTAAGGCGCAATCGCCCGGGCCATCGGTTCAACCTTGCGAACGCCGCAGCATTTGTCGGCATCCTGGACAAACAGAATGCCGACGGGATCGGCGGCGCCCAGCAGCGCCGGGTCCGGCTCGACAATGCAAATGTCCTTCAGGCCCAGAAGATCGATCAGCGAATTGCGATAATCATGGGTCGCCGAAAAGTGCTTTCCGGTATCCAGAAACTGCACCGGCAATGTCGGGTCGATTTCGGAAATCATGTGCAGCAGCACTGCCGACTGGGAACCGAACGACGAGACGACGGCAATTTCCTCCGCAAACAGCCGGTCGACGCAAAGCTCGATGACGAGCTCCGGCTCAAGCCCGCCATAGCGGGCCTGAAGCGAAGCGGCCTCGTCGCGCACCTCGGACCCGACCTGACGCTTGTCGGCGCGGTCATGGTCCCGGCGGTCAGGCGGCTGCATGGACTTCACCGTAGAGCGCGTCCTTGAACGGCTGCGCGCCGACCCTGCGATAGGCGTCGAGGAACGTCTCGTCGCCATCCCTCCGCAAGCCGAGATAGGCCTGCACGATTGTCTCAACGGCGTCGACGACATCGTCGGGGGTAAATCCGCGGCCGGTAATTTCGCCGATCGTCGTCAGTTCGTCTGCCGAACCGCCCAAGGTTATCTGGTAAAGTTC